>DASZFC010000073.1:0-45861 GCA_035940195.1 Solirubrobacteraceae bacterium
CCGACCACCCCCCGGCGGGATCCGCGCACGTCCCTCGAGCGTTCCTTCCTGCAGCTGGGCGCGCAGCACCTTCTTGTCGAACTTGCCGACGCTCGTTTTGGGGACCTCGGCGATGAACGCGAACTCGTCGGGCAGCCACCACTTGGCCACGCGCGGGCGCAGGTGCTCGACCAGCTCATCCGCCCCGGCGGCGGCGCCCTCGCGCAGCACAACGCAGCACAGCGGACGCTCAGACCAGCGCTCGTCGGGCTTGGCGATGACCGCGGCCTCGATCACATCCGGATGGGCCATCAGCTCGTTCTCGAGCTCAACCGAGGAGATCCACTCGCCGCCGGACTTGATCACGTCCTTGGAGCGGTCGGTGATCCGCACGAACGCCTGCTCGTCGATCGCCGCGATGTCCCCGGTGCGCAGCCAGCCGTCCTCGAACTTCTCATCGCCGGAGGGGTCGTTGTAGTAGCGCCTGGCGACCCACGGGCCGCGCACCTGGATCTCGCCGGTGGACTGTCCGTCCCAGGGGACCTCGTGGCCGTCGTCATCGACCAGGCGCAGCTCGGTCCAGGGCAGGGGCTTGCCCTGCAGCGCGCGCTCGTCCCAGTAGCGCTCGTCGTGGCCGCGGTCCTCCGGCGGGTCGGAGAAGGTGACGACGGGACTGGTCTCGGTCATCCCCCACCCCTGGTGGATGCAGACGCCATGGCGCTCCTGGAAGTCCTTCATCAGCGCCCGCGGCACGGCCGAGCCCCCGCAGACGGCGTTGCTCAGCGAGGACAGATCGACCTCGTGCGTGTCCGCGTAGCGCAGCATGCCGGCGAAGATCGTCGGCACGCAGCCCATCACCGTGGGTCGCTCGGACTCGATCGCCCGCGCCAGGGGCTCGGCCTGCATAAAGCGGTCGGGCATCACCAGGTCCGCCCCGCACAGCGCCGCCGCGTAGGGCAGGCCCCAGGCGTTGACGTGGAACATCGGGACCACCACCAGCACGCGCTCGCGGCGGGAGAGGCCGAGGTTGTCTGCCATCAGCGACGCCGTGGCGTGCAGGCAGATCGAGCGGTGCGAGTAGAGCACGCCCTTGGGGTTGCCGGTGGTGCCGCTGGTGTAGCACAGCGAGGCGGCCTGGCGCTCGTCGAGCTCGGGGTAGTCGAATGATTCGGATCCCACCCCGCTCTCCGAATCCGCTTCGGCCAGCAGCTCCTCGTAGCGCAGCACGTTCGGGAGCTGGCCGGCGGGGCCATCTCCCATCAATATGAAATGGCGCACCCCCTCAAACGACGGGACCAGCGGTTCCAGCAGCGGAACGAGCGAGTCGTCGACGAAGATGACCTGATCCTCGGCGTGGTTGACGATGTAGGTGATCTGCTCGGCAAACAGGCGGATGTTCAGCGTGTGCAGCACGGCACCCACACAGGGGACGGCCATGTAGAGCTCGAAGTGGCGCTGGTTGTTCCACGCGAACGTGCCGACGCGATCGCCGGGCTCGATCCCCAGGCGCGTAGTCAGCGCGCGGGCCAGACGATCGACGCGCTCGGACACCTCTGCGAAGCTGGCGCGCGTAACGGCGCCCTCATCAGTAAGGGTGGCCACCTGCGCGGATGGATGGCAGTCGCGCATCCGCCGCCGCGCGTGTGCAAGCGTGAGCGGGAAGTCGTCCTGCATCAGCCCGTTCAGCGGTCCTGTCATGCGCGCTTCACCGCATCCTCCCTCGGGCGCCGGCGTGGTTCCAGCTCGCCATAGATCGTGCGCGTGCGCCGCGCGATGTCCTCCCAGTCGAAGCTCAGCACGTGCTCGGATGCCTCGGCCACCAGCCGGTCGCGCAATTCGCCGTCGACGAGCAGCCGCTCGATCATCACGCCCAGGTGCTCCGCGTCGCCGCCGTTGAAGCGCAACCCCACCCGCTCGCCCTCCGGCACGACCTCCCGCAACCCCCCCGTGTCGGCGACGATGCAGGGGCAGCCGGAGGCCATCGCCTCGAGCGCCACCAGCCCGAAGGGCTCATAGATCGAAGGGACCACGCACAAATCGGCGATGCGGTAGAGCGAGTGCAGCGCGTCATCCCCGATCCATCCGAGGAAGGTTCCGTGCTCTGACAGCCCCAGCCGCTCCGCCTGAGCCTTCAGCTCGGCCTCGTGCGTGCCGCTGCCCGCCACCAGGAAGCGCACGTCGCCCACCCGCTCGATCACGCCCGGCAGCGCGTCGAGCGCCAGCTGAAAGCCCTTCTCGTAGACCAGGCGCCCGACCAGCAGCACGAGCTTCTGCTCGGGTGCGGCGAACTCTCCCCGCAGCCTCCGCAGGTCGCCCACCGGTCGCAATTCGCCCGGGTCGATCCCATTTGGGATCACCGCGATCCGCCGCTCGTCGATGTCGAAGATGTCGGCGACATGCCCTCGCATGTAGTAGGAGCAGACGATCACGGAGTCCGCCCGGCGCGCCATCCAGCGCTCGACGGAGTGAATGTGCGACTGCGGCTCGTCGGCCACCCAGCCCTGGTGACGCCCGTGCTCGGTGGCGTGGATGGTCGTGATGTAGGGCACCCCCACCCGGTCTGCCAGCGCCCCGGAGGCCTTCGCGACGAGCCAGTCGTGGCCATGTACCAGGTCGTAGCTGTGCTCCTGGGCGAGCGCCTCGCCCGCCGCCAGCATGTCCTCGTTCATCTGGTCGACCCAGGCCACGAAGCGGTCCAGGTCGCGCGGCCAGCCGGGCTCGCGGACACGGTGAATGTTGACACCCCCGACCGGCTCGGCCCTCGCGGCGCCCTCCGCCTCTCCGGCCGCCCCACGGGTGAGCACATCGACCGCGATCCCCTGCCGGACGAGCGCCTCGGCGAGCTTGCAGACATGCCGCGCCAGGCCACCCTCGATCACGGGCGGGTACTCCCAGGAGAGGAGCAGCACGCGATTGTTGCTCATCCCCGGCACCCTATCTGCCACGGCTCTGCGCCGTCCCGCGCGGTGCTCAGGGCCCGCGCGGGCCCTTACACGCTGATCAGCCCAAGCTCGTCCAGTCGCCGCGCCGCACTCGAAGCCGACGCTGCCTCTCCGGAGATGACCAGCACGCCCTCTTCCGCGAGCGCTCGCAGCGCCTGTGCCAGGGCGGGCGCCTGCGCGTCCATCTCGATCGCCAGCTCCGCGCTGGACCATCTCTGCTCGTGATCGTCGCGCAGCAATGCCAGGACAATTGCCCGTTCGAGCCGCGGGCCGCTCACGGCCCGTGTCTGCTTCGATTCTGTGTGCATCAGAGCCATTCCTTCTCGCCGGGCCCCGGTCGCTTGGAAGGTTGCGCCGGGCACCCGATTGCCAACCGGCCCGAAGATACACACGGCTTGGAACGGCTTAGCCTCGCGGGCACACGCGGTCTCTAGAGCGCCGGGAAGACAGCCCAAACCCGGCAGGATGTCACTGGCCAACCGCGCGACGGTAACGCGCCACGGCCAGCGGTGCGAACACGGCGAAGATGGCCAGCGACCAGGCGATCGCGCCCCAGACGTTGTTGCCGGCCGGAGCCCCGAGCCAAAGCGAGCGCATCGCGTCGACCATGACCGTGAAGGGGTTCACTTCGGCGAACCCGCGCAGCACTTCCGGCATCGACTGCACCGGCACGAACGCCGAGGAGATGAAGGTCAGCGGGAACACGGCGATGAAAGCGACAGAGTTCGCAGCCTCCGGCGTCGAGGTGAGCATTCCCACGAACGCGAAGACCCAGGAGAACGCATAGCCAAAGAGGAGCAGCAGCCCAAAGCCGGCGATCGCTTCCAAGAAGCTCGTGTGAAAGGAGAAGCCGATCAAGAGGCCGGTGACGATCAGGATCGTGGCCGAGAGCGCGTTCGTGACGACGTCGGCGAGCGTGCGCCCCGCGAGCACGGCCGGGCGCGCCATCGGCAAGGAGCGGAAGCGGTCGATCAGCCCCTTGTGCAGATCCTCGTTGAGGCCGAGTGCGGTCACGAACCCGCCGAAGGCGATGTTCTGGACGATGATGCCGGGAATCAGGAAGTCGGCGTAGCTGTAGCCCGGCGTCTTGATCGCGCCGCCGAAGACATAGCGAAACAGCAGCACGAACATGATCGGCTGGACCGTGAATGCGATCAGCAGCTCCGGAGCGCGAGGCAGGCGGATCAGGTTGCGCTCGGCGATCACGAGCGTGTCGGTGACGAGCCGTCTCACGCGGCGTCCTCGAGATCGGGCTCGCCGGATTCCGCGGCGTGGCCGGTCAGCTTGAGGAACACGTCGTCGAGCGTCGGGCGGCGCAGGGCGATGTCCTCCACGCCGATGCCGGCCCCGTCCAGGCGCCGCACGGCCTCGACGATCGCGCCGCCACGGCGGTGGACTCCCACGGTCACGAGGTCCCCTTCGAAGTCCGGCGGCTCGTCGGCCATCGGTATAAGCGCCCTCACGGCCACATCGGCGCGTGCCGCGTCGTCGAGGCGTATCTCCAGGCGCTCGCCGCCGGCGCGGTCCTTGAGCTCATCCGGCGTTCCCCCCGCGATCACGCGCCCGTGATCGATGACCGCGATCTCGCTCGCCAGCCGGTCCGCCTCGTCGAGGTATTGCGTCGTCAGCATCACCGTCGTGCCCTCGGCGACGAGTCCCTCGATCGTCTCCCACAACTGCAGCCGGCTGCGCGGGTCCAGGCCGGTCGTCGGCTCGTCCAGGAACAGCACGGGCGGCTTGGCGACAAGCGCCGCGGCCAGGTCGAGTCTTCGGCGCATGCCCCCGGAATACGTCTTCGTGGGCCGGTTTGCCGCCTCGGTGAGTTCGAATCGCTCGAGCAGCTCGCCGCCCCGGCGCTTGGCCGCCGCGCGCGGCTGGCCGTACAGCCGGCCCACCATCGTCAGGTTCTCGAGCCCGGTGAGATTTTCGTCAACAGCCGCATACTGCCCCGCGAGCCCGATGCGCTGACGCAGCTTCGCCGCATCGGCAACGACGTCGAGGCCGTCCACCTGCGCGCTTCCCGCGTCCGGCTTCAGGAGGGTGGTCAATATCCGGATGATCGTCGTCTTGCCAGCCCCGTTAGGCCCGAGCAGGCCCAGCACAGTCCCGTGAGCGACCTCGAGGTCGACGCCGCAGAGCGCGCGCACCGAGCCGTAGGACTTCTCCAGCCCGCTGACGTTTACGGCGAGCGCACCCGATCTATCGGCCATAGCTGGTCATCCTATTCATCACCTTGCGAGCTAGGACCGCCTGGCGGGACGAAACTCACCGGTCATCACAGGCTGCATCATGTGCCTATGCGCGAGAACCCAGAGGGGAGCTTGATCGTCCTGTACGACGGCGACTGCGGGTTCTGCAAGGTCATGCTCGCGGTGCTGCTGAGCTGGGACCGGGCTCACCGCCTTGACCCCGTATCGATCCAGAGCGCACGGGGAGAGGAGCTCCTCGCCGGCATGGCCGATCAGGATCGCCTGGCCTCGTGGCATCTCATCGGCGCTGAGGGCACACGCTATTCGGGTGGCGCGGGCATCCCTGTCATCTTCGCTGCCTTGCCCTTCGGATCGCCCCTCGCCCGCCTTGCGTCGCGATCTGAACGGGCAACGTCACGTGTTTATGACTGGGTGGCGGCCCACCGCGTGCTCCTCGGCCGGCCATTGAAAGCGCGAGAGCGTGCCTGGGCCTCGCGCGTCATCGCTGAGCGCGAGCGACCGGTGTCAGGGCGCTTCTGAGATTACGAGGCGCAGAGCCCCGTCGAAGCTGTCGCGCTCACGCAAATGGCCGTGCTCTGCGTCCCAGGCGCCAGACTCGAGCGCACCGGCCAGGCGGTCCACGATGCGCTGCTCCACGTCCGGCTCGAGCAGGGCCCAAACCGACTGGGCGCTGCGCACGGCCGGGTCCAGGAGACCCTCAGGCCGGCGCCAGAACGCCTCGAAGAACCCGTCCGTGCAGTCGCCGGGTGTGGGGATCCGCTCCACGCGCGTGCGCCCGCCCAGCGCCGCGGCGATGTCGTCCATGGCGGGAAACCGCGGTTGCTCCTTGGCGACGCCCTCGCGCAGATACTCGAGCTGCCAGGCGGGCAGGGCGTCGAGCTCGAACGTGAACACCACCACCGGCCCGCGCGCCACCCTGCGCAACTCGGCCAGGCCCGCCTCCGGGGGTTCCCAGTGATGGATCGTTACGCAGGCCATCGCCGCGTCGAAGGTGCCATCGTCGAAGGGGAGCTCCTGGGCGCGAGCGGCGATCGCCGGCGCCGCGCCAGCGGGGCGCTGGGCTCGCATCGTCGCGCTCGGCTCGACGGCGAGCACCCAGCGGTCCTCTGGCTCATAGGACCCGGCGCCCGCGCCGACGTTGAGCACCGTGCGGGCATCGCCGAGCGCCGCGTGAATCCGCGCCGCTATCCGGGGGTCCGGGCGCCGGTGCCGGGCATACGTTCGCCCGTGGCGCTCATAGTCAACCGCAGCGCTCACGCACCGACCTTAACACCCCATTTTGGGCTTTCAAGACGGTCGGCATGTTCAAATCCCGCTTGACCCGGCGAGCCTGAAACGAGATCAGGTGGTGGCGTTGGCCGCCCAGTTCTGCAGGAATGCCTCGGTGGCGGCGACGTCCAGCGGACGCGCGAACAGGAAGCCCTGCCCCGAGTCGCACTCCTCGTCTCTCAGCAGGTCGAGCTCCTGTGATTGCTCGATGCCCTCGGCCAGGGTCTCGATCGACAGGTCCTTACCGAGCTGCACGAGGGTGTGGATCAGGGTCTCGCCTTCTTGGTTGTTCGTCAGCCCCGAGATGAACGAGCGGTCGATCTTCAGCGCGTCGACTGGGAACTTCTGCAAGTGAGCTAGCGAGGAGTAGCCCGTGCCGAAATCGTCGATCGCGATCCGCACGCCCAGCTCCTTGACGGCTTGCAGCCGGCGGGCGGTCTCCTCGACGTTGCGCATCAGCGTCGTCTCGGTGATCTCGATCGTCAGCGCGCAGGGCTCGAGGCCGCTGTGTGACAGCGCCTCTGAGACGTCGGTTATGAAGTCATCGGTATCGAGCTGCCTGCCAGAGACGTTGACGGCCATGCCGATCGGATACCCGGCAGCTCGCCACGCGGCGCCCTGAGTGCAGGCCTCCTCCAGGACCCATCTTCCGATTTCCACGATCAGGCCTGTCTCCTCGAGCAGCGGGATGAAATCGTCAGGCTGCACGACGCCCCGCGTGGGGCTGTTCCAGCGGATCAGGGCCTCCATTCCGGTTGGGCTCATGTCGCGCAAATCGAATGTGGGCTGATATACGAGCAGGAACTCGTCGTGCTCGATCGCCTGGCGCAGGTCCATCTCGAGCTTCATCCGGCCTTGGACGGCGTCCTGCATCCCTGAGGCAAAGACGACATAACGGTTCTTGCCGTCCCACTTGGCGCGGTACATCGCGATGTCGGCGTCGCGCAGCAGATCCGCGGGCGATACGCGATCCCCAACCGCGATGCCGACGCTCGCCGTCACCGTGAAAGGAGTGTCCTTGGCGCCCTCGAGCCTGAAGGGCTCCTTGAGCGCCGCGAGCAGACGCTCGGCGACCAGGTCGGGGCCAGCGGCGAGCGAGAGGTCCTCGGCGATCACGACGAACTCATCGCCGCCCAGGCGCCCTAGCGTGTCGGTGTCTCGTACGACGCCGTTCAGTCTCATGGCGACCGCCTTCAGCAGTTCATCACCGGCGCCGTGTCCCAGGGTGTCGTTGATGGACTTGAAGTTGTCGAGGTCGATGAACAGCGCCGCGACCGGCGTGTGATCGCGCCTGGAGCGCGCGAGCATCTGCACGATGCGATCGAGGATCAAAGTGCGGTTGGGAAGCCCTGTCAACGGGTCGTGGGTCGCGAGGAACGCGAGCTGCTCATCCGCACCCTGGCGCTCTGACTCAAAGGACTCGCACATCCGCACGAGCGTCACCTTGAGGCTTCGCTGCAGCATGGCCATCGCCTGCGCGAGCACCTCCGGCGGGAGGGCCAGCGCCACCGCGATCTCTCTCACGACATCTTCCGCCGAATCGCACCAGCGCAGGCAGCGCTTGGTGACCTCATTCAGCGGCGCCGCGCGCTGCGCAGCCAGTTGGCCAAAGATCTGCCAGGACTCCTGACCGACCTCCCGGGCGACATCGGCGCCCTCGCCCGCCATCCACCTGGCCACCGCGACCGTCGAGACCGCACCCACCCGTTCGAAGCTCTCCTCGACGATCTCATCGAGGACGCAGCTCGACTGGCCTGTGCGCGAGACCATTCCCGCGACCACGTCATTTGTGCGCGCGTTCAGCGCCTCACCGAGACGGCGGAGATCATCGTCCGGCCCAGCGGGCGACGACGCGATAACAGGTGCTGGCACAGGGCCTGCGGAGGAACCATTGACCCGCGAGCTGGGCTTCCGAGGGGATGCCATCTGGGCTCATCGGCAGCAAACGCCCATTTCTGGAGCCGGTCCGTGCAGTTTGAAAGCGCTGTCCCAGCAATATCCTCCAGACCCGCTTCAGCGGTGTGTAAATGTCCAAGGGGATTTGACCATGCCGGCCATCTTGAAAGCCCAAAACGGAGCGAATCGGGCTAATGGCGTGTCAGGGCGCGTCGAGTATTCGCTCGCGCCGGTAGGAGCGCCACATGCGCCGGGCGGTGATGAGCGCGGCGATCAGCAGCGTGAGCGGCACGAGCACTGCGGCCGCGATCAGCAGGACGATCAGCGTCACCGTCAGCACCCGGCCAGCGTCATGCAAGCCCCGGTGGAGGGTCAGCCCTTCGCTACCCGGGCTCTTGTCACCGAGCACGGTCACTTCGACTTCGGCGGTGCTCGCCTGCTGTGAGACCGTTTGGAATGCCGACTTGGCTCGGGCGATCGCGCCGCGGTTCTGTGAGATTCGTTCGCGGAGGCTGTCGATCTGGCCTTCGGCAGTTGCCTTCGCGAGGGCTCGTAGCAGCGCCTGACGTTCGGCGGTTGCGTCGTTCAGCCGCTGCCGAGCGGCGTTGTAGGTGTTGGTGATGTCCTGCAGCGACTGGTTCTCGGCATGCACTGGTGCGATCTGTCCCAGAGCGGCAAGAGCGGCGTTCAGCTTTGTGCTCGGCAGGCTCAGCGTGAGGGTGGCTTCGCCTGCCTTTTCCGTCTCGTTGACGTGCGAGCTCTGCACGAAGCCGCCATCGCTCACGGCGAGCCGTGACACGCGGTCAGCGACCGTCTGCACTTCGGAGGGGGTTGCCGAAAGGCTGATCGAGGCCCCAAGTTGCTGGACGCGCCCGGGCGCAGCCGCCCCACTGACAACAAGAGGCGCATTCGTGGCCGCCCCCGCAGATGCTGAAGCGCTGGGTGCTGGCGCGGCGCTTTTTGCCGCGTGGATCGCGCCCGCCACCGGAGCGTTTTCAGCCTGGCCGAACGCCGGGCCAAGCTGATTCGCGCGCGCAGAAGTGGAAGACGATCTCGTGGAGGGCCCGGCCGCATGATTCGCCGGCCGCCAGGGCGCCGCGATAAGCACCGCCGCGATCACCGCCAACGCCACCGGCACGGCAGCGAAGGCGGGAGCAGTTGGACGCAGCCAACCCAACCGGCGGTGCGGCCGTTTGGGGACAGAGCGGGCGCTCCGCTCGGCGATCCGCTGCCCCAGCTCGCGCTCGAACTCGGGATCCATCGGGGGGGCGAGCGCTCGCACGTCATCGCGCAGCTGGAGCCAGGAATCCGCGCGCGGACCCTGGCCGGTTCCGCTCAGGGCCGCCTCGAGCTCTGCCAGCCAGTTCTCCTCAGGGCCCGTGCCGCTGGCGCCGGGGAAGGGGATGACCTTCATGCGATCTCCTCTCGGTTCAGCTCATCGCACTCCTCGCGCAGGCGCGTGAGCGCGCGGTGCAGGCGGGTACCGGCATTTGACTCGCTCACGTCGAGCGCCTTCGCGAGCTCGCTGTTGGAGAGCTGGCCGTGGAACTTGAGCAGCACCACCTCTCGCTCGCGCGGCGGAAGCGCTGAGAGCGCGTCGCGAACCGCCGCACGGCGCGCGATCTGCTCGAGCGCCGCTTCGGAGTCCTGATCGCCGGAGAGCTCTTGCGGCAGCTCGCTCTGGGGCTGGCGCCGGCGCCGGCGCAGCTCGTCTAGCGCCGCGTTACGTGCGATCGCGAACAGCCACGCTCGGGGCGTTCCGCGGCGGTGGTCCAGACGCGAGCGCGAACGGTAGAGACGCTCGAACGCGAGCGCGGTCACGTCCTCGGCCGCCGTCCTGTCGCCGAGCAGCGAGATCGCATACCCGTGCACGTCGGCGGCGCTCTCCCGGAAGAGCCGATCGAAGGCCTCGTCGTCGAGCTTGGCGCGCTCAGTCGCCAAGCTGGCCTGCGACTCAGAGTGATCGGTCAAGGACACGAGTGCGCTCACACCCCTAACTACGCCGGCGGCTCAGATTCATCACACGCCTTCGGTCTGACCCATCAGCGCGTGCGCCCAACCCGAAGCTGCGCCGACCATTGCGAATCATTCGAATTTTGGACGAATGTTTGATTAAATCGTGTGTTCGGATACGCAGCATGCACAGCAGTTACCAAACAGGGAGGTCTGGAATGGTTGTTGCATCGAGGCAAGCTATGCGAATGGTTAGGTGCACCCTGATGCTTGGGGTGCTGGTGGCGTTGACGTTTGCCGCTTCCGCCACGGCGGCGACAGTTGGGGGCGGTGGCGGCGGTTCAGCGGGCAGCTTTGTGATCGGCGATGGCAACGCGAGCATCGGGACCTCGGTCACGTTCTGGGGAGCGCAGTGGGGAAAGGCGAACTCGCTCAGTGGTGGTCCGGCGCCGGCGGCCTTTAAGGGCTTCGCCAACACTCCGGAAACCCCACCCGCGTGCGGGACCAACTGGTCGACCGATCCGGGCAACAGCTCGGGCCCCCCGCTCGGACCGTTGCCGGAACTCATTGAAGTGATCGTCTCCAGTCACATCGTGAAGTCCGGTCCCACGATCTCGGGCGACACGACGAAGGTCGTCCTCGTTGCGACCGAACTGGGATATGCGGCCAACCCGGGCCATGCGGGCACCGGGACGATCGTGGCAGTGGTGTGTGGTGGTTCGTCTGGTGGTGGTAACCCCACCTGAGTTCTATCTAGTCGCGTCGCAACAAATAGAGCGACACAGGGGGAGACCTGCCGGCCGGCCCTCTGTGTCGCTCGTGCGACGCCCGGCTCCTATTTCTTGATCGTGAACTTCACGCTCACCGCGGCGCCGTTGCCGGCGGCGTCGTTCGGCACCGCCTGCAGGCGGTAGCTGCCTTTGGCGAGCTTCTTGCCGCGGAGGCGCCCGCTGAAGTGCAGGCTGTTGAGGCCCGCGACGTCGGCGTGCGTGAACGTGCCGAGCGCCTTGTAGAGCGTGCAACGCCTGCCGTGCCTGTTGGCCTTGCTGGGTTTCCTGCAGGACCTGCCCTGCGTGCGACCGGTGACCGGCATCAGCACCGTGAACGTCGTCGTGCCCGCCTGGCTGTCGCGGTAGCTGATCTTCGCGCCGTATTTCTTCTTGGCCTTTTTGGCGCGCGAGATCGTCGCGCCCTTCGGTGCGGCCGAGAACGCGTTCGGGCTTATCGTCAACGCTGTGATCACACCGGCGAGCGGTTTCGGCGCGCTCGTCGAGGTTTTGACCGGCGGTGGCATCGGGCAGGGGGCCGAATGGCCTTGGAGCTCGAGCGCGCCCTTGTCCTGGATCGCGATGCAGTCGCCGTTGCCGTCCACCACACGCGGGTTACCGGCGAGGTCAGTGGTGGAGGGGGTCAGGCCGAAGGGGAGCGTGACCGCGCTCGCCGGGACACTGTCGACCGCGGAGGAGGATGGGCTCAGCTGGTAGCCGCTCAGCGGTTCCGGGAACAGACTGCTCAGCGGGTTCGCTTCGGTGTTCCCGTTCGTCCCGCTCGCGCAGGCAATGCCGCCGCTGCCAGAGCCGGCAGCCTGCACCTGGCTCGGTACGGCCGAATAGGAGCACGCGATGCTGCCCGTATCGCCGGCTTCCACGATCGAAGCCTGTTTCTCGAGCACGATCGAGCCCTGGATCGAGACTTTCGTCGTCGCTCCCGGTTCGGTCGAGGCCTGTGAGAAGACGCCGTTGACACCGGGCGCATCTTCCGCCGTGCCCGGGACGTTCGCGTCGACCGTCGACGCCGAGATGGTGAGCGTGCTCGCGCCCGCGACTTTCTGCTGCAACTTGATCGCGTCGAGCCCGCCGAGGACCTCCGAGGAGTCCAGTGTTGCGTTCGTCCCTTCGGCGAGCCCTTCGACGGCAAGTGACGCTTCCGCCGTCTTCGCCGAGGAGACGACACTGCGCTGGAGTAGGAGCCCGGAACCTCCTTTGGCGCCGAAGTACGCCATCGCGGGCGCGAGGCTGAGCGGGGGCGTGGCGATGTTGCTGTCCGTGATCGTCGTCGGCTGAGTCGCCTGCACGAATGCGCCGATCCCGACCCACTTGCCGCTCACCTTCATCTGGGAGATCGTGGATGGGCCAGCCGTGTTCAGAAAACCGAACCCCAGCTGTTTGCTCGTCGAGTTCGCCATTTCAAGGGTCAGCCCGTTCACGGTCACGGGCGAGGCCAGGACACGTACCCCGATGGCGTTCAGATCGCTCTGCTTGACCACGTCGTTCTGCAGCGAGACAGACGGGGATTTTTCTGCGTTGATGGCGGACTTGCCGCCCGCAGAGCCGCTTTCGAGCGCCACCGTCGAGTTGGTCATCGACAGCTTCGATTCCGACGCGTCGACGCCGCCTGATTCGTCTGCTGACGCCAGCCCGTTCAGGATCTTGACGCCTTCGAGCGTGACTTCCGACCCTTCCAGGCCGGCCACCGCGAAGTGGTTGCTCCCTTCCATTTCGACCGTCGAGTTCTTCATGGTCAGCGACGCGCCCTGCACCACTTCGATGCCATCCCCGGATCCCGCCTGGTCACTCAGTTCGATGTTTTCGAGCACGAGCCCCCCGCGCCCGGCTTCGATCGCCGCGCCCGCGCCGCTGACGTCGACGAATTTGAATCCGGTCAGCTTCACCGATTCGGGAGCGGGGCCAACGATCACGATCGTGCCCGTTTTGCTGCCAAGCACGACGCCGGGTTCGGCGTTGATCGTGAGCCCTTTGTCCGAAGCTTCGTTCAGCGTGATCTTCTGGCCTTCGTAGACGCCTTCGTTTTCCACTTCGATCGTGTTCGGCCCTTTGACGGTCCTCGCCTTGACGATTGTGTGTTCGATCGTTTCGCAGGGCGCGGCTTTGCTGCAGGGGTTGGTGTCCAAGCCGCCCCTCTGGTTCACGTAGAACGTCGCCGCCGAGGCCGCGCCCGCGCCCGCGCCCGCCAGACAAGCTGCGATCAACAAGATGCCGATGACCCGCAGAGACCGTTCCATGCCTACCCCTTCGTCGTGTGCGCTGCGCCGGTGGATGTGGTCCCGGCCGACCCGTATGGAATCGCGAGCATACCCGCTATTTGCCGCCACGGGACCGCGGATTCGAGCGGCCGCAAGGAAGACGCGGGCGAGGTCGAGCGCAGCAGCGCTCTACCTCCTCGATCGCCTCGGGGACTGAGCTACGCCGCCAGCGAAGCCGGTCGCTAGTCAGCCCACCAGTCGCGCTGACCCTCCACGTCCTCGCGCGGGTTCTCACCGAGGTTGGGCGCACCGAAGACGAGGATCTCGAGGCCCTCCGGCCCGGCCTCATACCCTCGCCACGTGCCGGGCGGAACGCGCACGGCGTCCCACTCCTTGACCTCGACGATCTCCTCGTCGAGCTTCATCCGCCCACTCCCGCGCACGACCACGAACACCTCCTCCTGCTCCTTGTGCGTGTGGCCGTACGGGAACCGGTAGCCGGGCGGGATGCGCTGGTAGCAAAGGCCGCACCGCTCGAGGCCGAGCGCCTTGCCTGCGGCGCGAAACTCCAGGTCCGGGGAGCCGTCGAAGTTGGACCCGAGATCCTCCAGATCCTCCTTGAGATTCCCGAGCGAGAACGGCACGGCCGCGATCCTACTATTCATCCCCGCGCCCTAATCGCTACCGGACGACAGCAGCACCTGCACGCGGCGACCGGCTCTGGCAAGCCCGCCACACAGCCTGAACAGACGCGAACAGTGGTATCTGCACCTCACCGTAGTCGGCGGTGAATTCAGCCGGTGAGTGTTCCGAGTACGAGTGGTACGACTCGCCGGGCGCCCGCGAGGCGGAGTTGGCCGCCGACCATCGCCAATGTCCACCCCGAATGGCAACGGTCGTCGAGAAGCACGCCGGTACCAGGCAGCGGTTTAGCGATGATCGAGAAAGCGCGACGAACATTCGCGGCCTGCTGCGCAGAGTTGGCCATGTCGCGCTGCGGCGGGCGATCCTTAGTGCGCTTTACGAGCTCAGCGTGCACGACTCCGAGCTCGTCAGCGACGCGAGCTGCCAGCTGGACCATACGGTCGCCCAGGCGTGTCGACGGGACGGTCGTGATCCACGCGACGGGTATGTCGGCGCGGCGTAGAAGGTTCGCTAGTCCGACCACAACTTCGTCATCGAATTCCCCAGCGTGCAGTCCGCGCTCGACAGCCGGCCACCAGCCGCCGTCGCCGATGCGCGCGAGCGCCCAGCCGGGGTCCGTGCGGACCTCCTCGGGAATCTTGCGCATCGTGCCGGTGGCGTCGGGTGCCATCTTCTTGACCTCTAGATCCACTGGCGTTGAACGAAGGTGGCGTTCGGCCAACTCAACCAGTGCCGGGTCCGGCGGCTTAGCGAAGCGTGGCGCTGTGCACACCGAGCAGCGCCCACAGTCCTGCGCATCTGGATCGTCGAGCTCCTCCTGCAGCGTTCGCATAAGGCAGCGGCGGTCGGCTCCAAACGCAGCCATCGCCTGCTGCTCTTCACGTCGTAGGGCTGTCACTCGCCCGTATCGCCCCTCGTCGTAGGTCCAGTCCGCGTCTGGAATGGCCTGCCAGCGCGTGCCGTCGCGTCGGACCGCGCCCTCGACGTCGAGGATCTTCAGCATGGCCTCAATGCGTCCCATGCCGAGGTTGACAACCGCCATCAGCTCGCGCGTCGTGCGGCCCTGCTCACCGGCAGCTTCCAACTCGCCGAGAACCGTGGCTACGCGCTGGCGCTCTGGAAACGCCTGCTCGATGAAGAAGTCCTGGATCCGGCGGTCCTCCCCGCCGCGCAGCAGGACTACATCAGCGTGCTCGACGCCGCGTCCCGCGCGGCCAACTTGTTGGTAGTAGGAGACGACCGAGCCCGGAGCCTGGTAGTGCACCACGAACGCCAGATCGGCCTTGTCGTAGCCCATTCCGAGCGCGCTCGTAGCCACTACCGCCTTGACTTCATTACGCAGCAGACGCTCCTCAGTGGCGACTCGCTGATCGGTCGCCTGCTCTCCGCTGTAAGCCAGCGCGGAGATCCCGTTGGCCGTCAGAAAGCTGGCCACTTGCTCCGCGTCGCGCTTGGTCAGCGTGTAGACGATTCCGGAGCCCGACAGCGTCGGCAGATGCTTTACCAACCATGCCAGCCGCTCGGCAGGTCGCGGCAGCTCGAGTACCTCCAGACGCAAGCTCGTGCGCGCGAGCGCGCCGCGGTAAAAGCGCATTGGCTCACCATCGAGGGCGGCCAGCTGCTCTAGCACGTCACCGACGACACGGTCGTTGGCGGTAGCCGTCGTCCCCAGCACAGCGACTCCGGGCGCCAGCGCGTCGAGCATGTCCTTCACTCTCCGGTAGTCCGGCCGAAAGTCATGCCCCCAATCGGAGATGCAATGCGCCTCGTCGATTACAAGCAGCCCGACCGACGCAGCGAAGAGCGGCAGCATGCTCTCGCGGAAGCTCGGGTTGTTCAGACGCTCGGGGCTGATCAGCAGCAGGTCGATCGTGTCGCTCGCAAGCCGATCGCGAACGTCGTCCCACTCCTCGCGGTTGGTGCTGTTGATCGTGTGCGCGCGCAACCCCAGACGCTGTGCGGCGGTGATCTGGTTGCGCATGAGAGCGAGCAACGGACCGACGATCAACGTCGGCCCTGCGCCGGCCTCTCGCAGCAATGCGGTCGCGACGAAGTACACCGCCGACTTTCCCCAGCCAGTGCGCTGCACGCACAGTACCCGCGCACGATCGACGACCACATCGCGAATCGCCTCCAGCTGCCCTGCCCGAAAGGCCGAATCATCCTCACCCGTGAGCGAGCGCAGCCGCTTCAGCGCCATCTCGTCCACTGCGTCCGATGTCACGGGCAACACGCTCCCATCGTCGCACGCGGACCGGGGAAGCTGGGATGAAAGACGTGAAGTGTGGAGTTCTCAGCGTTGAGTGATCGCCATCGCCCGCCGTGCTTCTTGTTCTGGTGGATTTCCAAAACCCGTTTTGGGCCTTGAACGGGGTCGGCATGGAAAAAGAACCTACTTCTTCGCTCCGCTGACCTGTTCGCTGCTGTTTCGCCTACTCTCGCAGACAAAAAATATCGGGGAGACAGGATTTGAACCTGCGACCGCCCGGTCCCCAGCATGAGGGTTCTGGTGGTTTTCAGTTGCTCGCGCCCGTGTTTACGGGGGTTGAGACGGGCCGAGTAGACCTCACTTGAGCTCACATTGGACCCCAAATTGCACAATGCTACGAACCTGGGTCTGCGGATGCTCGGAGCGCTACCCGCGGCGGCTCAGCTCGCGCACGAGGCGAGGCTGGCGCTCTTGCCACCAGCGAGCGAGCGCAGGTTTGTCGAGTGGCAAGGAGTCGTCTTGCTCGACGTCGTCGAGGTAGCCAAGCGCGCTGATCAGGTGTGGTAGGGCGTCGCTTGCTGGCGGCAGCTCGTAGCGCTCGAGAAACAGGGCGATGCCGTCCTCGAGCGTCACCGCGCCGTTCTGGTCGATGCTCATAGCGTCGAAGTAGTCGCGGGCCTCACCGCGGTCGCCGATCACCTTCAGCTTCATCGCCATCAGGTCCTCAAGTGCCGCTACGCGCAGTCCGGCCACCTCGATCGGCTCCCGCAGCAACAGCTGCGGGCGTACCTCATCGGCGTGCAGAAACTCAACCTTCGTGCCATCGAACAGGCCGCGGAGTGTCCCGGGTGCGCGACGGGTAATCGCAAACGGTCCGACGCGGGAGAGCCGCTCGGTGAGCTCGTCGAGCTCCACCGAAGAGTTGTGGTAGAAGAAGTCGAGATCGGCACTCTCGCGGTGGCGCAGGTGAACGGCGACCGCGGTCCCGCCACCGAGGTAGAGGGCCGCTGGCAGATGCGGAGCAAGCGCCTCCCAGGCCTCTGCCGTTCCGGGCGCGAGCGCCGCCCGAAGCTCGGCAGGGACTCCCGGCACTGGGCGGCCCTCAGGGCCCATCAGTTCCCCGCTGTGGCCGCGAGGTTGCGGGCAAGCGCCCGCACCGGAGCGTCAAGACCACGCGCCTTCTGTGCCTGAAGCCAGTCGACGCTTCTCAGGTTCCTCGCGCCCCAAGCAAGCCCCTCGACATCCATCGTGCGCAGCAGCCGGCGCGCGATGTAGGGACCGCCGTGGGGAACGTCCAGCTGCGCCTGAGCGGTATTCCAGAACAGATGGCGCAGGGCCGGCGGTACCCGTTGCTCGCGTGGGACGACGCGACGAACTGGCGGTCTCACGGAAGCCAGTAAGGGGGCTATCTGCCTCCACCGCGACGCACGGCGATTTAGATGCAGGAGCTCCGCTGGCCTCGCAGAGCCGGCAGCCAGCACCGTGGGCTCTCGCTTGACCAATCCGACGCTAAACAGAGCATCCAGCGCCCGCGCACTCGCGGTCGGTGAGACACCAGCTCTGCGTGCCACCGCGCGGATCGAGACGAGCCCTAGCGGCGCGTCACGCAGCGCGGCCAAGACAAAGACCTGGATCGGGGTCAGACCGGGGACACGCGCGCTGACGCCGAGCTCCGTGCGCAGCCGGCCAACCTGCTCATCGCTAAGCAGCATGCGCCCGTTCGACATCCGGGCATCCATCCCGAGCCGATCCACCGCACGGACCACGCGCGGAACGCTCGTACCGAGCTCCCGGGCAACCGCCGCCGCGGACTTAGGCGTACTGTCCATATCGTTATTATATCGCGTCGAGTCGGCCGACGATGTCTTTGAGGCAAGCCAGCTTCGCCGCGAGGTGCTCCCTCACGCCTGTGATGGTGCTCGTGTGCTCAATCAGCGAGCGTGTCGGGTGAGGCTCTGAGAGGGTGGATGCGGCGCCCCACTCCTTCCGAGCATCGGCCGGCAGAGCACCTAACACGCGATCATCCCAGTCACGCGCTAACCGCTCTCGTTCCACCTGCCTCTGGCCCGCCGTTCCCCGCATGAGATCGCCTGGGATGGACGCGGTGCTCCAGAGAATGCTCGCTCGTAGCTGCTCTCCCTCCCGATAGAGCGCCGCCAAGCGCTCCGCTTCCTGCTGTCGCCCGCCTCCCTCGGCCGTCGGGGCAGGTGCCGGCTCCTCGTCCTGACGCGCGGCAGGCACCCGGCTGGCGTCTTCTTGGAGGCTCCTAAGTGTCGAGTTGAGCCAACCCAGCTGCCGCTCGTAATACGACGCTTCCTGCCCGGGCAGGTGTCCGGGCGGGTCACCGCGGTAGCCGCTTACCAGGTCGGGCGCCACCTTGGTCAGTAGCTCGTGTGTGTTGCGAACGTCCCACCCGTGCAAGGCTCCCAGGAACCATTTGTCTCCCCTTACAGCCCGTTGATGTACGAGGTCTCTATGCGCTGCGATCCGATCTTCGAGCCATGGCTCGAGCGGAATCTCCTCCTCACCGGGCTCCGGCCGATCTCCGATCTGATCCCACCGGATCGGCTCGTGCTCGATCGCGTGGGCCTTCGCTGGTTTCTGCTCGGGGAACGCCCGATACGGGGCGAACTTGGGATTGCGGTCCGCAGCGATCCGGCCGGCCTCCACCTCGCTTACCTCCATGCGGGGACCTGCGCGGAGGGGAATGCGGATCGACGTTGGAACCTTGGCGATCCAGAGTGATCGCCGTGAAGCCCTTGGCTTGCCGCGTCCGTGTAGTACGTCCCACACGACGATCCCCGCGCTCACCGTGGCACCAGCAGACAACAGTGTCAGCGGCACTGTGTGATCGTGCAGCAGACCCGCGAGAGCAATCAAACAGGCGACGAACACAGTGCCCGCCCAGTCACGTTTGCCCATCGAACCGCCTAACTCTGCCCCTCATTCGCCGACCAGCCTCCCGGAATCGGGAAGCCCTGTTCAGCTGCGTAGTAGTAGTCGGTTAGCGGTCGGTCCCACTCGGTATTTCCGCTCCCGTCGAGCGGCGTGTATACGCCGTTTGGCGCTCGCATGATGCGACCGGCCTTCCAGGCGTCCCAGAGGTTTGTTCCAAGCGCGCCCGCGTCTTTGGGAGCGTCGATACCTCTCTCGACCATGAACTTGTAGAGGGATGTCGGACCGACTGCGGTCCCGCCGAGCGCGCCCGCAGCGAGCTCAAGCGCCTGCACCGCGCGATCCTGGGCAGGCGCGGCTCGCCGCCGCCGCGGGGGCTCCGGAGGCCCCTGTTGGCCTCGCTCGCCGCCGTCGACGCGACCGCGCGACACCGCTGATGCGTGGCCGACAAGCCGCCGGAGAAGCTCGACCTGCCCGTTTAGCGCGACTTGCTCGCGTAGCTTCTCCTCATAGAGCGCTTGGAGGTCGCGCATCTTGGATGCTACGTCGTCCGGGTTGGAAAAATCGACCTTGAGATCCATAACGCGATCATAACGCTAGCACACATTGCGTAATCTAGGAAACAGATCGACAAAGCGCTTCCGCCAACCCGGACGCCTTTCAGAGACAGCGAGGCAGGTGCGTATGCTGGTTGCGTCAACTGGCAGATCTTCACGAGCGACGACCAGCGCGCGGATCGACGCGAGCCCCGCGCGCTTGCGCGCGCCGTCGAGTTGGCCGCCGGGCTGCCCCGCAAGGAGACCCTGCCGAGCGACTCGGCCCCGGATTGGGACAATCGCCAATGGGATCCCGGCACGCTCGTGTTGCTTGACCTTCTTAACTCCAGTCTTCGCTCGGAGATGGTTCAGGTCGCGAATCTGACGATGGCTGGCTTTGAGATGAGCCGTGGAGCCAGCGGCCCGTCGGAGGAGAGCACAGTCGACAAGCCGCAGGTTCGCTCGGTCAGGTTCCACGGTCAGCACATCCTTGATTCGCGGCCGACGTGCGAGCTCATCGTGGAACACGAGCGCCTCGCGCACATCGCGCTCCTCGCGTGGTTCCAACCCAACGGTGGGGAGTCGGTCCTCTTGCCGGTTCGCGTGGACCTTGAGTCTGATCATGCCACCGTAATCACAGGCTTCGGGATGGAGGAGCCACGGATCAGCGCGCAGCTACACAGGATGCTCGTACGCGACGTGGAACGAAAACTGATCCAAGGCCCGGCTGATCCAGCGAGCCTGCGTAAACTCATGGGGCAAATTGAGGAGCGCGCGAACCAGGCTGAGGAGCCGGAGCGCGCAACCATGTTCGCTGGCGATGCTGAGGAGGAGTAGGTGGCTGAGCCCGATGAGATTGTTAGCACCGCCGCTCAGGCCGTCACCAACGTGATCGCCGATAGAGACAAAGCGTTGGACATGCTCGAAGACTTCTGCGAGCGCTTCCATGACGGGGACGACGAAGAGATTGCCCCGGCGGACCTGCCATACGCAGATGTCGGTGATCGTCTCGTCCGGGTACAGGCGCTGGAGTGCCACCGCGTACGGGTACGCGATCACCGGCGCCTCGTTGAGCGTGATCGGGTCCCCGTCCCAGAAGACCGCGCGCCCGGACAGCTCCCGTTCGCGCGTCATCACCACATCAACGCGCGTCTTCACGCTCCCGCTCGGCAGGCTGAGGACGACGTTCGCGCCGTGGCCGACGAACGCGCGTCCGTCAAGCGCGTGCGCGCTGATATACGTATCCAGCGCCCTCAGCGTGTTCGTCGCATTCCCTCGCATGCTCGGGTTCGTGTGCCCAAGCCAGTCCTCTAGCTTGTCACCAAGGTAGGTCCGGGCGGCAGCGGCGCCCGACTCGTGGAACGTCTGCACGGCCTTCCGCCCCACGGTCGTCGGCATTACGAGGAACGCGGCCGGCGGCTCGGCATCCCGTGGCGGCGCCTTGTAGTTGGAGGACCCAACCCCCCGAGCCAACTGTGTGGCCGTAACATCTGGCATAAACCAAGGATAGCCCTGCAAAGCGCACGTTCCGGGCGTCTTTTCGTGCGTAGGTTTGCTTAGCGTTTAGCTTGGTTGTCCGGTGTAGGCGACCTGTACAATGAGCTGCCGGGTAGCAGTAGTAACCTGCGTTCGAGCTGGCGCACTTGGCTCCACGCGGGTACTGAAAACTGCCGCATAGGGCGTGATGCCCTCGATGGCAGGACGGAATTGAGCCGAAGCGCGCTCGCGGGGAGACGAGGTGGTCGAAGAGCGTGATGCGCCGAACCGCACGCGCACCACCCGACGATCTTCACATCGCCTCGGCCAGCTCGGCGGCACAAATGGAGCTAGTCGGATCACGAGCGCAAAGGGTTTGCACGCCGCCGGTCGGCGTTGTCGGTTCAGCGTCGCCCCCTCCGGCAGTTGCTAGGAGGGCTGCGCCAATAAGCGCTTCTATGCAATCGCCGCGTCGACTCTGAGGCCTGACAATGCGTCTAGACATCGGAAATTGGACCCCGTCACGGCGTGCCCGAAAAGATACGGATAAGCCGAATTTGAACCTACGACCACCCGGTCCTTACGAGCAAAGCCTCGTATTTGCGGGGTTTTGGACCCCTGGGGTCCAATTTCTGCCCCATCACATAAATAGGAAACAGGCTTATTTGCAGGTCTTTCTTAATCGGGGAGACAGGATTTGAACCTGCGACCGCCCGGCCCCCAGCCGGGTGCGCTACCAGACTGCGCCACTCCCCGTGGCCTCTGCCGATTCTACGGGTCCTCGGCTGGACGGCGAACCCCGGTACCACGAAGATGCTGCCGCGTCTCGCACAGCCTGCTCGAGGAGATCCGCAAGTGCGACGTGGTTTGTGCAAACTGTCACCGTCGCCGAACCGCTCTCCGGGCTGGATTCGCGCGCGGGGGTAGCTCAATGGTAGAGCCTCGCCCTTCCAAGGCGATGATGCGAGTTCGATCCTCGTCCCCCGCTCTCTCTACCGCCGCTCCTCGGTGGGTACCTCACCCGCCTCGTCGGCCAGTCCAGGGGGCGGCCATGGCCCCGCCCAGTTATCGCGCGCTCCGTCCATGGTGACCGTCGAGCCATTGAACACGTGCCCGAGCGGAGAGGCGAGCAGGGCGACGAGCCACGCGTGCTCGGCCACGCTGCCCATTCGCTGCAACGGGACGATCCGCGCCATCCCCGCGCGAACGGTCTGCGGGTACTTCTCCATCACCTCCGTATCGAAGGGACCCGGCGCCACCGCCGTGACGGTGACGCCAGCGTCGCTAAAGCGCAGAGCCAGCTCGCGCGTCAGCGCCTCGACCGTCGCGCGCGCGGCGCCTGAGTGCGCCATCCCCGGCATACCGTGATGAGGAGAGAGCGTGACGTTGATGATCGTCCCGTTGCCTGCTGGGCGCATCGCCTGCCCGAAAGCCGCCTCGGCCATGTTGAGCATGCCGTCCACGTTCAACCGCCACACTGCCCGCCAGCCCTTTGCCGTGATCGCCTCGGCAGGCGTGAAGTACTGACCGCCCGCGTTGTTGACGAGCAGGTCAAGACGCCCGTGGCGCTGGAGAACCGTTTCCACGACCCGCGAAGCTTCGTGTTGCTCGCGGATATCACCCACTATCCAGCTGGAGCGCTCACCGATTTCCTCTACAGCTTGGCGGAGCACCTCAACCCTTCGCCCAGCGATCGCCACCGTCGCTCCGCAGCGCGCGAGCTCCAATGCCGTCGCCTTCCCCAGGCCGGTGCCCCCGCCTGTCACCAGCGCCACCTGTCCGCTGAGCAGTCCCGGCGCAAAGACCTCGGATTCTTCAACGGAGCCGCTCATGGCGCAGACGATCATATGGCGGCCACCGCCCCGTCCGTCAGCGCAGCGCTCTAGGGTCTGACTCCATCAGACGCCCCTCCTTCAGCTCAAACCGAGTCCGCCTGTCCTTGGCGGCACTGGTGCTGCTGCTCGCCGCCGCCGCGTTTGGGGCCTACCTGTACAAACGCGATCGCACCGGCAGCATCTATCACCCGCACGCCCGCTTCGTGCCACAGCCAACCCCGACGCTGCCCACCCATGGACCCGACCGCTTCGCCTGGCCGCTCTACGGCTACACCAAGAACCACACGCGCTTCTTTCCCGCTCCAGCGCGCTTGCATCCTCCCTTTCACAAGATATGGGTCCACAACGAGCACGCGCTGCTCGAGTTCCCGCCAGTCATCTACGGCAATCACATCTTCCAGCTCGCCGACGACGGCGTGCTGATAGCGATCAACAAGTACAGCGGCCGCACGTACTGGTCGCATTCGCTCGGCGTGCTGTCCGCCTCGACGCCCGCCGTGAGCGCGAAGACCGTGTACGGGACCGTCCTCTCGACTGGCAAGCCCGGCATCCCCGGAAGGGTGTTCGCGATCGACTACAAGACCGGCAGAACACGCTGGTGGCGCGACTTGCCGAGCCCAAGCGAGTCTTCGCCGCTGCTGGATCACGGCAAGCTTTTCTTTGGCTCCCAGAACGGCACCGTCTATGCCCTGAATGCGGCCAACGGAAACGTTCTGTGGACCTACCACGCCGCCGGGGCGGTAAAGGCCAGCCCCACGCTCTCCAGCGGCGTGCTGTATTTCGGCGACTACTCCGGCCACGTCCAGGCCGTCTCCGAGCAGACCGGCCAGCGGCTGTGGCTGAGCAACTCTGAAGGAACGCTGCTCGGCAGCGGCACCTTCTACTCAACCGCCGCGGTCGTCTACGGGCGCGTGTTCCTCGGGAACACTGACGGACGCGTTTACGCATATGACGCGTCCTCGGGGCGGCTCGACTGGGCCGTGCAGACGGGCGCCTACGTCTATTCCTCTCCCGCCGTCACGAACGCGCCGGGGCTAGGCCCAACGGTTTACCTCGGCTCCTACAGTGGCACCTTCTACGCGATCAACGCGCGCTCGGGACAGGTCAGCTGGAAGTTCAATGCTTCCGGGCGCATCTCTGGCTCACCGACGATACTCGGGCGGACCGTCTACTTCGCCGACCTCGGCAATCACAACACATACGGTCTCGGCATCTCCACCGGCCGCCTCAGATTCCAGTTTGACTCGGGCAAGTTCGATCCGGTGATCAGCGACGGCGAACGCGTCTATCTCACCGGGCAAACAGGCCTCTACGCGCTCGCGCCCAGACACGCCTCAGCCAAGCACGCGCGCTAGCAGGTTGCGGGTCATCGCCACCACTCGCGGGTCTGGCGCCAGCGGCGCGTCAGGCGAGGCTTGGGGCACGGGCGAGAGCGCGTACTCCCACCCGAGCGAGCCGGTCGCGAACACGAGCGCACCCGAGCGCACCTCATAGAGCGTCGTCTCCGCCACCGTGCCATGGACCGGCGAGGGCTCATTCGCGCCCTGGCAGGGCACACCGGCGCCGGTGCCGATCAGCCGCGTTGCGCCCGGCGTGGCCGGCGTGCGCTGGTCCAGCTCGTAGCCGGTGATGCCGGGGATGCTCGTCGTGGCGCTCACGCCGCTGTGCGCGAACAGCCAGCCGGGCCTCAGGTACGGAGCGGGACGCCACGTGTAGTAGCGGTACACCGGGGGACCGGGCTTGTGCACCCGTGGGGTGATGCAGCCGTCATACGCACTCCCCACGAGGTTGGCTCCACCCTCGGGAAACAGCCCTGAGGGCTGGGCGCGGTCAGGGTCAAGAGCCGCGTTCTCCTTGTAGGCAACGATCACATGACCCGGTTCGCCCGCCTGGCTGGAGGAGGCGGTGGCGGGCGCGAAGCGAACGCGCCAGGCCATTGTGTCGGAGCTGATGAAGATCAGGCTGGTGCCATGATCGCGGGCCGAGGAGAACGCCTGCTCATCGCGCGCTGACCAGTACTCGGAATGACCCACGTCCATCAGCGCCTTTGTGCCTTTCACCTGGGCCGGTTCGCTGTCGATCGACTCGCTCGTGGTGTAGGCGGCCGGATAGCCGTAGCGCTCCAGGAAACGCACCATCGCCACCTCGCGGATGAAGAACTGCCCGGCGCCGGTCTGGCTGTCATACGGGCGGTCATAGGAGACTTCCACACCCTGGGTGCTGTGCGTGAGGCCGGTGAGCTTGGTTCCACCCGGATAGAGGCTGTCGCCGCCCCAGGCGTTGTACGCCTCATAGGACGCCGTCGGGATCTCCACGAGCAGCGGCGCCGGACGCGATGAGCGCACGATGAACAGGCAGTCGCTCTGTGCTCCGCGGGCGGCGAGCAGCTTGACGATGTATACGCCGCTGGGCAGCGCCGCGGGGATCGGAAAAGACAGCGTCGCGTGCCAGTCGCACTCGGTCAGGCCCGTCGAGAAGCGGTGCGTACAGCGCGGCTGGCGCACCACGTGCAGCGAAGAGCTGCGCAGCACCAGCCGCCCGCCGGTGCCCCCGTACCAGCCCATGCGATAGACACGCACTCTCACCGTGCGCGAGCGGGGGGCATTGACATACACACGTTGCGTCTGCCCGGGAGCGATCGCCTGCATCGCCACATAACCCGCGACCGCACCGCGCGCCGCGCCTCCCACGAGGCCCGGCGGCCCGGGCAGGCGCCAGGCGCGGGTTCCCCGCGCGCGGTTCTCCTGCGCGATCGAAGGCGGCGCGCCCGTGGTGGGCACCAGCCAGCGGTAGGAGACCCGGCGCGGGGCTGCCAGCGCGACGGGCGCCGGCGCACGGATGCGGCTGCACGATCCCTGCAGGCCGAGAGCGCGAGCGAGCGAGAAACGGGCAGCGACGAAGACCATCCCCGGTTTGCGTGCCGTCACATAGGTCCAGCCCTCGGGCGCTTGCGCCACGCAGCCGCTGCCGCCGGTGACGGTCCAGTAGCGCGTGTAGTGCACGCGCACGAGAAAATTCCCCGCTGCGGCGGCGAGCAGGGTGAAGGTGTCGTGGCCGAGCGAGGTCAGCCGCCCAGGGCCTTCCAACAGCGGTGCCGGCTTGCGCACCGCATACACCGTCCAGTGCCTGCTCTTGAACACCTCTTGCAGATATGACAGGCCGCGGCGGATCAGCCGGCCCTCCTGGGCGCTCGAGGGGTCGAGTGGAGTGTCGGGGAGCGCCACGTAGCTGACCGCCTCCTCGTCTAGCCAGTCCTCATAAGCCACCGCGGTCAATCCGGGTTTGAGCAGCACCTGATTGAAGCGCTCGTCGAGCTGCTTCTCCCAACCGCGTGCTAGCGAGACCGTAGGCGCGAGCAGCGCCGCCTCCCAGTGGCTGCGTGTGAGCGGCACCTCCACCCGCACGGGCGGGGCAGGCGGAGTCTGAACACGGGCCAGGAAGCCCTCGACGGGTGCGTAGTAGGAGGCGCGCGTCGCTTCGCTGCCCGCGACCGCCACCGTCTCGCGCACGGGCCCCCACAGGACCCACACGGAGATCAGGGCGAGCGCCGCGAGCGCCCCCGGCGCCGGGCGTCCGCGCCATGCGCACAGCAACAGCGGTCCGGTCAGCAGGACGCCGTAGCGCTCGATGTTGCTCCCCATCGGTGTGCGCACCGCCAGCAACAGCAGGCAGGCCACCAAGTAGACGACCCCGCCGGTGCGCAGCAGGCGCTGTCCCTGAGGCAGAGTCCAGAGGAACGCGAGCGTAACGAGGACGGTCGCCGCGAATGACGTGGTGGGGAACGGCTCGAAGCCGCCCTCTCCAAACACAAGGGCCAGGGGCACAACGATTACGCCCGCCGGCACACCGAGCACCACCAGAGCACGAGGCGAGCGCCGGGCGAGTGCATGAGTCAACCCGGCGAGCGCGAGCAGGACGCCCGCCACAGGACTGGCGGCCGCGCACAGCGCCGCCAGGAGCGCAGCCCAACGAGAGTGTCCGCGGTGCAGCGCGAGCACGGCGGCGATCGCAAACGTCACGCCCAGCGCGAACGTCAGCCGCCCGATCCAGACATCACAGGCGGCCGCGATGGCAAACCAGACGGCTCCCCAGCGCGCGCTGAGACCGTAGAGGTCTCCTATCAGACGCTCGAATAGCGCCGTGGAGGCAAGCACCGCGAGCGTGCCCACGAGCCGCAACCCCAGCAGCGAGGCGAGCGGCGCAAACAGCAGGCTATAGCCGGGCAGGGCATGACCCGCGTACCAATGCTCGTCCCAGACAGCGAACCCAGAGTGCTCGAACAGGCTGACGCGGTAGACCTGCGCCGCGAGATCCGGGGTATGCGGATCAGCCAGCAGCCAGACCACCATGAGCACGGCGGCGAGCGCAACCGCGAAGTGCCTCCCAGCGGCAGCGTCCGGGGTCCGGTGCGCTACCACACCGGACCCCGGACCGCCCGCCGCGGATGCAACGGATATGCCCTGATTAGAACCGCCGGGCGGCTCCGAAGTCGCTCTCTCGCTGCAAGACGGTCGATAATCGGCACGTGGAGATAATGACGAGCAGGCGGATCTGGCTGCGCACGGCAGTAGCACTGACAGCGCTCTGCGCCGTCCTCACGGCCGGCGGCTGCGCGACCGGCCCTCCGGGTCCGATCGCCGCAGGGACGCTCGCCGAAGCGCAGACGTTTCCGTTCTTCAGGGTCTACTGGGTGGGACCCAGCTTCGCCAGCCAGCCACTCGCCGCCTCCGACGGCCAGCAGGGCTACAACAGTGGTGTCGGAGAGAGCGTCTACTACGGCGACTGCGTACAGCGCAAAGGCGTCTTCGCGGGCGGCAGCTGCTTGTTGCCGCTACAGGTCACCACCGTGATCTACAGCCTGCACTCCAACGCCACACTCGGGCCACAGCGCAATACGGTGATCCGCGGGGTCCCTGCCACCGTTTACGACGAAGGGCGATCGATCGAGCTGTACAGCGGGCGCCTTGCGATCGACATCTTCTCCGATGACTTCTCCCATTCCCACCAGGCGGCACTCGAACTACGCCCGCTCAATGCCCCCGGCTCCGCGGCCGGCAGGCTGCCGGCACCCGTCTACTGCCCCGGCCTCTCCGGGGCGATCGACCCCGAACTGAGCCACCTGATGGCGAACCTGCCGGGGCGGGCCTGCCAGCGCGCGGCGCAAGCCGCTGCAGAGGCCAAGCGCCTGTCATGAAGATCCGCCAGCGACCTCTCTCACCGCCACGGGCTTACCGATCTCTTGGCGCAGGCTGAGGAACGCCAGTGAGCCGATCACCGCGGGGATCCACAGTGAGATCGCCCGGTAGACGAGCACCGCGGCGACCACAACGGAGGCCGGACGGACGCCGAACAGGACGAGCATGCCCACGAGCCCTCCTTCGACCGCGACGAAGCCCCCGGGAATCGGCAGCGAGTTGGCGAGCATCCCCACCAGGTAGGCCATCGCCACCACCCAAACTCCGGGGGTCGCGCCAAAGGCCGCGAGGCACGCATACAGCGCGAGGTTGTCGAACAGCCAGTATCCGACCGCGCCCAGCACCCGCCAGTCGTGTTCGCGGATCAGCCGCAGTGCATCTTGCACTCCGCCACTCAGCGCCACGAGCGTGACCGCCCAGCGTCCCTGCTCGAGCGGCCTGCGCGCTGCCGCCCGGCGGGCCCACGCCGCGAGCGCGAGCGTACCGAGAATGCTCGCCAGCGCCGCCGCAGCCGGCAGCAGCGTGAGTAGCGAATTGCGCGTGCCTGGAAGCAGACCCAGCCACATCGGCACGCCGATCACGGCCACCGCCCCGACGTTGACCGCGCTGGTAAGCACGAACAGCAGGACCGATCGCTTCGCGATGCGCTCCACCGAGATGCCCTTGCTGCGCAGCACCCAGGCCCCCAGGGCCAAGCCCGCGAGGCCGCTCACCGAGACGACCGAGTTGACCGCCAGCTCCGACAGCGACAGGCGCGAGACCAGGCGTTTGCCGAGCATCCCGAAGACCAACCCGAACAACACGACATAACCAGCGCACGAGAGCACCTCGAGGCCGATTCCGGCGGCCACCCACCAGGAATTCGCATCGGATAGGCGCTCGGTGATCGAGTGCAGTCCCGGTACCGCCAGCAGCAGCGCCACGACGAGCGCGAAGAAGATCGCGAGGCTGACGATGCTGTTGCGCAGCGTGCGCGACTGCGCCGCCAGCACGCCTCCAGTGTCATGCGCCACGGTGTCCTGTTGAGCGATGGTCCCTCCCCCGCCGGTTCTTCGGAATCTCTTCCAGACCGCTTGATCCTGTGTTTGAGATACCCATCACGCTAGCCTGAGAAGCGCGTCCTGCCCGCCTTGCCTGTATTCGCAGCCATTCACGGGCGCGGAACGCCGCCAACAACCATGGCCGACCAACAAGCACGTGTACTGGTCGTCGACGACGAGCCCGCCGTCCAGACGGCGCTGTCGCGGGCACTGAGATTGGAGCACTACGAGGTCGCGCAGGCGGCGGACGGGCGTGAGGCACTGGAGTGCCTGAGCGCCGCGTCTTACGAGGTCGTGATCCTCGACATCTCGATGCCCCACATCGATGGCCTCGAGGTCTGCCAGCGCCTGCGCGAAAGCGGGGACAGGACGCCTGTGCTGATGCTCACCGCCCGCGAAGGGGTCGACGACCGCGTCGCCGGCCTCGATGCCGGCGCCGATGACTACCTCGTCAAGCCGTTCGCGCTGCGCGAGCTGCTGGCACGTGTACGCGCGCTGCTGCGCCGCGCGAGCGAGGATGACGAGCAGGACAACACACTCGCCTTCGAGGACCTCCGCTTGGATCGCCTCGCCCACGAGGCGTGGCGCGGCGAGCGGCTGCTGCCGCTCACACGCACCGAGTTCCTACTGCTCGAGATGTTCCTGCGCCATCCCCGGCAGGTGCTGACCCGCTCGGCGATCTTCGAGCACGTCTGGGGCTATGACTTCGGCGCGACCTCCAACTCGCTGGGCGTCTACATGGGCTACCTGCGCCGCAAGACCGAGGCGGGCGAGGAGTCTCGCCTGCTGCACACCGTCCGCGGCGTGGGCTACGTATTGCGAGGGCCCTAGTGTCCTTTCGCAGGCGCATCACCCTCGTCTCGGCCGCCGCGGTGGCGATCGCCGTGGTGCTCGCCTCGCTGCTCACCTACCTGCTCACCTCGCATGAGCTGCACGGCCAGGTGGATTCGCAGCTGACAAACCGCGCCGACAGCCTGAGGTTCGTCGCGAGCAATCCCTCGCGTCATTCGCGCACCGCGCTCCTCGACCTCATCAAAGGCCAGGACACCGAGCAAGCGCCACCACCGGGCACCACGCAACAGGGCCTAACCCCCCTGGGCAATCTGCCGCCGAGACCCGGCCAGGTGCGCGGCTACCAGCAGCTGATCGACGCACATGGCCATGTTCTTTTCCGCTCTTCCGGGAACGTGACGCTCCCAGTCGACGCACGTACCCGCGAACTGGCGAGTGCTGCGGACAGGCACTACTTCCGCGACGCACGCGTCAACGGCCTCCATCTGCGCATCCTCGCGGACCACATCGCACCGGGACGCGTGGTCCAGGTCGCCCAGCAGCTCACCGAAGTCGACCGGCTGCTGCGCCACCTGCGCCTGATCCTCGCGCTGCTCGACATCGGCGGCATCGCGCTCGCGGCGCTGCTCGGGCGGCTGGTCGCCGGCGCCGCCGTGCTGCCCGTGAAGCGCCTCACCCAAGCGACCGAGCACGTCACCAGAACTCAGGACCTCTCGCAGCGCATCGCGCCGGTGAGCGAAGACGAGATCGGGCGCCTGGCGAGCAGCTTCAACGCGATGCTCGACGCGCTCGAGCGCTCGATGAGCGCACTCGACGCGTCCGTGCACGCGCAGCGCCAGCTGGTGGCCGACGCCTCGCACGAGCTGCGCACGCCTGTGACCAGCCTGCGCACCAACATCGAGATCCTGCAGCGGGCCCACGACATGGACTCCGATGAGCGCCAGCGCCTACTGTCCGACGTGGTCGAGCAGATCGGCGAGCTGACGCTGCTGATGAACGACCTGATCGACCTCGCCCGCGGCGAGGAACCCCGCGCGGACACCGAGGACACACGTTTGGACCTGCTGGTGAGCGAGGTTGCCGAACGCATGCGCCGGCATGCGTCGGCCAACCCCTTCCTGCTCGAGCTGGCGCCGACGATCCTCCCCGGCGTGCCCGCCCGGCTGGAGCGCGCCGTGGCGAACCTGCTCGACAACGCAGTCAAGTACAGCCCTCCGGGCGAGCTGGTCGAGATCGAACTGCACGGCGGGGAACTCACCGTGCGAGACCACGGGCCGGGAATCTCCGCGGAGGATCTCGCGTACGTGTTCGATCGTTTTTATCGTGGCGCCGAGGCCCGCGGGCGACCAGGCTCGGGGCTGGGATTGGCGATCGTGCGCCAGGTCGCCGTCCAGCATGGCGGGAGCGTCGCCGCCGAGCGCGCGCCAGGCGGCGGGACGCTGATGCGCGTCCGCCTGCCCGGCGCCGAAACCTTCGAGGAGGATCCGCACGGCATTGATTCAGGCCAGCACGGTTCCGATTCCCAAAGCGCGAGCGTGCTCTAGACGCGGCCCCGCGCCTGTTCGCGAAAGCGCGCCGGCGAGAGGCCGTAGTGGCGGCGAAAGGCTTGCGCGAAGTGGGGCGCCTGCCGGTAGCCAACCAGGCGCGCGACATCGCGCACCGGGATCGCCCGCTGCTCCACCAGCAGCTCGGCGGCCGCGGCCATCCGTCGCGCGAGCAGGTCCTCCTGGAAGCTGGTCTCGCCGAACTGCGCATACGCGCGCTGCAGCTGGCGAGGCGAGCTGGACAGGGCGCCAGCCACAACAGCGAGCGTGAGCGGCCGCCGGTAGTGGCGCGCAACCACCACGCGCGCGAGCAGGTACAGGCGGCGGCGCGTGCTGAATGTGTCGGAGCGCACACCCCCTACTCCGACGGGTCCCGCCGGACGGGACAACCTCATCCAGATGGATCTCAGCGCGCGTAGCTCATTGCAATTCGTTCAGCGCCAGCCCGGTAAGAGCCGCCGAACAGCAGTGCATGCACAAGCATGGGCAGGAGCTGGTAGAGCTCGACCCGATCGCGCCAGCCCTCCGCCAGCGGCCAGGCCTCCTCGTAGGCGTCGAAGATCCGGGATTGAGTTCCCGCCCACCCGCCGAACAGCCGCAGCATCGCCAGGTCCACCTCGCGGTGCCCGCCATAGGCCGACGGGTCGATCAGCCATGCCCGCCCCTCGCCGTCGGCCATCACGTTGCCCGACCACAAATCGCCATGCAGCCGGGCCGGGGGCTCCGAAGGACCGCACAGCTCTCCGATGCGCTCGCAGACCGACTCGACCGCACGCCCCGCCGAAGCCGAGATCGCGCCACGCTCACGCGCGATCGCCAGCAACGGCAAGAGCCTCTGCCCGGCATAGAACGACGGCCAGTCCGTCGCCGGGCCGTTGGGCAGCCGCAGCGAGCCAAAGCCCGTGTCGCCTCCGCGAAGCGCCGGCGGTGCGCCGAAGTCCTCGGCTCCGGCCCGGTGCGTTCCCGCCAGCCCCCGCCCCAGCTCCTCCGCGCCCAGCGAGCTGAGGGCGCCCGGCTCGATCCACTGCAAAGCCAGATATGCCTCATCCACCTCCATCACCGCTGGCGTTCGCAACAAGCCCGGCTCGGCGAGCCACGCCAATCCGGCCGCCTCGGCCGCGTACTCACCCGCGATCGCCTCGCGGCGGGTCTTCACGAACGCCTCGCGGCCGTCAGCCAGCCGCACCCGAAACGCCTCGTTGATGTCCCCGCCGCCGACCAGGCGGGCCTCGCCCGCGCCCGGCGGCAAGGTCATCCAGGCCCGCCCGCCCCGGCCCGCCCGGTCCGGATCTCCACCAGCAACCCCTCGCAGGCCGCAAGCACCAGATCGAACACTGTCCCGAAGCCGTCATCGCCGCCGTAGTAGGGGTCAGGCACATCGAGATCGTCTGAATCCACGCTGGCTGGGTCGAACCCGCGCAGCAGACACACCTTTGCGCGAGCGGCCTCGTTCGGCGCCAGCGCTTCCAGGTCACGCATGTTGGAAGTATCCATAGCGAGGATCAGGTCGAACTCCTCGAAGTCCGCCGGGCGCACCTGGCGGGCAGTACCCGTCAGCGTCACTCCCCTGTTCGCCGCGGCACCGGTCGCCCTCGCATCGGGTTCGCTGCCCACATGCCAGGCTCCCGTTCCGGCCGAATCAAGCTCGATCTCATCCTCCAGCCCTTCCGCCACGATCAGCGAGCGCATCACTCCCTCGGCGGTCGGCGAGCGGCAGATGTTCCCGAGGCAGACGAACAGGATCTGGACCGGCTGGCCCTCCCCTCCAGGCCTGCTCACAGTCACTCCCCGCCCAGTTCGAGCACCGCCAGGAACGCCTCTTGGGGGACCTCCACGCGGCCGACCTGCTTCATCCGCTTCTTGCCCTCCTTCTGTTTTGCAAGGAGCTTTTTCTTGCGCGTGATGTCCCCGCCGTAGCAGCCCGAGATCACGTCCTTACGGAAGGCCTTGACGGTCTCACGGGCGATCACATGGGCGCCGATGGCGGCCTGAATCGGCACGTCGTATTGCTGGCGCGGGATCCGTTTGCGCAGCTTTTCGGTCAGCGTCCGCCCCACCTCATAGGCCTTGTCACGATGCACCACCATCGAGAGGGCATCGACTGTGTCACCCGCCAGCAGCACGTCGAGCTTGACCAGATCCGATGGCTGCATGCCGCTTAGCTCGTAGTCCAGCGAGGCGTAGCCGCGGGTGCGCGACTTGAGCTGATCAAAAAAGTCCAGCACGATTTCCGCCAGCGGCAACTCGTAAGTCATCTGCACCCGCTCGGGGGACAGGTAGTGCAGCCCGGCGTGCTCGCCGCGGCGCTCCTGGCACAGCTCCATGACCGCGCCGACGAACTCTTTCGGTGCGATCACCGAAGCGCGGATCATAGGCTCTGAGATCTCCTCGATCGTGCCCGGGTCGGGCATGTCCGAAGGGTTGTGCACCTCGCGCTGCTCGCCGTTTGTGAGCGTCACGTCGAACTGCACCGAGGGCATCGTCGCCAGCAACTCCAGGTCGTACTCGCGTTCCAGGCGCTCTTTGACGATGTCCATGTGCAGAAGACCGAGGAAGCCACAGCGAAAGCCGAATCCGAGCGCGTCGGAGGTCTCCGGCTCCCAGGAGAGCGCTGCGTCGTTGAGCACGAGCTTTTCCAGTGCGTCGCGCAGATCCGGATAGGTGTCCGAGTCGATCGGGAATAGCCCGCAGAAGACCATCGGCTTGACCTCGCGGTAGCCCGGCAGCGCCTCGGTCGCGGCGCCGGCGCTGGAACCGGAGTGCGCCCGCGTCGTCAGCGTGTCTCCCACCCGCAGCAACGTGACGTCCTTCAGGCCTGTGATCAGATAGCCGACCTCCCCCGCCGCCAGCTGATCGGTTCCCATCATCTGCGGGCTGAAGAACCCGATGTCGTCGATGTCCGCCTCCGTCCCCGCCGCCATCGCCCGGATCGGCTGCCCCTTGCGGAAGACCCCGTCGACCACCCGGATGTAGGCGATCACCCCGCGGTACTGGTCGAACTCCGAGTCGAAGATCAGCGCCCTTGCCGGACCCTCCGGGTCGCCGCTCGGGGGTGGCACGCGCTTGATCAGCTCCTCGAGCACGGCGGGGACCCCCTCTCCCGTCTTGCCGCTGATCTGCAGGATCGACTCCGCCGGCTCCCCGATCAGCTCGGCTACTTCACCCCCCACCCGCTCCGGCTCGGAGCCGGGCAGGTCGATCTTGTTCAAACACGGGATCAGCTCGAGCCCCGACTCGACCGCCAGATAGGTGTTCGCGACCGTCTGCGCCTCCACCCCCTGCGCCGCGTCGACGACCAAGAGCGCCCCCTCGCACGCCGCCAGCGAGCGCGAGACCTCATACGTGAAGTCGACGTGCCCGGGCGTGTCGATCAAGTGCAGCTGATAGGTCTCCCCGTCCTTCGCGGTGTAGAAGACGCGCACCGCCTGCGCCTTGATCGTGATCCCCCGCTCGCGCTCCAGGTCCATCGAGTCGAGCACCTGCGCGCGCATCTCGCGCGGCGCGATCGTCTTCGTCAGCTCGAGGATGCGATCGGCCAGCGTCGACTTGCCGTGGTCGATGTGCGCGATGATCGAGAAGTTGCGGATCTTGGACTGGTCCATGGGCCGTACAGCGTAGACGCGCTAGCGTTAACGGTCCGGCGGATCGCCAACTCGACATGGATTCATTCAGCCGCGGCAACGCGCCGGTCTTCGGACCGGCGGCCTGTCCAGGTGTCGAGAGTGTTAAGCCGCCCAGGCGAAACACACAGTCCTGGGACGTATGTAGTAAGCGGCGATCTATGTTCGGGCGCATGCCGGGTGAGCTTCGGCTCACCCGGCCTCTGCTCGACTCAGCGCCCTTACGCGCGCCCCAGCTGTGTCCGGATCAGGCGGCTGACCTGATCGGCCTCGGGGATGTGCATCGCCAGCACCGCGCGCACATACACGAACAGCCCGGCTGCGCCCGCGGCGCCGACGCTGACGATCTGCGCGATCAGCGAGACGCCGAACAGGTCGTCGAGCAGCCGCCAGACGACCCACGAGACGCCTGCGAGCAGCAGCGACGCGACCGCGATGCGCGCCGTGATCATCGTCGTCTGCGCGCCCTCGAGCCGTCCATTGAAGCCGGCGCGCAGACGCTGTATCTGCAGCGCCGTCATCATGGCGTTCGCCGCGACCGTGCCGATGATCAGCCCCGCAATGCCGAACGGCTTGTACAGCGCGATGCTGACGACGATGTCGACGACGATGTTCATCCCCGCCAGGCGCGTCGGGATCCACGGGCGCTGCACGGCGAAGAACGTCCGCGTCAGCAACAGGTTCAAGCCGCCGAACGGCAGGCTGAAGGCAAACCAGAACAACGCCACCGAGACGATGTGCGTCGAGTGCGGGGTGAAGTGACCGCGCTGGAACAGCAGGCGCACTATCGGCGTCGCCAGCACGATCATGAACGCCGCCGCCGGGATCAGCAGCAGGTTGATCTGGCGCATGCCGATGCCCACCGCGCGGCGCATCGCGCCAGCGTCGCGGTTCGCCGCCATGCGGCTGAGCGTCGGGAACAGGACCGTGGCGACAGCCACGCTGAACAACCCCTGCGGCAGCATGTACACGCGGAAGGCGTTGTCGATCGCGCGCGGTGCTTCGGCTGAGACAAGCGTGCCAAACACCGAGTTGATCAGCTGGTCGAGGTTGACGATGCCGAGGCCAATCGTCACCGGCAGCATCAGCGTGAAGACTTGCTTGATGCGCGGGTCGTGCCAATCGATGTGCAGTTGCAGGCGGAAGTCGATGCGCCCGAGCGCGGCGCCAGCCATCAAGAGCTGCACGAACGTGGCGGCCAGGACCGCCGCCGCATAGAGGTAGAGCTGAGCTTCTTCGGTATGGAAATGCGGGCGCAGAACCACCAGCAGAATGAGGATCACGACGTTCCATACAGCGGGCGAGATCGCCGGGATCGAGAAGTGGTCGTAGGACTGCAGTACCCCCACCAGCAACCCAGTCAGACCCAGCAACAGGACAACGGGGAACAAGAGTTGCGACAGGCCCGCTGTCAGCCCATCGAGCATCCCGTTGAATGTGTTGCCCGTGAACAGCGGCATGATCACCCCCGCGGCGAGAATGAAGACCGCGGTGACCCCACCCAGCACGATCAGCATCACCCAGAACAGCGTCGAGGCGAGCCGGAAGGCCTCTTTCTTGTGGCCCTTCTGGAGCAGTTCGGTGAACACCGGTACGAAGGCCGCCGACAGCGCCGCGTTGGCGAACAGGTTGCTGAACAGGTACGGGACCTGCGAGGCGATCGTGTACGCCGAGAAACGGGGACTCGTGCCGAAGAAACTGGCAACGGCGATTTCTCTCCCGAGCCCGACAACCCGCGAGATGCCGGTCGCGATCGAGAAGATCGCGGTATTGCGTGCAACCCGCCCGCCCGCGCCGCCACCGGGAGGGGCCGGTGGGGCGGGCTCCCCGGCGGAGGCTTCTACTGCGGCGGACAAGGCCGCTATAGTACGGCCCCCTGCGGCGCGCCCGGTGGCTTGCATCCGGCTGCACCGCCCATCCAGCTATGGCCAACATCCACTCCCAAAAGAAGCGGATCCTGCGCACCGAGCGTGAGCGCTTGGAGAACCTGCGCTATACGTCCGCTATCAAGACTCACTTCCGTCGCCTGCAGGCGACGATGGAGAGCGGCGACACCACGAGCGCCGACGCCGAGCACCGCGAGCTCGTCTCAACGATCGACAAGGCCGTCAAGCGCGGCGCGATGCACCGTAATACCGGCGCACACAGGAAGTCCCGCGCTGCCCGCGTTCGCGCTGGCGCCTCCTCTTAGCTTGTAATCACATCGATCGCTCCCACGGCGATCGAGTCTTCGCCAAGCACCGCCAGCGGCGAGCGGCTTGCCTGGATCGCCGCTCCGCCACGTGAGTCGAGCTCGAGGTCAGCGAGCACGCCGAGAGCCTTGCGCAGCCGCTCGGGATCACTGCGCGCGACGTCCGCCATGAAGCGCTCGGCCGCACGCGCCGGCATGCGCAGCCCGCGCTTGATGCTCGCCTCGGACTCTCCGGCCTGCAGGCGCAGCGCCACGGCCAGCGCCTCCCGCAGGCGCGAGGCCATCAGGTAGATCAGCCCAGACAGGCGCTCGCCCTGCTCGCGCAGGCGCATGTACGAGCGGATGGCTTCGCGCCCGTCCCCCCCGACAAGCGCGTCGGCGAGCGTATACGCGCGATATTGCGCTGAGCGTGCGGCGCGGCTTTCGATCTCCCCTGCGCTCACCTTGCGAGGCGAGTCCAGTTCCAGCGCGAGCTTCTCCAGCTCGCGCAGCAGCCTCTGCTGGCGCTCCCCGACCTGGCCGACCAGCGCCGTGGCCGCGGCCGCGTCGAGCTCGATGCCCATCCGCGCCGCCTGCCCGCGCGCCCACTTTCCGAGCTCCCACGGCTTCACCGTCGCGTGGGTAACCACCTGTCCTCCCGCACGCCTGACTGCCTCTCCTACCGCTGCGGGCGCCTTGCTGCGGTTCTCCTCGCGCGCGAACAGGGCCACAGTCGTCGCAGGCGCCATCGCCGCCAGCGCCTGAGTCAGATGCTGCTCGACCTCGGCCTGCTTCCAGCGCTCCACACCGTCAACGACGATCACGCGCCAGCCGGTGGCGAACGTCATCGCATTCAATGCGAGCGCCACACCGGCCGGGGTGCCCGACTCGCCATCGAGCACCTCGACGCTGGCAGCGTCCCCTTCCTGCTCGGCCAGCGCCTTCAGGCCCGCACGGCGCTCGGCGATCGCGCCGTGGTCGTCGCCATGAATCAGGTAGACGGGCTTCAGCTCGGCCATCAGCGCACGACGAGGTTGACGAGCTTGCCCGGCACCACTATCTCCTTGACTATCTGCTTGCCGTCGAGGTGCGCCTTCACGTTCGGCGCCGCTCGGCACAGCTCCTTCAGCTCCTCCGCGTCCGCCCCCGCAGCGGCCTGCACGCGGTCGCGCAGCTTGCCGTTCACCTGACACACCAGCTCATAGACATCGCGCTCCAGCAGCTCCTCCTCAGCCTGCGGCCACGGCTGCTCCCACACCCGCCCCCCTGTCAGCCGCTCATACACATCAGCGCTGACATGGGGCGCAAATCCGAACAGCAGCGACGCGGCCGTCGCGAGTGCGAACTTCTGGCTCTCCACGCTCGTGTCCTCACGCAAACGCGAGCATTCGTTGAGTAGCTCCATGACAGCTGCGATTGCAGTGTTGAAGGCGAAGCGGCGCAGGTCACCGCTCACCTTGTCGATCGCCCAATGCGCCTTGCGCAACAGCTCCTCCTCCGCCGCTGCATCCCCAGAGGGCGTGTCCGTGCGCTCTGCCGTCTCCGCCGCCAAGCGCCACAGCCGGCTCAGGAAGCGGTGCACCCCCTCCATACCCTCATCAGACCAGTCGGCGTCCTGGTCGGGCGGACCGATGAACAGGATGTAGCAGCGGGCGGTATCCGCCCCATAACGCTCGATGATCGCCGCTGGTGAGACCACGTTGCCCCTGGACTTGCTCATCTTCGCGCCGTCCTTCGTGACCATCCCCTGCGTGAACAGCGCCTCGAATGGCTCCTGGAAGTCCAGATGGCCGAGGTCGGCGAGTGCCTTACAGAAGAAGCGCGCGTACATCAAATGCAGGATCGCGTGCTCCACGCCGCCGATGTACTGATCGACGGGCATCCACTCGCGCAACGCCTCGGGGTCCCAGGCGGCGTCGTCGTTGTGCGGGTCGCAGTAGCGCAGGAAGTACCACGAGGAGTCGACGAACGTGTCCATCGTGTCGGTCTCGCGCAACGCCTCACCACCGCACTCGGGGCAGGTCGTGTTGACCCAATCCTCGGCGCCAGCCAGCGGCGAGCGGCCCTTGGGTGTGTAGTCCTCGATCTCGGGGAGCTCGACGGGCAGCTGCTCGAAGGGCACCGGCACAGCCCCGCAGCCCGGGCAGTGGACGATCGGGATCGGTGTGCCCCAGTAGCGCTGGCGCGAGATCAGCCAGTCGCGCAGCTTGTAGTTGACCGAGGCGTGGCCCTTACCCTCTCGGTCAAGCCACGCCACGATCGCGCTCAGGGCCTCGCGGTTGGGCATCCCGTCGAAGTCTGCATGCGAGTTGACCAGCAGGCCGTCGCCGCTGTACGGAAGACCCTCCTCGGTGGTCTCGGCAGCGCTCGGGTCGGCGTCCGGCGCCGCGCTGGCTGGGCCTTCGATCACGCGCCGGACCGGCAGGCCATACTTGCGCGCGAACGCGTAGTCGCGCTCGTCGTGCCCCGGCACCGCCATGATCGCGCCCGTGCCGTACTCCATCAGCACGTAATCCGCGACGTACATCGGGATCTGCTCGCCGTTGACAGGGTTGGTCACTGTGCGCCCCAGCGCCACCCCCGTCTTCTCTTTCTCTACGTTGCCGCGCTCCTCGTTGGTCTCGTTCAGCGCGACATTTACATACTCGCGCACCGCCTGCTCGTGCTCGGTCCCTTCAGCGAGCCGCAGCACGTCGGGATGCTCCGGCGCCATCACGAAGAACGTCGCGCCGAACAGCGTGTCGGGACGTGTTGTGAACACGGGATAGTCGATCGGGTGGGCGGGATCCAAATCCTCGCAGCGAAACGTCACCTCGGCGCCCTCTGAGCGGCCGATCCAGTTGCGCTGCATCGTCTTCACGTGCTCGGGCCACTCGATCTGATCGAGGTCGCCCAGCAGGCGCTCCGCGTAGTCGGTGATCCGCAAGAACCACTGCTCGAGCTGCTTGACTTCCACCAGCGCCCCGCAACGCTCACAATGCCCGTCCGCGTCCACCTGCTCGTTGGCGAGCACCGTCTGGTCTTTGGGGCACCACTTGACCGCCGCCTCTTTGCGGTAGGCCAGCCCGGCTCCGAACAGCTCCAGGAAAATCCACTGTGTCCAGCGGTAATAGCCCGGTTCGTGCGTTGCCAGCTCGCGCGACCAGTCGATCGAGATGCCCCAGCGGCGGAACTCCCGCTGAAAGGAGGCGATCGACGCGGCCGTCGAGTCGCGCGGATGCACACCGGTCTTGATCGCGTGATTCTCGGCAGGCAGGCCAAAGGCGTCATAGCCCATCGGGTGCAGCACACGATGGCCCGTCCGGCGGTGGTAATGCGCGATCGCGTCGCCCACCGAATAAACCTTCAGGTGGCCGATATGGGGCTCACCGCTCGGGTAGGGGAGCATCTCCAGCACGTACGAATTAGATGCCCGCCCACCCGCCTCAGAACCATTGGCGACCTCCCACGTGCGCTCACCGGCCCAGACCTCCTGCCAGCGAGGCTCGATCTCCTGCGGGTCATAGCGGTGCTCAGCCATCGGGCCTCGCAGGTTAGCGGTAGGCCCCGCGGCGTTGCCTGCGCCATGTGCGCGCCAGCCCTACTTGCCGCGCCGCACCGGCGGCGGCCGGTTAGCGGGCGAGTTCCTCCTCCTGGACGCGCGGGCTCAGCGAGCGCACCAGCTCCACGATCTGAGCCGGCGCCGTGCGCGGCGAGCCCGCGCCGAACGGCGGTTGCGGGTCGTACTCGATGCCCAGCTGGATCGCCTGGGCAACTGAATCTCCTGCGATCCGAGCGGCCAGCGCAAGCGCCATATCGATGCCCGCCGACACGCCTGCGGCGGTGACGAGCTTGCCGTCGAATACCACGCGCTCTGAGACCGGCTCGGCGCCGAGACGGCGCAGTTCCTCCATCGCCAGCCAATGACTCGTGGCGCGCTTGCCCTCGAGCAGCCCGGCGGCAGCGAGGATCAGCGAGCCAGTGCAAACCGAAGTGGTCCACGTGCTCGTCGCGTCTGCTTGCCTGAGCCAGTCGAGCACGGCGTCGCCCGCCCGCGCCACGACGTCTCCGGGGCCGCCGGGGACGAGCACGATGTCCGGGCTCGGGAGCTCCTGCAGCGTATGTTCGACCTGTAGCGTGAGCATGCCGTTGTCGGTGCGCACCGGACCGGTCTCAGCGGCGAGGAACACCACGTTCGCGCCCGGCAAGCGACTGAGCACCTCGTATGGGCCGATCGCGTCGAGCGCGGTCAGCCGGTCATAGACCGCGACCGCGATGCTGATGGGCTTGGCTAGCTGCTGGTCATTTGCGTGTTCGCCGGTCATGCGGCTGTCTCCTCGCAGGTGGGGGCTTGAAAGCGCCGCCGGTACTCGGCGGGGCCGACGTGTAGCGTGCGCAGGAAGGCCCGGCGCATGATCTCGGCGGTCGCGAAGCCGCAGGCGGCGGCGATCGCGCCAATCGGATCGTCCGTGTCCTCGAGTCCTCGCCGCGCCGCCTCGAGACGAACCCGCTCTACGTGGCGGGCAGGGGTGACGCCGGTCTCGGCTCGGAAGGCGCGAGCGAAGTGGCGCGGGCTCATGTGAGCGCGTGCGGCCATCGCCTCCACCGAGTGATCGCCCGCGACGTCCTCGAGTACCGCGCGCTGCACGTCGCGCAACGGCTCGCGCTCCGCCCGCTGCGCGGCGAGCGTGGCGCTGAACTGCGACTGGTTGCCGGGGCGGCGCAGGAACAGCACCAGATGGCGCGCGATCTGAAGCGCTGTGTCGCGACCGAGATCCTCCTCGACGAGCGCCAGCGCCAGATCCATGCCTGCGGTTACGCCGGCTGATGTCCACACGGCGCCATCGCGGATGAAGATCGGCTCGGGATCCACCTCCACGGCCGTATAGCGGCGGGCGAGCTCCGCGGCGCTCGCCCAGTGCGTGGTCGCACGCCGCCCGTCGAGCAGGCCGGCCTCCGCCAGCAAGAAGGCGCCCGTGCATACCGATGCCGTGCGCCGCGCGCGGGCGGATGCTTGTGCGATCCAGTCGACAGTGGCCCGGTCGGCGCTCGCCTCCCACGAGCCATAACCACCGGCCACGATCAGCGTGTCGAGCCGCGTGGGTGCCTGCTCGAGCTTTCCGTGCGGAACGATCGTGAGCCCACTCGAAGTGCGCAGCGGCTCCCCATCGCGGCTGAGTACCTGCACCTCGTAGCCGCGTTCACCAGAGCCCGAGCCCCCCAGCAGCGTCTGCGCGCCCGCGAAGACCTCGAGCGGACCGGTGACATCGAGGCTCTGCACACCCGGATAGGCTAGGATCGCGATCCGGCGTGGTGCTCTTGCCTTGGCCATGACTCGATCATCGCGCAGGCCGGATCTGTCCGCAAGGACATACTTCCCACTTTTTCTGCCAACGCCTCGCTCGGTTTACCATTTGCAGCATGGAGCCCGACCATGTGTCCGCGCAGGTCTCTGAGATCATCGAGGCCTCCGAACGCGCCGCGGCGGGGTTACGCGAGCGGGCCGAGGAGCGCGCACGCGAGCGGATTGCCGAGGCGGACCGTGCCGCTGCCAACCGCATCGAGGCAGCCGAGGAGGAGGCGCAGGAGATCATCCACGCCGCCCGCTCACAGGCGGAGGCCGCCAGGAACGAGGCCGTCTCCGCGGTTGGTGGGATTCACGCCGAGGCCGAGCGCGTGCGCGCCAGCGCTCAGGCAGAGGCCGAGGATCTGCGCACGCAGGCGCACGAGGAAGCCGAGCTCGAGCGCTCCGGCGCGCGCCAGGACAGTGAGCAGACGCGCGCGACGAGCAGCGAGCAGACCGGCGCGGCGCTCGCCGCTGCGCGAGTGGAGGCCGAGCGCATCGTCGCCGAGGCACGTGCGCAGGTGAACGAGCTGCTCGCCGAGGGGCATGCTGAGGCCGAGCGTGCGCTCACCAGTGGCGGCGAGGATCTCGAGAAGCTGCGAGCCAGTGCCGCCGAGCAGGCCCAGCGCGTCCGCGCGAAGGCGCGTGAGGATGCCCGCGAGATCGTCAGTGAGGCCCATGTCGTCGCACGTGAGGTCCTGCGCGAGGGCACCGAGCTTTCTCGCAACCTGCGCGAGCTGTCGGTTTCCCTGCGCAACAACGCCGAGCGGCTGATCGGAGACGTGCGCCTGGCCCACGGAGGCATGACCGCGCGCTTGGACCAAGCCGGCCCGGGCGCCGGCACGCGGGGCCCAGATGAGCCTGGAGAAGATCTCGACGTGCCAGAGTTCATCCCACCGGGGTGAGGACCGCGCCGCCAGAGCGGCCACCCTGGGCGGTAAGATGAGGGCGACTCGGGGCTATAGCTCAGCTGGGAGAGCGCCTGCATGGCATGCAGGAGGTCGTCGGTTCGAGCCCGACTAGCTCCATTGGAGGCGGGAGTGTTGCAGAGATCTTCCTGCGGCTCGCTGGATGCGCACGATGCGCGGAGCGGGCGCCCAGCTCGAACAGCTGCGCTCGCCAGTGGCAGCGCTACCGTACACCCCGTGCGCGTAGCGACCTGGAACGTGAACTCGGTTAAGAAACGCGTGCCGCGGCTGCTCCCCTGGCTCGATCAGCGCCAGCCCGACGTCGTCTGCCTGCAGGAGACCAAGCTCGCCGACGCCGCCTTCGAGCAGCTGCTCGGCGAGGAGCTCTCGAGCCGCGGCTACGCCTTCGCCCTGCACGGCGAAGCGCAGTGGAACGGGGTCGCGATCCTCTCGCGTGTGGGCCTCGACGACGTCGTCGCCGGAATCGCAGGCGCACCAGGTTTCCCGCATCCGGAGGCGCGGGCGGTGTCCGCCACATGCGCAGGCATCCGGGTGTGCTCGGTGTACGTACCAAACGGGCGGACTCCGGACTCCGAGCACTACCACTACAAGCTCGCCTGGCTGGCCGCCCTCGAAGCGATGATCAGCGCTGGCCCGGACACCGCGGTGGTGTGCGGAGACGTGAACATCGCGCCGGCTGACGCGGACGTGTTCGACCCCGCTGCCTACGCAGGCCAAACCCACGTCACCCCGCCCGAGCGTGCGGCGCTCGCCAAGCTGCAGGCGACTGGCCTGCGCGACGTCGTGCGCGATCGCTGGCCAAGCGAGCGAGTGTTCACCTACTGGGACTACCGGGCCGGGATGTTCCACCAAGACCTCGGGATGCGCATCGATCTCGTGCTCGCCACGGCCACGGTGGCCGGCAGGGTTCAGGCAGCGTGGGTGGATCGCCACGCCCGCAAGGGCACAGGGCCGAGCGACCACGCGCCCGTAATCGTCGACTTGGACCAGGCCCCGGACGGGGACATCGGGCCAGTCGTACCGCCACCTTCCGCTCCAGCCGCCAAGCGGGGCGCGGTCACGCTGCCCCAATCGCGGTGAGCGCACAGCACCGCGGAAGCGCAGCCATCCCAGGCGTCACAGAGCGCTCCCCGCCACCCCCGTCGGCTCACGGCCACCGCGGCGCAAGCGCCAGTACAGATAAACAACGACAAGCAGGTTCACGATCAGCGCTGCCACCTTCAGCGGGGTGGCGCTGCGGATCAGCTCCCAGGTCTCGGGGATCAGCAGGATCGAAGTGGCCAAGAGCGTCAACCACTCTCCCCAGCGCCTTCGCCGCGCTAGCCCGTAAGCCTCGGCGCCCTCCAGCGCGGCGTATCCCAGCGCGATCACACCGAACACCACGTTCTGGCTGGTGTGGATCTTGCGCACGGCGTCGATGACCTTACGGACGACATTGCGGCTCGGATCCAGACCCCACTGGTGAGCCAGATGAGTGATTTCCGCGGCCCAGTCAGTATCAGGATGCGTGATCAGAATCACACCGAGGGCGCTCAGCACGAGTGCCCTGACCCCGCGCTCGGCGGCGATCCATGGCAGTAGCCGGTCGTGTGATGTGCTTGCGGCGGGATCGGTTACGCGCACAGGTGCTGCCATGCGCGCAACCTACAGTCTCAGCGGTGCGCCAGCCTCCATGGCGGGCCGCTCGGATCATCCTACGTGCCTCATCTGCCTAGACGAGCAGCGCCATCCTCGAGACGATCATCGCCCCAGAACAACTCGCCACCAGCCGCGAGGGTGGGAACCCCGAACACTCCGAGCCGGTGTGCCGCGCCGGTGGCCTGCCGTAGCGCAAGCTTGATCTCGGGGTCCTGGACGGCCTCTTGCACTTCCCCTGGGTGCAGGCCGGCGTCGCGTGCGGCTTGGAGCACATTGGCGGGGATGCTGAGGTCGTGGCCTTGCTGGAATGCGTTGCGAAAGGCCTGCGCTGCGAACTCGCGCCCGAGCCCCTGCCGCACGGCGAAGATGGCCGCACGCATCACGGTGAGGTAGTTACCGGGCCACTCCTCGGGCCAGCGCACAGGTGGGAGTCCGTACTGCTGGGCACGGCGCTCGACTTCGGCCATGCCCGTACGCCGGCGGTCGGGATCGCCCAGCGACCACGAGGAGCGGCCGTTCAGCTTGAACAGCGCGCCGAGCGATACCGGCTGCCAGTCGACTGGCTCCGGCAGCGTCTCGTGCAGGCGCTCGGAGGCGAGATATGCGAACGGCGATCCGAGGTCGAAGTAGAAGGTCGCTTGCGCCATCGAGGTTCGCAATCGCTATCCGGCGAGCGTCCCTTGCGCCGGCGGGTGGCGCACATGCTCGCGCGCCTCGGCGAAACGCAGGGCCTCATATGCGATCAACGCCGCGAGCACGGCGGCGAGCACTGTCAAGGTGAG
>DASZFC010000074.1:0-21205 GCA_035940195.1 Solirubrobacteraceae bacterium
GGTCAGCTTGAACACGGGGATGCCGGTCCACATCGAGACGATGTCCGCGATCTCCTCTTCGCCGATCGACGGGCGCTCGCCTGACTCGCCCGATTCCCACTCCTGCTCGAGCTCGCGTTTCTTGTTCGTCAGCTTGCGCTCTTTGTCGCGCAGCGCGGCGGCCTTCTCGAACTCCTGCGCCTCGATCGCCGCCTCCTTCTCGCGGCGGGTCGTCTCGACCTCGCTCTCGAGCTCGCGGTTGGCCGGCGGCGAGGTCATCGACTTGATGCGCATGCGCGAGGCGGCCTCGTCGATCAGGTCGATCGCCTTGTCGGGCAGGAAGCGGTCGGAGATATAGCGGCTGGCCAGTTCGCCGGCAGCACGGAGCGCCTCATCGGTGATCTGCACCTTGTGGTGCTGCTCGTAGCGGTCGCGCAGCCCCTTGAGGATTTCGACCGTCTGGTCGATCGAGGGCTCCTCCACGCGAATCTGCTGGAAGCGGCGCTCCAAGGCCGAGTCACGCTCCAGGTACTTGCGGTACTCGTCCAGCGTCGTCGCGCCGATCGTCTGCAGCTCGCCGCGGGCCAATGCGGGCTTGAGGATCGAGGCGGCGTCGATTGCGCCCTCGGCCGCACCCGCACCCACGAGGTTGTGCAGCTCGTCGATGAACAGGATGATGTCGCCGCGCTGGGTGATCTCCTTCATCACCTTCTTCAGCCGCTCCTCGAACTCGCCCCGGTACTTCGAGCCCGCGACCAGCGCGGCCAGGTCGAGCGTGTAGATCTGCTTATTCTTCAAAAGCTCCGGTACGTCTGAGTTGGTGATGCGCTGGGCCAAGCCCTCGACGACAGCGGTCTTGCCCACGCCTGGCTCGCCGATCAGCACCGGATTGTTCTTCGTACGGCGTGAAAGGATCTGCATGATCCGCTCGATCTCGGTCTCGCGGCCCACGACCGGATCGAGCTTGCCCTCGGAGGCTAGCTTGGTCAGGTTGCGGCCGAACTGGTCGAGCAGCTTCGAGGACTTCTTACCCTCCCCTCCTGCCGCGCCCGAGCCGGAGCCCCCACCGCCCGATTGGCCCTGGCGGCGACCGCCTGGCCCGGACAGCATGCGGATCACCTCGTTTCGGATCTTCTCGGAGTCCGCGTCGAAGTCGAGCAGGATGCGAGCGGCCACGCCCTCGTTCTCGCGCACCAGCCCAAGGAGGATGTGCTCGGTACCGATGTAGTTGTGACCCAGGCTCAGCGCCTCGCGCAGCGCGAGCTCGAGCACCTTCTTGGCCCGCGGCGTGAACGGGATCTGCCCAGAGGTGACCTCCTCACCAGAGCCGACGATCCGCACGACCTGCGCACGCACGCGCTCGACGGTGATGTCGAGACTCTCCAGCACCCGGGCAGCCAGGCCCTCCTCCTCCCGCAACAGCCCCAAAAGGATGTGCTCGGTGCCGATGTAGTTGTGCTTGAGCGTTCGCGCCTCCTCCTGCGCAAGAACGACCACCTGCCGGGCCCGTTCTGTAAATCGCTCAAACATGGTGTGGTTCCTTCCTCGAGGGTCGTGCCTCAAGCCCTATTTTGATCCGAGTCATGCCTCTTTGGCAGTCTACCAACCGGCTACCTTGGCTCCGCCAGGTGCAGTGCGGCCGGGTCTTCGTTGTTCGGCCTCGAACATGTGCATCCTCTCTGGAGGATCGAAGATTGGCAACATGTGCCATTCAGAACAGCATCAATCGCGCATCGCCGGGAACAGCACGACCTCGCGGATCGACTCGCGTCCCGTCAGCAGCATCACGAGGCGGTCGATGCCCAGCCCGACGCCGCCGGTCGGTGGCATGCCCTGCTCGAGCGCCTGCAGGAAGGACTCATCATGGGGCTGGGACTCATCGTCGCCCATACCGGCCAGTCGCGCCTGGGCCTCGAAACGCTCGCGCTGGACGTCCGGGTCGGTGAGCTCGCTGAAAGCGTTCGCGATCTCCATGCCGCCTGCGAACGCCTCCCAGCGCTCGACCAGGCCCGGCTCGGAGCGATGCGCGCGCGCGAACGGCGAGAGCTCGACCGGGTAGTCGAGCACGAACGTCGGCTGGATCAGGGCCGGCTCGACGAACTTCGACAGCAGCGCGTCGGCCATCTGCGCCCAGCTTGCTCCCTCGGTATCCACCTCGACGCCTTGCCCGCGAATAGCCTCAGCCAGCGCGGCGTCCTCGCCGGCGACCGCTCTCAGGTCGATCCCGGTGGCCTGCGCGATCGACTCGACGAACCCGACCCGCCGCCACGGACTCGCGAAGTCCAGCTCCCCGGCGTACCCGGCCGCCGCGGCCGCGCCGCGAACCAGCTCTTCCAGGCGCGAGGACGCGACGGTGTAGTCGGCGTAGGCCTCATAGAACTCGACCATCGTGAACTCCGGGTTGTGTTTGGTCGAGACGCCCTCGTTGCGGAAGTCCTTGCCGAGCTCGTAGACCCGCTCGAGGCCGCCGACGATCAGACGCTTGAGGTACAGCTCGGTTGCGATCCGCAGGTAAAGGTCGCGGTCCAGCGCGTTGTGATGCGTCGTGAACGGCCGCGCCAGTGCCCCGCCGTAGAGAGGCTGCAGCACCGGCGTCTCCACCTCGACGAACCCCTGCCCATCGAGGTAGGCGCGCACCGCGGAGATGATCTTGGCGCGGTCGACGAACAGCTTGCGCGCGTCCGCGCTCGAGATCAGGTCAAGCTCGCGCCTTCGGTAGCGCGTTTGCACGTCGCTCAGGCCGGCATGCTTATCGGGTGGGGGGCGCAGCGCCTTGGCGAGAACCTGAAATGTTTCTACCCGCAGCGAGATCTCGCCCCTGCGACTGCGCAGCGCCGAGCCGTCCACCCCGATCAGGTCGCCCACGTCCAGGGAGGTGAGGCGCTCGAAGTCCTCCTCCCCGAGGACGTCCACGCGGGCGTGGAGCTGAAGCTTGCCCGTTCGGTCGACCAAGTCCAGGAACGCCATGCGCCCCGCCTCGCGCCGCGCCGCGATTCTGCCAGCGACGCGATGGCGCTCGTCAGTTTCCTGGCCGCTCTGAAGGTGCTCATAGCTGCTCAGCACCTGCTCGATCGGCTCCACGTCCTCGAACGAGTATGGAAACGCGCCGGGGTCGCTCGCCCGCAGGCGCTCGGCCTTGGCGCGCCGCTCGGCGATCAGCTCTGCCAGGCCGTGGCGGGCACCGTCCGTCTCGGGCGTCGTCTCGCCGCTCACAGCGGCGAGACTACTTGAGACCGACGTCGATCTTCGTGATCTTCAGCTTGCGTGCGGGGCCGCGCGGTACCTTCACGGCGACCGTCTCGTTGCGCTTGCGGCCGATCAGCGCGCGCCCCACGGGCGACTCGTTGGAGAGCTTGTTCTCATCAGGCTTGGCCTCCGCCGAGCCGACAATCGTGTACTTCACCGACTTGCCCGTCTTTTCGTCCTTGACGTGCACCACCGAGCCGACCTGCACCATGTCGGTCGACAGATCCTTGGTCTCGATGACCGTCGCCATGCGCAAGCGCTCCTGCAGTTGCGCGATGCGGCTCTCGACCATCGCCTGCTCGTTCTTCGCGTCGTCGTACTCGGAGTTCTCGGTGATGTCCCCGAACTCGCGCGCCTCCTTGATGCGTTCAGCCACCTCGCGACGCTTCACGGTCGACAGCTGCTCCAGCTCGTCCTGGAGCTTCTCCAGGCCTTCAGGGGTGAGGATGACGTCCTTCTGCATATGGGTGGGCGGGACTAACTCCGCGCGGGTTCGTGGGTTAGGCCGACGAATAACAAAACCCCGCTTTCAAGCGGGGGGTTTCGCCGGCCGGAGGCTTCAGCGAGCGCAGCAGTATAGCGACGCACTCCTACGGCGCCAAAGCATCAGGCTGCGAGCACCGCAGGCAGCCGACCGGCGTCGAGCAAGTCTCTGGCCTGCTGGAGTGTAGGCGCCGCCTGCAGGGATCCTTGCAGGCGTCTCGCACTGGCCTTGTCCAGCTCCAGGCGGGTGATGTACCAGGGATAGAACTTGCGCAAATAGCGGGTGGCGCGCTCGGCGCCAAGATGTTCGACGGCGCGGTCGATCGTCCAGTGCAGCTCAGTGATCACCTCGGTGCGGGCCGGCCCACCCGCGCGCGAGCCGGCCGGGTCTTCTACCAGCTGAGCGAACAGCCAAGGATTGCCGAGCGCCCCCCGCGCGAGCATCACCGCGGTGGCGCCTGTGAAGTCAAATGCCTCGCGGATACCCTCGGCGTCGTTCAGGCCGCCGGTGAGGATCACCGGCGCATCGAGCGTCTGTGTCAGACGGGCGACCAGCTCGTAGTCGGGTGTGCCTTTGTGATGAACGGCCGCCGAGCGGGGGTGAAACGCGATCGCGGCCACTCCCGCCTCGTTGACCAAGCGGTGCGCCAGCTCGAAGCCGCTCTGCTCACCGCTGCGCAGCCCCGAGCGCAGCTTTACGGTGACTGGCAGCCCGCTCCCCTGGCGAGCGGCCCTCGCGACGGCCACCGCGGTATCGGGATCGGACAGCAGCGCAGCACCAGCGCCGGTCTTACACACCTTCGGCACCGGACAACCCATGTTGAGGTCGATCGCATCGGCACCGGTGGCTGCTACCCGGGTGGCGGCAGAGCGCATAACCGCGGGATCCTCGCCGAACAGCTGGATCGACACCGGCCCAGTCACGCGCTCGTCCTGGTGAATGCGCAGCATCTCGGTGCACGTCTTCTCGTTGCGGTGGTGAACCGCGTGCGAGGAGACCATCTCCGAGACCGCCATCCCCGCGCCATAGCGCTTGGCTTGTAAACGCACGAACCAGTTACCGATCCCGGCCAGTGGGGCTAGCAACACGCGGTTGGGCACTTCTAAGGGACCGAGCATCCAAGAGTCCGTGAACTGGAGGGACATGGATCCCATTATGGCCATGCGCTTTGCGTTGCTCTAGGAATTGCGCTCGTGCAGCAACCGCAGCCCCGTCAGCGTGAGCAGGTCGTCGACCTCCTCTAACTCCTCCGTGTAGGGCACCACGAGATGAGCAAGACCCCCCGTGGCAACCACCGCCGGACGCTCACTCAGCTCGTCGTAAATACGGCGTAGGATCGCGTCAATCGCGCCCGCATAGCCGTAGACCACGCCGGAGCGGATCGCGTCAATCGTGTTCTTGCCGATTACGCTCTTTGGCGGCGCGAGATCGACCTTCGGCAGCCGCGCACCCCGCTCGGAGAGGGCCTCGAGTGAGATCTCGATGCCGGTCATCAGTGAGCCGCCGAGATACTCGCCCTCGCGTGAGACGACATCGAAGGTCGTCGCAGTGCCGAAGTCCACGCACACAGCCGGGCCCCCGAAGCGCTCGCGGATAGCCACTGCGTTGACGAGCCGGTCTGCTCCGATCTCGCGTGGGTTGTCATAGCGGATCGCCATGCCCGTCTTGGTCCCTGGCCCAACCACCAGTATTTCGTGGCCAAGATAACGACCGGCCATCGCCGTCCATTCAGGCTCGAGCTGCGGCACCGTGGAGGAGACGATGGACGCCGTCAGGTCCTCGAAGGAGCAGCCGCGCAGCTCCAGCAGGTTGCTCAGTGCCGCCCCCAGCTGGTCGGCGGTGGACTCACGGACAGTCGCAAAGCGCCAGTGCTCGATCAGCTCGGAGTCACGGAACGCTCCGAAGTGAGTCTGCGTATTTCCGACGTCGACGACCAGCAGCATGGCAAGGCATTATGCTGACCTGATGAAGCCGAAGCTGTATGTGCTGCCAGGCTCGCATCCATGCGCGGCGGTCGAAGCGGCGCTGAAGCTGAAGGGGATCGAGTTCGATCGCGTGGATCTGCTGCCCATGACGCAGATGCTCATCGGGCCGCTGCGCTACGGCGGGCCGACGGTACCGGGGATGCGGATGGACGGCGAGAAGCTCGTCGGCTCGCGGACGATCATGCGCAGGCTGGACGAGCTGAAGCCCGATCCGCCGCTGCTGCCCGCGGCCGGAGATGACCGGTATGCGCGCGTGCTGGAGGCCGAGCGCTGGGGCGACGAGGTGCTGCAAAGCATGCCGAGGCGGATCATCGACGTGGCGTTCCTGCGCCGGCCGCTGGCGATGGAAAGCTATGCAGGCGACGCCAAGCTGCCGATGCCGCAATTTATGAGGCGCCCCGCAATGCCTGCGACGGCGAAACTGATGGCGTTCAAAAACAAGGCAAAGGACGAAACCGCGAAGGCCGACATCGCGGCGCTGCCGGGCCAGCTGGACCAAGTGGACAGCTGGATCGAGGAGGGCCTCATCGGCGGCGAGCAACCTAACGCAGCGGACCTGCAGATCGGCTCGACGATCCGCCTCTTGCAGAGCATCGGCGACATCCGTCCTTTGATCGACGGACGCCCAGCCGCCCGCTTGACGCGCTACTTCCCGCCGATGGTGGGTGAGGTCGAGGCCGGCGTGCTGCCGGCCGAGTGGCTGCCGGCGCTTGCCGGCGTCTAGGCCTCCCGGACGAACTCGCCGATCAGCCCGGCCAGACGCTCAGGCTGATCCTCGGGGACGAAGCTGCGGCTGTCCTCGATCCACTCCAAGCGTGAACTCGGGATATCACGCGCTAAGCGTTCGGCGAAGCGCGGCTTGAAGACGACATCATCGCGCGCCCATGCGAGCAGGGTGGGACGATCGAAGCTGCGCAGCTTCTGCGCGGCGGCCAGCGTGTCACGCTTGTCGATCCCGCGCAGCAACCCGATCGTGTCGCGCCGGATAGCGGGGTCCCCGAGCGAGGGTTCGAGCCAGCCCCGCGTGATCTCGTCTGCAATCGGGCGCTTTGTGAGCAGCCCGAAGCCCAGCCGCGAACGGCGCACCGCGGCCAGGCGCATTGGCTGGGCAAACGCCGTCAGCGCCCCCGGAACGCGCGCCGCCCACTGCAGCGGGCGGAAGTCCGGCGGCAGGAAGTTCTCGTAGCAGTCGCAGGGAGTCAGCACCAGCTTGCCGATCCGCTCGGGACGCTCGGTCACCAGCAGCTGCGCGATTGCCCCGCCGGTGTCGTTGGCAATGAGCGTCACCTCCTCGAGCTCCATTGCCTCCAGGAAATCAGCGATCAGATGCGCCATGCCCCGAGGCGAGCGATCGGCCGGCTCCGCCAGGGGGATCCGGTGGGAGCCCAGCGGCCAGTCAGGCACGATGCAGCGAAACTCGCCCTCCAAGCTCGGCGTGACCTTCCGCCACAGCAGTCCGTCCACTAACAGGCCATGTACGAACACCAGCGGCTTGCCCTCGCCACTGTCTCGGTAGCGGACCGTCCCCTGCGGCAGCTCTATCTGATGGCTGGGCTCCATCGCACCCCGAAGACTACCCTCACATCAGGCATGGAGCACGATGCTCCTAGTGATCGTCACCGCCGCGCCGTGGAGGGGTGTGAACACGATCTGCACGCTCAGCGCCAGCTTGTGGTGACGGCGCAGGGCGCTCTTTGCCTTGGCGTTCAGCGAGACCGAGAAAGAGACCTTGCCGGCGGACAGAGAGGTGCGCACCAGACGGCCGACCACCGCCGGCGCCGGCTTCTTGTGCCGCACCTTCGCAAGCGACGCGCTGTTGGCGATCAGGTCGACCTCCAGGCGTCCTCCCGCGCCGGACTGGGAGACCTCGACTGAGCCGCCCACGACGGAGCCGTGACGGGGAGCCGTCAGCTTCTCCGAGCCTTCGACGAGCGGGCTGACCAGCGGGACGATTTCCGGCTCGGGGGAGATTGGGCCGGGGGTGGGTGTCGGGGTCGACGTCGGGGTGGGTGTTGGCGTTAGCGTTGGTGTCGGTTCTTTGGCCGTAGGAGACGCCGTTTTGAAGCTGCTGTCCACGCCTTTTTTAGATCCTTGATGGTTTTCCGCAACAAGCCGGAAGTGGTATTCCGTGCCTGGAGTCAAGCCTTTGAGCGCGGCGGAGACACCCTGATTGCTACCTCCGCTCGTTTGGAGAGTCGCCTTTGTGGTCTTCTGACCGTAGTTCGTGTCAGTTCCGTATTCGAAGAAGTATTCGGTCGCTTCGCCTCCCAGATTGACCGTGCCCTTGAGCGTGGCTTCGGTTTCTTTGGGTACTTCGGCGGGGAGTGTTGTAGCGGTGGGTGCGGCGACCGTGTTGGTTTTAAACATCAGCGTCGTGGCGCCCGCCACGGCATTCCCTCCATAGGTCGCCACCAGCTGGAAGTGGTAGGTCATGCCCGGCTGCAGACCCGTCACTGGGGCCGACACGGAATGGCTCGTGAAGTCGGCCGCGCTCAGCGTGCTGGGCGAAGTCGTGTGTTCGGTTACGCTCCCGCTTCCGTACTCGAAGTGATATTCGACGGTGTTTCCCTCGGGATTGATGCTGCCGTTGAGCATCGCTTCCGTCTGGGTTTCGCCGCTCGCGGAAGTCGTTGTGTCCACTGGCGTGCCTGCGACTACGATTTCGTATTTGGTGTAGTTGATGTTGTTGCCGTATGCGCTCTGTGCTTCTTTGAAGAGGGTGGAGCTTTCGAATTTGTAGATGCCCGGCGTTGCGAACGTGCACTTTCCTTCCCAGCCCGTCTTCGTCGACGCCGGAGCAACGGGCACTTCCGATTCGCACGTCGGAGTGGTTCCAGGAGTGCCGGTCCACGCGATGTTCGCTTCTTTACCGTGATCGACGAACATGACGGTGCCGCCGGCAGCAGCAACCGTCGTCTTGAAGGCCGGCTGGTTAGATCCCGGGGTTGCCCAGCACGGCCAGTTGGGATCGACACAGTTTTGGTTCACTTCGAGCTTCGGTTCCGAGGCGGTGGCCAGCGCCGGAGACACGGCGGCCGCCGCTCCCAGCAGAGCGACCAAGGCAAAAAGCAACAACGTGCGCGGGCGCACGATCTCAGCCTCCCGCGTGCAGGATCACGGATCTGGTGATGGTCAGCGCTTCGCCGCCGGCCGGTGTGAGCACGATCTTCACCTTCAGCGCCAGGCGATGGTGGCGTTTGAGCGCCCGCCTCGCCTTGGCGTTGAGCTTGACCGAGAAGGGCCGTTGACCGGCGCTGACCGAGGCGTTCACGAATCGCCCGACCACCCGCGTCGCGTGCCCGGCCTTCGCGAGCGACGCGGCGGTGGCGAGGAGGTCGACCTCGAGGCGATCTCCTGCACCGGCCTTTGAGATCTGGAGCGAGCCCTTGACAGACCCTCCGCGCTGGCTTTTCGCGACCTTCACGGCTCGCAACTCCGGGCCGGCGAGAGGGGATTCGGACGAGGCAGGCGACGTGGTCGTCGTTGGTGTTGTCGTGGTGCCGGTTGTGCCGGTTGTGCCGGTTGTGCCCGTCGTGGGGGTCGTCGTGGCCGAGCCTTCGACCACCACTTCGTATTTGGTGTAGTCAATAGTCGCGTAGGCAGTCGCTTCTTTGAACATGGTGGAGCTTTCGAACTTGTAGATGCCCGGCGTTGCGAACGTGCACTTTCCTTCCCAATTGGTCATGGCGCTTGTAGGCACACCGGTGCAGGCTGGCGCAGAGCCCATCCATACGACTGCCGCCGCGGTGCTCGCGTCGTGGTCGGTGAACATGACGTCGCCGCCGGCGGCGATCGTGACTTTCAGCGCGGGTGCGGGATTCGCCCCCGAGCCGGATGTCCAGCACGGCCAGTTAGCCTCGACACAGTTTTGGTTCACTTCGAGCTTCACTTCGGACGGGGCTGTGGCACCCGCGAGCGCCGGCAGTACGGCAACCGCCGCGCCGAGCACGGCCGCCAACGGTAGATAGCGCCTACACACTCTCACGATCTCGGCCCGCCTTTCGCTCGATCTCCAGGGGATATGCGCCCCAACCCACCGCGCCGTGGTGCGGCACGCCTTCATCCCCGAAAGACGCCGGCGAGCCGCGATCCTTCCCGACGTGCTACACGTAGTCCATTCGCACCCTCGACCCGCAGTCGCTGCCGCAACACGTGGACCGGCTCTACCGCGCGGCGTGGGCGCTGTGCGGCTCACGCGAGGACGCGGAGGATCTCGTGCAGGAAACATTCGCGCGCGTGCTCGCCCGGCCACGCGTGCTGAGCGGCGACGACGAGCTGTACTACCTGATGCGCGTCCTGCGCAACACGTTCCTCACGAGCCGTCGCACCGCAAGCCGGCGGCCGGTCACGGTGGCCGCGGTCGAGGACGTCGTCACGGCCGACCCGCAGCCAATGGGACATCCCGAACGAGCACTCGAGATGCAGGAGGTGTATGCGACGATCGCCGGGCTGCCAGAGGACTTCCGTCTGGCGCTGGTGGCGGTGGACGTGCTTGGCCTCTCCTACCGGGAAGCCGCACGTGCGCTGCACGTGCGGGAGGCAACAATCACAACGAGGCTGTTCCGTGGACGTAAGCTCATCGCCAAGCTGCTGGCCCCAGAGCCGGCCCCGGCGGCGAAGACCGAGGAGAACAGCCGTCATCGGGAAGAGCCACGGGCCTCCGGAGTCTTGCAAAGCAGGGGAACACAATGACCGAACCGCATTCACACACTGAATCTGAGCTGGTCGAGCTCGTGCGCTGCGCTGACGTGCGGGCGCCGGAGTCGCTGCATCGGCAGATAGAGGATCTCGCCGGCGAACGCCGGCGTCCGTTCGTCACCCGGAGGCTCGCCTGGGCGATGGCCACCGCGGCCACCGCAGGCGCGATCGTGGCGGCTCTGACCGGCGGTGGCGCCCCGGCGCTGAACCTGCGCCAAGCATCCGCGCTGACTCTGCGACCGGCCACGATGGCCGCTCCGTCCGAGAGCCACGAGCACCGTGCTCAGCTCGCTGCCGCGGTGGACGGCATTCCCTTTCCCTACTGGGGAGGGCGCCTTGGCTGGCGCTCAACCGGCGCTCGCTCCGACCGCATCGCCGGGCGGGCGGTTAGGACCGTCTTTTACGCGGACAGCCGCGGACAGCGGATCGGCTATGCGATTGTCGCGGGCGCCTCGGCGCCGCGGCTGAGTGGCGGTGTCGTGGCCTGGCGCGGCGGGGTGCCCTACCGGCTGCTCGTCGAGAATGGCAGCCACGTCGTCACCTGGCTGCGCAGCGGCCGGCTGTGTGTGGTGTCCGGACGCGACGTGAGCAGCGCCACACTGCTGCGGCTAGCCAGCTGGGTGCAGCGAGGAGGGATCGCCTCATGACGATGTGCGGGAAGGTTCGTCGCACTGCGGGGTCCTACGGAAAGATGGATCACAGCGCTCCGGCGAGATGGGAGGGAGCTTCGGATGAGCAGGAAGAGACTTAGCTTGCTGGCAACTGTCGCGCTTGCAGCCGCGGCTCTGATTCCCACCGCGGCCTTCGGCGGCGGGCGATCGGCGAGCAGCCACACGGTAGGGCTCAAGAACGTCCGCTTCCATCCGGGCACCCTAAAGATCAGCCGCGGTGACAGCGTGACCTGGCGATGGGAGGATAGAGAAGAACACAACATCACCTTCCACGGCTTGCACTCACGCACCAAAACAAGCGGCTCCTACACGGTGCGCTTCACGCACGCTGGGACCTTCAGCTACCGCTGCACGATCCACGAATCCGAAGGCATGCTGGGCAAGATCATCGTCCAGTGACCGGTCTTCGGTCAATCAGGCAGCCGCGGCAACTGTAGTGGCTCACCGGCCCAGCGCACGCCCTCATCGAGCGCGAGCGCAGCGAGGGCGTCTGCAAGCCTGGCTCCGGAAGGCGCGGTCAGGCTGAAATCGAGCTCCAGAGCGGGGATCAGCACGAAACGCCGGCAAAGAAGCTGCTCATGTGGCAAGGACATACGCTCGTGGCGCAGCTCCACCTCGTCCAGCAGCAGAATGTCGATGTCGATCGTCCGCGGGCCGTGGCGCACCTGATCATGCTCCCGGCCCAGCTGACGCTCCAAGCGCTTGACCGCGTCGAGCAGCTCCAGCGGTTCCGACGCCGTCTCGACCAGCAGACAGGCGTTGAGGAAACTCGGCTGGTCGAGCACCTCCCCGACGGGATCGGTGTCGTACACCGATGAGGCCGCGAGCACGCTCATCCCCGCCGCGGGCAGCGCATCCACCGCCTCCTGCAGGTGCAGCCGGCGATCACCGACGTTGGAGCCGAGACCGAGCAGGCCTGTGCGCAAGGACATCACCGCCTCCACGCTATCCGTCAAAGCCACCGCGGGGATGGTGAGGCACTCAGGCGCTCGTTGGGTCGGCGAGCTCCTCCTCACGCAACCCGATCCGCCCGTACAGCCGGCGCAGAGGCCGGGGTGCCCACCAGGTGCGCTCGCCGAGACGGCCCATCAGCGCTGGCACCAACAGCGCCCGCACGACCGTCGCGTCGATCGCGACCGCCAGCGCAGTGCCGAGGCCGAACTCCTTGATGAAGAAGATGTGCGAGGTGACAAACGCGCCGACCGCGACACAGAACAGCAGCGCGGCAGCGGTGATCAGGCGCCCGGTGCGCTCCACGCCGTAGGCGACAGCCTCGCGGGTCGGCAGGCCGTTGTCGTGGGCCTCCTTGATGCGGCCGAACAGGAACACCCCGTAGTCGGTGGACAGCGCGAACGCGACGATGAACAGCAACACGAGGTTTGACTCCTCCAGGCCACCGATCGGGGTGAAGCCGAACAGGCTCGACAGGTGTCCGTCCTGGAAGACCAGCACGAGCAGCCCAGCGCCGACGGCGACCGTAAGCAGGTTCATCGCCAGCGCAATGAACGGCAGCACGAGCGAGCCGGTCATCAGGAACAGGAACCCGCTTGTGACGAGCACGAGGATCAGCAGCGCGAGTGGCGTGTTCGCGGCGATCGCGGCCTTCTGGTCGACAAACCACGCGGTGGCGCCGCCCACGAGAAGGTTTGGAGTCCCACCCACCCCGGCGAGTGCGTGGAGATGGTGGATCAGGCGCTGGTTGGCGGGCGAGCCGTCGGTTCCGCGCGGCAGCATTTCGATCTCCCACACGCCGCGCCCCAGATAGCGCGGTGGCCCGGCCAGACTCGCCTGGCTGCCGGCCGCGACCTGTGCTCGCTGCGCGAGCCCGGCGACGGTGCGCACACCGCTCTGCGGAGCGTGCACGACCATCGTGACCGTCTGCGAGCCGTCGACGGCGAAGTCATGGGTGATCGCTTCCGCGACCTGGCGCGGCTGCGCGGAGGACGGCAACACGTGCGCGTCGGCCGGGGTCAGCTGCAGGCGCAGGGCGGGCAGCGCGATCACGATCAGCACCACCGCGGTGCTCAGAGCGATGACACCCGGGCGACGCATGACGCCGTGCGCGAGCCGGTACCAGGCGCCGTGCTCGGCCGGTTGCGCCGCAAGCGCGGCGTTGCGCTGCAGACGCGCGGGCGCGAGCGCGTTGATCCGCGGGCCGAGCGCAACAAGCACGGCGGGCAGCACGATCAGCGAGACGGCCCCCGCGGACAGCGTGACGAGCGCACCGCCTACCCCCATCGAATAGAGGAATCGCAGCGGAAACACGAGCAGGCAGGAGAGCGCGCCGGCGACGGTCAGCGAGCCAAACAGAACGGTGCGCCCGGTGGTCTGCAGCGTGCGCTTGATCGCTGCATGCGAGTCCAGGCCGCGCGCGAGCTCCTCGCGGTAGCGGGAGAGGATGAACAGGCTGTAATCGATGCCGAGGCCCAGACCGACGCCGGTGACGAGGTTGACCGCGAAAATCGACAGCCCCAGAAACTGGTCGATCAGGCGCAGCAGCAGGAATGTGATCACGATCGCGAACCCGCCCACGAGCAGCGGCAATGCGGCAGCGATCAAGCCGCGAAACACCCAGAACGAGAGCAGCAGCAGAATCGGGAGCGCGAACGCCTCGGCGCGCGCGAGGTCGGAGGAGGTGCGCTTGTTGATTTCGTCGAACGCCACGTCGTTGCCCCCCAGGCGCACGTTGGTGCCTGCCAGTTGAGGACGTACGTGTTCGACAGCCGCAGTCGAGCGTGCACGATTTGCGAACGCGGCTAGCACGAGCGTCTCGTGACCGTTGCGCGAGACGAGTACAGGCAGGTGCGTGCCCGGATAGTCGAGCGCGCGCTGAAACCCGGGCTGCTTGGACAGCAGCGCAACCACGTGCGCGGCTTGTGCTTGAGCGCCGGCGTCGCGGCGAACATCGGTCCTGCTAGACACCAGCGCCGCCACGCCGTAGGAGGCGGACTGCCCGGTGGCGCGTTCGACCGCGCGCAGAACCTGCTGATTCTGGGCTTGCGGGTCCTGGAAGTCCGAGGATTCGCTCTTCAGGATCGTGACGACGGGAACGCCGATCGCCGCGGCGAGCAGGAACACCACGCCCGCGATGATCAGGATGCGCCGCGTGCGCTCCGTCGCGAGCCGTGCGAAGAGGTCAAGCATCGGCCGCGATTATAAGTGACTGCTAACTAACTTGTCAAGAGGAATACAGACAAATGCCACGCCCGGCGACGGGACGGCGTCCAAAGCAGGCGCGTGGCGGCCTACTCCTCGGCTTCGCGCCAGATCTCAACCGAGACCTCCTCCACGCTCAGCGGGATCGGCGGCTCCGGCTTGGTCGCCTTCACCCATACGCCCTCCAGCTCGTAGTCACTGAGCAACCGGTCCGCCACCACGCTGCACAGCCGCTCAAGCGTCTTGTGGGAGCGCTGCTGGGCAACCAGCGCGACCAGTTGGCAAACCTCCGCGTAGTCGATGGTGTCCTCAAGCGCATCGGTCGCAGTGGCGTCTGTCTCACCGACATCCAGCCGCAGGTCGAGCACCAATCGCTGGCCCACCTCGCGCTCGGCCTCGCTCACCCCGTGGTGGGTATACAGCGATAGCCCCGTGATCTCGATCGTGACCGACTCGGCTCCTGCATCGGCATCATCGTCGAGCTCTGGATCCTCCTCTAGCTCGTCTAACTCATCCCCGCCGGCCGGATCGTCTCGCTCATCCCCGTCGTCATCGTCCCGCTGCTCTCCGTCCATCGCCCGCTCAACGTAGCAGCCGCCACCGCGAGCGCCTCGCGCACCGGCGCGACTTCGTGCACACGAAACACGCTGGCGCCGCGCTCCAGCGCCAGCACATTAGAGGCGATCGTGCCCGGCAGCCTATGCCGCGCCTGCAGCGGCTCCTCTGGGCTGCCGGCGACGGTGCCCAGGAAGCCCTTGCGCGAGGTGCCAATTACAAGCGGGCGGCCCAAAGCGGTCAGCTCCTCCAGGCGGCGCAGCAGCTCGAGATTGTGCGCGACCGTCTTTCCGAATCCGATGCCAGGGTCCAGCAGCACACGCTCCTCCGCCACACCCTCCCCTACTGCGAACTTCAATCGCTCCTCCAAGAACGCCTTCACCTCGGCGACCACGTCTTTATATCGAGGCCCGCCCGCCCGCTGCATCGTGCGTGGCTCGCCGCGCATGTGCATCAAGCAGCACTCAGCGCCACTGCTTGCCACGAGCCCGGCCATCGCCGGATCGGTCCTGAACGCACTTACGTCGTTCACCAAGCTCGCGCCCGCACCGAGCGCCGCCTCTGCGACCACCGCCTTGGATGTGTCGATCGAGATCTGTGCGGTCGGGCGGTCGGGCAGGCGGGTGGGCATTCCCTTCACTGCTGAGGCCAGCCCTTCGACCACTCCGAGCACGCGGCTCAGCTCATCCTCGGCGGACACTGGCTCGGCTCCAGGCCGCGTCGACTCACCGCCCACGTCCACGATGTCGGCTCCTTGCTCGATGAGGCTCAGTCCATGCTCCACCGCGGCGTCCGTCTCGAGGAACAATCCTCCGTCGGAGAATGAGTCGGGCGTGACGTTCACGATGCCCATCACGCGAAACCGGGCACTCCGGTCAAAGACAGTACTCATACGAAGAATCCACCTCCTCTGACGAGCGGACCGGTGCGGCTCGCTAGGACGCAGTGAGCGAAGTGGGCCAGCTGATTGGAGATCCCGCCGGTCTTTGATCGGTAGACGCCGTCAGAGGGAGTCGTCGGCCCTGAACTCGGTCGTACCGCCCGCCAGCCCCGGACGCGGGGTGGCACGTGGGGCCTCACGTTCGGCACGGTCGGCGGGCGAGGGCGGCGCCGACAACTCGGGTTTACTCGGCTCCTCTGCGCCGAACACTTCCTCCTCGCTCTTACCAGCCAGCAGCGCCAGAAACTCCTCCTTCTCGATCGTCTCGCGTTTGACGAGGATCTCGGAGATGTTTTTCAGGTCGTGCTCGTGCTCCACGAGAATGCCGGTTGCGCGCTTGTGTGCCGACTCGATGATCCGCCGCACCTCGTCGTCAATCTCGCGGGCGATCTCATCCGAATAATCAGGCTCGGTCGAGAACTCGCGGCCGAGAAACGGCTGGCCGTGATCGTGGCCGAATACGCGCGGGCCGAGCTTCTCTGACATACCGAAGCGCATCACCATCTGCTTGGCGGTTTGCGTTACCTTCTCGATGTCGTTGGAGGCGCCGGTGGTGATCTCGCTGAACACGATCTCCTCGGCGGCGCGCCCACCTAGGGTCATCGCCATCGTGTCGTTCAGCTCGGCGCGCGTGGTCAGAAAACGATCCTCCTGAGGCATCGAGATCGTGTACCCGAGTGCCTGCCCGCGAGAGATCACCGAGATCTTGTGAACCGGATCGGAGTGCTCCAGGAAGTGGCCCACGAGCGCGTGGCCCATCTCGTGGTAAGCCGTGATCAGGCGCTCCTTCTCGCTCATCACTCGTGTCTTCTTCTCGGGACCGGCGATTACCCGCATGATCCCCTCCTCGAGCTCGTCCTGACCGATCTCGCGCTTGCCGGTGCGGGCCGACAGCAGCGCCGCCTCGTTGATCAGGTTCGACAGGTCGGCGCCGGTGAAGCCCGGCGTCTGGCCTGCGAGCGCGTCGATGTCGATCACCTTGGCCAGCGGCTTGCCGCGCGTGTGCACCTCGAGGATCTTCGCGCGCCCCTTGCGGTCGGGACGGTCGACCGCGATCTGGCGGTCGAAACGTCCCGGACGCAGCAGCGCCGGGTCGAGGATGTCGGGCCGGTTGGTGGCCGCAATCATGATGATGTTGTCCTTCGCCTCAAAGCCGTCCATCTCGACGAGCAGCTGGTTGAGCGTCTGCTCGCGCTCGTCGTGGCCGCCGCCGAGTCCGGCGCCGCGGTGGCGTCCGACGGCGTCGATCTCGTCCATGAAGATGATGCAGGGGCTGTTCTGCTTGGCCTGCTCGAACAGGTCGCGCACGCGCGACGCACCGACTCCAACGAACATCTCGACGAAGTCAGAGCCCGAGATCGAGAAGAAGGGCACGCCCGCCTCGCCCGCGACAGCGCGTGCCAGCAGTGTCTTGCCCGTGCCCGGTGGCCCGTAAAGGAGGACGCCCGTCGGGATTCGTGCGCCCAGCGCCTGGAACTTCTTCGGGTTCTCGAGGAACTCCTTGATCTCGTGCAACTCCTCGACCGCCTCGTCCACTCCTGCGACGTCACGGAAGGTGATCTTGGGCGAGTCGGCCGACAGGCGCTTGGCGCGCGACTTGCCGAACGACATCACTTTCGATCCGCCCCCCTGCACCTGGTTCATGAGGAAGATCCAGAAGCCGAAGAAGAGGACGAACGGGATGATGTAGGTGAGCAGGCTGAGAAGCGCGCTGCTCTTTTCCGATTCGACGTTATAGGCGACGCCTGCGGTTCGGAGTTCTTTGATCAGTTCGGGAGCGGCCTGATCGATGTAGCCGAATTCAGCGCTTTCTTTGTTCTTGTACTTGACTTCGAGGACTTTGCCCTTGTTCTTGAACTCGACCGACTTGACTTCCCCTAGCGGGAGCTCTTTCGAGACGAGCGTCTGATAGCTGTGCGGCCGGTGGGCACTGGAACCGGGGTTGACCAGTTTGACGGCGAGGAACGCCAGCACCACGACGATGAGGATGGGGAATGCGGCGCTCTTGAAGAAACGGCTCATAACGTTTTCTTAAGGGTCTTAGAAAGAGGCCTGGCGCAGACTTTTGCCGTGGCCGCCAGTCGTCCAGCGTACCACGGAGAGCCGAAATTCCTGCTACTTCTCCAACGCGGCGACGAACGGAAGGTTGCGGTAGCGCTCAGCGTAGTCGAGCCCATAGCCGACCACGAAGCGGTCGGCTATCTCAAAGCCGACGTAGCGGGTCGGGAGGTCGACCTTGCGCCGCTCCGGCTTTACCAGCAGTGCGCACACCTCGAGTGTGCGGGGATTGCGCGAGCCGAGGTTGCGCAACAGATACTGCAGTGTCAGCCCCGAATCGACGATGTCCTCCACGATCAGCACGTCGCGTCCCTCGATCGCGGCGTCCAGGTCCTTCAGGATCCGTACAACCCCTGAGGAGTCGGTTGCCGAGCCATAAGAGGCAACCGCCATGAAGTCGATCTCAACCGGAATACCGATAAACCGCATCAGGTCGCTCAAGAAGAACACCGCGCCCTTCAGCACCCCCACCAGCAGCAACGGCCGCCCTGCATAGTCAATCGAGATCTGCTCGCCTAATTCACGTACCCGGCGCTGCAAATCCTCAGCGTTGACAAGGACCTCGCCGACTCCACGATCGGCAAGCTCTGGCACGACGCGGACAGGGGTTGCCACGCGATGCAGTGTAGGGCTTTGAAAGCTCAGAGCTCTCCTCACCGCGGCGGTAGCTTGACCATGCTCAGCGTGCCGCCCTCGATCCGCGCGCTCACATTGCCTCCCACGTGCAGATCGAGCCTGCCGCCGCGCCGGCCGAGCTCGAGGATCTCCCCGACGCGATCCCCCGCCTGCGGCACGTAGGTGCCCGCGGTCTGCTCCGCCAGACTGATCACGACCAAACGGCCCAGCGCCACCGGAAGCTCTTCTAGGCGCGCAATCGGGACGCTCCGCCCCCCTTCCAGCACACCCTCGACGAGGCCGTCGAGCAGCTCGGTCTCCTCGCGCAGCAGTTGCGCGGTGCGCAGCACATTAGCCTCGGCCGCCGGGTGTACTGCTCCGAGCGCTGCCATCAGCCCGTGTCGTACGCGCCCGCGCGCGTACGTGTCGCTGATGTTGCTCCTATCTTCACGCCACTGAAGCCCTCGCTCCCGGCAGTAGGCGGCCGTTTGTGCGCGTGTCATCCCTAGCAGTGGACGGACCAGCCGGCCCTCGCGGGCGCTCATGCCCAGCAGCGCGCGCCGCCCCGGAGAGGCCGCTAGGCGGTAAAGGATCGTCTCCACCTGGTCGGTCGCGGTATGCCCGGCTGCGAGGAGCGCGTTCTCCCTCATTGTCATGCGCATCGCCGCCTTGTAGCGCACGTCCCGTGCCCACGCCTGCAAATTTCCCGCTTCGCCCTTTGGACGGCGCGCATGGATGATCTCGAGCTCCACCCCGAGCGACTCGCACAGCGCCGCGCAGTGGCGTTCGTCCGCATCGGACTCTGCCCCGCGCAACTCGTAGTTCACGTGCAGCGCCGCCACGCTCCCCGGCGCGCACAACGAGACCGCCACATCCACCAGACAGGTCGAGTCGCGCCCGCCCGAGACCATTGCAATGACCGGCTGGGCGGGCATCCCATCCCTATCGGGCGGGCGGGCCGACGGGCCGCCGGGCGGGCGGGCGGGTGATAGAAGACCGCCTGCACGCACCGCCTCGCGGACCTGCTCGACGATCAAGGCACCCTCCTACTCCCTCCGCGAAGCATGGAACAGCTCGGTGGGCTCGTTGAAACCCTTCAGTACGACCTCGCCGATCAGCTCGAACTCCAGGCCGTCCTGCTTGCTTGCGGCGTCCACGACCGGGCGCGTCACAAGCACCTCGCCGCCGGCTGCGCGTGCGACCACGCGCGCAGCCCGGTTGACCTCGCGACCGTAGTAATCGCCATCGCGATACAGCGCCGCCCCTCTATGGATCCCGATCCGCGGTGGCGGCGATCCCTGCGGCAGCTCCCCGCCGAGACCGACTGCCCAGCCCGTCAGCGCGCCCGCATCAGCCCCGACGACCATCACCTCGTCGCCGAGCGTCTTGATCACGCGCGCGTCGATGGGCAGGGTCTGTTCAACGGTATCCACGAACCGCTCCACCGCACCGACCGCCTCGGCCTCGCCCTGCTCCTCGGTCAGCTTGGTGTACCCCGCGAGGTCGGCGAACACGATCGCCACCCGCATCCGCCCCTCATCCGCGGTCTCCTCGTCGTGGAGGTCCGCCTCGATGTGGCCGATCACGTCCTGCTCGACGAAATACCCAAGCAACCGCCCATGCAGGTAGTTGATGAACGGCACCGCAAACGGCAGCATCTCGCGCGTCATCGCCTCCATCTCCTGGGCGATCTCGACACCGGGCACCCCATCGCGCATCAGCGGCTCGTGCAGATACAGATGGAACAGCCGCACCTCCGCGTCGGCGACCTGCGCCATCGCCTGCCCGTACACCCGCACGATCTGCAGCAGCGCTGGCAGCGGCAGGCCCGCGGCGAGCACCTCCGCGCCGTAGCGCAACACCTGCAGGTCCTCCTCGGAGATCGACTCCGCCGACAGCGCGTTCAGCCCCATCGCACCGATCAGCCGCTCGATCACGGCGGGCTCCAGGTCGAGCGCGCGCGCCGCCTCCTTGAGCGTATATTGCGCCTCTGTGCTCGGCAGCAGTTCGTCGATGTACCCGAACGCGAGCTTCCCGCTCTGGCTTGCCTCCTTAATCCGCTGCACAGTGTGCCCGCGCTCACGCAGCCGCGCAACGATCCGCACATGTGAGGCCGCGGCGGGCGTCCACGTGCCTTCATACTGGGGCACGAGCCCCTCCTTCACCCAGCGCCTGACCGTCGCCTGCGTCACGGCCGCGCGCGCGGCGACCTGCTTCAGCGTCAGCTCGCTTGGCGGGGCGTCCTCGGGGGCATCGTGGTCGCTGTCGGGAGACGTGGCCATCGCGCGGGAGTCTAAAGTCGCGGCCCGTGTCCGACAGCGAGCCCTCCCCGATCGTGCCGCCCTCCGCGGCGTCCGCACCCCGTTCTGCCGCACCCGCATACCGCCAGGCGATCCACCTGCGCCCCACCGCAGCGCTGGCAGAGCGTGTGCTCCTGCCGGGCGACCCCGGACGCGCATTGGCCCTTGCCCAGTCGCTGCTTGTGAAGCCGCTGATGTTCAACCACCACCGCGGCCTTTGGGGTTACACGGGGGAGGCGGCATCCGATGGTGAGCCACTGACGATCCAATCCACCGGTATGGGTGGCCCCTCGGCGGCAATCGTCCTCACCGAGTTGATCGCCCTCGGCGCGCGGCGCGCGATCCGCGTCGGCACCTGTGGCGCGCTTGATGAGAGACTCCGCCTCGGGGATCTGTTGATCGCGCGCGAGGCGATCTGCGCTGACGGCACCTCTCGGGCACTTGTCGCGGGCGAGCACGGGCTGATCGGAGATCCCGTCGGTCTCCGATCTGTGGCGGACCCCACTCTCACCGAGGGG
>DASZFC010000075.1:0-19559 GCA_035940195.1 Solirubrobacteraceae bacterium
CCGGGCTGAGTCAAAGCCAGTGAACGCAGGCGAGGTCGAAATACGCTCCGACCGCTTCCAGGCGTACGTCGGCGCTCAGAGCATCGACCTCACCAGGCGCGAGTTCGAGCTGATCGAGCTGCTTGCATCCGCCGAGGGGCGGGTGCTCGAGCGCGAGGAGATCTACTCCCGCCTGTGGGGTTATGCGATGGTCCGCGGCGACCGCTCGGTCGACGTGTTCGTGCGCAAGCTGCGCCAGAAGCTGGAGAAGGCATCGCCGCAGTGGCGCTACATCCACACCCACTTCGGCATCGGTTACCGTTTCGCCGCCGAGCTGCTCGAAGTAGATGTGCCGTCCTCAATTCCCATGGATTGGGACCCCACCCACCCCACCCAGCCCGGCGATCAGAGCAAGCTCACGGGGGCGCAGCAGGACCGTGAGCTCGCCCCCGACGGGGTGGGCGGGACTTCCCTCTAGACGCACAACCGCTAAGCCGCCCTTCTTGAGGTCAACGCGGCCGCCTGTGAGGTCCCCGATCACGCTTGACAGGTCCGGCTCGTGGCCAACAAGCAGCAGACGCCCGTCTGCGGGCACATCCGCCAGCCGGGCAAGGGCCTGAGATGCATCGAAGCCACCCGCAAGTGGCGCGTGGACCTGCAGGCGCTCGCGCTGGTCCTTGCTCCACCCTGCGCCAGCCAGCTCCGCGGTCTGCTTCGCGCGCACCTTGGGACTGAACAAGACGCTGTCAAAATCGGCCCCGAGCCGTGCCAGCGCGAGTCCGGCCGCGCGGGCCTGGCCTTCGCCGCGCGCGGTCAGCCGGCGCTGAGCGTCCGTGCGTGTGCCGTGAGGCTCCGCCTCGGCGTGACGTAGCAGCCAGAGTTGGCGGGCCATAGCTACCCTCACCCTAACCGATCGCTTCAGCGCCCCTGTGGCAATGCGCACTAGTGCAGCGATGTAGCGTTGAGTAAGCCAATGAGCCAGACATCCACCCACGAGCATCCTCATCGCGAGAACAAGGACGGCGAGCACCACAAGCTGCACGACCCGGCGCTTTACCTGAACCGAGAGCTCTCATGGCTTGACTTCAACGAGCGCGTGCTGCAGCTGGCTGAGGATGAGCGCATTCCGCTGCTCGAGCGCGTGAAGTTCTGCGCGATCTACACAACCAACCTCGACGAGTTCTACATGGTGCGCGTCGCTGGCCTGCGCGACCAGATCGACGCAGGCGTGGAGAACCCAGGTCACGACGGGCGTATCCCCTCCGAGACGATCGCCCTGATCCGCGAGCGCGTGCTGGATCTGAGCCAGCGGCTGACCGGCTGCTTCGAAAAGCGCCTGCGCCCAGCACTGACCGAGCACGACATCCGCGTGGTCTCGGTGGGTGAGCTCGACGAGGAGCAGCGCGCAGAGCTCGCCAGGCACTTTCAGAAGGTCATCTTCCCGGCGCTCACCCCACTGGCAGTGGCACCTGGCAGACCATTCCCCTATATCTCCAATCTCTCCCTCAGCCTGGCCGTGCTGGTGCGCGACCCCGTCACCAGCCAGACCGTGTTTGCGCGCGTGAAGGTCCCCACGGAGATCCTCCCCCGCTTCGTGACGCTCAAGCAGGCCACGCCAGGGGGAGCGGGCGGGGTTCCCATCGTTTTCCTACCGCTCGAGGACGTGATCGCGAGTCATCTCGACGCCCTGTTCCCAGGGATGGAAATAGCCGACTACAACGTATTCCGGGTCACCCGCGACGCCGACCTCGAGGTCTCAGACGACGCCGCCGACCTGCTCCAGGCAGTCGAGGACGAGCTGCGCCGGCGGCGCTTTGGAGAGGTGGTGCGCGTCGAGGTTGGCGCCGGCTGCTCTGCGCCGTTGCGTGAGGAACTGGCAGGGCTCTTGGAAGTGCAGGAGGATGAGGTCTATCCGGTCGATGGTCTGCTCGACATGGGCGCGCTGTGGCAAATCGTCAAGCTGCCCGGCTACGCAGAGCTTCGCGAGGAGCCTCTCGTTGGACACACCCACCCGCGCCTCTTGCGCCACGAAGGCGAGCGCCCCGACGTGCTCGGCGCGATGCGCGAAGGCGACGTGCTCGTGCATCACCCCTATGACTCGTTCTCCACCTCCGTGGAGCGCTTCGTCGAGCAGGCGGTGGCCGACCCGAACGTGCTCGCGATCAAGCAGACCGTCTACCGCACGAGCGATGACTCGCCGCTCGTGCCCGCGCTGATCGACGCCACCGAGCGGGGCAAGCAGGCGGTCGCGCTGGTCGAGCTGCAGGCGCGCTTTGACGAGCGCATGAACATCCACTGGGCCAAGGCGCTGGAGGAGGCGGGCGTTCATGTCGTCTACGGCCAGCCATCGCTGAAGACGCACGCCAAGTGCGTGCTCGTGGTACGCCGCGAGGGCGACGGGGTTCGCAACTACGTGCACATCGGCACCGGCAACTACCACTCCGCGACCGCGCGGCTGTACACCGACTTCGGGCTGTTCACGACCGACGAGCAGATCGGGGCCGACGTGGCCGACATGTTCAACTACCTCACCGGCTACGGCCGCCCGCTGCATTACCGCAAGGTGCTGACGGCGCCCAACCAGCTGCGCGACGGAATCATCAGCCAGATCGAGGCGACCGTCGCCGCTCACTCACCGGACTCCCCGGGCGCGATCGCGATGAAGATGAACGCGCTGGTCGACGGGCGCTGTATCCGCGCGCTCTATAAGGCATCGAAGGCGGGAGTGCAGGTCGACCTCAACGTGCGCGGGATCTGCTGCCTGCGGCCGGGGCTACCGGGCATATCCGAGAACATTCGGGTTGTCTCGATCGTCGGGCGGCTGCTCGAGCACTCGCGCGTGTTCGCATTCCAGCGCGACGGGGAGTACACGATCTACATCTCCTCCGCCGACCTGATGCCGCGCAACCTCGACCATCGCGTCGAGCTGGCCGCGCCCGTAGAGTCTCCGGACCTGCGCGCCGAGTTGCTTGACACTCTCCAGCGCGCGTTCGCCGACAACCAGAGCTCTTGGGAGCTCGACGGTGAGGGCGTCTGGCACCGGCGCTCGCCGGGTCCGGGAGAGCCTGCGCGCAACCTGCAGCTGGAGCTGGCCGAGCTGCACACGCGCCGCGCCGGTGAGCACCGGCCAGACTCAAAGCGGGAGCTCGGCGCTCCCTGAGCCGGAGCGAACGCATGACCGGTAGCGAACGGCCTTCCGCAAGTGCAGTAGACGTGCCTGAAGCCAAGCAGACGCCTACGGTCTATGAATGGGCCGGTGGCAGTGAGGCGTTCGAGCGGCTAACCGAGGTCTTCTATCGCCGTCATGTGCACGACGACGAGATTCTTGGCCCGGTATTCGCCAACATGCCAGCCGATCATCCCCACCACGTCGCGCTGTGGCTCGCCGAGGTGTTCGGCGGCCCCGCCGGGTACAGCGAGCATCACGGCGGGTACGCCCACATGGTTGCCAAGCACATCGGACTATCGCTCACCGAGCCACAGCGAGCACGCTGGGTCCAGCTGATCGGACTGGCAGCCGACGACGCCGGCCTACCGTCCGATCCGGAGTTCCGCTCAGCGTTCATCGCCTACATCGAGTGGGGCACACGTATCGCGCTGCACAACTCCCAATCGGATGCAAGCCCGCCACCAGAGGCCCCGATGCCCCACTGGGGCTGGGGAGAAGCACCCCCTTACCAGTTATAAATGGGTAATAGACCAGTTTGATTTGGCCGATCACGTCTGGACTCTTAAGGAGACCGCGGGGGTTGTTCGACTAGCGAAACTCGTCGTTTTTCGCTGACCGGCGATGCTGTCGCGTGTTCCAAGTCTGACAGCCCCACGCGAACACGATGCCGACCACGAGAAGAACGAATAGCACTGCACCGAAGTCTAGGTACCCTTCTCCGCTCCAAAAGCCGCTGGCGAGCATCAACCAACCTTACCCGGCAGCTACCTCCTGATCAGTTGCTACCAATGCGATAGTTGCAATCGTTGCAGCCATCTGCTACCGTCGGGATCATGGCAACCTCACCGACGATTCCCCGCACAGATCTGCAGCGAGTGCTCCCGACCTTCCGCAAGGCCGCCGCGCTCATCGACGTGCATCCTTCGTTCATCACTCGCGCCGTGCGCGACCTGGGAATAACGCCAGTCGAGTGGGGCCGGCGCGAGCGCTACCTGCAGATCCCGGACGTACTGCTGATCGCAACTCACGCCCGGCGCAACGCCGTCGAGGAGGTCGCGGGAGGCCTGGTCGAACTGGCCGAGCAGCAAGCCCCTGAGCTTGCGGGATGGGTTACCACCGAAGCAGAGCAATTCCTCGCCGCGATCCCCGCGCCCAAGCCTGAGGACAGCGATACCTTCCTTGCAGAGCTGCGCAGCGAGCTGCCGGGGGAATGGGCCGATCGCGCAGAGGCGATCTACCGCCGCCATCTGAATGACTAGACGGTGTGATGCCGTTCGCGGTATCCCCGGTCGGCCCAGCCGCCATTAGGCTCGCCAACACCAGGCATAAATCCAAACGCGTCGAGCTCCTCGGGCGTGATAGCGATCCCCGAGTCCTCGAGCACACCGACGCGGCCGTGTGCGACGGTCACGGTGTCGATCGCCGATACGACGAGCGTCAGCAAGAGAGCAGCGGTCATGTACTCACCGCGGAGCCTGCCCTCGACATCCTCGCGGACACACACTGACGTGATCAGATGCGGACGGCGACGCCGGTAGTGGGTCAGTTTGAGGCTTCTGTCGCGCAACTCGTCGGGGCCGGCAGCGCCGTAACCTGCTCAGCCGCCGCGAGTGCGCCGGAGGACCGTGCCAACAAATGCGAGAAGCACAGGGACAAGTGCTGCCGCAAGTGCTGTTATAGCCCCAGCGTTCTTGCCTTCAAGGGCCAGGCCGGCCGCTATAAGCAAGGCGGCGGTCGCCCAAACAAATGCGAGCGCCTGCCCGCGAGACGCGAGTCTCAAGGTCGCGTCTACTGTGCGGCGCTCAAGACTCCGGCGATGCAGCAGCTCCTCTTCGGTCCAGCTGACGATGCGCTCGCCGAGGCCGGGAAAATGCCTCTGGTAGCGAGCAAGCTCCTCAGGATCGGGGAGCATGCTCTGCCGTTCGACCGAGACGCTGCGGAACTCTTCGACCGCACGCTCCGCACCACGCGCTGCCGCTTGCTCAAGGACCTCAGGCTCGATCGCCTGAGAGGGCGAGTCACGCGGTGTTCGCCGCTCGGGGTGATTCACCCTTTCCCCCTCGAGTGGTTTGCTCTCGATCGCGAATAGGCCCTCGTTGCAGGCTGTGCTCGTGGTAGCGATAGGCCTCGCGATCTGGCCAGTCGAACTCTGGCGTCTTGAGCATAATCTTGCCACGCGAACCGACCTGGGCTCCGATCCGGATCGACTCTCCCACCCGCACAAAGTCTTGGCAGATCACCATGCGGACGTGACTCGGGCTCACGCGAATGTCCTGAAGCAACGTCTGGCCCGAGAGATCCATCCCGCTTAGTACGCCGCTGGCGATGGTAGGAAGCCGCCCGCGTCGAAGGTAGTCCGGCACAGCGGCGGGACAGCTGCTGTAGGGACGCTTTCGATCGGCTGAACGCGAAAAGAAGAAGAACTCCACGAGGCTCATGTTAGGCGGCCAAGGGCGTCGAGGCGCAAACAAACCCTCATGCGGGCACACTGCGTCTGCGTAGTCCACCAGTTAGACACCAGGTGCAGGCTATACATCACAGGCGACGCTCGCCGCTGGCATCCTCGGAACACAGCTCTCCGTGCGTACACCTGCGATGGCTGCTGACGTAGCCGATCACATCTGGAGCCTCGAAGAGATCGCAGCACTGTTTGATCCAAACTGACCCACTACCGCCACGCCCGGCCTTCGCTCGCGGGGGCTTAATGTCGGGGTCCTCGAAGTGCCAGGACAGGAATGCCGCCACACGGTTCGAGTTGCGCACGTCGACCGCGAGCAGCCGACGGCCCTTCGCTGCGTCCGCACGATGCCATGTTGACCGAGCCGTCTCAGGACCCGGGACACCGATCAGCCTGTGCCGCGCGGTCTACAGACGCCAGCGCACAGCACTCCCGTCAGGGGCACCAATGGACGGCAAGTAGTGGTCGAGGCGCACCCGGGTCTCCGGATCACCGGACCGGCGAGCGTCTGAGACGACCAGCGCCGCCGCCAGGCGTCTGATGAGTTCGTCACGGCCAGGCACAACCGCACATTCGAGAGGATGCTCCGGACGCTACAGCCCTAGACCGACGCAGCTCAGTTGGCCAGAGCACCACCTGACGACATCGATGTCGCCCGTCCCAAACCAGCGACAACTACGCTCCGATAGCGAACCCGCGCCTAGCTGCCGGCCGGGGCAGGCAGCGTGTCGAGCGCCGCTTTCAAATCATCGACCGATTGGTAGTCCAGACCGAGCAGGTGGTCGTGACGATGACGGACGATCCCCTCCTCATCGATCACGATCACCGCGCGCTTGGTCCCCAGGCGCGATGAGAACGCGCCATAAGCCTTCGCCACCGCCTTGTCCACGTCGGCCAGCAGCGCCACCGTGAGGCCGTTCTTCTCGATGAAGCCCTGATGGGAGTCCAGGTCCTGCGCCGAGATCCCGACGACCGTGGCGTCAAGCGCCGCGAAATCATCCGCGCGATCGCGGTAAGAGCAAAACTGTTTCGTACACACCATCGTGTTATCGCCTGGGTAGAAAAGCAGCACGACCCGCTCGCCGCGATGGGCGGACAGCTTGAAGGGGCCCTCTGTGCCGGGCAGCTCGAAATCGGGCGCCTGCTCACCAACCTGCGGGGTCTTGGCCATACGGTTCAGCATATCGGGCGCCGGCCCTAAGCCGATGCGTTAGAACCCACGTATGCGCAGCCGCCATTTCATGCGTCTGTCCTGCGCGGCGTCAGCCTGCTTGCTGATCGCCGCCTGTGGGAGCAGCGCCCCGGCCGGCGTCTCGACGCCCACGGCCGCTGCTGCCGCGATTCCTGCCCCGGCGCGCGTGGCCGCCCGGCGCCTGCTCGATTGGGCCGAGTTTGGCCTAAACCCGCAGCGCACCGATACAAGCGAAGACGCAACTGGCATCACCAGCGCAAACGTAGGCCACCTGCGCCAAATGAAGCTCTCACTTGCAGGAACCGTCGACTCCTCACCGGTCTACCTGCACGGCGTGTCCGTGGGCGGCACCCCGCACAACGTGGTCGTGGTCACGACCACGTATGGCAAGACGCTCGCGATCGACGCGGACAGCGGCAAGACGCTGTGGACGTTCACGCCACCGGGGTACGACAAGTGGGCTGGCAGCGCGCAGATCACCACCACGAGTCCTCTCGCCGACCCAGGGCGACAATTCGTCTATACCGCCTCGCCGAACGGGCTGATCCACAAGCTCTCGCTCGCCAGCGGCTCAGAGGACCGCTCGGGCGCCTGGCCGGTGAGCGTCACTCGCGACGCGACGCACGAGAAGCTCGGCGCGGCGCTGAACATCGACGGTCCCAACTTGGTGGTGGCCACGAGCGGCTACTTCGGCGACGCCCCGCCCTATCAGGGCCATGTGATTCTGATCAACCGTGCGAGCGGTCACATACAGGGTGTGTTCAACACGCTCTGTGCGAACCGCCGCGCATTGATCGTCCCCAGCAGCTGCTCCGCCAGCGACTCGGCCATTTTGTCGCGCAGCGGAGTGGTGGTCGAGCCCGGCGGAGGGCGCCTGCTGCTCGACACGGGCAATGGGCCGTGGAATGGCAGCACCAACTTCGGTGACAGCGTGCTCGAGCTGACATTCCCCGGCCTGAGCCTGCGCCAGTCATATACACCAGCGGACCAGGCCTCGCTGAACAGCAGTGACACCGATCTCGGCTCGAGCGCTCCCGCTCTGCTCGGTGCAAACCGGATCGTGCTGGCGGGCAAGGACGGGATCATGCGGGTCCTCGACCTTTCGCGCCTGGATGGTCATCCCCCCTTCTCACGTCATGTGCTCGGTGGAGAGGTCCAGAAGCTGCAGATCCCCGGAGGCGGGCAGCTGTTCACCGCGCCCGCGGTGTGGCGCCGGGGCGAACGCACGACGATGTTCGTGGCGGATGAAAACGGCACCGCCGCCTACGTGATGCGCCGGGGGAGGCTGTATCAGGCATGGCAGAACGGGACGCCTGGCACGAGCCCAGTGATGGCTGGTGGCCTGCTCTACGTTTATGACCCCTCGGCGGGCGGGATCTACGTCTACCGCCCGGGCTCCCCGCGCCCGATCGCCAAGCTGCCCGGCGCCTCCGGGCACTGGAATAGCCCGATCGTCGCCGACGGGCACGTCATTGAGCCCGAGGGCAACGCCAACGACCACTCGCTCAACGGCACTCTGGAGATCTTCTCCGCGTCCTAGAGGGTGGCGCAGCCGGCCCGCAGGCAGGCGAGCTGGGGCCCTCTTCTTCAATCTAAGGGTGGCACGCTTTCGCATACTAAGCTGATCGGCAATGCTCAGGCTCGCCCGCTGGTCGACGACCCACCGCAAGTATGTGCTGCTCGGCTGGATCGTCCTGCTGTTCGCCGTCAACGCCCTCGCCCAGTCGGCGGGCACGAGCTACTCCAACAACTTCACGCTTCCCAACTCGGGAGCGCAGCGCGCCGCGGACCTGCTCCAGCGGAGCTTCCCCGCACAGGCGGGGGACCGCGACACGATCGTCTTCAAGGTCAACTCTGGAACGGTTATGGGGCCTGCGGTGCGCGCGCGGATGGGCGCGACGTTCGCCGCCGTCGCCAAGTTACCGCACGTGGCGGCCGTGATCAGCCCCTACGCGGGGGCCTCCGCTGGCAAGTCGATATCGGCGAACGGGCAGATCGCGTTCGCAACGGTTGTGTTCGACGAAAAAGCCAACCTGCTGCCCAAGAGTGCCGCGGAACGCGTCGTCAAAGTGGCACGTGCCGGGGCGATATCGGATCCCGCCCACCCCCTCCAGGTAGAGCTCGGGGGCCAGGCGATCGAGGCCACCCAGCAGGTGGGCTTCGGCCTGTCGACGGCCGTCGGCCTGCTCGCGGCGATCATCGTGCTGCTCTTGACCTTTGGCTCGCTGACCGCGATGGGACTGCCGATCGTCACGGCGCTGTTCGGCCTCGGCACGGGGCTCGGGGGGATCGCACTATTCACGCACGTGGTCGACACACCCAACTTCTCATCAGAGCTCGCCGCGATGATCGGCCTGGGCGTGGGCATCGACTACGCGTTGTTCATCCTCACGCGCTTCCGAGAGGCCTACACCACGCCCGGACCGGCATTCGGGAACGCCCGGGAGTCTGTCGTACAGTCCCTCGACACCGCCGGGCGCGCCGTCCTGTTCGCGGGCTGCACGGTCGTGATCGCGCTGCTCGGGATGATGCTGCTCGGCGTCAGCTTCCTCTACGGCGTGGCGATCTCGGCGTCGATCGGCGTGCTGCTGGTGATGTTCGCATCGCTGACGCTGCTCCCAGCGCTGCTCAGCACCTTCGGCGCCCGCGTCGCCCGGCCGGGCCGCCGGGCACGGCGCCGGGCGGCCAAGGCGCAGGCGGGTGGCATGCAGGACAGTGCTCCTGCACTGCCAGCCCCAGCCGGCAGTGGCGCATGGCTGCGCTGGAGCACCTACGTCCAGCGCCGGCCGTGGCCCATCGCGATTGCCTCGGCGCTCGTCATGCTCGCGATCGCAGCGCCCGCGACTGCGCTGCGACTCGGCTCCAGTGACGCCTCGAACGACCCGGCGAGCCAGACGACCCACCGCGCCTACGAGCTGCTGGCACAGGGCTTCGGCCAGGGCTTCAACGGTCCCCTGCTCGTCGTAGCCAAGGTGCCGCGACGAGCCCAGGTGACCGAGGGTCAGGAATTCGGCAGCACGGAAAACTCGAGAACGACGGTCAAGCTAGGTCCTCCCGACACGGCGGGCGTCGAAGACCTGCGATCGGCGATCGCTCAGACCGAGGGCGTGGCCGCGGTGGCACCAGCAAAGCTCAACCCAGCCGGTGAGGTGGCGACGATCACCGTCTACCCGCGCTCATCGCCACAGGCCTACGCCACCACCCAGCTGGTCGAACGCCTGCGCGGACAGATCGTTCCTCCGTTGGCCAAGCGCACCGGATTGACCGTCTACGTCGGCGGTGTGACCGCCGGGAGCGTCGACTTCGCCACCACGCTGGGGCACAAGCTGCCGCTGTTCATCGGCGTGGTGGTGCTGCTGAGCGCGCTGCTGCTGATGATCGTGTTCCGCTCGCTCGTGATCCCCCTGCAGGCCGCGGTGATGAACCTGCTCAGCATCGGCGCCTCGCTCGGCGTGATCGTCGCGATCTTCCAGTGGGGCTGGCTGGGCAGCCTATTCGGCGTCCAGCAGGGTCCGATCGAGTCGTTCATCCCGGTGATGCTGTTCGCGATCGTATTCGGCCTGTCGATGGACTACGAGGTTTTCCTGATCTCCCGCATGCACGAGCGGTGGGTGCACACCGGCGATGATTCTCGCGCAGTCCAGGAGGGCCTGGCCCTGACCGGGCGCGTCGTCACCGCGGCCGCGGCAATCATGGTCTGCGTGTTCCTCTCCTTCATGCTCGGCGAAGAGCGCGTCATCAAGGAGTTCGGTTTGAGCCTCGCAAGCGCCGTGTTCCTGGATGCCCTGGTGGTTCGCTGCCTGCTCTTGCCTGCCGTGCTCAGCATCACCGGAGCACGCACATGGCAGCTCCCCGCGTGGCTCGACCGCTTGCTGCCGCGCCTGAACATCGAGGGCTCCAGCCTCTACGGCGCGGGCGAGCACAGCGATCAGACACCACACACCACCCAGCGCGCACGCGGTGAGGTGGCCACCGAAGGAGCGGACGGCTGAGCCGACTGTGCGGGGGCTCATGGGTCGCCCTCGGCTGCGCGGCACTGCTCGCCATCTGGCCCGCCGCGCGCGCGTGCGCCGCCGGCCAATCCCCGGTCGGACGGCCCTCGGCCGTCATCCTCTTCCTACCCGCCGCTCCCGGCGAGCAAACCGAGAACGGGCTCGCGAGCGTGCCCTCGTTTTCCACCGGGATCCTGTCCGCCACGCAGGGCTCCTACACAACAGTCCAGCTGCTGCTCGACATCACCCAGGGAGCGCGCGTCTCCTACTCGTCGTATAACCCCAGCCGCCCGCCCATCCTGTCACTCCAGTCGCACGGCGCTGGCGCAATGGTCAACCCATGGCGGGCAGTGCTCGAGCGCGCGCGCGGCGCCCCGCAGATCCTGCAACCAGGCCTGCTCGCGTCGCAGATCCCAGGCGGCGCCGGCTACGCGGGCATCGCCGGATCCGATGACTCCGATGCGGTGGCAGCGGCCGGCCGCAACGGCCAGATCGCGGCCCTGTCGCTGGGACCGGCGGCGACGCTGCCGGCGCGCATCGCCGCATTGCGCGAACGCAAGCAGCTAACCGTCGCGGATCTTCCGGCGGGCCCAGCTGGCTACGCGGACCTGCGCGCGTTGAGCGCCGCCCGTCCAACGGGCGCCCTGGAGATCGTCATCCAACGTGCACCCGACGCTCCCGGCAACGAACTTCTGTGGGTCGCCCTCGCCGGCCTCGGCGGGGGCGCAACGCTCACCTCACAGACCACCAGCCAGCGCGGGCTGATCGCCACCGTCGACCTTGCCCCCACGATCCTCCGCCACCTCAACCTGCCCGTTCCCGGCGCGATGCGCGGCAAGCCGGTCACGCTCGACGGCACATTCGACGGCTCCTACCTGCGCTCGTTCAAAGCCCGCCTGCAAATCCTCTACGACCGCCGCCTGGGCGCCCTGGCCTGCCTGCTCGGCGCCTGGGCACTGCTCGCGCTCACCTTGCGGCTAATGCCACTCGCGCCCCGGTTACGCCCGCGCGCCCGGGCGTGGACGATGCGCGCCGGAGCGCTGGCGCTGCTGTGGACGCCGGTGGCAGCGCTCGTCCCGGCAGCGCTCGAGCCCACCCGCGGCGTCGAAGACGCGCTGCTCGTCCTCCTCTGCTTCTCCCTCGGTGCGCTCACCGACCGGCTTACGCCGTGGCCGCGCGCCCCGCTCTTACCCGCCCTCGTGGCGCTCGTGGCGCTCACCGCCGACGCGCTCGCCGGCACACAACTGCTCGCCCGCTCGCTGCTCGGACCCAACCCAGAGCTCGGCGTGCGCTTCTACGGCATCGGCAACGAGCTCAAGTCGGGCCTGGCCGTGCTCGTCTTCGCCGCCGTGGCCAGCGCGCTGTACCCCGCGGCACGCTCTCGCCGCGCGGCCGGCGCGATGGCCGTCAGCGGGATCGTCCTCGCGGTCATCGAGGGCTCGGCGCGGATCGGCGCGGGGGTCGGCGGCGTGATCCTCGTAAGCGCGGGCACAGCGCTCGCCACGGCGATGCTGCTCCCCGGCCAGCTCACACGCCGGCGCGTGCTGGTGGTGCTCGTGAGCCCTATCGCCGGCCTGATCGCGCTGGCGGCGCTCGACCTCGCCACCGCGCACGGCTCGGGCCACTACACCGGCAGCGTCCTGCACGCCCACTCCGCCGGGGACATCCGCGACATCATCGTCCGCCGCTACACCGCCGCCTATGACGAGCTCAAGCATGGGGCGATGCCCTTCGCGACCGCGCTCGCGCTCCTCGCCTCCGCGCTCGGCGTGCGCCACTACCGGCGCTTGCTCGCGCCGGTCAGCGCTGACCCCGCATGGCTCGCCGCGCTCGCCGGCGGCCTGGCCGCCGGCGTCGTTGGAGCCCTCACCGAGGACTCCGGCCCGGTGCTGCTCGTGGTCGCTGTCTTCGCCCTGGGCTGCGTCCTCAGCTACCTGTGGGGCCGACCGACGGATATCCTGCCTGTAGGCGATTAGCTATGCACTACGTCCTGCTCAGCAGCACCGGAAATCTGATCGACTCCCATGAGGACGAGACAGAGGCTCGCGCTGCGCTACAGCGGATTATTGATGCAGAGCCCGATGCCGCCGAGGATGTCGCCTTGATGACTTACGGGGACGACGGGATGCCGGTCGGCGATCCCGTCGTCGCAAAGATCCCGGCCGCCGGATAAGGATTCAACTCCGGCCTTCGTCACGCAGCACAGTCTTCGCAGGCGCCGTGCAGGACGATCTCGTGCTCGGACACAGCCAGCGGCACCCGCTCGCTGAGCGTCTCGATCGCACGCTCCAGGGCCTTGTCAGAGAAGGGCATGACCAGCCCGCAGCTGTCGCACACGAGGTGATGGTGATGCTCGTCCTCGCAGACGCGCTCATAGCGAACCATCGTCTGGCCGGTTTCCACACGCTGGACCAGCCGCACCTGCTCCAGCTCATCGAGGATCCTGTACACGCTCGCGCGGCTGACCCTCCGGTGCTCGGAGCGCAGCGCCTCCTCGATCTCGACCGCCGTCAGCGCACACTCCTGCGCATCGAGCAGTTCGATCACCGCGCGCCGCGCGCCGCCGCGCCTGTATCCCGCCCGGGTCAGGACAGCCTCGGCGCGAGGAACCCAGCTATCGGCGCCCGCGTAAATACTCATGCCAGGATGGTAGAGACGCAGTAGGTAGCAACAGCAATCCCCACGATCGCTGTGCCGGGCGGCAGCGAGGGCACCGCGTAGGCCAGCGCAAGTCCTCCCCACATCGCCGCGACTGCCAATAGCGCAGCGAGCGCGATGCCCATCAGCGGGCTGCTTGTGAGGCGGTGTGCAGCGGCCGCCGGGGCGCTCACCAGCCCCAGCAGCAACAGCGCGCCCACAGTCTGGGTCGCCTCGGCCGCGACGACGCCCAGCAGCGCAACGAAGCCGATGCCGAGCAGACGCACCGGCACACCCCGCGCGGCGGCGACGTCGGGAACGATCGAGGCGAACAGCAGCGGCCGCGCGATCACGAGCATCAGCCCCGTCGCCACCGCCGCGATCACGGCAGCCAGGCGCGCAACGCCGGCGCCGAGGCCCAAGATGGACCCGAACAGCGTGTGGGCAACCTGGATGCCACTACCCCCAGCGGAGCTCGTGCTGAACAGTGCCAAAAAGAACACTCCCAGCCCCAGGATGAACGTGAAGACGATCCCGATCGCCGTGTCCTCAGCCGGCACCGCACCCGCTCTCCCCGCCGAACCGTCCGCGCCGCGTCCGAGCGCGCCGATGCCCGCGCCCACCGCGACCGTCGCCGCGAACAGCCCGGCGCGCTCGTCGATCCCGGCCGCCGCCGCGGCGAGCGCCCCCGGGAACGCTACGTGACTGAGCGCATCGCCGGCAAACACCTGTCCGCGCAGCACCACAAACCAGCCCACCACCCCGCAGGCCAGCGCGACAAACGTGCCCGCGAGCAGCGCATTGCGCATGAATTCTTGGGAAAACATCAGGCGATCACGCCCTCGGCGGGCGTCTGCTGGGAAAGCCGCTGGCCCCTGCGCGACGCGCCCTTCACCCACACACCCACGCGCACAATCACATACACCGCAAACGCGATGCTCGTCACGAAGAACCCAGCGGGGTAGGTCGAGAAGTAGGCGATCCCCAACCCCAGCCACACGACCGCCAAGCCGATCGCCACCGTCAGCGCGAGGCCCAGCCCCACTCGCGCCGTGAGCGCCTGGGCACTCGCCGCCGGCATCACCAGCAGCGCGAACACGAGCAGCACCCCCGTCACCTGGCTCGTCGCCGCCACCGCCAGCCCCAGCAGCACCAGGAACACCACCCCCAGCGCCCGCACCGGCACGCCCCTCGCACTCGCCACGTCCGCGTCCACCGAGGCGAACAGCAGCGGGCGGCCCAGCGCGCCGAGCACCGCTAGCGAGGCCGCCGCAACCCCCACGAGGACCAGCACCTGCCCGTCGGAGATACCGAGGAAGGTGCCGAACAGCAGGTTCTCCAGGTCTCCGAGCACGCCGCCATACAGGCTCACGAACAGAAAGCCCAGCCCAAGCGCCCCCGCCTGCACGGCGCCGATGGCCGCCGGCTGCTCGCGCCGCGACCGCTTCCCGCCCGGAGCCGAGCGGCCGATCGCCAACCCTCCCGCGACACAGAACACGAAGTAGCCCCACGCTGCCCCCACGCCGATCAGCGCCGCGCCGCTCGCACCGGGAAAGGCCATCATCGACAGCGTGTGCCCCGCGAACGTCTCTCTGCGCAACACCATCAACCACCCCAGCACCCCCGCCATCACCGCCACCACGCTGCCCGCCTCAAGCGCGTTGACCATGAAGTGATATTCGAGCACCTCGCTCAGGTCGTGCACGACGTTCCAACTCAGGTGCGGGTTAGTGGACATGCTCGTGGCGATCGTGGTGATGGGCCGGTGCCTCAGGCTGCCCCACGACGACCAGCCGCCCATCGCTCGCTTTCAGCACCTCCACGGGCAGCCCATACAGCCGCGTCAGGGTCTCCCCCGTGATCACCTGCTCCACCGGTCCCGCCACCGCATGACCGCCGGCCAGGTACACGACCCTGTCCAGATATGGCAGCAGTGGGTTCACATCGTGGGCGACGAGCACCACCGCCACCCCCTCCCCCCGGCAGATGTCTCCCACCAGCGCCGCCACGACCGCCTGGTTGGGCAGATCGAGGCTGTCCAGCGGCTCATCCAGCAGCAGCAGCTGCGGGCGGCGCACGAGCGCCTGGGCGATCAGCAGCCGCTGCTGCTCGCCGCCGGAGAGCTCCCCGATCGGGCGGTCCGCGTAGTCCCCGGCGCCGGCCAGCTCGATCACCTCTCGCACACGCGCGCTCGCCTGCCGCCGCGAGCTCGCGAACCTGCCAGGAAGGGGTAGCGGCAGTCCCCAGCGATCGCCATCTAGCCCCAGCCGCACCACGTCTGACCCGCGCAGCCGCGTGCCTGAATCAAACGAGCGCCGCTGCGGCAGATACCCGATCCGCGCGTTTTCCTGTCCCGCCGGGCGCCCGAGCACGCTGACCTCGCCCGCGGCGAGGGGCAGCGCACCGAGCACCGCCTTCAGCAGCGTCGACTTTCCCGATCCGTTCCCGCCCAGCACCGCCACGAACTCACCGTCCGCGACGGCGACGTCCACCCCGCTCCAGATCGTGCGGCCGGCCAGCCGGACCGCCGCGCCGCTCAGCTCGACCGCCGGCATCTAGCGGCCCGTGGCCTCGTGCAGCACTCGCATCAGTCCTTCCAGCTCCCCCGCCTGCCATTGCTCGAAGCTGTCTGACGCCGGCGACAGCGTCTCGGTGACCGTCGCGATCGGGATGCCCTTCGCTCTGGCGATTTCGTTCACGCGCTGCACGTCCGGGGTTACGTTCTGGCTGTTGAACACCCACACCTTGATCTCGCGCTTTTCGGCCTGGCTATCAACCGTCTGCTTGTCCTGCGCGGTCACATCGGTGCCCTCGGCGACCGCCTTGGCGAAGCTGTACGGCGTCAGCAGCTTGAGTCCCAGATCTTCGCCCAACGGCCGGAAGATGCTCTCGCTGTAGCCCACCGGCGTGCCCGCATACTTCGAGCGGATCTCCTGACGCAGCTGGTTGTAGTGCGCGAGTCCCTGGGTCTCGAAGGTCTGCTTCTGCTGCGCGAAGTAGGCAGCGTCCGGGGGATCGAGCTTGTCGTAGGCAGCCACGATCTGATCTATCACCTTGTACACGCTCGCCGGCGCGTACCACTGATGTGGGTTGTCTCCGTCTTTCAGCCCAACCAACTGCCCCACGTTCAGCACCACCCGCCCGCTCACCGGGCTCGCGGCGAGCAGCTTCGGCGCCCAGTTGTCGTAACCAATCCCGTTCACGATCGCCAGCTTCGCGCCCGCCATCGCGCGCGCATCCTGCGCGGACGGTTCGTAGCTGTGCGGGTCCGTATCCGGATTGACGATGATGCTGCTCACCCGCACCCGGTCCCCGCCGAGCTGCGCGGCGATGCTGCCCCAGAAGTTCTCCGCCGCCACCACCTGCACGCGGCCATTCGCCGCCCCCCCGTCACCCGGGCTGGCGCTGTTACACCCCGCCAGCGATACGGCCCACAGCAGGAGCATTACCGTTAGGTAGCGCATTGCCGCGCAACCTATCATAAGACTGAGTCTCATTCTTGGCTCTTGGTCCTGACTCCTTTCGCATGCAGCGTGCGTCAGTGGGCGTATGATCGCCGCGCATGGCGTCCCATCAGCAGCGAGCCGGCCAGGACGACGGGGGCAGGCCCCAATTAACGCGCGAGCAGGTCGAGCACCTGGAGAAGCGCTACGGCAACCGCTACCTGCTCGAGCCCGCTCCCGATCACAAGCTGCCGAAGATCGGCATGAGCGCCCAGGAAGCGCAGGGGCTGATCGAAAAGGAGATGGTGCTCGACGGGATGCCGATGCGCAATCTCGCGACGTTCGTCACCACCTGGATGGAGCCCGAGGCCGACCGCATCATCGCGGAAAACCTGCACACGAACTTCATCGATCACGCCGAGTATCCGCAGACCGCCGAGATCGAGCAGCGCTGTATCCGGATGCTCGCCGGTCTCTTCAACGCCCCCGGCAAGACGACGGGCGCGCGCACGCAGGGGTCATCCGAGGCGATCATGCTCGGCGCACTGTCGCTGAAGTGGAAGTGGCGCGAGCATCGCGAGGCGGCCAAAAAGTCAACTGAGCACCCCAACCTCGTGTTCGGCGGCGACGTGCACGTCGTGTGGGAGAAGTTCTGCCGCTACTTCGACGTCGAACCGCGGATCGTGCCGCTGGCGCCCGAGAAGTACACGATCGGCCCCGAGGACGTGGAGCCCCACATCGACGAGAACACGATCGGCGTCGCCGCGGTGCTCGGCACGACCTTCACCGGACACTCCGACGATATCCGCGGGATCAACGACTACCTGGTGGGGCTCAAGCAGGAAAAGGGCATCGATGTGCCGCTGCACGTCGATGCGGCCAGCGGCGGCTTCGTGTGGCCGTTCCTGTATCCCGACTGCAAGTGGGACTTCCGCCTGGAGCAGGTCCGCTCGATCAATGTCTCCGGTCACAAGTTCGGCCTCGTCTACCCCGGCATCGGCTGGCTCGTGTTCCGCGAGGAGTCAGACCTCGCGGAGGATCTCGTGTTCTACGAGAACTACCTCGGTAAGCGCGACGCGACCTTCACGCTGAACTTCTCCACCGGCTCGGCGATGGTGCTCGCCCAGTACTACAACTTTGCGCGTCTTGGCCACTCGGGCTACCGCTATGTGATGGAGACGATGAAGTACAACGCCCGCACGCTCGCGAAGGAGATCGCCGCGATCGGCGAGTTCGAGATCATCGGCGCCGCCGAGGACGAGCAACTCCCTCTCGTCGCGTTCAAACTAGCCGGCGATCACGACTACGACGAGTTCGACATCGCCGCCCAGCTTGCCACCGAGCGGGGCTGGATGCTGCCCGCCTACACGCTCCCGCCCAATGCCGAACACGTGAAGATCATGCGCGCGCTCGTCAAGCAGACGCTCAGCTACTCGATGACAGTGACGCTCGGGGAGGACATCGCGCAAGCGTGCGCGACGCTCGAGAAGAAGGGCAGCCTGCATCCGTCAGACCGCAAGCGCGTCAAGACGAACACTGGGTTCTGACTTAGCGGCCGCTGGCCTTCGCGGAGCTACTCCGGTGGCTGGCTCTGCTGCGGGGAGGCTGTACCAGCCGCCTCTTCGCCCAGCTTGCGCCGGCGGTCCACGAGCAGCACGGCCGCGACCACGATGATCACGATCACCACGATCCCGCCCGCGACGTAGCGCAGGGTGTGATGGACGGCCGCTTTGGGCTTTGCTTTCTTCTCCACCGCCACCGGCACGCCCTTCGCTGCGAGCTTCGCCGCCAGCTGCGGCTCTTCGTGCGAGGGATAGCTCACCAGCAGGTGGCGCCCGTCGTTCATCGACAGATGCAGCGTGTGCGCCTTCTTGTTGAACGTCGCCGCATGGATCTGCCCAGCGGCCAGCTGTTTTTCAAAGGCACCGAAGCTCTCGTGTGTGAAGTGCACCGCGCCGGTCGCACTCGCGGCGGTTACCAGCGCCAGTGCCAGGGTCATCGCGAGCACGGCGGCCCTGCGCGCGCTTCTAACCGTTCTGTTCATTCGCGGCAGCCTATCTACCCTGCCCGACAACTGCGCCTTACTTGCGCGCCTGCCTCGCTGCCTTCACGCGCTCGACCCGTGAGAGCACGACCTTGCGCATGCGCACGTTCTCCGGCGTGACCTCCACGCACTCGTCCTCGCGCACGAACTCCAGCGCCTCGTCGAGCGTCAGTTTGCGGTGAGCGTCAAGTCGTACCAGCACATCGGAGGTCGAGGAGCGCATGTTCGTCAGGTGCTTCTCCTTCACTGGGTTCACGTCGAGGTCCTCCGAGCGCGCGTTCTCACCGATGATCATGCCTTCGTAGACCTCCTCGCCGGGACCCACGAACAGCGAGCCCCGCTCCTGGAGGGTGAACAGCGAGAAGGTCACCGTTTGGCCGCGACGGTCGGCCACGAGTACGCCGCTCTGACGCGTAAGCAGCTCGCCGGCCCATGGCTCCCAGCGATCGAACACGTGGTGCATGATCCCCGTGCCGCGTGTTTCGGTGAGGAACTCGGTGCGAAAGCCGATCAGCCCCCGCGCGGGCACCAGGTACTCCAGCCGTACCCAGCCGGTGCCGTGGTTGGTCATGTGCTCCATCCGCCCTTTGCGCGCTGCCAGCAGCTGCGTGACCGTGCCGACGTGCTCCTCGGGCACGTCGACCG
>DASZFC010000076.1:0-49523 GCA_035940195.1 Solirubrobacteraceae bacterium
AGGCTCCACGACAGGTTCGCGTACTGGGTTTACACCGCGTTTCTGGCTCTGCGAAGCGGTTTTGCGGCTCTTGTGGTGGTGTCGGGCGGCTGGTGGGGGGCCATCTGGGCGAGCCCCTCTCCGCTTCGCTCATTCGAGTGCACACCGATGTCGCGAACGGCTTACGGCTGAACGGCGGTAGTGGCTATACGGAGGACGCTCCGAGGGTCTCGCCCAGATGGCCCACGAGCGGCCTGTGTCTCGGCGAACGGACTTGGGGGCTAGTCGTGGGTCTGCGGCGGGGATCGCGGGCTAAAAACGATAAACAGCAAAACAGCAAGCCAGGGAAAGCCAGCTTGCGCCGGCATTCCCTGGCGGCGCCGGGGAGATCTAGCTTGCGCTAGCCCTCCCCGGCATTATGACTGTCATGCTTGACAGTCATACGATGGTGATGTATCGTGCGGTGGGTGATGGCGTGTTCTACGAGCTTGGAGGTTGGTCGTGGCTGATCGTTCGCGTGGCGTGCTGGGCCGGGCTTCCCGGGGTGTCGTAGCGGAGATCGACCAGCGGCTCGCCGAGCTGGACGGCAAGCTCTCGCCGTACCGACCTCTCGTGGCTGAGCGAGAGCGGTTGCAGGCCGCGCGCGACGCGTTGACGGCCGAAGGGCGTCCGAAGATCACCCGCGAGGATGTCGCGGCTTATCTCGCCGAGCACGGCCGCTCACGCCCAGCAGTTATCGCGAGGGCCTTCAAAGTACCGGTCGAGACGATCTCCACGCATCTATACCGGGGGAAGCACACGCTGTTCGTCAGCGGCGAGGACGGCTGGGATGTACGCGACCGACCCGCAAACAACCAAGCCGGGGAGAACGGCAAGTGAGCCACCCCATCGCCCCCATCCGCGCTCGTGCACGGGGCGCTGTCGCGCCCCGATCCACGACCATGCGTCGTGGCGGCCACGAGCTCTTGCGTCGTCGCGACATCGAGGTGCTGGGCTGGCTCGCCGAGCAGTACGCCGGCAGGATCGACCACCTCGAGGTCCTGTTGGATGCCGGCCCGCGTACCGTGCAGCGCACGCTCGCGCGGCTACGCGCGGCAGGGCTCATACGAACACAGAGAGTGCTCGTGGACGAACCCGCATGGGTGCTCCCGACGGCGGCGGGAATGACGGCATGCAACTCCGGGTTCGGTATCTGGCGTCCCCGCATCGGGCTGCTTAACCATGTCGCCGCGGTCAACGACGTGCGCCTTCACGTCCAGGGTCGCGCGCCCACGACCGAGTGGATCCCCGAGCGTGTCCTGGCCCGCGACCGCCTGGCCGGCGAGCACCTCCCCGACGGCGTCGCGATCACGGACGGACGCAGGGTCGCGATCGAGGCGGAGCTCACGCTCAAGAGCCGACGCCGCATCACCGCGATCCTCGACGACCTCACCGCCCGCTATGACGCCGTGCTGTACTTCTGCGCGCCCAGCACACACCGGCAACTCACAGAGCTCGCCGACACCGGTCGCTGGCCAACCCTCGGAGTACGCGAGCTACCCCACCCCGAGGATCGCCACCAGCAAGGTCAACTGTCGTGAGCACGACCGCCCTACGCGCGCGCAACCGCGCGGCAGCTGCCACGACCGTGCCAGCGCGGGGCATCTTCGCGCGCCGCCGTCGCCCGTCGCCGCACCCGGCGGGTCTGCCCGCGAGCCCGCCCGTGCCTTTGGTGGCCGAGGCTGACGGGGAGCGTGGCTTCGTGATCGCGCAGCGCATCTCCGGGGAGCGCGCGCTGCCCGTCCTCGGACGCATGGTGTTGCTCTCCCAAGAGCGCCTCTGCCGCCACCTGCTTGTGTGCGGAGCCACAGGCTCGGGGAAGACCGAGACCCTGTTGCGCCTCGCATGGACTGTGGCGAAGGCTTCCGATGCGCCTGTTTGGTATCTGGATGGGAAGGGAGACAGCGAGACCGCTGAACGCTTCGTGGGCCTGATGGCCGACGCGGGCCGTGACACGAGCGTGTTCCCTCACCAGCCGTTTGCCGGTTGGCGTGGCGAGCCACACCAGATCCACAGTCGTTTGATGGCGATCATCGACTACGCGAGCGAGGGTCCCGCCGCGTGGTACAGGGACCTCGCGAAGACGACGCTCAGACTGGTGTGCGAGCACCCCGACGGGCCGCCACGATCCTCCGCGGCGGTGCTCGCTCGGATGGATCACGCGCTGCTCACCGCCGCGCACCCGACCTCCACCGCCCTCGCGGCTCTGACGCCCGCCCAGGTCGCCCAGGTCAGGCTCCGGTATGAGGCGTTCTTCGGCCAAGTCCGCGGGCAGCTCGACGGCGACTGGGCGTGGGAGGACACCAACGCCGGATACGTCCTGCTGGACTCCCTCACGCTCAGCGAAGAGGTCGGCGGCCTCGCCCGGTTCCTGTTCGAGGACTTCATGCACTACATCGCGACACGCAAGGCCCGCGACGAGTTCTGTGTGCTGATCGTCGACGAGTTCAGCTCGCTGGCGCAGTCCGCCTCGATGGCCGCCCGTGTCGAGAAGGCGAGAGGGTTCCTCGCCTCGCTAATTCTCGCCCCGCAGGTTGTGGAGGGCATGGGCGGCGTGGAGGAGACGGCCAGGATCCTCGGCTCCGTCGACACTGTGATCGCTCACCGGGTCAACACCCCCGATGACATCGTCGCGCTCGCGGGCACGCGGCAGATCCCCAAGCTCAGCACCAGGATCGCCGAGGACGGTGTGACCCGCGACCGCTCATTCCACTCCGAGCACGAGCTGAAGATCGCCCCCAACCATGTCCGCTCGCTGCGGCCGGGCGCGGGCTACCTGATCAACCACGGGCTCGCGATGAAGATCCAGGTCCTCCAGGCGCCCGACATCCGCGCCAAATTGCCCCAGCCCGCCGGACCGCCACGACCAAATCACCTCCATGCGAGTGTCCCGTTTGCGGGCGGTTCGTCGGAGAAGGCTCTAGACCTACCGTTCTGATGGAAGGGGAGAGAACGATCATGCAACGTCCTCAGAAAATCCAGGTCCGCGGACTCCTGCTGTACGCGCTGACGGTGGTGCTCGAAGTGCCCGTGATCGCTGTGCGGTGGGTGCTCGTCGTCATTGTCGGGACGATCATCTCCGCGGTCGGGCCGACAATCTCCGGCAACGTCTTGCTCCTGATCGCCGTGGCGCCGACGCTGTGGTCGATATTCGCGCTGATCAGCCCGGCGGGTAGCGGCTGGTGGTGGCGCCAGCACACCGGCGGCCGCGAACCATCCCAGCGCGAGCAGCTCGCCTACCAGGACGCCGTCGAGCATCTCCAGGCGAAAAGCCTCGAGCCGTTGCCGTTGCCCAAGGGCTGGTTCGTCCTCGATCTGAACGAGCCCGATGGCGGCGTCGTCGGCAACGCCCTGATGCTCTCCCGCGGTCTGCTGGAAATGAGTGTCGCCGCCGTCCTCGGACACGAGCTTAGACACCTCGGGTCCCTCGACGGCCGGATCACCCTCGGTTTGAACAGGCTCATAATCCGCCCGCCCAAGATCACCACAGCAGAGGAGCAGGAGCAGCAGCAACAGGGTTCCGGCGTCCTCGTCGTCGCCAAGGATCCCGTGCTACTCGCCCTTCTCGCCCTACGCGCATTCCTCTGGCTCGTCGGTAAGGCGATCCGCTTCGCCAAAGGCGGACTCGGACTATGGCTCACCACACCCCTCTGGGGCCGCTACTGGCGCGCACGTGAGTACGACGCCGACCACTACGCCGCGACCCTCGGACAAGCCGACGAGCTCGCCGATTTCCTCGAAGTCCACGCACTCCTCTATGACCGCCCGATCCCCTACATGGGACTCACCGACACCGACCACGACTTCACCGAGCTACGCATCGATCGCCTGCGCAACTACCGCTACGAACCCACCGGCGACACAACCCAGCCCGCGACCGCGTAGCTGTGGGCCGGAACTCACCATGACCTTGACCACGATTGGAGGATGAGATGAGAGCCCTGACCGTTATCCCTCGCCGCCCACGCGATACCAGCGCTCTTAGCCCGCGCCCCGCCGGGCGCCTCGCGCGCGCGCGCCGCTCGGCGCAACCCTTGGGGAATACCGCGCGGCTCGTCCCGGCTGTGCGCCGGCGTCGGCTGTTTGCGCGGTTGGCGGGCTCGCATCGGGAGGCCGAACGAATCCTAAACGGCGCTGCTCGCCGTCTGCTCGCTGAACAGCTTGAGCATGAGACGCCCTGTGCCTCGTGCGGCAGCGACGGTGGCCGACTCGACGGTCGCGCGGATCAGCTCGCGTTTGTGACTGAGGGTCAACAGGTCCCAGTCGGTCGCGGCGCTGATGGTGACGGCCGTGCGCGCTCCGCCTCCTAGTTGCTCCAGGCGTGACTAGACGAAAAGCTCAATAGCGATGCGATCGGGCCCACGACCCGGACGGACGGAAGCTCGCTCGACGGTCGCACGAATCAAAGCGCGGCGCTCGTCGGCCGTCAGCAGGTCCCAGTCGCGGTCCCCGTTGATGGTGAGTGCTGTCTCAGTGTCGCCGAGCCCGGCTACTCGCTCCTGGGCACCGTCCACGGCTGCCTGCAGTTGCGCCAAGCGGTCCTTCGCTGCCTGCAGGTCTCCGAGCCCGTCAAAGGCGCTGATCGCGGCGTCGCGCGCGGCCTCGGCGACCGCCAGGTCCTCGCGGGCTTGCCGGGCGTTCGCTTGAGCGTCGGCGCGCCCCTCAATGTCTCTGAGGGCTGCCCGGGTTGCCTCCACTACGACCCTCTCGGCGATCACGGCGGAGATCGTGACGTGGTGATCGCAGTCGGACGTGCTGGGGCAACGGTAGATGGGGTAATCGTTCTGCTTAGGGAGCTTCATCGCACTGAGGCGGGCACCACACGAACCACAACGCAGCACGCCAAGGCGAGCAAGCAGCCGTGTTGACTTCGGCTTACGGCCACGGGGAATGAACATGCGCTGAACGCGGTCAAACAGCTCCCGCTCGATGATCGGCTCGCAGGCGGCAAGGTTGACCAGCTTTCCGAAATGGAGCTCGCCGAGATAGATGCGGTTGGCAAGCATGACCTGCACGCCGCGATGTGAGCGCTCGATGCCGTGCGACTTGAGCATGTTCCGAATCTGCGTGATCGACTCGCCATCCGCTCGCATCTTGAACGCGCGTTGAGCGATCGGAACCTCGTCTGGATTGGGGCTCAGTGTGCCGTTGCTGCGGTCGTAGCCGACCGGGACCCGCGCCACGGCGTGGCCCCGCGAGCCACGGCCCGTGCTTGGCCCTCGGCACTTCGCTCCTTGACCGAACGTTTGAAGTACTCACTAACGGCCCCGAGCATGGTGCCAGACAGCCACTGTCCGGCGCTCGCGTTCGTGACTTGACCAACGTCCACGGCCAGCACCTTGCCACCGGCGCGCTCTACGCGGTCGATGACCTCGGCCTGCGTGGACAGCGAACGAAACAGCCGGTCGAAGTAGGCGGCGACGATCACATCCGCCTTTCCGGTCTCGACTGCCTCGATCGCGGCGCGAAGACCTGCGCGTTCCTCAATCGGCGTGTCGCCCTTGACATCCATCTCCTTGTGTACGTCGATCAGTCGGCCGCCATCCCGATCGCACGCAGCTTCGATGCGCTCTCGCTGCTCGTCGGGGGACACGAATCGCTCGCCCTCCCGGCCCCCGACCTCACTGACGCGCACGATCCCGACGTACCGTTGCTGCGGGGTAGTCTGTGGCATGACGAAACCTTTGCTTGAGGGACCTACTATGCATAAATCATACCACGTGACGACGTTCGGCTGTCAGATGAACGAGCACGATTCCGAGCGGATGAAGGGGATGCTCGAGTCGCTCGGTTACACCGAGGCGCCGCAGCGCAGCCAGGCCGATCTGATCCTCTTCAACACGTGCTCGATCCGCGAGACCGCCGACAGCCGCTTCGTCGCGCACCTCGGCGAGGCCAAGCGATTGAAGCGCGAAGCGCCAGAGCGGATCGTCGGCGTGGGTGGTTGCTGGGCACAATCGGTCAAGGAGGAGGTGTTCGAGCGCTTTCCGTTCGTCGACGTCGCCTTCGGTCCAGGACAGGTACACAAGCTCGCGGAGTTCCTGACGAGTGATTCGCTCACCGCCCAGGGGTACTTCGAGTTCGAGGGTTTCACCGGCCATCTGCCCGCGCGGCGTACGCGTCCGTTTCAGGGCTGGCTGCAGATAAGCGTTGGCTGCAACTGCGCGTGCTCGTACTGCATCGTGCCCTCCACACGCGGACGGGAGGTGTCGCGACCGCTGAGAGAGCTCATCGCCGAGGCGCAGGCGATGGCCGCTGATGGCGTACGCGAGGTGACGTTGCTCGGACAGAACGTCAACTCCTACGGGCGCGATCTGCGGGCGAACGGGCACGAGCCGGCCACATTCGCTGGGTTGCTGGCGGCCGTGGACGAGATCGAGGGGATCGACCGCATCCGCTACACAAGCCCACACCCCAAGGACATGCGCGAGGACGTCGTTCGCGCCCACGCCGAGTTGCCCAGTCTGTGCGAGCACATCCACCTGCCTCTGCAATCTGGCTCTTCGCGGATCTTGAAGGCGATGCGACGCACGTACGATCGCGGACGCTACTTGGATCGGGTGGCGCTGATTCGCGAGCATGTCCCGGATGCGTCGCTGACGACAGACATTATCGTCGGCTTCCCGGGGGAGACCGAGGCAGACTTTGAGGAGACGCTCGAAGTGGTCGAGCAGGTTGGCTACGACAGCGCGTTCACGTTCGTGTTCTCGCCGCGGCGCGGAACCGAAGCTGCCGACCTAACCGAGGGCATCGTGCCCCATCCGGTGAAGGTGGAGCGGATGGAGCGTCTGCTGGAGGTGGTTCAGCGGCGTGCCCGCGAGCGGGCGCAGCGGTTCGTGGGACGTACGGTGGAGGTGCTGGTAGAGGGCCCATCGCGCACCGACCCCGAGCGTTTGCGCGGCCGCACTCGCCACAACAAGGCCGTCAACTTCAGCGGCCTGGCCGCGCCCGGCGAGCTCACCGAGGTGGAGATCACCGCCGCCACCAGCCAGACACTCTCAGGCGAGGAGCGTCTGCTGGCGCGGGCGGGGTAAGGACCCGGGTCTTCCGCACCGCGCGAGCACTTCCCGCGGCGCGGCTTTTGACCCGAGCTGCCGGTCTGGCTACTGGTAGGTGGCTCCGGGCGGTGGGCCGCCCTGATAGTTCGAGCCCGCATTGGGGCCTGGTCCTGAGCTGGAGCCCGGGCTTCGTTTAGAGCCTGAGCCCATGTTCGGGCACGGGCCTTTGCCTGGCGATCCCGATTTGGGTGGCGCGCCAGATTTCTGAGTTGGTGCCGGGGTTGTGGGGGCTGGTGTGGTGGATGGCGAGGTTGAGGTGCTCGTGGAGCTGGGCGCGGCGGCCGCGCCAGCGATACCGGCAGCGCCGCCACCGGCCGCGAGCGCGCCAGCCACGATCGTGGCGCCGAGGAACTTGGATGTATTCATGCGATCGAACCTCCTGGATGGGTTGAGGGTGTTGTCAATCATCGTGCGTCCTTGGCCTAAGGAGACTCGTAGGACTGCGTAAGTTCGCCCATAACTGTTCGTAGGGACTGTGTAAGAGACGGGCGATCTTTTGAGAGAGATGCGTCTGAGATGTGTGCGAACATATGTTCGTGCGTTGGAGCAACCTGACGACCGGCGAGGAGGAACAGCGCTGGCTTCCCGGTTATCGCGACGAGGCCGTGGTGCGCCGCTTCGACGCTCCCGAGGCGCTCGAGACGCGTTTCTACGAGGTGCGCGCCAAATCGGTGCTCAATCGTGTACCGGGCAAGTCCCGTATGCCGTTCCGCTGGACGATCAACCCGTATCGGGGTTGCAGCCACGCCTGCGTTTATTGTTTTGCTCGTCCAACGCACAAGTATTTGGACTTCAACGCCGGGCGGGACTTCGAGCGGGAGATCATTGTGAAGGTCAACGCGCCCGAGGTGTTGCGGGCGGAGCTGGCGCGCCCGTCGTGGAAGCACGAGCACGTGGCCCTGGGAACGAACACTGACCCATACCAGTGGGTGGAGGGCAGATACAAGCTGATGCAGGGCATCTGGGAGGCGATGCGCGACTTTGCCAACCCCTGCTCGGTATTGACAAAGTCACCGCTGTTGCTGCGCGATCTACCAATAATGCTGCAGATCGCCCAGCACGCGGAGATGCGGGCGTGCCTGTCAATCCCGACGCTGGACGAGAGGGCTTGGCGAGCCACCGAGCCACACACGCCGAACCCGCGCGCCCGCCTGGAGGCGGTGGCTGAGCTCAACCGAGCCGGGATCCCCACGGGTGTGCTGATCGCCCCGCTGATGCCCGGGATCAACGACGCCCCGCACCAGCTGGAGCCGCTGCTGCAAGGAGCGATCGACGCGGGTGCGACCAGCATCGGCGGCGTGGCGCTGCACTTGCGCGGCGAGGTGAAGGGCATTTTTACGGACTGGCTACGCGCCCAGCGTCCCGATCTGATCGAGCGCTATGGGGAGCTGTACCGCCGCGGCGCCTACGCGCCGAAGCAGGAACGTGAACGCCTCTCACAGCTGGTGCGCCGGGGTGCGCCTAGTGCGAGGGGCTTCAGACGTGTGCAGCTCGCAGCGAGTCCTTCGGCTGACGAGGAAGCACTCCAGGCGCGCTCACGCCAGCAGGCGCTCTTCTAAAACTAGGCCGAGGCGACCGCCTCAGCGCTTCTCGCGCTGCTTCCCGGCGAACTGATGCGCAATGTCCTCCGAGCCAAGCCTGCGTGAGACGCTCGCGGCCGTCTCCGGAGCCAGGCTCGCGAAGATCGCGCCGGCACGCAGCGCAAGCGGGGCGACATCGACCTCGGCGCGGTTGCGCTCGATCGCCCGGAGCACTGCACGGGCGACATCCTCCGGGGAGCGCGTGCCGACGCCTGGGGGCATCTTGACTTCGGAGTCAGCGAACATGCCGGCGTCGCGAATAAAACCGGGGAACACGATGGAGACGCCTACACCGCTCCCGTGCAGGTCCGCGCGCAGACTCAAGGCGAAGCCACGCATCCCGAACTTCGACGCGCAATACAGCGAGGCGCCCGGCGTCGCTGACTTGCCTGACAGTGAGGATATGAACAGCAGGTGTCCATTGCCGCGCGCGATCATCGCGGGGACTAGCGCGTGTGCCAGCACGATCGGCGAACGTAAGTTGACGTCGAGCGCACGGTCGATCTGCACCTGTGTATAGGTCTCCAGGCGCCCCGACCCCGGCAGTGCGGCATTCGCGACGAGTATGTCGACCTCTCCGGCCTCTGCCACCAGACGCTCGACCTCGGCGGAGTCGCTCAAATCGATCGTCAGTGCGCGCGCGCCGAGCTCATCGGCGAGCGGCTCCAGCACTTCCGTGCGACGCCCGGTCAGAATCAGCTCGGCGCCGCGGCCGTGCAGCTCGCGGGCGATCGCGTGGCCGATGCCACCAGTGGCTCCGGTGAGCAGGACGGTGGCCCCGGAGATCTGCATGAAGTGCGAGCCTACGACAATGCAGATCATCGCGCTGTTCGGTCCCACCGGCGTGGGCAAGACCGCAGTCGCCGTGGCGCTGGCTGAGCGGCTGTGTGCGCGCGGAGAGGAAAGTCCTATTGTGGTGTCAGCCGACGCGCTGCAGGTCTACGCTGGCCTCGAGATCCTCACGGGTGTGGCCACGGCGGCGCAGCGCAGGCGCCTGGAGCACCGCCTCGTGTCGTTCCTGCCACTCGACGCGACGTTCAGCGTTGGGCAGTACGCGGAGCTGGCCCATGCCGAGATCGACGGTGTACTCGCCGCTGGGCGGCGCCCGCTGGTTGTCGGTGGCACCGGCCTGTATCTGCGCGCGGCACTGACCGAACTGAATCTACGTCCACCTGTACCTGAGGGCGTACGCGAACGCTGGACCGCGGAGCTCGAGAAGCATGGGGCGCCGGCTCTCCATGCCGAGCTCGGCCGCCGTGCGGCATGGGCCGCGGAGGGTATCGACCCGAACGACCGCCAGCGGGTGGTGCGTGCGCTCGAGCTGCTGGATGCAGGCGAGCTCCAGCCGCCGGAAGGACCGTCGCAGCTTTGGGACGCCGGCATGCGGCGTCCGACCCTGCTTGTCGGGCTCGTGATGGAGCGCGAGGCGCTGTACGCGCGCACCGATGAGCGCGTCGAGGAGATGCTTGCGGTGGGTGTGCGCGAGGAGGTACGCAGCGCGCACGCTGCTGGAGCCTCAGACACAGCTCGCAAAGCCCTCGGCTTTGAGGAGCTGCTGACGGGGGATATCGAGAAGATGAAGCGTCGCACACGCAACTACACAAAGCGCCAGCTCACGTGGATGCGAAAGCTTGCCGGAGTGCGCACGATCGACGTGACCGGCCGCGATCCGGGCACGGTGGCCGAGGAGATCATCGGGTCCATAGACTCCGGCGCAAGATGAGATTTGAGAAGTGGCAGGCGCTGGGCAACGACTACCTGATCGTGGAGGCGAACGAGCTTCCGTTCGCGCTTACGCCCGCGCGGGTGCGCCGGTTGTGCGAGGGGCACTTCGGGATCTACGCCGATGGTGTCCTGCTCCTAAGTCCTCCGGCCGATGAGCGCTTCGTGGCTGCTCTGCGGATCTTCAACCCGGACGGCTCGGAGGCCGAGCTGTCGGGCAATGGGGCGCGCGAGGCGATTATGTACCTGCGCAGCCACGGCTGGACCGACCAGGACAGCTTCTCGATCGAGACCCCGGTGGGGGAGATCCGTCCGACGATCACCGGGCCCTCGACCTGCAGGGTCGATATGGGTCACGCAGCGCTCACCTCCAAGGACTATCCCGGAGGGCCCGCCGACGGCGCCGGGGAGCTCGAGGTCGAGGCCTCCGGGTCGGTCTCGGCGCGCACCTGGTGCTTCCAGCACGTATCGATCGGCAACCCACAGTGCTCGATCGCCCTCGCCGGCGAGCGGGAGCTTGCGGCTCTCGATCTATCCGTGCTCGGCCCCGGGATCGAAGCACACCCGAGTTTTCCCAACCGGACCAACGTATCGTGGTACGCGGTCCTCGATCCACACCGGATCCGTGTGAGGATCTTCGAGCGCGGGGTGGGAGAGACCCTCTCCTCTGGGACCGGCGCAACGGGCGCGGCAGTCGCGCATGTGCTGCGCGGAGGCACCTCACCGGTGAGCGTGATTCTCGATGGGGGGGAGCTCGAGGTCGAGGTGGGGAAGGATCTGCACGTGAATCTGACAGGCTGGGCGGTACCTGTGTTCGAGGGCCGCCTCAGCGAGGACTTCGAAAAGGAGCTGCATGAGACCGAGTAAGCGCTTGGAGCGCATCCCGCCGTATGCGTTTGCCGAGATGGAGCGCAAGATCGCCGCCAAGCGCGCCGCTGGTGTAGACGTGATCAGCCTCGGTATCGGCGACCCCGACCGCCCAACCTCACCGCTGGTGGTAGAGGCTATGCAGGAGGCGGTAACCGAGCCGGAGACGCACCGCTACCCGTCGAACCGCGGGCGCGCGGACTTTCGCGTGGCGGTGAGCGATTTTTATGAACGGCGCTTCGACGTCAAGCTCGCCCCTGAGCGGGAGATCATCCCAGCGATCGGCGCGAAGGAGGCGATCTTCAATCTGAACCTCGCGTTCCTCGATCCGGGGGATTACGCACTTGCCGCTGATCCGGGCTACCCGGTGTACACCGCCGGCCCGTGGCTTGCTGGAGCAGAGCCGGTCCTAATGGCGCTCGAGCCAAAGCTGGGCTTCGTTCCGGACTTAGATCTGATCGATGAGCAAGTCGCGCGCAGAGCGAAGCTGATGTTCCTGAACTACCCGAACAACCCGACCGGAGCGGTCGTGCCTGCGGGCTTCTTCGAGCGGGTCGTCGAGTTCGCCCGCGAGCACGAGATTCTTGTCGTGCACGACAACGCGTATTCGGAGATCGTCTTCGACGGCTACCGCGCGCCCTCGTTCCTGGCGACGCCGGGGGCGAAGGAGGTAGGGATCGAGGTCTTTTCGCTATCGAAGGGCTACAACATGACCGGCTGGCGCTGCGCAGTCGTGGTTGGGAACGCCGAGGCGGTCGAGACCTATTGGCGGCTGAAGACAAATATCGACTCCGGCCTGTTTGAGGCCGTGCAGCTGGCCGGGGTTGCTGCCCTCTCGCCCGACGGGGACGTGGAGGTCGCCTCGATGAACGAGCTGTACAGACGTCGCCGCGATCTCGTCTGCGAGGCGCTGCGGGGGATCGGCGTCGAGGTGCATCCGCCGCGCAGCACGATCTATGTTTGGGCGCCAATCCCGGCGGGCTATGAGAGTTCCGAGGCCTACTGCGAGCACGTGCTCGAGCAGGTAGCCGTCGTGCTCTCGCCCGGCGCGATCTACGGCCCGGCTGGGGAGGGCTGGTTCCGAATCTCCTTGACGACGCCCGATGATCGTCTGCTGGAGGCGATCGAGCGCCTGGGCAAGTTGAGGTCCTAGACTGAGAGTTGAATGGATCGAAGCCGAAACGGCCGCACAGGGACCACCTCGAATCGCTCGCATGCCGCGGCAAACGGCTTACCGTCTGAGCAGCGCGCGGTTCAGCGGGCGTTTTGCATTGCAGCATTGCCCGAAGGTGATGACCTTGGCGAGCTGGAGGAGTTGCTGCGCACCGCGGGGGTGGCGGTCGTGGGGGAGATGGTCCAGCGTCGCGAGCTGCCGCATCCGAATACTTATCTTGGCTCCGGCAAGGTGGCCGAGGCGAGGGAGGCTGCGAAGCAAGCCGACGCAAACGTGATCGTCTGCGACGACGAGCTGACCCCGCGCCAGGAGCGAAATCTGGAGGAAGTGTTGGGACTTCCGGTGGTCGATCGCACGACCGTGATCCTTGACATCTTCGCTGCGCACGCAGGTAGCGCGGAGGGCAAGCTCCAGGTCGAGCTGGCCCAGCTGGAGTACAACCTCGCGCGGATGCGCGGGCTATGGACCCATCTCGAGCGGTTGGGAGGCGGGATCGGCACGCGGGGGCCGGGGGAGAGCCAGATCGAGACCGACCGGCGGCTGGCACGTGACAGGATCTCCGCGTTGCGTCGCAGGCTGGAGCATGTGAAGGGCACGCGTCAGGTGATGAGAGCCGAGCGCGAGCGCGCGGCTCTGCCGACGGTGGCGCTCGTCGGGTATACGAACGCCGGTAAGTCGACACTGCTGAACGTGCTGACGGGCGCGGAGGTCGGGGTGCGCGACAGGCTGTTTCACACGCTCGACCCGACGACACGTACGATCGGGCCGATCGGGAGGGCTGTGTGCAATGGCGACGGCCACCATGCGGGCCGGAGTCACTCGGGGAGGAAGTATCTGGTGAGTGACACGGTCGGCTTCATCAGCAAGCTGCCACACCAGCTGGTGGATGCCTTCGGCGCGACGCTCGAGGAGACCCGCCGCGCCGATCTGCTTGCCCACGTGCTCGACGCCTCCGCGCCCGAGCTGCAGGCCGAGAGGATGCAGCACGCGGTCGAGGAGACGCTGGAGGAGATCGGCGCCGGGGAGCGCCCGATGCTCCTGGTCTTGAACAAGGTCGATCTGCTCGATGAGCAGGAACGTGACGAGCTGCGCTTGCGCTATCCCCGCGCAATGCTCGTAAGCGGCGTGACGGGCGAGGGTCTAGTGGAGCTAAACGCGCGCTTGCAAGCAGAGCTCGAGTACATGCTGTGCAAGGTCGAGCTGCTTGTGCCCTACGCAGACGGCGGCAGCCTGGCAGAGCTGCACGAGCTAGCGGGGGATCTATCACGAGATGACACCCCCGAGGGTGTCCATGTCCGAGCGCTGCTGCCACAAAGAGCGGCTGAGCGCTTCGCTAAGTTCGCTGTCGCGTCTTAGCTTGCTGGGGGCGTCGTCCTAGCGGTCGTCGCCGCTGCCAGAAAGGACGCCGCGGCGCTGACGGGAGAGCAGCTTGTCGAGGTTCGCTTGGGCGATCTCGTCGAGGTCGAGCTCCAGCTCGCTTGCAAGCTGGGCGACATACCAGAGTACATCCCCGAGCTCCTTGGCCATAGCTTCACGCCGTCCAGCCGTGACTTCACCGCCGTCGTCGCGAATCACCTTCTTCGCGTGATCGGCGAACTCTCCCGCCTCGCCTGCCAGCCCGAGCGCTGGGTAGGTGAGTGCCTCATTGCGTGGATACTGTGCCGTGCTGCGCGAGAGGCGCTGATACTCCGAGAGTTCCATACACGCGATCCTAAGAGGACGTGCGGTAACCCGGGGCGCGCGATCCTGGACTTTGCGACGATCAGGCCGCTTCAAACGCCCGCGGCGTGGCGCGCGCTGAGATGCGCCTCGTGCTCGAGGGCGTCGTCTAGGCCCTCCAGATCCGATGAATCGAGACGCAAAGCGGTGGCGATCAGCCAATCGGCGAACCACGCGTTCTTGGGGAGGAGAGGACCATGCAGATAGGTGCCGATCGTGTTGCCGCTACGCGCGCCCTCCTTGCCGCTGTGGCCGTCGTTGCCGAAACCCTTCATCACACGGCCGAGCGCTTGAGCGCTAGGGCCGAGGTAGGTATGCCCACCGTGGTTCTCAAAACCTGCGAGCACCTGTGTTGCTCGATCGCCGTCGAGCGAGACTTCGATCGCGATGTTGCCGACCAGGCGGGGGCCGTCCTCGCGTACGGTGTGCGCGTCGAGCAGTCCCACACCGGGGATCGTCTCCTCACCGAGCGTGTAGGAGTGGCCCAGGAGCTGATACCCACCACAGACGCCGAGTACAACCGCGCCGCTTGCGGCCGCGGCGTGCAGCCCGGCACGCTTGTTCGCGATCAGGTCCTCGGCACACAGCCGCTGGTCCCGGTCCTGGCCGCCGCCCAGATAGAACAGGTCGTGCGCGTCCGGGTACAGCGGCTCGCCGATTCCGCTGGCGGACAGCTCGAAGCCAATCCCGCGCCATGCGCAGCGACGCTCGAGCATCAGCAGATTGCCGCGGTCGGCGTAGATGTTCATCAGGTCCGGATACAGCGCACATACACGCAGGGTCCGGAGGCGAGCAGGCGCGATGACGGAGTCAGCCACGAAACATCACAACCGAGCTTCCGACGTGATCGCCGGTGGGAGGGATCTCGTGGGCGGTCTCGGCGCGCAGCCCGGCCCCAGTGCCCTCGCGCTCGAGCTGGGGCACACTCAGGCGGGCCAGCTCCACGATGTCGAGCTCTTCTACCGTCTGATCGCCAGGACCAACCGTCCGGCGCTCGCGCTCGATGCTGGTCGTGCGCCCGGCCTGGACCTTCGTGGCCCGGCTGGCGTAGCGCATGTCCCCGACTCGCACGGTCTCAGGGGTTGGCCCGAGATCTCCGCGGGCGCAGTCAAACGGCTCGAGGGCAGTAACGATCGCGCAGGCGATCAGTCCGCCGGGGCGCAGGTGCGCGCGCGCACGGCGCAGGCATGCGATTCGCTGCTCGGAACTGTCGAGCAGCTGGATCGTCTGCATCGGCACGAGGCATAGCGAGAAGTCGCTTCGATCCAGGCCGAACGAACGTGCGTCGGCGCAGACGATCTCGACGTCGAGGTGACCAGCGCGATCACGCAACGCGGTAAGCAGGTCGATGTCTAGGTCGAGCGCGGTTACGCGGTGCCCCGCCCGGGCGAGATCGAGCGCCACCCGGCCGGTTCCCGCACCGATGTCGAGGACCGGGCCATCGTGCGCGCCGGCAAGCTCGCGCCACAACGGCAGATCCGCCCGATAGGAGCCGCACTCCAGGTCGTGCCAGATGACCTTGCTCGAGCTGACCTCGGCCGGGGTCACGACCACGCGCTGATCACCTCCCCACGAGCCACCAGCAGTTCGCGCAGCGAGAGCATCGCGGTGTAGGTGGGTAGTGCGTAGAGGGGCGGCGCGTCCGCACCCTCGGGGTGGTCCTCGGCGGCTTCGCGCAGCGCACGGGATAGGTCTGGCTGCACGCGAATACGCCCGGGATCGATTCCTGCGTACTTCAGTCGCAGCGCGAGCTCGGGAGCGCGGCTGCCGCTGCACGTGACACGCCGCATCCGTCCCTGCAGCAGTTCGAAGTCGGCATCCCAGATCCAGGAGACGTCGCGACCGTCGGCGAGCTTGTCGTTGAGTACCCCCAGCAGGTCGTGTTCACCCGGCTCCAGCGCAAGCGTGCGCAGCACCTCGTTCGCGCCCGCGGGGTTCTTGACGAGCATGATCTGAAGCTCGCGTCGCGCCTGTTGCGCCGGTGGCGCATTGGTGGCGCCCCGTGTAGGGCCAAGCTTGAGCGTCACGGTCTCGGCGCGGCCGAACGCGGCCTTCGTGCCCTGCAGGCCCGCGACAATCTCCGGCAGGCCCACCTCAAGCGCGGTCGCCAGAGCCGCCGCCGCCACCGCGTTGTAGACGTTGTAGAGACCGGGGAGGGACAGGGCAACCTCGGCAACGCCCGCGGGAGTCTGCAGGGTGAAGCGGGCCGCGTGGACACCCTGGAGGGTGACGCCTGTCGCGATCACGGTGGGCGCAGGCCTGCGCTGGTCGCAGCTCGGACAGTGGTAATGCCCGAGGTGACCGAGATAGACCACATCGAACACGTACGGAGCACCGCAACGGCGGCAATGCTTCGCATCGGCGGCATGCGCCATTCCGGCCAGCGCCAGCGAATCGTCCTGTACGCCGAAGTAGAGAACGTTCTCCCGCTCCCGGCCGAGATCGGCGATCAGCGGATCGTCGGCGTTCAGGACGAGCTGCGAGTCTCCAGCCTGTGTAGCCGCTCCCGAACTTTGATCTGCGGTGGCCGCGGCCCAACGGTCAGCGATCATCTCCAGCTCGCCATAGCGGTCGAGCTGGTCGCGAAACAGGTTGCTCAGCAGCATCACCCGCGGATGCAGCTCGGCGGCGATTTGCCCGAGCCAGAACTCGTCGACCTCGAATAGTCCCAGCTCACCAGCGATGCCACCGTGGGGGCGTGCAGCGGCGAGCAGGGTGGTGGCGATTCCGCCGGCCATGTTCGCGCCCGCCTGGTTGTGAACCAGCGAGATGCCCGCGTGATCGAAGATGCATGCGGCCATTGCCGCTGTGGTTGTCTTGCCGTTCGTGGCCGAGATGAGCACACTGCCGCGTCGCAGGCGTGATCCGAGGACGTCAATCGCATGGGGATCCAGACGCATCAGGACCTTCCCAGGCGCGCTCGTCGCGCCGCCACCGCGCAGGCGCGAGACCGTACCAACGGCCCTCGCCATGGCGAGCTTGGGTGCGAGCAGCACCGCCATCAGCGTCCCGCCAGGGGCCCAGTCGATCCAGCAGCCGGTACGGAGGAGGGCAGTGGGGATGTCGAGAACGCCGAGGCCGCTGCGTTGGCGGGGACGAGCACCGTGATCGCGCCGCGTAGCGCGCGCACCCGTACGGGCAGCTCACCGATCGGATCGCCGTCGGCGTACATCGTGAAAGCACGGTCGGCAGAGATCTCGACCTCGCTGGCGCGGAAGACGTGCACGGTCGGAAGCTTCACATGCGTGCCCTTGAACACTCTTGGCAGGATCCTCGTCACGAATGTGAGCTTGCTGACGCTCTCGAGGACGAGGACCTCGAGCAGTCCATCGTCGAGCATCGCGTCCGGGGCCGCGCGCATCCCGCCGCCATAAGCCTTCGAGTTGGCTGCTCCCACCGAGTAGCCGGTGAAGCTGCGGCGCTCGCCCGGTGGGTCGAGCTCGATCTCAAACCGGGCGGGTCTCCACGAGACGAGCGCCCTCAGCGCCGCGTAGGCGTAAACCAGGCCGCCGAGCCACGACGGAGCCTCGTTGGCGATGCGGTTTGCGTCGCTGTCGAAGCCGGCCGAGGCGATGCCGACGAATGCCTGCCCTGAGACCTCGCCCACGTCCATCGCGCGAGGAACGCCTTGGGCGATCACGCCGCATGCTGCCAGTGGATCCTCGGGTATTCCGAGCACCCGTGCCAAGTCGTTTCCGCGGCCGCCGGGCAGTACGCCAAGCACTGCACCGGGAACGTGGCGCAGCGCGTCGGCAACGACGCCAACCATGCCGTCGCCGCTGAGCGCCACGACTGTCTCACCAGCGCTCGCAGCCTCCTTTGCCAATCTGTGCGCATCGTCGAGATCGCGCGTGTCGACACGCCTCACGGCCAGCCCGTGCTCGCGCAGCGTGTGCTCCACCTGCGGCGCGATGCGCCCGCCCTTGCCGCCGCCGGCGGAGGGATTGACGATCAGGCAGACAGGGGCAGGCACCGGCTGTCGCAGACCGGTTAGTTCGCAGCCTTTTTCGCCCGGTCTCGGCGGCGGCCGACGGCTGCGACCACTCCGAGTGCGGCGATCACGACGAACAGCCCGAGCAGGATGCCCGGGGCAAGGCCGAGGCCGCCGAAGGGCAGCGAGACGAGCTCGACGACCCCGAGGCCAAGCGCAAGCAGCACGAGAATCAACAAGATGATCAAGAGGACGCCACGTGTGCGGGCGAGGATGCCGGCGGACGCGGGTGGGATCAGCAGGCCCATCGCGCGCAATGCGAACATCTGGCGGCCGGTGGGGGGTGTCTGCCCGAGGCGCTCGACTGCACTCTTGAGGTCACCGGCGCGGCGTTCGGCGAGGGCGAGGGAAGCGTCTGCCATGCGCCGGATCTGCATCCGCTCCTGGGGGCGGGCGGCGGCGATCGCCCGTTGAAAATAGGCGCGGGCGGCCTCGGCGTCGAAGCGCTCTGAAGCACGGGCCCCGAGGATCGCCATCGCGGCGGCCTTGTATTTGGTCTCGCTCTCGAGCTCCTCGTCAGAGCGCGTCTCGAGCGCCTGAATCGCCTCGAGTCCACCGCGCTGTTCGATCCGGATCTGTCGCTGCTTGGGTGCCATTGGTGGCTCATTCTACGGTCTGGACAAGCGCATGCCGTGTCCCTGGCAGGCGGTATGCTCGCCGCGTGCCAAGTCACCTGCGTCTCGGCCTCGCAGGCGTGCGTGTGATCGCGTGCGCGCTGTCTCTGACAGCTCTGCTGGCGCTGGCGGGCACTCCGGCGGCTGTCGCGGCCAGGCTCGGATCGGGCAGCGCGTTCAGCGAACTGACCGAAGAAAAGCCGGAAGAAACAAAAACGGCGGCCACGGTGACCACCGGGAGCACAACAAACTCGGAACCGACCAACTCGCACACCACGATCCTGTTGGTACTGGGGGCGGCGGTGCTGCTGCTGGGCGCGATCGCCTTCCTGATCCTCCGTGACGCGCGCGGCGTCGCACCGGCGAGCGACCCACAGCTGGCGGAAGCGCGCTCGGCTCGCGACTCGGCGGTGGCACTGCGCAAGCGGCGTGCCAAAGCCAAGGCCGCGCGGCGCCAGCGCAAGCAGAACGGCAAACGTCGTAGATAGGCAGCCGCGAGGCGTCTAGCGGAAGGTCTTCGAACCCTTGGCGCGTAGCGGCGTACGTACCCGCGCAGGCGCGGGGAGTGCCGGCGAGCCATGTGGGTCCCGGCGCGGGGAGCGGGGGAGGGGCCTGCGCGGGTGAGGGTCACATGGCCCGGCAGGCAAAGTGTGGCTACCCCCATCCTCGGAGGAGAAGCCGGTCACCTCCGGCGCGCGCATGGCCTCGTCGTTGCGAAACGGCATCCACATCATCAGGCCGGCGAGCGGGATCTTGATCAGCCCAAGCAGCACGAACAGCATCCACAGCGACATTGCCTGACCGATGCTACTACTGCCGTGTGGCATCACGTAGAGGAAAAGACCTCGCGGCGCTGGCGGAGGAGATCAGCAGTTGCCGGCGCTGCCCGCGTTTGGTGACATGGCGCGAGCAGGTTGCACGCGAGCGCCGTGCTTCGTTTGCCGAGGAGGAGTACTGGGGCCGGCCGCTGCCGGGCTTCGGCGACCCGGCGGCACGCATGCTTGTGCTGGGGCTCGCCCCGGCCGCCCATGGCGCCAACCGCACGGGCCGCATGTTCACAGGTGACCGTTCAGGCGATTTCCTATTTGCTGCCCTGTGGCGAGGAGGCTTTGCCAATCAGCCGGCATCCTCAGACCGTGGAGATGGCTTGCGGTTGCGTGGGGCGTGGATCACCGCGGCCGTGCGTTGCGCCCCGCCGGCGAACCGTCCGGTCCCTGCCGAGCGCGACGAATGCCTGCCGTGGAGCGTGAGAGAGCTGGAACTGCTGGGAGGCGTGCGAGTGATCCTGTGCCTAGGCGCCTTCGCCTGGGATGCGGCGCTGCGCCTGACCACTGCGCTCGCCGCTCCGCCGGTGTCGCTGTCGTCGCCACGGCCACGGTTCGGCCATGGGGCGGAGCTGCAGGGCAAGCGATATACGCTAATCGGCTGCTACCACCCAAGCCAGCAGAACACCTTCACAGGCCGGCTCACCGAGCCGATGATCGACACGGTGCTGCTGCGTGCACGAGAGCTTGCCGGGGCGCGCTAGCCTTGTAGAGGTGAGCGTACCTGGGGAGGTGCAATGAGGATTGTGATACCGGCAGTGGCCACCACAACGGTCGCACTGGTGGCCGCTGGCGTGTTGGGCGTGGCCTCAGCAGAAGCGCCGACCGCATCTCCCGCCCGCACCGTGAGTGTTCAGGGCGTCGCAAAAGTGCCGATCGCACAGGGCGCAAACCTCGCCACGGCCACGGCGGCCTACCGCCAGGGTATGGCTGCCGCTGTCGCCGACGGCCAGGCCAAGGCCGAATTCCTTGCTGGCAAGGCCAGCGCGACGCTAGGCAGCGTGCAGGGCATCGCCGAAGGTGGCGGCTACATTGGCTGCACAGGCGGCGAAGAACCGGGCGGCAGCGAATACACCGGCGAACAGCCCGACTTTGGCTCAGCTGGAGCCGCCGTGTCGCCAGTGGCGCCGCGGGCCTTGGCGAACGCTGCTCCCGGTATACGCAAACCCGTGGTTAAACACCGCAAGAAGAAACGCAAGGGGCCTTTGGCGAAACGCGCAAGCGTGGTGAGCTGCACGCTCTCGACGCAGGTTTCGCTTGCCTACCTGCTGGTGTAGAGCGCTTGGAGACAAGGACCGGTTCCCGTTCTTGTTTACATAACATTCATTATCAAGCATTGGGTTTGCGCCAGTCACTGAGCCGCAACCGGGCTACCCAAACCAACCCGTACGCCAGCCCGTCGCCGCTGCCGGCCAGCGGAACGTGCCTGACCTACGCTTACGCGCTCTATGACCTGGGTAGCGCCCTGCGGCTCGATGGCTACCCGGCAGCAGCCGTACCCATCCTGCAACGCCGCCTACAGATCGACAACCAACGCGCCACCGTGCAAGCGCAACTGGAGCTCGCGCTCGCGCAGACCAGTTGACGCACCGCAGCGGCCACCACATTGCCCGCGACCGAAGCCGGTATTCGCGCGAGATCCCCAACACGCACCGCGCGAACGCACTGGATTCAGCGAGAATGTCGGCCCATGGGCCCCCGTCGGCGTCAATCACTCGAGCAGATCACACACCGCTACGACCGCCTCGCGCGTTTCTACAACATGCTGGAGCCGCTGTACTTGATTCACGACGGCGCACGCCGCAAGGCCGTTGAGGCACTTGACCTTTCACCCGGTGAGACAGTGCTCGAGATCGGCTGCGGTACCGGGCGCAATCTCGAGCACCTCCTCAACGCAGTCGGCAAGGACGGGAGCGTGATCGCCCTCGACGCCTCTCCGGGAATGCTCGCCGAGGCAGGCAAGCTCGTCGAGCAGCGCGGCTGGAGCAACGTCCGGCTGCTTGAAGGCGACGCAGCGCGGCTGAGCATCAAGGACGAGGTCGACGCCGTTCTGTTCAGCCTCAGCTACTCGGTCCTCCCCGACCGTAGACCGGCGCTTGAGGCTGCTTGGCACCAGCTGCGAGCGGGCGGTCGCCTCGTGGTGATGGATGTAGGACTTCCAGACACTCTGCTCGGCAGGATCTTCAGACCGGCTGCGCGCCTGCTCGTCCGCATCGCGCCCGGGGATGCCTATTCGCGCCCGTGGGAGGACCTCGCAACGCTTGCCCCGGTGTCCAGCCAGCGCTTCCTGGCGAGCCTGTACTTCGTGTGCTCGATCACCAAGCCCCTGATGGCGCGTACGGTCGATCTGCAAGGCGTGCGCGAGCTGCTGGAGCGCGGCGCGCAGCTTGTCGAGGTGCTGCCCGCTCAGGAGTACGAGGAACTACACCTTCCCGCCGCGATCAGCCTGCCGCTGAAGGAGCTCGACGCGCAAGCAGCCGAGCGCCTGGATCGCGATCGCCCGGTGATCGTCTACTGCTGGGACGCGCTGTGCGACATGAGCCCCCGCGCTGCCGCCTGGCTCGAGCAGCACGGCTTCGATGCCTACGACTACGCGCTCAGCAAGGTCGACTGGATGGCGCACGGCCTGCCGATGGAAGGCACTGACGCCGGCCGGCCGACTGCTGGCTCCTTCCTCCGTGACGACGTCGCGATCTGCACCCTCGAGACCCCGGCTGAGGAGATCAAGCAGCGCATCGGTTCGAGCCCCTACGGGTATGCGCTCGTGCTCGCCGAGCGGGTCGTGCTCGGACGCGTGCGACGCTCGCGACTACAGGACGCGGCCGTCGGCGCGCGCGCCGCGCAGCTGATGGAGCCCGGCCCGTCGACCAGCCGCCCACACATCGCCCCCGGCGAGCTCGCCGCGCAGCTGAAACGCGCCGGTGCGAGCAGCGCGATCCTCACCACGCCCGAGGGCGAGCTGCTCGGGATCGTCCGCGCAAGCGACCTGCCACACGAAACGTGAGAGACGCCGCTGGCCACTGTCAGCCAACGGCAGGCTCGTGTGGCTGTCGGGCGAGAGCGCGGCCTGCCATCGACCGACCACGCTGGCATCGTGACGCCTGAGGACCTTGCCAACCTCGCGCACCTGCGCCGCGCCCGCGATCTGATGGACCGCGAGTACTCGCGTCCGCTCGACGTCGCCGCGCTCGCCCGTGCTGCGCTGATGTCGAGCGCACACTTCTCCCGGCAGTTCCGCGCGACTTACGGGGAGACGCCCTACGCCTACCTTATGACGCGAAGAATCGAGCGGGCGAAGGCGCTGCTGCGCCGCGGCGAGGAGTCGGTCACCGAGGTCTGTGTGGCGGTCGGGTGTGCGTCGCTTGGCTCGTTCAGCGCCCGCTTCACCCAGCTGGTGGGCGAGACGCCGACGGCCTACAGGGCCCGTGACCACAGCGCGCTCGCGAGCGTGCCGGGTTGCGTCGCCAAGGACCTCACCCGCCCGAGCAGCGAGCCGAGCAGGATCGGAGAAACGCGAGGGGCGCCGGCTCCCTAGTGTTGGTGGCATGAATCTCACCTTTTCCCAATGCTTCGTCCTAGTCCATGACCCCGACCTTGCGCTGGCCTTCTACCGCGACATACTCGGCCTCGGACTGCGCAACGACGTCGCCCGCGAAGACTTCCGCTGGATCACGGTCGGTGCCGCCTCCCAGCCCGGCGTCGCGATTGTCCTCACGAACTATCTGAACGGCAGCCCCGCCGACCGCGACGCGCTCGCCGCCCTCCTCGCCAAGGGCGCCCTGAACGGCGTCCACTTCCACACCGACGACCTCGACGCCACCTTCGAGAAGCTACGCACCTCGGGTGCTGAGATCGTGCAGGAGCCGACCGACCAGCCGTGGGGAACGCGGGACTGTGCCGTGCGTGACCCGTCCGGCAATCTGGTGCGCATCGACCAGCCACCCGCCACTTAGTCATGACACGGCCGGCGAAGGCTCCCCTGGGCACCGGCCTACGTAACACGCCCCAGTTGACGGCTGCTTTCATGAAAGGGAACGAGACTATGAAGACCATGACATGTCAACAATTGAGTGGACCGTGTGACCTAACGCATCACGGGAACACCGCCAATGAGGTCATAAAGGCACAAGATAAACATTTGAAAGAAGTCGTCGCAAGTGGTGATGAGCTGCACGCCGATGCCTTGAGGGAGATGCAGGGTCGCTGGAAACATCCACTGTCAGGAATGGCGTGGTATAGGAAGGCAAAGCGTGATTTTGCCGCTCTTCCAGAAGACTGATGTGCGCCGAGCACCCCTCGCGGCCTACGCTGGCACCTGACCCGAATTGTTCTGCCCTTTCTCTACATGGATGAGACGCCAGCGGTTTCCGTATGAGCGAGATTGGGCCTCAGACCGGTGAGACTCGCAAGACCGCCATCAGCTCACGCGAGGAGCAACCGCACGATGGCGGATACGCCGACGACCACGATGATCGCTCGCAGCGCTGCCGGTGTCATACGCCGCCCGTAACGAGCACCGAGCTGGGCGCCAGCGATCGAAGCGCCGGCGATAATGCCGGCAGGTCCCCAGTCCACATGTGCGGCGAGCATGAAATAGACAGCCGCCACGCCGTTTGTCAGGCCGGCGAGAACATTCTTCAGGGCGTTGGTGCGATGCAGGTCCTGCGACAGCGTCACGCCGAGGATTCCCAACAGCAGGATCCCCTGCGCAGCACCAAAATAGCCGCCGTACACGCCGGTCAGGTAAACAGCGAGCGCCACCACGGCGCCACTCTCGTGCACTGTCTCGATCTGGCGATCCGCGAGCAGCTGTTTTAGGCGCGGCTGGAGTACGACGAGGCAGAGCGCGATCGCGATAAACAGCGGGACAATCGCCTTGAAGACAGACGCTGGCAGTAACAGCAGCAAGACAGCCCCAGTCACGCCGCCCAGCAGCGACATCGTTCCCAGCCGTATCGCGCGCTGGCGCTGACCGGTGAGCTCCCGCCGGTAGCCGATGGCGCCGGATACAGATCCCGGGACCAGCCCGACGGTGTTGGAGACGTTCGCCGTGACTGGGGCGTAGCCGAAGGCGAGGAGCACGGGGAAGGTGATCAGCGTCCCGCTGCCGACAACGGTGTTAATGGTGCCCGCCGCGAGCCCGGCAAGGGCAATCGCGACGATTTCACCAAGGTTCATTGCAAGCGATCCCGGTCAGGCGAGGAAATCGACGATGGACTGTCTAAAGCGCGGGTCGCCCAAGACTTCGATGTGATTGCCGGTCAGCATCTTGAGCCTTGCGCCGGGAATCGCATCGGCGAGGACCTGCGGGCGGATCGCGAGCGGATCGGTGTCCCCTGCCAAGAGGAGCGTCGGAGCCGAGATATCGCCGAGCGCGATCTCACCTCGATAGACCGAGGAGGCTTGTGCGACGAGCGCCTCGCGGTCTGCTTTCAGCGCGTCCGCCAGCTGACGGAATGCAGCGGCCGCGGGCACCACTTCGAGACCCGCGGCATCATCGGCGGTGAGCGCTTCGATGATGGCGTCGTTTGGTACGGCACGCCTGTCGACGCCGCCGCACTCGATCACACCCGAGCCAACACCGCCGATGACCAGCCGCCGCACCCGCTCGTCGGTGCTTGCGAGGATCAGCGACACGATCGCTCCCATCGAGAAACCAACGAGATCGATCTGGAGCTGACCGGTCACATCGAGCAGAACCGCGAGGTCCCGTGCCATGCGGTCCTCCCCATACCGGCTGGGGTCGTGCGGCTTCTCAGAGGAACCATGTCCCCTGGCGTCTGGCGCTATGACCTTGCGCCCAGCGGCGGTGAGTGCGTCGACGACGCCCGTAGCAACCCAGTTGGCGTTGGCATTGGCGACGAAGCCATGGTGGAGCACCACGGCTGGCGGCACAATCTCCTCGCCCCATTCCTGGTAGGCGATCTCCAGTCCGTCCCAAGTCCGGAAGCTGTTCATGGATCAGGCCGGCGTGTGGCCGTGGTCAGCTCGTGGAAGGGCGCATATCGTGGCCGACGCGGAGACTGAGGCGACCTCGCCCGGAACGCTAGCTAGGTGAACGTTGCGTACAAAGCTAAATCCGCGCCCAAGCGGTGAGAAGAAGTTGTCGTAGTGCGTGGGCACGACGAGGCGGGGGTCGAGCTTGGGCAGGACGCGCTCCCAATAGCGCGGCGTGACACTGCGACCGGCGACGCCCGCGAGGAACACGTCAACCGGCTCCTCGCCCAGCGCTTCGTCGTCGAGGTCGGCGCTGCCCTGGTGGTACAGACTCGTGCCGCCCACATCGATGCGGATGCCCCACACCTGCCCGCAACGGTATGCGCCAGGTGACAGCCCGTGGAGGTGATCGCATGTCAGTTCGCCGTCGAAGGGCACCTTGCGACCGAGGAGCAGCTTGGAGTGGCGGCTTGCAACGAAGCGCACCACGAACGGCCCAAGCTCATACGGGCGGCGCGGCACGACCTCCACCACCTGCTCTCCGAGACCATGCAGGCGCATTAGATGCCCAAGCGAAGCCGACCCGTAGGCCTTCGTTTCATAGCGGCGCGCAATTGCGGGGGCGTCGACAGCGTGATCGAAGTGCGTGTGGCCAACCAAGACACCAGCGACCGCTCCGGGCGCCGAAACGTAGCGATCGATCATCGGCTCATCCGGCATCGCCACCCTGCGCAGCAGCAGCGAACGCAGTGGCGCCCGGGAGACGTAAGGATCGATGAACAGCGAGATGCCCTCGTAGGTCAAGCGATAGCCCGAGACGCCCAGCCATTCGAGCTCCAGGCCGGAAGGCAAGCCGAGCGGGACAGCCTCCAGCGCGTGCAGCGCCTGGATGTCGGCGGTCTCTGCCACCACGACAGCTTCGCATGTGGCGCCCACTCCCCCACCCGCCCCCAGCTCTGTTGTTGCCAGGCGACTGGATCAGGGCCCGTCCGCAGCCTCGCCCGCACGTGCCTGCGCAGCCGCCAGACGGCGCTGCAGATTGGCGCGCACCTCGGGCCAATCCTCATCGAGGATGCTGTAGTAGGCGGAGTCGCGGACGCCAACGCCCGGCATCAGCATGTGCTTGCGAAAGATGCCCTCAAACTGAGCAGGCAGTGCCTCCAGGGCGGCACGGGAGCGCTCGTTGCGCGCGTCGGTCTTGAACTCCACGCGCATGCAGCGAAGGTCCTCGAAGGCGTGGGAGAGCATCAGGAGCTTGGCCTCGATGTTCGCGCCGGTGCCCCAGGACGAGGGCGTGAGCCACGTCCAGCCGATCTCCAGACCGCGGTGGGGTTCGCGGAGGTTCAGGTAGCGCGTGCTCCCGATCGGCTCGCCGGTGGTGCAATCGAGCGTGGCGAACACACCCTCCCGGCCGGCCTCTGACTCCGCGAGGCTCGTGTTGAACCACTCGGAGAAGTACTCGCGACTTTCACCGACCGGCGCCAGCCATTTCCAGATCTCTGGGTGCTGGGCAGCAGCGAACAGGGCATTCTCATGTTGGGGATGGAGGGGTTCTAATCCGACCAACTGTCCCTCCAGGCTCCGCGTCAGTTCATCCCACATCGCCTGGACGTTACTCCAGAGCCGCTTCGATCGATTAGCGTCTGTGACACTGCGTGTTGATGAGCGAGATCGATCGTCGCGCTGCTGCGAAAGAGGATCTCGCGCGCGCCGGTGTCCGTGATGGGCTCGTTGAGCTCGCCGAGTATGACCCTGCGTGGCCGGCTGCCTTCGAGGCCGAGCGCGAACGGCTTGCGCCGCTGCTTGGAGCCCTGGAGATCCATCACATCGGCTCCACTGCAGTCCCCGGGCTCCTCGCCAAGCCAATTGTCGACATGGTGGCGCTCGTGGATGACCTCGACGCGCCGGTCGCTGCTCTCATAGACAGTGGCGGCTACCAGTATCCATGGGCATTCAATGCGACTCTCGCCCACCGGCGTTTTCTGTGCTATCCGCAGGCTTCGTATCGCAGCCACCACCTCCATCTGGTGGATGACCGTGCAGAGCTCGAGCGGCTTTTGCATTTTCGTGACCTGCTGCGCGAAGACCAAGGACTGGCAGATCAATATGTGGCGCTGAAGCGAAGGCTCGCCGCGCGTTTCCGCGAGGACCGCGAGGCCTACACCGAGGCCAAGGCTCCGTTCATCAGGCGTGTAGAGAAACAAGCTGGGCCGGACCCTGCCCGACCGCCACGGTGATGGCAGTGACACCTACCGCCAGAAGCCGGTCCCGGCAGGCTTCTGAGCGCACCTTTAGAAAGGTACGGATCACACCATGCGTACCGTAAGCTAGCTGCCAAGCGTGTCAAGGCCCCGTCTAACCGAGACCTCCTACATCGTGCTTGGCCTTATCGAGTATGCCGAACCCGCCACCCCTTATGACCTCAAGCAGCTGGCTCAGCTCAGCACGATGGAGTTCTGGACCGTCCCCCACACCCAGCTCTACACCGAGTGCGCCCGGCTCGCCAAAGAGGGGCTGCTCTCCGAACAGCGCGAAGAGACCGGGCGCCGGCGACGGATCTACAGTCTCACCAAGCGTGGGCGCCAGGCGCTCAAGGACTGGCTCGCCGAACCTACCGGCGAGCTCGACAAAGTTCGTGACCCCGCCACGCTCAAGCTCTTCTTCGGCGGTGATCCGGCCCAGCTCGCTGCTGCCCAGCTCGCTGCCCACGGGCGACGGCTGGAAGCCTACGAAGAGCTCCGTGCGGGCGTCACCGGCATCCCCAGCGGCATGCGCCTTGCGCTGCAGGCCGGAATTGGGCACGAGCACGAGTTCATCCGTTTCTGGTCACAGGTAAGCGAGCTCGCCCCGGAATAAACGCCATGCACGCAATTGACGGCATCCACCACATCACCCTGATTACAGGTGACGCTCGCGCCAACGTCGACTTCTACGCGCGCGTGCTCGGCCTGCGGCTTACCAAGAAGACGGTCAACCAGGACGACCCGAGCGTTTATCACCTCTTCTACGCCGACGAGCACGGCTCGCCCGGCGCGGACATCACGTTCTTTGAGTACCCCGGTGCGCAACCAGGGCGCCCCGGCGCGGGCATGATCTCCTCGATTGTTCACCGAGTGGGCAGCGAGGAGGCGCTCGACTTCTGGAACGAGCGCCTCACCGGCGAGGGTGTCGAGGTCGTGCGCGAGCCAGGCCGGCTGCGGTTCGCCGACCCGGAGGGCATGAGCCACGAGCTCGCCGTCAATCAGGCTGGCGACGAGCCGCTCACCGCGCGCTCGAAGGAGGTCCCGGCCGAGTTCGCGCTGCAGGGCTTCGAGGCCGCCCACGCGCTCGTGGCCGACCCGGCCCCAAGCGAGGCGTTGCTGGGCGAGGCGCTCGGCTTCTCTGAGTTGGGCGAGCACGATTGGCAGGCACGCGGCGAGCATCGCGGCGGACGCATCCTCTTCGAGCAGAGCGACGAGCGCGGTATTCCCGGCGCCGGCACTGTGCACCACATCGCCTGGTCTGTCGAGCGCGCCGAGCAGGAGCAGTGGAGTCAGCGCGTGACCGATGCGGGCCTGCACCCCACTCCGATCATTGACCGCTTCTACTTTGAATCGGTCTACTTCCGCGAGCCCGGCGGCATCCTCTACGAGCTGGCCACCCGTGACGGTGCCGGTTTCGCTGCGGATGAGCCGCTGCAGACACTTGGCGAGAAGCTATCCCTGCCACCGCGCTTTGAGCCGCTACGCGCCGAAATCGAGCCGCGCCTCACTGGCCTGCCCGACACCACTCAGTGGCGCCCGCCGCCCCCGGCGAGCTAGCGCTCAGGTGGTTGTCCGGACGATCAGCACTGAACAGGGAGCGTAGTGGGAGACCTTGTTCGGCACCGACCCCAGCAGGAAGCGCTTGGCCCCGGTCATCCCCTTGTTCCCGACCATTATCAGGTCCGCTTTACGCTCCTCGGCGACATCGATAATCGCGCCGGCGGGGTCCCCCTGGCGGGCATGCGTGGTCACCGTCACTCCGGCCTGTTGCGCCAGTGCGGCAGCACTCTCGAGCACCACGTCGACCTCTTGCTGAGGATTGATCGCCCACTGCACATCCTCTGGCGCATCACGGCGTTCCTCCTGCAAGCGTTGAGCGGGCACCGGCTCATAGGCGCTCACGAGCTCCAGTGTCGCTCCCACGGTCTTTGCCAGGTCGACAGCTTGGCGCACGGCCTGGCTGGCGGTGTCTGAGCCATCGGTCCCAACGACGATCGAACTGAACATGATCTCCCCTTGCGAGCTTCATGGGCGGGGCCCTCGCGGCCCTGCAGTCCCTGATCATATCCATGCCCCTACAGTCCTATCCGTGAGTACCACTGCGGCTACTTCCCCCCTCCCGATATCCCACGCGGGGGGAATCGAACTCCAGGGACTGACAAAGTCCTTCCGCAACTCTCAGGGTGTGGTGCGCGCGGTGCGGGGAATCGACGTGAGCATCGCCGCGGGCGAAACAGTCGCGCTGCTGGGGCCCAACGGCGCGGGCAAGTCAACCACGATCGACATGCTGCTCGGCCTGCTTACGCCCGATGCGGGTACCGTGTCGGTGTTCGGCGGCTCCCCCACGGCGGCGGTTGATGCAGGGTCCGTTGGCGCGATGCTGCAGACCGGGGCGCTGATCCGCGACCTCTCCGTGGGAGAGCTGGTCGCGATGGTGGCCTCGCTATACCCAGCGCCGCTGGAGGTAGACGAGGTGCTCGAGCTCACTGGCCTGAGCGAGATTGCCGGGCAGCGCACGCAGAAGCTCTCCGGCGGGCAGACCCAGCGCGTGCGCTTCGCGGTCGCACTGGTCAGCGACGCCAAGCTGCTTGTACTCGACGAGCCGACGGTGGCGATGGATGTCGAGGGACGTCACGCGTTCTGGGCCACGATGCGCGAGCTGGCGGCCCGCGGCAAGACGATCCTGTTCGCCACCCATTATCTGGAGGAGGCCGACGCGTATGCCGACCGCGCGGTGCTGATGGCGCACGGGCAGATCGTCGCTGACGGGCCCACGAACGAGATCAAGGCGATGGTGGGCACACGCACGATCCGCGCGACGCTCCCGGGTGTGGACCTCGCCGGGCTCGAGCAGTTGCCGGGCGTCAACAGCTCAGAGCGTCGCGGCGAGGCTGTGGTGCTCAGCTGCGCGGACTCCGACGCGGCGATCCGCGGGCTGCTTGCGGCATACCCCAGCGCGCGCGACATCGAAATCACGGCGGCCGGACTGGAGGAGGCGTTCCTAGAGCTAACCGGTGACGGAGCCGAACCCATTGCGGCGAGCACGCTCCAGGGGGTGCGCCGGTGAACGCGCTGCCGTACACCCGCTACGAGCTGCTGCGCACCATTCGTAACCGGCGCTTCTTCATCCTCTCGCTGGGATTCCCGCTGGTCCTGTACTTCCTGATCGCGGGGCCGAACCGTAACGTGCACAACCTGGGCGGTACGGGCATCCCGGCCCCGCTGTACTTCATGGTCGGAATGGTCTCGTTCGGGACGATGAGCGGGATGCTCTCGAGCGGCGCGCGGATCGCGGCTGAGCGCGCGGTTGGCTGGAACCGCCAGCTGCGGATCAGCCCACTCTCCACGCGCGCCTATCTCCGCGCAAAGATCCTCACGGCGTACATGATGGCGCTGCTGACGATCCTCGTGCTGTACGCATCCGGCTTGGCGCTCGGGGTCAGCATGACGGCCGGGGACTGGCTGCAGATGACCTTGCTGATCCTCGTCAGCTTGGTGCCGTTCGCGGCGCTGGGGATCGCGCTCGGTCACATGCTGACTCCCGACTCGATCGGGCCAGCGGTGGGCGGCGGGGTCGGACTGCTTGCGTTCCTCGGGGGGACCTGGTTCCCGATTGCAAGCCACGGCTTCCTCCACGACATCGCGCAGTTGCTTCCCTCCTACTGGCTGGTGCAGGCCAGCCACGTCGCGCTCGGGGCTCATCCGTGGAGCGCCAAGGCGTGGATCGTGATCGGTGCTTGGACTGTGGTCCTGGGAGTGCTCGCCCGCCGCGCCTACCGGCGCGACACCGGCCGCGTTTAGAACCTTGTTCAGATGTGTGCTCCGATCACGCGCCCGAGTGCCACAGCGACGATGCCGACCGCGAGGCTTAGCAGGATGTTGACTGCCGCCACGGTGACTTTGCCCTCCTCGGCGAGGCGATGAGTCTCCAGCATCCACGTCGAGAACGTCGTATAGGAGCCAAGGGTCGCCGTGCCCGTGAGAACCAGCGCATCCCCTTGGACAGCAAGCCCAGCGAGTAGGCCCAGCAGCAGGGTGCCAGTCATGTTGACGGCAAACGTGCCGAGCGGGAACGCTCCCTTCAAGCGCGAGCTGAGGAGCCTGACGAGTAAGAACCGTCCGATTGCCGCGATCCCGCTGAGCAACGCGACCCCGATCCAGACCCAGCCGCTCACGCGTCCCCCCGCTCGCGACGCACGAGGGCCGTCCCAACCCAGATCGCCAGATAGCCGGCGATGATGCTGGTTAGCGCGTATCCAGCAGCGAGTCCATAGCGGTCGTGGTCGAGCAGTACGAGGATCTCCAGCTGCATCGTGGAGAACGTGGTGTAGGTCCCGCAGAACCCGATGGTCCACAGAGGATGGTGAAATGCCGATTCCGGTGGGCGCTCTCTGAACCACGTCGCGAGACAGGCGAGCGCAAACGAGCCGGTCACATTGATCGCGAATATCACCCACGGCCAGCTTGTCACCCCGCTCGCGAGAGACGAGCTCAGCCAGACCCGCAGCAGCCCGCCCGTGGCTCCGCCGAGGAAGATCGCACCCAACTCACGCCTGTCTAGATTCTGCACAACTCCGATGGGCACGACGCTTGGGGCTCCTCTCGCATGGCTTCGGTTCGCGAAAGGAGCCATCAGCCCTGTCCAAACCGGGCGGTTCGGGAGACAAGCCTCCCGCCAGGGCTCCATCTGGCTCTCGCAAGATACCGCATGGTTTGCGCCACCGAAACCGTGCCGGCGATGCTCGCCTCGGCGATACTGACCACTGGATGATCGCCGAGCGTCTCACCGCACAGCTGCTCGCGGGGATCCCGGCCCACGATCCCGTCGCCGTCGCCGGGCGGTTGCTGGCCATCCAGGGTCAAGACCCCCGCGGAGCTCGCCTGGCCATTCGCGCGCGGACGACAGGACTGTCCGCCGCGGATGTCGATCGCGCCCTGACCGAGGATCGCTCGCTCCTGATCACCTGGCTCAATCGCGGCACACTTCACCTCGTCCGCAGCGAGGATTATCCCTGGCTGCAGGAGCTGACCACGCCGTCCTTGCTCACCGGCAACGCCCGGCGCCTAACGCAGGAGGGCGTCAGCTCGGAGGCGGCCGAGCGCGGCGTTGCCACAATCGCCCGCTCTCTGGCTGAAGAGGGCCCGCTCACCCGCGTACAGCTCCGTGAGCGCATCGATATGGCAGGAGTGCGCACGGAGGGCCAAGCGCTCGTGCACCTCTTGATGCTCGCATGTCTACGTGGTGTCGCAGTGCGCGGGCCGATGATCGCAGGACAGCACGCATACGTGCTCGTTCATGACTGGTTGGGAAAGCCGGCTCCCGTTGACCGCAATCGCGCATTGGCTGAGCTGGCGCGACGCTACCTCGCCGGTCACGGCCCGGCCGGTGACCGCGACCTTGCCAAGTGGGCCGGGCTGCCGCTGCGCGACGTGCGCACCGGGCTGAGCGCGATCGCCTCGGAGCTTCACGAGCGCGAGGACGGTCTCCTCGACATCGCTGGGCGCCCTGCGCCTGCGGAGTTGCCAGCACCGCGTCTGCTGGGCCCGTTTGACCCAGTCCTGTTGGGCTGGAGGACGCGAGAGTGGCTGCTCGACTCTCACAGGGCGGTGATCACCGTCAACGGCCTCTTCCGTCCCTTCGCTCTGATCGATGCCCGTGCTGTGGCCACCTGGAGCATGCCCGCGGGCACGGTCGTGCTCGACCCATTCGGCCGTCTCACGCGCAAGAGCGCCAGTGCGCTAGAAGCCGATGCGCTGGATGTCGTGCGCTACCTGGGCGATCGCTAGATTTGCCAGTGCCCAACCAGATCCCGATCCGAGGCGAGACGATCAGGCTCGGCCAGCTGCTGAAGCTCGCTGGCGTCGTTCATAGCGGCAGCGAGGCCAAGGCGTTGCTCGCCGCCGGGCGGGTGCTGGTCAATGACGCGCCCGAGGCGCGCCGGGGTCGGCAGCTGCACCCCGGCGACGCCGTTCGCGCTGGCGAATACGACCTACGGGTGATCGCGGCGCCTGACATACCTCAGGAGTGATCCACCTTGCTGCCAGCTGGCCCAAGCACGTACCAGCTCGCGCCGAAGGCCTTGGAACCCTGGCCATAAGCATCTCCGGCGTCGCCGTCCTTCTCGAAGTAATAGAGCGGGTGGCCCTTGTAGGTCACCTGTTTGATCCCTTCAGGGCGGGTAATCGTGCCGAGGTCCGCGGCGACTGCGCTTCCGCTGGTCTTCGGTTCGCCGGTCGTGGTCACCGGTGGCCACGCTGTGGCGCAGGTGCCCGAGCAGGCCGATGCTGGGCCCGTGTCGCCCTCGAACAGGTACACGGTCATCCGCTTGGGCCCTGCCGCGAGGATTGTGCCGAGCTTGCCGTGCTTGGTGCTTACCGTGACTCCACCGCTCGCGACGGGTACGGAGCTCGTGCTGCTTGGGGCCTGTGCCGGCGCGCTCGCGGCCGTCTTGGTGGTGTTCGAGCTGCTGCTAGCGCATCCGGCTGCCACCAGCACAACCATCATCGTGGCCGCTCCTACAGCGAAGGTGTGTCTCACCATGACCTCCTCGGTCTCTCGGGATATTCAGTACGTCACGTCCTGAGACGCCGCCGCCTGAGGAATCTTCCCGCTCGCGGCGCACTGGGCTCGTGCGTGGAGCACCGCTTTGGCGGGTAGAGACTGGATAGAGCTTTGGATGGTTCACGGGTTGTGCTCCACAGAGCAGGTGGCACGGTGCACAGTGTCGAACGAGCTTTTTAGGGTTCCCGCTCGGGCGGGCGGGACATCCATGAAAAATCATTGACAACGCAACTATCGAGGAATATAATTCCGACTCCAAGCATCGGATTAGAAGGACAGTCATGTCAGACCCTCGTATAACCCCAATCACCCCACTCGACTCCGTTACGGGCGAGGACTCCGGGCGCTCGGCGCACGAGGAGACCCGCGCGAAGCCCGAGCGGCTGGATAACCCCGCTCGCGAGCTGGTCGCGCTGGGAACCTCAGAGAGCTTCATTCCCGAGGCAGTCGACCAGCTGCTTGCGCATTCGCGTCGCTATCCCCTGCTCACTCCCGCGCAGGAGATCGACCTCGCACAGCGCATCGAGCGCGGCGACCTGCACGCGAAGGAACTGCTCGTCAACTCCAACCTGCGCTTGGTGGCCTCCAACGCAAGGCGCTACCAGAACCAGGGGCTGCCGCTCGCTGACCTCGTCCAGGAGGGCCTGCTCGGCCTGATCCGGGCCAGCGAGAAGTTCGACTGGCGCAAGGGCTTTCGCTTCTCCACCTACGCCACCCTGTGGATTCGCCAGGCGATTCAGCGCGGCCTTGAGAACTCAGGGCGCACGATCCGCCTGCCCGTTCACGTCGCCCAACGTTCGCGCAAGGTTGGGCGTGTCGAGCGCGAGCTGTCGGTGCGTCTCGGGCGCGAGCCCACGGTCGAGGAGCTGGCGCAGGAGACGGGCCTGGAGATCGAGCAGGTCGAGGAGGTGCGCCACCAGCGCGCCGCCCTGGTCAGTCTCGATCAGCAGATCGGTGAGGACGGCGACACTGCGCTCGGCGACCTGCTGCCTTCCGACCAGGAGGCCCCCGAGGACACGGCCTGGGACAACGAGCGCGAGCGCATCGTCCACGATGCAATCGCCCAGCTGCCCGAAACCGAGCGGACCGTGCTTACGCTGCGCTTCGGCACCGGGCGCGAGGAGCCCCAGACGCTAACTGCGATCGGCAAACGGCTCGGGTTCTCCGCGGAGCGGGCCTCTCAGCTCGAGCAGCGCGCCTTGAAGAAGCTGGCCGAGCTGCCGGAGCTACTCGCGCTGCGCGAGGCCGCCTGACGGCCATAGGGCTGCGGCCGTCAGGGGGCGCGCGTTAGCATGCAACCGGTGAGGACACCACAGAAGTCCCTGTGGGAACGAACGGTGGAGCTGACGATTGCCGCCGGCGAAAGGATCCTGGCGCCGGTCGAGCGGTTCATCGGGAAGCGATCGCTGGTAGGCGACGCGACCTTCTTCGAGAATGACAGCTTTCCCTGGATCGCTGAGGTGGAGGCGAACTGGGCGACGATCAGGGCAGAGCTCGAGAAGGTGCTCAAGGATCGCGAGGCGCTTCCAAACTTCCAGGACATCTCCAAGGACCAGCTCGAGATCACCGACGATGACAATTGGAAGACGTTCTTCCTCTATGGCTTCGGCTTCAAGGCGAAGCTCGGCGTGGAGATGTGCCCGCAGACCGCAGCGCTGATGGAGCAGATTCCGGGGATGAAGACCGCGATGTTCTCGATCCTCTCCCCGCGCAAGCACATCCTCGATCACCGCGGCCCGTATAAGGGCGTTCTGCGCTACCACCTGGGACTGATCGTGCCGCAGGACAAGGAGGCCTGCAGGATCCGGGTCGGCGAGGACGTTCGTCACTGGGTGCAGGGCAAGAGCATGATCTTCGACGACACCTACAACCACGAGGTGTGGAACGACACCGACGAGACGCGGGTCGTGCTGTTCGTCGATGTGCTGCGCCCTCTCCCCTCCCCCTGGTCGCAACTCAACAGGGCGATCGTGAAGGTGATCGGATATTCGCCGTTCGTACTCGACGCCAAGCGCAATCAGGAGGCTTGGGAGAGGCGCTACCGGGCACACAGGCAAGGCCAGGGGGCGACGGCCGCCTGACGCGCTCCTAGATCTAGATGTTCGAGACGTTGACCCCGGTGCCTTGCAGCAATTCGTTGGCCTGGGCGTTGAGGATCGTGTACTCGCCGGTGAGGATCAGCACGCCCAGCGCGATCATCACGGCGCCGCCCACGCCGATGATCACTGGGAAGTGGCGCTTGACCACGGTGAGTGCGTTGGTCATGCGCTCGAAGGCGAGCGCGATCAGCAGAAACGGTATGGCCAGGCCCGCCGAGTAGAAGGCGAGCAGCAGTGCACCGTGAGCTGCTGAGCTCGAGACCGCTGCCTGCGTGAGAATCGCCCCGAGCGTGACGCTTGTGCACGGGGTCCAAGCGATGGCGAACGCCGCGCCCGCGACGAGGGGCCCGCCGCGGCCCGCCAGCGTCAGCAGCGTCTCAGAGTGCCACTCGCGGTTGAGCAGGCGCACAAACGGTGTCGCGAGAAAGATGAGACCCATGACGATGATCAATATCCCGCCCACCTGCTGAAGGGTCTGTTTGTGAGCGTTGAGCGTCGAACCGATGACTGTGGCACTCATGCCGAGCAGGATGAAGATCGTCGAGAAGCTCGCGATGAACAGCAGGCTGGGGACGAGCACGCGGCGAGCGCCCACGCCCCCCTTGAGGTCGGCGGGCGTCACCCCGATCACGGTCGAGAGGTAGCCGGGCACGAGCGGCAGCACGCACGGCGATAGGAATGACACCAGGCCCGCGGCCAATGCCAAGGGAATACCCACCCCGGTGGCGGTGTCTGAGGAGGATGCGGCGAGGATCAGGTGAGCGTGGCTCACGGCGCCGTCGCACGGAGTTCGGCCACCGCACGCTCCAATCTGGCCACACGCTCCTCGAGGCTGTCGAGCGGAGCATTTACCGCCGCCGGGATCCCGGCGGGCACCGTTGGGGAATCCTCCTCGAGCAAATGCGTATAGCGGTCCTCCTTCTGTCCCGGCCTACGCTCCAGGCACGCAGCCAGCCCGCGTTCGAGCAGGCGCGTGAGCGTCTCGTGCACGCCGTCCAGGCCGGCAAAAGCATACATCCGCTCTGTGCGCTGCTTGAGCTCGCCGGGCGTCTGCGGGCCGCGCAGCATCAGCACGCACATGACCGCTTGCTCGTCGTCTGCCATCGGCAGCGCCTCCGCCAGCAGGTGCCGGTACTTCGGCGCGCGGCTCGAGCGACCGCTCGCCAGGCGCGTGAAGCCGCGGCGTTCGAGGTGGTGCAGTGCATCGCGGATGATCGCGTCGTCGTACATCACGACCGGATCGCGGTTGGTCGACTGGTTGCAAGCCAGGCGCAGCGCGTTCAGCGTAAGGGGGTACATGTCAGGAGTCGTGCGCTGCTTTTCGAGCATGCAGCCGAGCACGCGCACCTCCGGCGAGGACAGGTTCATTGCGTTAAGCCTACGACCCGGCGGCTAAAGTCAGACCAGTGAGCAGTCAGCCCTTCGCTCAGGGACACGGCGGCAATGGCCGCCGCTCTGTGCAACCTGAGCTTCGCCCCCAGGACCTCCCAGCCACACCGGTGTCGCTGCGGCGGGTGGCGAGGCTGTTCGCCCCGTACAGGCCGCGCCTTGGCGGGCTGCTGGCGCTGATCTTCCTCGCCGCCGGCCTTGGCGTGATCAGCCCGTTCCTGCTACGCGGTGTGCTCGACACTGCGATCCCCCATCGCGACACCACGCTACTCACGGAGCTCGTGGGCGGAATGATCGCGTTGTCGGTCATCGGCGGCGTGATCGGAGTGGCGCAGACGTGGATCTCAAACCAGGTCGGCCAGCGCGTGATGCACGACCTGCGCGCGGCCGTGTATGCGCACCTGCAGAGGATGTCGCTGGCGTTCTTCACACACACGCGCACGGGCGAGGTGCAGTCGCGCATCGCAAACGACATCGGCGGGGTCGACAGTGTTGTGACGAGCACAGCCACCTCTATCGTCCAGAACGTGACGACGGTCGTTGCCGTGGTGGTGGCGATGGTGCTGCTCGACTGGCGCCTGGCGGCGTTCTCACTCGTGCTACTGCCGTTCTTCGTATGGCTGACGCGGCGTGTCGGCCAGGAGCGCAGGCGCATCCAGTCGGTGCGCCAAAGCCGCCTGGCCGATATGTCCACACTGGTCGAGGAGTCGCTGTCGGTCTCAGGGATCTTGCTCGGCAAGACGATGGGACGTTCGCCCGAGCTCGTGCGCCGCTTCAGCGACGAGTCCGGCGAACTGGCCGACCTGGAGGTGCGCGCGCGCATGGCCGGGCGCTGGCGGATGGCCTCTGTGCAGATGAGCTTTGCGATCATGCCCGCGGCCGTGTACTGGTTCGCTGGGGAGAGCATCGCCGGCGGCGGCCATGCCATCTCGATCGGGACGGTCGTCGCCTTCACGACACTGCAGACACGGCTGCTGTTCCCGATCCAGTCACTGCTGTCGGTGGGCTTGGAAGTGCAGACCTCGCTGGCGCTGTTCGGGCGGATCTTCGAGTACCTGGACCTGCCTGTGGACATCGAAGAGCGAGCAGACGCGCGCGCACTGACAGGGGTGCGCGGCGATGTGCGGTTGGAGGATGTGTGGTTTCGCTATGCGCCCGACTCACCCTGGACTCTCGAAGGGATCGGCGCCGAGATCCCGGCGGGCACCCGCACCGCGCTCGTCGGCGAGACGGGATCCGGCAAGACCACGCTCGCGTATCTGGTGGCGCGGCTGTATGAGCCGCAGCGGGGCTGCGTGAGCGTCGATGGGGTGGATATCCGCGACATGACCTTGCAGTCGCTGGCCGCAACCGTCGGGCTGGTCTCCCAGGAGACCTACCTGTTTCATGCGTCGATCCGTGAGAATCTGCGCTTCGCGTGCCCTGACGCCGCCGACGAGGAGATCGAAGACGCCGCACGCGCCGCCCAGATTCACGAGCTGATCGCCTCGCTGCCGGATGGCTACGACACGCCGGTCGGCGAGCGCGGCTATCGCTTCTCCGGCGGCGAGAAGCAGCGCATGGCGATCGCCCGCACCGTACTGCGCAACCCACCGGTGCTGATCCTCGACGAGGCCACCTCGGCGCTCGACAACGAGACTGAGCGCGCGGTGCAGCAGGCGCTCGATGACCTCTCGCGGGGACGGACCACGATCGCGATCGCCCATCGCCTGTCGACGATCCGCGACGCTGATGAGATCCTCGTGCTCGACTCGGGGCGGATCGCCGAGCGCGGTACCCACGAGGAGCTACTCGCGCTGGGCGGGCGCTACGCGGCGCTCCTGCACGGCGCGGAGATCGAGGTCGCTACGCCGTAGCGTCGATGTTCAGGCGCACGTAGTCGACGAGGACCGGCTCTCCCAGCCCGGCGAGGACGTCGTCCATGAACGGCTCGCGCAGCTCGGCCGGCAGGTGCTGGTAGTGCGGGCCCAGCACGATTTCCGAGAGGAACTCGCGCGGGTGCTCGGGCTCCTTCGGCGCGGGTTGCAACCAACACTCCGCGCACTGGAAGCCCGCGGCCATCAAGCGTTCCCGCGTCTCCTCTGGGCCCGCATAGCTCCAGGGCTGCTCGAAGTCGCCGAAGTGCGCGGCATAGGGTTCGCGCGCCAGCACTTCGTTCGCCCGCCCGCGCAGCACGTCGATGTTGCCGCGCCCGCCGCACTGGGCCAGCAGCCGCCCCCCGGGGCGAAGCGCCGCGTGCAGACGGGCGAACAGCCGCTCGTGATCGAGGATCCAGTGGAACGTCGCCGTCGAGAGGATCGCGTCGACGGGCCCCTCCAGCTCCAGCGCCAGCAGATCCGCGACGCGTACGTCCGCGCCGGGCAGGCGCTCGCGCGCGGCCCGCACCATCGACTCCGACGCGTCGACCGCGATCACGCGCCCGCGCGGGAGCCGCTCGACCAGCGCCTGCGTGATCCGCCCCGAGCCGCAGCCCGCATCGAGCACAATCTCATCGCCCGCTAGCTGCAGGCGCGAAAGGACCTCCAGCCCCAGCGCCTCCATCGGCCCGGAGATTCTGTCGTAGGTTTGCCCGTCCCAGTTGCGCACCTCCGGCATACACACGTATGTTATCACGTACTCCCGTTGGCAATCAGCTCATTCAGGACCTTCGAAAGCTGTCCGCCTTGCCAGGCGATTGGCGATTGGCCGGGAGCCTCCACGATCAGCTTCGCCCCTGGGATCGCCTGCGCATAGCGTTCGCCCACTGCAAGCGGATGGCCCGGGTCGGCCTCGTCGCGGCTCCCAACCACGACCGCCGGCACTTGGATGAGCGCGAGCTCGCCCATGTTCTCGAACGGGCGTGATCTGGGCACGACTTCCAGCGCATTGGCCACGGCTTCGGGGTGCTCGTGGGCGGACAGCCGCTGGCGGATAACCTTCTCAACAGTCGCTCGCCACTGCACCGGCAAGGGCGAGAAGTCATACGCCGCGAGAAAGCCCTCCACCCCACCCTCGCTCAGTCCCTTCGCGAGCGCGTCCCAGCCCGCGAAGGCGTCCAGCCCCGTCGTGTCCGCGGCGGGGTCGTAGGAGGGCGTGATCAGTCCCAGTGCCGCCACCCGCTCGGGGTGGCGCAGGGCAAAGCGCACGGCGGTGTGTGCGCCCATCGAGGCGCCGGCGAGAACAGCCCGCTCGAGGCCGAGCGCATCCAAAACCGCGAGCAGGTCAGCTGCCAGGCGCTCATACCCATACGCGCTCGGCTCGGATGCAGGGGCTGAACGGCCATGCCCACGGGCGTCGTAGGCGATCACACGCCTGCCGGAGCGCTCCAACAAACGCGAGCCCATCACGACATAGCGTCGTGTCGCCGTCAGCCCATGCAGCAGAACGAGCGGAGAGCCTTCTCCGCTCTCCTCGCCGGAGAGCTCGACCTCATCGTCTGTGCGGATGCTCAGCTCTTGCAAGGGACAGGCATCATCTCTCGCCTATACGGGCATTGCCAACTGGTCCTTCGCGCCCCCCGGCCTGCTCGCCGGTGCTCGCTCGAAAGAAACGATTTGAGCGGATACTAGCCCCGTGACCCTCACCCCCAGCAGGCGCACCGGTCGCTCAGGCGCATAGTCCTCGAGCAGCCTCAGCGCGATCGCAGTCACCCGCTCGCCGTCGCAGGTGGGCTTCGTAACCGAGCGCGTGCGGGTAACCGTCGTGAAGTCATCGAGGCGAACCTTGATCCCGATCGTGCGGCCACGGCGCCCGTTGACGGCGAGACTCGTGCACAGCTCGTGGGACATCCGCCGCAGCGCCTCGCGCAGGGCCGCCGGGTCACAAATGTCCTCATCGAAGGTCCGCTCGCGCGACTCCGAGACCACCTTGCGTGCGGCCGCCACCTCGCCGTCGTGTTCGAACCTCGCACGCCTGCCGAGATCGCGCCCGAGGTTCCGGCCGAAGCGCTGCACGAGCACCTGCTCCGGTGCCCGACCAAGTGCCTGGAGCGTGTTCAGCCCGAGCTCGGCCAAGCGCGCTGAGGTCTTCGGCCCGATGCCTGGCACCAGTCCCGGCGGCGAGCCCGCGAACCTCTCACAGGCCTGCTCACGGGTTAACACGACGAACCCCGCAGGCTTCTCCGCGTCGGATGCCACCTTGGCCACCAGCTTGTTGGGGCCGATGCCCACCGAGCACCTCAGCCCGAGGGAGTTCTGGATCTCGGTTACCAGGCGGCGCATGGCGGCCCGGGGCGAATGGAGCCCCGACAGGTCCAGATACGCCTCGTCCAGGCCCACCACCTCCACGCGCTCCACCTGGGCGCGTACGATCGCCATCATCCGCCGGGATACCTCGCGATAGGTGGCGAAGTCGGGCGGCAGCACGATCGCTTGCGGGCACAGGCGCCTGGCGCGAGCGGCGGGCATCGCCGATCCCACGCCGTAGCGCCTGGCCTCATAAGAAGCGGTGGTGACGACCGCACGCGGGCCGCTCCCCGCGACCACCACCGGCCGGCCGCGCAGCTCTGGGTGGCGGCTGAGCTCGATCGAGACGTAAAAGGCGTCAGCGTCGAGATGCGCGACGTTCAACTGGGTGTGATTGTCTGACACTGCTCGTCGAATCTAACGACGGGTGCGGCTGGTATGACGCGGCCTTAGCCCACCGGGGCGCCCGCTCGCCGCGCCAGGATCGCCGCCAGCTGAGCGCGGTGGCTTCCCGCTCCGCCGAGCAGCACAGCGTCGATCTGCGCACGCTTGTAGAGCCAGTGCACGTCCGCCTCCCACGTGAAGCCGATTCCGCCATGCATCTGGATCGCAGCGGCGGTCACCTCGCGCCCGGCATCTGAAGCGGCAGCCTTGGCCATCGCTGCCGCCTCGGCGAGCCGCTCCGGGTCGGCGTCTGCCGTCCATGCGGCGAAGTTCGCAATCGAGCGAGCCTTCTCGGTGTCGAGCAGCATCTGCGCACAGCGATGCGAGACGGCCTGGTAGGCGCCGACAGGCACACCGAACTGTTTGCGGTCCTTGACGTAGGCGACCGTCATCTCAAGCGCCCGCTCGCAGACGCCGACGAGCTCTGAGCTGACGGAGATCAGCGAGCGCCCGAGACCGGCGCAGGCGTCGCCGAGCGAGTCGCCCGCGCCGTCCGGGACGCTCACGCGTGCGGCTGAGCGGGTCGGGTCGATCGCCTGCAGCGGCGTCACCTCGGCGTCTTCGGCCGCCAGCACGATGCCCGTTCCGTCGTCTTCGACGAGGACGAGCACCTGCGCATTCGCGCCGCCGATCACGAGCCCTGCGACGCTGTCGCTGGCGGCGCCAAGCGCACCGGCCGTCTCGCCCGAGGCCAGGCCTCCCAGCCAGCGTTCTCGTTGCTCAGGCGTGCCCGACTGCTCGATCACCGTCGCGGCGAGCGCGCTTGGCAGGAACGGCACGGGCGCGAGCGAGCGTCCGAGCTCCTCACAGAGGATCGAAAGCTCGATCTGGCCGAGCCCCTGACCGCCGTACTCCTCAGATACGGCGATCCCCGGCCAGCCGAGCTTGCTCAGCTCACGCCACAGCGCCTCGTCGACCGTACGTGCCTCCGCGTGCTCGCGCACGCGCGCCGGCGTCGCGCGTTCTGCGAGCAACTCGCGCGCCGTGCGCTGGATATCGCGCTGGTCGTCGGTGAAGCCAAAGTCCATCAGGCAGCTGCCTTCAGTCGTGGCAGGCCGAGCACGCGCTCGGCGACGATGTTCTTCAGCACCTCCGTGGTGCCTCCCTCGATCGTGTTGCCCCGCGCGCGCAGCAGCTCATAGCTCCAGCTCTCACCGGCCGTCAGCGCGTCTGGGCCGACGATGTCCACGGCCAGTTGCGTGAGGCGCTGGTTGGTGTCCGACCACAGCCACTTGACGAGCGATCCCTCGGGGCCGGGCTGGCCGTAGCGCTCGGCGTCTGTGAGGCCCTTCCAGGCGAGCAGGCGGATCGACTCGCAGCGCACGTGTAGCTCAGCCAGCGCGTCGGCCGTGCGAGCATTCTCGAGCAGGCCACGCCCAGCGGCGATCGAGATCAGGTCGTCGAGCAGCTGGCGCAGGCGTATCTGCAGCGCGAAGCCGAGACCCGCGCGCTCGTTCATCAGCGTCGTGAGCGCGACCTTCCAGCCGTTGCCCACACAGCCGATGACGTTCTCGTCTGGGATCCGGGCCTCCTCGATGAACAGCTCGTTGAACTCAGCCTCGCCGGTGATCTGGCGCAGCGGGCGAACCTGCACGGCGTCCTGCTCCATGTCCATCAGGAAATAGGTGAGGCCCTTGTGCTTGGCGGCGTCGCCGTCGCTCCTGGCAACGAGCATGCACCACTTGGCGTACTGCGCGCCGCTCGTCCACACCTTCTGGCCGGTGACCACCCATTCATCGCCGTCCTTGACAGCCTTCGTTTTCAGCGACGCGAGATCCGAGCCCGCGTCGGGCTCTGAGAAGCCCTGGCACCAGATCTCCTCAGCCGAGAGGATCGGCGCCAGGTAGCGCTCCTTCTGCTCATCCGTGCCCCATACCATCAGCGTCGGGCCACCGAGCAACAGGCCGAGCACGTTCGCCGCCATCGGCACGCGCGCGCGGCCGAGCTCTTCGAAGTAGATCGCCGACTCCGTCAGGCTCGCGCCGCGGCCGCCGTACTCGGCCGGCCAGGCCGGCGCGGCCCACCCGGCGTCGTAGAGGCGGCGCTGCCAGTCGCGCCGCCACGCGTAGTGCGCATCCTCGCCACCGTCGGTGGGAGCGGCATCGGGCTGATTGCCGGAGAGCCACTCGCGCAGCTCGTCGCGGAACGCAATCTCCTTCTCGCTGAACGTCAGGTCCATGGAGCTCCTCCCACTTCGGGGATCCTATCCCGCAAAGCTTAAGCTCGCGCCTTAGGGGATGATGACCGAATGCCGACTCCCCCCTCCTTGCGCAGCGTCAAGATCGGCGCCGACGAGCGCGGTGGGTGGACCTCTGAACGTCCGCCGCGGGAGGGAGATGCGCCGCCCCGCCCCGTTGATGTTTCGGCACGCTGTCGTGTGCTCGCTCCATCCGATCGCCTCCGCTATTCCCCAGGCAGCCTGCTGTTGATCGTCTCGGCCGATGCGTCGGAGTCCGGACGCTTCGCAGAGCGCGTCATAGAGGAGCGTGGCGCCGTGCTCTCGCTGGCGAAGGTGCGCACCTTGCTGGCAGGACGTGTCGCGGTGCAGGAGATCGAGGCGCGGGCTCGCGAGCTGCTCGATGCTGCTGTCGTCAAGCGCCTGGGCGAGCGGCAAACCGTGGTCCTCACGCTCGAGGGCTTGGACGCCGGGGAACGCGAGCGCTACGTGCGACTCGCGCACGGCCTGAAGCGTCCGCGGCACCTAATCCTCCTCGAGATCCCGCGCGAGCAGGTTCCCGAGGAGGAGCGCACCACCCTCAACGAGCTGCGGCGGACGCTCGATGCCGGTGAGGTGGGACTCGAGGGCTTTCAGACCGCTCTGCGTCTCGGCGGAGGCACCATGGCTGAGGTGAAGCGGATCGTCTTCCAGCCACCACCACGCGAGGACTGACACCGCTGTGGCTGAATGGTCGCATTGGGGGTGGGGATCGTGGGCCGGTACCCGACTGTGCTGGGGACAGGGAAGCTGGTCTTAGGTGCTGGAGCTCCAGGATCTCGTCAAGCACTACCACACAGCCGGAGAGGAGACGGTGCGCGCGGTCGACGGCGTGTCGATGTCTGTCGCGGCTGGCGAGATGGTTGCGCTATACGGGCCAAGCGGCTCAGGTAAGACGACGCTGCTGCTGATGGTCGCCGCGCTGCTCGCTCCGACGAGTGGCAAAGTGCTGGTGAACGGCCGCGACATCTCCTCGCTCTCAGAGCGTGAAGCTTCGCACTTCCGCCTCCAAGAAATGGGCTTTGTGCGCCAGAACTTCGATCTGTTGCCGGGCGTGAGCACGATTGACAACACCGTGCTGAAGCTGCTCAAGAACACGCCGTGGAAGGAGGCACACGTTCGCGTGCAGCCGTTGCTCGAGCGGCTGGGACTCGGTGGCCGGTTGACCCACCGCTCCGAGACACTTTCGATGGGCGAGCGTCAGCGCGTGATGATTGCCAGGGCGCTGTCCACCGAACCGAAGCTGCTGCTCGCCGACGAGCCGACTGGCAGTCTCGACACTCAGCGCGGGCGTGAGGTGCTCGAACTACTGACGGAACTGTGCCGTGAGCGCGGCGTGGCGATCGTGCTCGTCAGTCACGATCCGCAAGCCGCCGCCTACGCGGACCGCGTGCTTGCGCTGCGCGACGGCAAGCTGGTCGACTACGACCCTGACCAGACCCTTGCGCCCATCGGCCGGGTGCGGGACGCGCCGGACAACAGCGCGGCGTCGGCGTAGCGATCTGGGCAGGCAGCTGTGAGATTCGCGAACGTGCTCCACCTCTATCGCGTGCGCCTGCGCGCGCGGGCGCTCCAGGAGTGCTTCGCGATAGTAGGGATCGCTGCGGGGGTGGGGCTGCTGTTCGCCTCACAGATCGCGAGCTCGAGCCTGTCGAGCTCGGTGGGGCAGCTCAACAGCGGGATCGTCGGCCAGGCGAAGCTGCAGCTGACGGCGCGCGACGCTCACGGGCTGCCGCAGAAGCTGGTCTCAGAGATAAGGCATTTGCCGGGCGTGCGTGTGGCAGCGCCGCTGCTCGAAGTTAGCGCGAACGCCAAAGGGCCGAAGGGCAGTGAGTCGGTTGAGCTCGCTGGGGCCGACGGGACGCTCGCTGAGCTGAAAGGCGCACTCGTGCGTAAAGTCGCGCTCACCCCGTTCGCTGGACTTGGCGCGATCGTGCTCCCCGTACCGGTGGCAAGCACGCTCGGAGTGAAGAAGTTTGGCGACGTTGTGAAGTTCCAAGCGCTCGGGCACTCGAGCGAATCAGCCCTCTACTCGCGCCTCACCGAAAGGCAGATTGGCGCCCTGATCTCCAGCCCGATCGCTGTGGGTCCGCTCGAATACGTCCAGGAAGCAAGCGGTCTGAAGGGTCGCGTGAGCCGCATCCTGGTCGAGCCCGCGCCGGGGCAAACCGCCCGTGTGCGTGCGGGCCTACAGCGTATTGCCGGCGAACGGTATGGCGTGGAGGACTCCAACTACGATGAGCTGCTATTCGCCAAGGCCGCCGCCGCGACGAACCAGTCGACGCAACTGTTCGCTGTGATCAGTGCCCTTGTGGGCTTCCTGTTCGCGTTCAACGCGATGCTCTTGACGGTGCCACAGCGTCGCCGCCTGATCGCCGACCTGCGCCGCGATGGCTACACACCCAGGGCGGTAATCGCGGTGCTGATGTTCGATGCGCTGGTGCTCGGAACGATCGCCTGTGCGATCGGGCTGGTGCTCGGGGACGAGCTCTCTATCCACCTGTTCCACTCCAACCCCGGATATCTCTCCTCCGCTTTCGCGCTGGGCTCCGAGCGCGTCGTGAGCTTGAAGAGCATCGCGATCTCCTTGGCCGGCGGCATGGGAGCCGCAAGCGTGGCGGTACTCAGCCCGTTCAAGGACATCGTCTCGCGCAATCCGCTCGCCGCGATCGAAGTGAAGGAGGTTACGGGCGGGCGCACCTCGTGGCTTTTGACGTTCGGCGGATTCGTGTGCCTGGGGGCAACGCTTGCGATCCTGCTGGCGGCTCCGCAGGCGGCGATTGTGGGGATGATCACGCTGATCGCGGCGCTGCTCGCGCTGCTGGCGGTGCCGCTCACCGGGATGCTCGCGTTGGTGCAGCGAATCGCGCCGTCGATCGTGAGCGCTGTACCGCACATCGCGGTGATGGAGCTGCGCGCCGGACGATCGCGCGCGATCGCGATCGCCGCCACCGGCGCGATCGCTGTGTTCGGGAGCGTGTCGATCCAGGGCGCCCACAGCGACCTGCTGAAGGGTCTGTACAACGCTGCCTCGGACATGAACGCGGCGACCGACGTTTGGGTGTCCGCTGCGGGCAGCTCCAACCTGTTGATGACCTCGCCTTTTGCCCCGACCCAGCTGGACAAGCTGCGCGGACTGCCCGGGCTGCGCGCCGTGCGGATATATCGCGGTGGGCTGCTCGACTACAACGACCGGCGCATCTGGGTGATCGCCCCTCCGCGAGAAGCCTCGCCACTGGTGCCGCCCAGCCAGCTCGTGGAAGGCAACGTCGCCCAGGCTGATATGCATTTGCGCGAAGGGGGCTGGGCCGTGGTATCGCTGGCGCTTGCCGAAGAACACAATCTGAGGATCGGCAAGCCGTTCACGCTGCCGGCCCCCAACCCGGCCGCGTTCCGTGTTGCGGCGATCAGCACGAACATCGGCTGGGCGCCGGGAGCGATCATCGTGAACGCCAACGACTACGCGAAGGCGTGGGGTAGCACGGATGCAAGCGCCTACAACGTGCTGATGAAGCCTGGGGTGAGCCCCCAGCAGGGCGTGCGTGAGATCAGGGCGGCGCTTGGAGGCGAATCGGCTCTGGCCGTGCAAACTTCTGAACAGCACGCAAACACGCTGCGCGCGATCACGCGCCAAGGTCTTGAAAGGCTGTCACAGATCGCGACCTTGATCCTGGTGGCGGCTGTGATGGCGATGGCGGCGGCCATGGGTGCCATGATCTGGCAGCGCCGCCCGCGCCTTGCGAAGCTCAAGCTCGAGGGGTTCCCCCACCGCGAACTGTGGTACACGATCGTGCTGGAGAGCTTGATGCTGCTCGGTGTGGGCTGCCTGAGCGGCGCGCTGTTCGGCCTCTTCGGCCAGCAACTGCTCGACCGGGCGCTGAACCTCGTGATCAACTACCCGGTGGTCAGCTCGGTCGGTGTGATCGTCGCGCTCGGAAGCCTCGCGCTTGTGACGGCCTCAGCGGTGCTGATGGTGGCGATCCCTGGCTGGTTCGCTGCTGAGGTCCAAGCCAGCCTGGCCCTCCAGGATTGAGGGCGCGCAGCCCCTCTGGAAGAGAAAGCCTACGAAGCTATTTGCGGCGGCGTGGCGGGCAGGGCACGGTCGTCTGAGCGCTCGCCTGACTGCCATCCTGGAAGATGAATTCCGCGGCGAATGGGAAGCCCCCGCGGGGACACTTTTCCGGCACCGAGACGCCTTTCGGGTGGAAGGCCACCTTCCTGCCGTGAACATGCTTGTAATAGATCAGATGACTGGGGCCGATCGTCGTCTGAACGCTCACGATCGAAACGTCCGGGCCGCCGGGAACGCTTGTCACCATCGGCACGTTCGCGGTGAGCTGCGTGCCGAATGCCCCGGATGCAGCCAGCACTTCCCCCTGAAAGACCAGCTGCGCGGACACCGGAGAAAGGCCGTTGGCGTAGAACAGCACGACCAGGTTACCGCCAGGCGATGGGCCCGCCACCGCTTGGATTTCGGGAATCTCGTGGCCCGCTCCCGTACCGAACGGCACTTCGACCAGAGCGCTGCCGTAACCCAGGCGCGAGTTGGGCGAACAGCCCGCAATGCCGTGTTCCAGCAGCACTTGAGGCTGGCAGGTCGACAGGCCGAGCGTGGTCGTCGTATAGCTGATGCCGGCGGGCATCCGCAGGTCGAGACTGGTCATCGGCGGTGGCGCGGTGCCTTCCAAGGTTTCGACATGAAAGCCAAAGGAGACCGTCGTTGAGGCACCCAGCCTGTTTGGCGAGAAGGATGCATGCAAGCTCGCGCGCTCAGGGCTCGCGCCCGCCGACGCGCAGGACACGCCGCACACAAGCATCGGCAGCAGTGCAGCCGTAATGGCCGTGATCCTGGACAAGAGGCTTATCCGGCTCTCAGGTCGAGAAGCTGCCGCTCAAATGGACGG
>DASZFC010000077.1:0-30155 GCA_035940195.1 Solirubrobacteraceae bacterium
TGCCGGCAGCCCCCAGACGTCGAGGAGCTTGAAGCCGGAGACGACCCGGTCAATAACCCAGGGATGCCCTTCGTGCTCGCTGTTTGGAAGCCTCACCTGATGCCGTCCATGCGCCGGCATGGATGTTATGACCATAGTCCAGGGCTCAGCTGTGCTGTGGTGCTTGCGTCAGGGTCACACTGGCGTTCTCAGCCCAGTTTTGCGCAAGGAACGCCTCGGTGGCGGCGACGTCGAGGGGCCTGGCGAAGAGGAAGCCCTGCCCCGAGTCACAGTCCTGTGCTCTGAGCAGCGAGAGCTCCTGCTGTTGCTCGATACCCTCGGCGAACGTCTCGATCGAGAGAGCCTTGCCGAGCTGCACGAGGGTGTGCATGAGGGTCTCGCCCTCCTCGTTGTGCGTCAGCCCTGAGATGAACGAACGGTCGATCTTCAGCGCGTCGACCGGGAAGCGCTGGAGGTGGGCGAGGGATGAGTAGCCGGTGCCGAAGTCGTCGATCGCGATCTTGACGCCGAGCTCCTTGATCGCGGCCAGGCGGCGGGCGGTCTCCTCGACATTGCGCATCAGCGTCGTCTCGGTGATCTCGATCGTCAGCGCGGAGGGGTCGAGGCCGCTGTTGGTGAGTGCGCCTTCGATGTCGGCTACGAGCTGATCGGTGTCGAGCTGCCTGCCAGAGACATTGACGGCCATGCCGATCGGATACCCGGCAGCTCGCCACGCGGCGCCCTGAGTGCAAGCCTCCTCCAGGACCCACTTGCCTACGTCGACGATCATCCCCGTCTCCTCGAGCAGCGGGATGAAATCGTCGGGCTGCACGACGCCGCGCACCGGGTGCTTCCAGCGAATCAGCGCCTCGACTCCGGTGGGGGTCATGTCGCTGAGGTTGATCGTGGGCTGATAGGCGAGCAGGAACTCTTCGTTCTCGAGCGCTTCGCGCAGGTCCATCTCGAGCTCCATGCGGCTCTGCACCGCGTCCTGCATCCCGGTCTCGAACACGGCGTAGCGGTTCTTGCCGTCCCACTTGGCGCGATACATCGCGATGTCCGCGTTGCGCAGGAGCTCCTCGGCGGAGGTGTGGTCTCCCGCTGCGATCCCGATGCTCGCCGTCACGGTCAGGTGAGTCTCCTTGTTTGCTCCGAGCTTGAACGGTTGCTTGAGCGCATCGAGCAGACGCTCGGCGACGAGCTCGGGGCCCGCTGCAAGCGAGAGCTCCTCGGAGATCACCACGAACTCGTCGCCGCCGAGGCGCCCCAGTGCATCGGCTTCGCGGATCACGCCGCCGAGCCGCGCGGTGACCGCTCGCAGGAGTTCATCGCCGACACCGTGTCCGAGCGTGTCATTGATGGACTTGAAGTTGTCGAGGTCGACGAACAGCGCCGCCACTGGCGTTTGGCTGCGGCGCGAGCGCGCGAGCATCTGCTCGACACGATCGAGAATCAGCGTCCGGTTCGGGAGCCCGGTCAGGGCATCGTGGGTCGCCATGAATGACAGCTCCTCCTCGCGCCTTGTGAGCTCTTCATCGGTTCGCTGGCGCTCAGCCTCGAAGCACTCGCACATCCGCACGAGGCTGAACTCGAGGCTCAGCTGCAGGATGCTCAAGGCCTGGGAGAGCGCCTCCGGTGAGACCTCCAGTTCTATTGCGCTCTCGTGCAATACCTCGGCCATCACGTTGCGCCAGGAGAAACAGCGGCTGGTCACCTCGTTCAGCGACGCCGCGCGGTGGGCCGCCAGCTCGCCGAAGATCTCCCAGGTTTCCCGGCCGGCCTCGACCGCCACCTCGATGCCCTCCCCCGCGATCCACCGGGCTACCGCCATCGTGGAGCTCCTCGAGATTGTCTCGAAGCTGCCCTGAACCACAGCGTCGACCGCTTCGCCCGATCCCGCGGTGCGCACGACGGTCAGGTTGAGCACATCCTCGGCTCGCCCCTTCAGTGCCTCGCCAAGGCGGCAGAGATCCTCCGAGGACTCCTGCAGAGCGGACGGCGGTGTCGGGAGGAGCGCGTGACCGGCTCCTGGGCTCGAGTGGTTATCGGTCATCTCGACTGTAGGAATCGGCACATGGCGAAGATTCGATAAGTCCGGCTCCATCGCAGTAGACACGCGTCGATCTGCCGCGCAGCGCAGCGCGGACGGTTTCTAAGCCTTCCGGTCAGACCAATACGCTCATCGCATGCAGCCAAACGAGCGGCTTGCGGTCATCGATCTGGGGTCGAACTCGTTTCGGCTCGTGGTCTTCATGGCGGGTGCGGGCTGGTGGCGGCGCACGGATGAGATCTATGAGCCGGTCCGCATCGGTGAGGGGCTGATGGCGAGTGGGCGCCTGGGGGAGGAGCCGATGGAGCGGGCGCTGGCGACGCTGGACGTGTTCGCTCACTTCTGCCGCGCAAGCCGCCTCGGGGCAGATGAGGTCGACGCCCTCGCCACGAGCGCCATTCGCGACGCTGAGAACGCCGGGGACTTCCTCGCCCGGGCACGGGAGCGCTCTGGGCTTCCAATCCGCGTGCTCAGCGGCGAGGAGGAGGCGCGCTACGGGTATCTGGCGGCGGTCAATTCGACAACGATCAGCGACGGCTTCGTGCTGGATCTCGGCGGGGGCTCGATGCAGCTCGTCCGTGTCATGGATCGCCTTGCTCGCGAGACGGGCTCCTGGCGGCTTGGCACGGTGCGGATGAGCGAGCGCTTCCTGCCGCCCAACGGGCCGGCCAAGCGCAAGCAACTGGAGGAACTTCGCGAGCACATCTCCTCCGGGCTTCAGAGCGCGGCCTGGCTCACAGAGGCCGCGGGGGGGAGGGCCCGCGGGCGCCTCGTGGGAATCGGCGGGACCGTGCGCAGCCTCGCCACCGCGGCCCAGCGTGCCGCGGGACTGCCGTCCAACGGTGTGCAGGGCATGGTTATCGAGCGCGAGGCCCTCGACGAGCTGGTGGAGCGGCTCGCCTCGCTGCCTGTGGCGGAGCGAAGCACAGTCCCGGGCATCAAGCCGGCCCGCGCTGACCTGATCCTCGCCGGAGCGCTCGTCGTACAGGGAGTGCTTCAGGCTGGCGGCTTCGATGGCCTCGAAGTGACCGAGGCTGGGCTGCGTGAGGGGGTGTTCTTCGAGCGTTTGCTGGGTCATTGCGAGCAACCTCTGTTCACTGACCTCAGGCGTACGAGCGTCATGAACCTGGCGGCCCGTTACAACGTCGATGCCGCGCACACCCAGCACGTCGCCGCGCTGGCCCTTGGCATGTTCGACGAGCTCGCCGGCCTCGGTCTGCACGATGGTGATGCCCGTGAGCGCGAGCTGTTGTGGGCAGCCTGCATGCTGCATGACATCGGCATGTCAGTCGACTACGACGACCACCACAAGCACTCGCGCTATCTGATCCTCAACGGCGGGCTGCCGGGGTTCTCGCCCGTGGAGGTAGCGACGATCGCACAGGCTGCCCGCTACCACCGCAAGGGGATGCCGGAGCCGGGACCGCTGGCCGCCTTGTTCGAGCCCGCCGATGAGGCGCGCCTGAATCGCTGCGCGGTGCTGCTGCGCCTGGCCGAGGACCTCGAGCGCTCGCGCGATCAGCTCGTGCGCAGCACGAGCATCGCCCTCAGCAACGGCACCGTCGAGCTTCGCTTGCTCGCCGATGGCGAGCCGGCCGTTCCCCGCTGGGCGGCCAGCCGTGAGGCCGAGCTGTTCGCTCGCGCCTTCCATCGCGAGCTCTCCGTCGCCGCCTGAAGGGCGCCGGAGTCCCTACGCAACTTCCAGCCCGCGCTCGCGCCCGGCGCAGTCGAACAGGATGAGGCCGAAGGCCTGTAGGCCGCCCGGTAGCCAGGCGCTCGTGGGCACGACGGCGCAGGCACGCTGCACCGCCGCGGTGGCGCCGTTGCCGCCGCGCGTGGAGAACTCTCCGCCGAGCAACACATAGCGCGCCTGCCCGCGGGCGACCAACCGCGCCAGGCCGCGCCCGTCGAGCGCCGGGTCGGTGCCGCTGAAGCCTCCGAGCGAGCCGGCGTCGCTCCCGAGCAGGATCATCGGCGAGGCGGTATTGGCAGCGTCCGTGAGCACTGACCAGCGCGTCCCGGGCCGGTGGCTGGCGACGTAGCGCAGCAGCGCGTCATCCACGCTCTTGTGCTCGCCGCCCACGCCCACGCCGCCGGCGCCCGCGGCCTGACGGGGCCCAGCCGCCGGGAATGTCGACTGCACCGGGGCGAGCCAGTTCGTGGAGGAGTAGGCGGCTGGCGCGAGGAGCAGAACCCCGAGCGTCAGGGCGACCGCGGGCACGGCCGTGCGGCACAGCAACAGCCCGCCCAGGCAGAGGACCGCACCGCCTATCAGCGGCACGGTGAACCACGGCATGTAATGAGCCTTGTGCAGCAGTGAGAGCTGTACCGGGACCGTCGCCGCGACCGCACATGCAAGCAGCAGCAGGCGCCAGTCCCGCCGCCGCGCGAACCGGGCGAACGCGAATACCCCGGCGCCGGCCATCGCCGCGACCCCGGGTCCAAGAGCCGAGACGTAGTAGGGGTGGACAATCCCCTTCGACAGGCTGAGAACAGCTGCCTCGCAGGCGAACCAGCCGCCGAGCACGATCAGGACGGCAAGGCGCCGGTCACGCGCCCCGGCCGGTCTCTGAGCACCGAGCAGGAGCAGTGCGAACGCAAGCAGCCCAGCCAGGGCGAATGGGAGCATCCACGCCCCCTGGTCGCCGAGGCCGAGGCCGAACAGCCGAAACGGCCCAACCGGGCCGCCGAACGGGATCGGGTTGCGGTTCCTCACGGCCGGCGAGCCCGCGGAGGAATGCCGGACGGGCTGGGATCTGCGGGAGGGATGGGGTCCGCCCCGGCCTTTCGGTGCTCTGACGGTGCGCGCGAGGCCGCCGGCGCCGACCGGGATCTGTCCCGGGCCTCCCGTCTGCCCGCCGACGCGCCCGAAGCCGTTGTAGCTGAACGTCAGGCCGAGCTCCGTGTTGTCCGTGGAGCTGCCGACAAACGGGCGCTGGGAGGCCGGGGTCAGTTCTACGGCGGCCATCCAGGAGAAGGAGACAGCGACCATCACGAGACCCGCCGTCAGCAGCTGCGCGGCGCGGCGCGGCCAGGATCCCGGCGCGCAGAGCAGGAAGGCGGCTGCGATGCCCGGCACGACGAGGTAGGCGGCCAGCGTCTTTGTGTTGAACGCCAGCCCCACGAGCACGCCGCTCCACAGCAGCGTGCGCCAGCGGCCAGTTTCGATCGCCCGCAGGCTCTCCTCGCAGGCGAGGATCATCAGCAGGATCAACAGTGCGTCAACGTTGTTCGTGCGCGAGATCGCGACGAACGACGGAAAAACGGCCAGCACGAGCGCGCCGGCGAGCCCGGCCATCGGGTCCAGACGCCGCGCGAGCATGCGGTAGAGGAGCGCGACCGCCAGCACCCCGGCGATCGCCTCTGGCAGCAACAAGCTGAGCGAGGAGAAGCCGAACAGCTTCGCGCTCACCGCCTGCAGCCACAGGCCGAGCGGCGGCTTGTCGACCATGATCAGCCCGCCGGGGTCGAAGGACACGAACAGGAAGTTGTGCAGTGAGCGCAGCATCGACTTCACGCCAGCCGAGTAGAAGATGTTGCCGTAGCCGTTCTGGGAGATGCGGTGAATGTTCAGTACGGCTGACAGTGCGAGCACGGCCGCGAGGGCGAGGTTCGCTGGTGCTAGCCGTACTCGCCCGCGGCCTGCCTCCAAGGGGGTGCGGGCGGCATCCGTGACGGTGGGCGTGAGGGCTGGGGTCCTCTGTCCAGACGCGGTCATCGGGGGAGCATCGCCAACAGCCGCTCGAGGTCGTCCTCGCTGTTCCACGCCCCGACGGACGCTCGCAGCCATCCTCGCCCCGGGATGTTACGCAGGATCACCCCTGCATCGGCCAGCCGCGCTCGCTCTGTCTCCGGGTCCGCGCTCGAGAAGGAGACCAGCGTGCTCTCTCCGCGAGGCGCCACCACCCGGCCGTGCTCGGTGAGCAGCTCGGCCAGGTGAGCCGCGAGCATGCTGGCCCGCGCGTGCACCTCGCTCCAGCCGGCCGCCTCCAGCACCCGGACCGACGCCAGCGCACATGCGAGGGTCTCGGCGCTCAGCGCGAGGCTGTCGAAGCGGCGGGCGTCCTCGTGGGGCTGCGCATCGAGCCCGGCGCTCGGGTCGGCAAGGTTGCCGTAGCCGCGCCGGGAGACCGCGAGCCGCTCGCGCAGGGCCGGCGTGACGTACAAAGAGCCTGTACCGTCGGGTCCGCAGAGCCACTTCTGCCCGGCGCCGGCGTAGGCGTCGCAGCCGAGTACCTGCACGTCGACGTCGACCGCGCCGATGCCCTGAGCGCCATCGAGCAGGACCGGGACGTCCAGCTCCGCGAGCTCGGCGGGCGCCACCAGCCCGCTCATCCAGCCGACGTGCGAGCAGGCGATCAAGCGAGTGCGCTCACCGGCAGCTTCGGCGATCTCCGGCAGTGGCACTTCACGGACCTCCACGCCGTTCAGCGAGCGCGCTGCGCCGAGGGCTCCCAGCAGCCCGGGATGCTCCTCGTCGCTCGTCAGGATCTCATCGCCGCGGCCGAGTCCAAGGCCACCGACCGTCACGGCGATGCCCTCGGTGGTGCACGTCGTTACCGCCACGTCCGCCGGGCCGCAGCCGAGCTCCGCCGCGTAGGCGCCGCGGAGCTCTTCGGTCAGCTCTTTCCGGCGCTCGAAATGAGCCTGCGCCCGTCCCTCTTCGAGCTCCAGTTGGAGCATCTCGGTGGCTGCGGCTGCGGCGCGTGCGGGCAGCGGCCCGTCGGTGCCCGCGTTGAGATAGGCGAGACGCTGAAGGACAGGGAACTCGCCGCGCAGGGAGGAAGCGTCCACAACGAGCGAGCATAATGGCTGCGATGTCGGTGAAAGCTGCCCGGACCCCGTTGTGGACGCCGCCGGCGGGGTGGCGCGAGCGTGCTGAGATGACGCGCTTCATGCGCTGGGCCTCAGAGCGCCGCGGTCGCACGTTTGCCGGCTACAACGAGCTGTGGCAGTGGTCGGTGGATGAGCTGGAGGATTTCTGGGCGGAGGTTTGGGAGTTCTTCGGCGTGCGCGCGTCCAAGCCGTACGAGCGGGTCCTGGACTCACACGAGATGCCCGGCACGAGGTGGTTCTCGGGGGCCGAGCTCAACTACGCGGAGAACCTCCTGCGCGCCGGCGGACGGGGTGGGCGGGATCCCAGTCAAATCGCGGTACTGCACACCTCCGAGCTACGGGAGCTGAGTGAGATCACCTGGGGCGAGCTCACTGCGCAGGTGGCCGCCGTGGCCGGCGGTCTGCGTGCGCTCGGCGTGGGGCGAGGGGACCGCGTCGTCGCCTACATGCCCAACATCCCCGAGACGCTGATCGCCTTCCTCGCGGTGTCCAGCATCGGCGCGATCTACTCGAGCGCCGCCCCCGAGTTCGGCGCTCGCAGTGTGATCGATCGCTTCGCCCAGATCGAGCCGAAGGTGCTGCTCGCCGTCGACGGCTATCGCCACGGCGGCAAGGACTTCGACCGCACCGCCAACGTCAACGCGATTCTCGCCGAGCTGCCGACCGTCGAGCACACCGTCCTGCTCCCCTACCTGGACCAGGCCGCGACTCTCGACGGAGCCCTCGACTGGGAGGAGCTGCTGGAGGGGGGATCCCAAACCGAGCTCGTCTTCGAGCAGGTCCCCTTCGATCACCCCCTCTGGGTTCTCTACTCCTCCGGGACCACAGGCCTGCCCAAGGCGATCGTCCAGGGCCACGGCGGGATCCTCCTCGAGCAGCTCAAGAAGCGGCTGCATCTCGATCTGCACCCCGGCGACCGCATGTTCTGGTTCACGACGACCGGCTGGATGATGTGGAACTTCCTCGTCGGCTGCCTGCTGTCTGACGCCGCGATCGTCCTCTATGACGGCAGCCCGGGGCATCCGGATCTCGGCGTCCTGTGGGATCTCGCCGAGCGCACCGGGATGACCTGCATGGGCGTCAGCGCGGGCCTCTTAGCGAGCAGTGAGAAGGCGGGGATCGAGCCGGGCCGCGACCACGACCTGCGCGCGCTGCGCGCGCTCGGCTCGACCGGCTCGCCGCTTGCGCCAGAGAGCTTCGAGTGGGTGTACGGACACGTCAAGCCGGACGTGTGGCTGTTCTCCACGAGCGGCGGCACGGACGTGTGCACCGCGTTCGTGGCCGGTTGCCCGCTGCTGCCCGTCTACGAGGGCGAATTGCAGTGCCGCGCGCTCGGCTGCGCGGTGGAGGCATGGGACGAGCAGGGAAACAGCCTTCAGGATGAGGTCGGGGAGCTCGTGCTGACCGAGCCGCTCCCCTCGATGCCGCTCTACTTCGTCAACGACCCCTGCGGAGAGCGCTTGCGGGAGAGCTACTTCGAGATGTTCCCCGGCGTGTGGCGCCACGGCGACTGGATCCGCATCACACCGCGTGGCGGCGCGGTCATCTACGGCCGCTCGGACTCGACGATCAACCGCCAGGGTGTGCGCATGGGCACGAGCGAGATCTACCGCGCGGTGCTCGCCGTTGCCGGGGTCCTCGATGCGCTCGTGGTGGATGTGCCGCGCTCCGATGGCGAGTTGTGGATGCCGCTGTTTGTCGTGCTTGCCCCCGGCGTGGCCCTCGACGAGGACCTGACGGCGCAAATCAAGCGGCGAATCCGAGAGGATTGCTCTCCGCGGCACGTCCCCAACGACGTGTTCGCCGTTTCAGAGATTCCCCGCACCCTCTCCAACAAGATCCTCGAGGTGCCCGTCAAGAAGATCCTGATGGGCTCACCGCCTGCCCAGGCGGCCAGCATCGAGTCGCTTGCCAACCCGAATTCGCTCGATTATTTCGTGGGGCTGGCCGAGCGGCTCAAAGCCCCATCGAACGGCCCACTATCTCCTTCATGATCTCGTTGGCGCCGCCGTATATGCGCGTCACGCGCGCGTCGGCGTAGGCGCGCGCGATTGGGTACTCGAGCATGTAGCCATAGCCGCCGTGCAGCTGCAGGCAGCGGTCGGCAACGCGTCCCTGGAGCTCTGTGCACCACCACTTCGCCATCGCCGCGTCCTCGGCCGTGAGCTCACCCGCGTTCAGCGCCTGCACGCAACGGTCGACGAACACGCGTGCGATCGCGATCTCGGTCTGTAGCTCCGCGAGCGTAAAGCGCGAGTTCTGAAACGAGCCGATCGGCTGGTCGAACGCCTTGCGCTCGCGCACGTAATCGAGCGTCCAGCCAAGTGCCGCCTCCGCGGCCGCGACAGCCGAGCCCGCGATCGACAGGCGCTCCTGGGGGAGGTTGGAGACGAGGTAGAGGAAGCCCTGGCCCTCCTCACCGAGCAGGTTCGCGACCGGCACGTGCACTTCCGAGAACGACAGCTCGGCGGTGTCCTGGGCGTGCTGGCCGATCTTCTCCAGGTTACGACCGCGCTCAAACCCATCCATGCCGCGCTCGATCACGACCAGGCTGATGCCGCGATGGCGCTCTGAAGTGTCGGTCTTGACCGCCACGATCACCAGATCGGCGTTGATTCCGTTCGTGATGAACGTCTTCGTGCCGTCCACCACGTAGTGATCGTCCTCGCGCCGTGCGCGCGTGGACATCGACGCGATGTCGGACCCGACGCCGGGCTCGGTCATCGCGAGCGCCGTGATCAGCTCACCGGAGGCGATCCCGCCCAGCCAGCGCTCGCGCTGCTCGCCGGTGCAGTAGGAGAGGAAGTACGGCAGGCAGATGTCGTTGTGCAGCGTGATCCCCAGCCCGAAGCTGGCAACGCCCGCGCGCTGGCACTCCTCGCCGATGAGGAGGTTGAAGCGGAAGTCGCCCGCGCCCGCGCCGCCGTAGCGCTCGGGTACTGCCATCCCGAGAAAGCCGCCACGGCCTGCCCTGGCGAAGACCTCGCGCGGCACGATCCCTGCGCGCTCCCACTGTCCGTAGCGGCCCTCATCGCCGAGCACCTCGCGCTCCAGGAATGTGCGAAAGCTAGCGCGGAAGTCCTCGTGTACATCTTCGAACAGGGCGCGCCGCATACAGCCGGGGACCCTATCTGGCAGGAGTGAGAGGCGGGGACGTCGAAGAGAAGCGCCGATGAAGCGTGTCGCCACCCCAACTGCGGATCGCCCAAAGGCTGGGCGGCCCACCGCCAAGGGCAGTGTGCCCCCGGCCGGTGGCACCAGCGAGCACCAGAGCCTGTCCAAGTACATCCAGGCGCGCTTTGACGAGTGCTCACGCTCGCAGAAGGACGTGGCCCAATACATCGTCGATCACCTCGACGAGGCGGCGTTCCAAACGGCGGAGGAGCTGGCCCGCCGCGCAAACACGTCCAGCTCGACGGTCGTGCGCTTCTCCCAAGCGCTCGGTTTCGAGGGCTTCCCTGAGCTGCAGGCCGCCGCACGCGAGGAATACCGCCGCGTGCACACCAAGGCCGAGCCCAAGAGCGGCGGGGTGGGCGGGGCCTCATCTTCCGCGCCGCTGTTCTCGCTCGACCAGAACGAGTTCGAGACGGCGCTCACGGCCGATCACCTGAACGTCGAGGAGACCGCGCGGAAGGTCTCCCGCAGCTCGGTCGAGGCGCTGATCGAGGCGATCGTGAGCGCTGAGAAGGTGCTCGTCGCCGGCACCGACCAGATGGCTTTCTTCGCGAGCTACCTGAGACATTTGCTGATGCTGCTGGACCTGTGCGTGGATGTCGTGGCAAGCCCCTCTCAGGAGGCCCTCAGCCGCCTCGGGCGGATCGATGTGAACACTCTCGTGATCGGCCTCTCGGCGGGCCGCCCGCACCCGCTGGTCGTGCGCGCGATGAAGCTGGCGCGCCATCGCAAGGCGCATACGGCGGCGATCACCGACGCGACCCTCTCCGAGGTCGCGAAGCTCGCGCAGATCAAGCTCTACTACTCCTCCAACAGCCCGGCCTACGTGCGCTCCCACACCGCGCTGTTGAGCCTCATCCAAGCCCTTGCATACGGCGTGTACGCGCAGGACTCAGCTCAGTACGACGACCGCATCAAGGCCTTTCGGCTCAAGTAGCGCGCCCTGCTCAGGCTAGACTCCTCGTATGCGTGACGAGGCGACATTTCTGGTCAAGACCGGCTTGGCGGAGATGCTGAAGGGCGGGGTGATCATGGACGTCGTGACCGCAGAGCAGGCGAGCGTCGCCGAGCAGGCGGGGGCCGCGGCGGTGATGGCCCTGGAGCGTGTCCCGGCGGACATTCGCCGCGATGGGGGCGTGGCGCGAATGTCCGACCCGGAGATGATCGCTGGAATCCAGCAGGCCGTGAGCATTCCCGTGATGGCCAAGGCCCGCATCGGGCACTTCATGGAGGCGCGGGTGCTCGAGTCCCTGGAGGTGGACTACGTCGACGAGTCAGAGGTGCTCACGCCCGCGGACGAGCACAACCACATCGACAAGTGGGGCTTCAAGGTCCCGTTCGTGTGCGGCGCGACGAACCTCGGCGAGGCTCTGCGGCGGATTGGCGAGGGCGCGGCGATGATCCGCTCCAAGGGCGAGGCCGGCACCGGCGACATCGTTGAGGCCGTTCGCCACATGCGCCAGATCACGGGCGAAATCAAGCGCCTGCACACGCTCGGCGATGACGAGCTGGCGAGCGCGGCGAAGGAGCTTCCGGCACCGCTCGAGCTGGTTCGCGAAGTGGCCCAGGCGGGCCGTTTGCCGGTGGTGCTGTTCTGCGCGGGCGGTATCGCAACCCCCGCAGATGCGGCCCTGATGATGGCCCTCGGCGCCGAAGGTGTGTTCGTGGGATCGGGGATCTTCAAGTCAGCAGACCCGCCGGCGCGGGCGCGTGCAATCGTCGAGGCGACCACTCATTGGCAGGACGCCGAGCGCGTCGTACAGGCCTCGAAAGGGCTGGGCACTCCGATGGACAGCCTCGAGAGCTCGAAGCTGGAGGATGGGCAGCTACTGGCCCAGCGCGGCTGGTAGGAGACCCGATGAGCTTCGCTGGGCGGCGTCAATGATCGGCGTCCTGGCCCTGCAGGGCGGGTTCGATGCGCATGAGCGGGTGCTCTGGGGGCTGGGGGCCGAAACCCGTCAGGTCCGCGTGCCGCAGGACCTCGAGGGGCTTGACGGTCTCGTGATCCCGGGTGGGGAGTCGACAACGATGACTCTCGGCATCGCCCGCGAGGGCCTCGCGGGCCCGATCGCGGAGCTGGTGCGCGAGGGGGTGCCGGTGCTTGGGTCGTGCGCGGGCCTGATCATGCTCGACCGCGACCATTTGGCTCTGATGGATATACGCGCCGAGCGCAACGCCTTCGGCCGTCAGCTGCACAGCTTCGAGGCCGACGTGGAGCTAGGGGGACTCCACGGCCCGCCGGTGCGCGGCATCTTCATCCGCGCGCCCTGGATAGCCGAGCACGGCCCGGCCGTGGAGATCCTCGCCGAGGTGGATGGTCACCCGGTGGCCGCGCGCGAGGGCCGCATGCTCGCGGTGGCATTCCACGCCGAGCTGACCAACGATGACCGCGTGCACCGCCTGTTCCTGGACGGGGTTCGCGGCTAGGGTCTAGGCGGCCTGGAAGCGGACGATGCCACCGTCCTCGGCTTCCACGACGAGGGCGTCGCGCAGCAGGAGGTCGACGTGGCCGAGCACCTCCGACAGCGTCAAATAGGCCTGTGTGACGGCGACGTTGCCCCATAGCTCCTGGGCGATCTCGTGTGCGGTGCGGGGCTGGGCGGCGATCAGACCGTGGATCTTCTCGGCGCGGCGGCGGTGCATGCGCAGGCGCCGGTCGATCAGCGTGACGTGGTCTGAGATCGGCTCGCCGTGGCCTGGGAGGACGAGGGACAGGTCTTGAGCACGCGTGAGCTGCAGCGAGGCTATGTAATCGACCAGGGCCCGTGGCCGGGGTCCGGTGAAGTCCGGCTCGGCATCAAGGGGTCGTGAGATCAGCGGATTGGAGGAGATGTGCTTGATCAGATGGTCGGCCGCGAGCAGGATCGAGCGGGCCTCGTCGTGCAAGACGGTGTCGGAGGGGCTGTGGCCGGGCCGGTGGAGCACGCGCAGCGTGCGGTCGCGCAGGTGCAACTCCTCGCCGTCGTGCAGGGGCCGTGTGACATCGACGGCCGACCCCCAGGCGCGAAAGCTCGCGGAGACGGTCCGTAGCGCGGTGACGACGTCGGCGGGGATGCCGTGCAGGAGCATCATCTGCCCGGCGAAGCGGTCGTCGAGCTCGGTCGCTTCGCGGAAGTCGCGCAGGTAGGGGACGAGCGGGGCGAGCGCCGCGACCTCGGCGCCGGAGCGCCGCGCGAGGATCGAGGCCAAGCCGAAGTGGTCGATGTGCTGGTGGGTGATGATCAGCAGTTCGATGTCCTCGATCGCGTGACCGCGCGCGGTGAGGGCCTGTTCGAGCTCGTCCAAGGCCTTGCCCGAGTTGGGGCCGCAGTCAACGAGGGTGAGAGGGGAGTCCTCGATCAGGTAGGCGTTGATGCGACCGACCTGAAAGGGGGTGGGGATCGCCAGGCGGTGGATGCCCGCTTTCTCAGCCTGATCGAGTAGCGCCTCCTCACCGGGTCCGTCCGGCGGTGCGTCATCGTTCACGAGCAGCGGCCGGTTTCGTCTATCACGAGCGGATCAACGCCAGGACTTCGTCACGGCGGCGTTCCATGTCCTGCGGTGAGACGAGCGACTCGAGGCAGAGGCGCAGGAGCGGCTCGGTGTTGGAGGGCCGCACGTTGAAGTGCCAGCCGGGGTAGTCGATCGAGATGCCGTCGAGTTCTTTCTGCTCGGCGTCTGCGTAGTGTGCGGCGATCTCCTGCATCTTTCCGGCGGGGTCGGAGACCTCGGAGTTGATCTCGCCGGAGATGAAGTAGCGCGAGCGGTAGGGCGCGAGGAGCTCGGACATCGACTTCCCGGTGCGCGAGAGCAACTCCAGCACGAGCAGCGCGGGGATCGTGCCGGAGTCCGCACAGTAGAAGTCGCGGAAGTAATAGTGCCCGGAGACCTCGCCGCCGAACAGCGAGCCCTCGTTGCGCATGCGCGTCTTGAAGAAGGCGTGGCCCACGCGGTTGATGTGGGGGGTGCCGCCGGCCCGCGTGACGGTGTCGGGCACCGCCCGGGAGGCGCGCACGTCATACAGGATCGCCTCGGGGTGGATGGGGTCCGATCTTTTTGCGAGCAATGACTCGGCGAGCAGCGCGGTGAGAAAGTCGCCGTCGACGAACGCGCCGGTGTCGTCGATGAAGAAGCAACGGTCGGCGTCACCGTCCCAGGCAATCCCCAGATCTGCGCCGGTGGCGAGTACCCGCTCGATGATGAAGGCGCGGTTCTCCGGGAGCAGGGGGTTGGGCTCGTGCTCGGGAAAGTTGCCGTCGGGCGTCCAGCAGGTCTCGATCACCTCGAGGCCAAGGCGCTCGAGCAGCGGCCCAACCATCGGGCCGGCCATGCCGTTGCCGCCATCGACCACGACCTTCAAGGGCCGGACAGCCGAGGGGTCGATGAAGGAAAGGAGGGCGGATTGAAACTCGGCGTACAGATCCACCTCCTCCGATGCTCCCCGGGGGGGTGGGCTCTCATCCATGGAGTCCTCGTCCGCAGGAAGGCCCATATCGATCATGCGGCGAATGTCCTGAATGCCCGACTCACCGGAGAGAGGGAGGGCGCCCTCACGCACGAGCTTCGCGCCGGTATAGGCGGCGGGGTTGTGCGAAGCGGTGCACATCAGCCCGCCGTCGAGGCCCCGTGAGCCGACGAGGTAGTAGAGCATCTCTGTGCCAACCTGACCGGCGTCGAGCACGTTGGTCCCCTCGGAGAGAAGCCCCTCGCGGTAGCGTGCCATGAGCTCGGGAGCGGTGAGGCGCATGTCGCGCCCCAATCCGATGCGAAGCTCCGCGACGGGCTTGCCGGAGAGCCGAGAGAGCACGCGCGCGAAGGCACGGCCGATCTGCTCGGCCACGTCGCCGTCGATCTGCTCGCCATACAGGCCGCGGATGTCGTATGCCTTGAAGATGTCTGCTGAGACGGTCGCCATGAGGTCTCGCATCCTAAGCTGTGTCTCATGTCAGGACACTCCAAGTGGGCGAGCATCAAGCACAAGAAGGCGATCGTGGACTCGCGCAGGGGCGCGCACTTCTCCAAGCTCACGCGGGCGATCACGGTCGCCGCGCGCGACGGCGGTGGCGATCCCGATGGCAACCCGGCGCTCGATCTGGCAATCCGCAAGGCCAAGGAAGCCTCGATGCCCAAGGACAACATCGAACGCGCCATCGCCAAGGGCACAGGCGAGGGAGGGGAGGCCGACGCGATCGAGAGCGTGCTGTATGAGGGCTACGGCCAGGGAGGCGTCGCGGTGCTGATCGAGGCGCTGACTGAGAACCGCAATCGCACCAGCGCGGAGGTCAGGCACGCGTTTTCCAAGCACGGCGGCAGTCTCGGCGAGCCGGGCTCGGTGGCTTACCTGTTCGACAAGAAGGGCACGATCGTGATCGACGCCGGGCGCTACTCCGAAGATGAGCTGATGGTGGCTGTGGAGGCCGGCGCCGAGGACATATCCTGGGATGAAGGCGCCTTCGAGGTGATCACCGAACCGGCGGACTTCACCGCCGTTCGCAAGAGCATCGAGGAGGCCGGAATCGAGATGGAGAGGGCGGAGATGGCCTACCGGCCATCGAGTCTCGTGCCGATCGACGAAGGACAGGCTAAGACGCTGATGGGGCTCATAGACGTATTGGAAGAGCTGGACGACGTGGATGCGGTCCACGCGAACTTTGACGTGCCCGCTGAGGTGCTCGAGCGGGTCGCGGGCTGAGATTGGAAGCGCAGGCGCGGCCCGCGGCGTCGCGGCGCTCCCTGCGCGGGCCATGGACCGCGCCGCCTCCATTGGCGCTGGGCGTGGCGAGCGTTGTTAGGGTTCAGGGAGCATGACGGCTGCCGCGCCAGCTCCACCCACCGAGCCAGCCGATATGCGGCGTGGGGGGCGCATGGACTTCCGTTTGCTGCTCTCGCTCGTGGTGCTCGTCGTGATCGCGGGCGGCGTCGCGCTGCTCACCGCCGGCGGCTCCTCGTCGCCCGCCTCGAGGGCGCAGGCCAGACACGCCAACTTCGACGCCCAGGCCCTGCTCTCACCAGTGGCGCCCGCCCCACCGCTTGCGCTGCGCAACTATCTCGGCCAGCCCGTGAATATCGCCTCTTACCGCGGTAAGGCGGTGCTCGTCACGTTCCTCTACACCCATTGCCCGGACGTCTGTCCCCTGATCACGGCGAACCTGCACAACGCTCAGACTCTGATGGGCGCCGCGGTCAGCTCAAAAGTGCAGATCATCGCTGTCTCTGTTGACCCGCGCGGGGACACACCCAAGGCCGTTTCCACTTTCCTGGCCCGTCACGAAATGACGGGTCACATGCAGTACCTGATTGGTTCGGCCTCCCAGCTCGCGCGTGTGTGGAAGTCCTGGGGGGTCGGCTCCGAACAGGATGTCCAGCAGCCCCAGTTCGTCAACCACTCCGGTCTGATCTACGGGATCACTGCCTCTGGCAAGCGGATGACCATTTATGCGGCCAACTTCACACCGAAGGAAGTTGCCCATGATGTGCCGCTGCTGGCCTCCAGATAGCGGCAGGCCGGGCAAGGCTCACCACGCCTGAGTGTGCGCGGGCGGCTACGGGCGATCGGTCGCCTCGGCGCCTCTCTCGATCCGCTGGCGCAGGTCGGCGCCTCTGCCAGCTGCGACCGCGCGCGTGGCGCGCTCCTCGCTCAGCTCCAGCCCTCGCGCGTTTGCAAAGTCGAGCAGGTCTTGGCGTTCCTCGCCCTCTCGGGCGGTGCGCAGGAAGAGCCAGCAGAACAGACATAGCGTGAGGATGCTCTCCTCCACCATCATGGTCGCCCCCGCAATGTTCTGGTCGGCAAGCGGGGAGATGTGCCAAAGGGCGTCGCCGTGGTTGTAGAAGGGGTAGAACACGGTGCCAGACCACAAGAAGATGTTTCCGAGCACCGTGCCTGTCAGGCGTACGGCAACGATGTAGGCGAGCTTGCCGAGATTTCCAAACCACGCCGGCATGGGCAGCGGCCCGAACAAACACATCCACATATTGATGCCGAAGCCGAGGAACATTGCGTGCTCGAGCGCGTGTATGCCGGAGTGGCGCAGGGCAGCCTGGTAGAGGACAGGCAGATGCCACAGGTATAGGTCCAATGCCCAGAGTGGGAATGCCACTGCGGGGTAGGCGAGCACACGTAGGCGGTCGAAGACGCCTATCCGAAGAATCGGCGCGATCAGCGGCCCGGTGAGCCCAAGGACGATCAGCAGCGCGGCGATGTCTCCGAGCAGGAGGTGCTCGACCATGTGCACCAGCAGGAGTTCCTGGCTGCCCTTGCCGAGTGACGTCAGTGCTGCTGCGATGACGACGAATCCCGAGTAGAAGCACGCCTGGCGCCAGCCGGGAACGGTATGCCCGCCCGCCCGCCCGGCTGCGAGCGTCCGGACCCGTCGCGCGTAGAGAACACCGAGGATCAGCAGCGGGCCCAGCTGCAGGGCCGACTCGATGCCGGTGGAGACCGCGAGGGGGACGATTGCCACTGCCACGCAGGGTACGCGGCGAGGAGCTCCCTTGCGGACGGCGGGCGATACAGCGGCTGCTCAGCGAGCATGTCGGGTAGAGTTGGCCGCCTTGCTCCACGCCATCCTGTGCCTCCTGCCAGCGATTGCGCTGGTTCTGCCGCTGCTCGCCCGGCGCTATCCGGGTGAGCGTGTTCTCCTCGCACTGCGTAGCGAGCGGCGTGTGCGTTGGCCGCGACCTCTTTCGTCTTTGCCCGTGCAGCGTCGCGCGACGCTCTTGGTCGTGCGTGGGGGCGAGTTGATCGGCTACTCCCTGGCGGAGCGCCCGCCGCCCGCGCTTCACTTGGCGAGCTAGCTCCTTCCCGCCCTGTTCAGGGCGTCGGCTGCTCGTCCTTGAGGTCCACTGCGACGGGCGTTCCCTGTCCCGCGTGGTGGGCCCTCTGTGTACCCCCGTACAGGCACTACGCGAGGAGCCTTCATGTCCCGTCGTTCCGTCATCGCCGCGCTCGGCGCCCTGCTGCTGGGGCTCCCGGTCGCGGCGCAAGCGCAGAGCAGCGCACCGGCTCCCGTGAAGGAGAGCGGCAGCCCGATCAATGATCAGGGCAGCAACTACAACTACCGCTCGAACATCACGAGCATCGCCCCGAACGTCCGCGGCCTGAGCCTCGAAGTGCTGGAGTTCGCCGACCGGCTCGTGCTGCGCAACCACACGGGCAAGACGGTCACGGTTTACGGCTACCAGGGCGAACCGTATGCGCGCGTGCTGGCCGGTGGGACGGTGCAGCTCAACACGCACTCGCCGGCCTACTACCTCAACCAGAACTTCTACGCCAACGTCAACGTGCCGTCCTCGGCGTCGCCGGCCGCGACCCCGCAATGGACGATCGTTGATCGCACCGGCCAGCTCGAATGGCACGACCATCGCATCCACTGGATGTCCCCCGCACTGCCCCCGCAGGTCAAGGACAAGGGCAAGCGCACCAAGATCTTCGACTGGCAGGTGCCGATCCAGGTCGGCGCGCGCAAGGGCGCGGTGAACGGTGAACTGTTCTGGACTCCCGAGAGCGGCACGAAGACACCCGCCGCCGCGATTGTGGCGCTGGCGGTGATCGCCCTGCTTGGCCTGCTGCTCGTGCTGTTCGTCCGCCGGCGCCGCTCGGACGCGCCCGTCAAAGAGGCGTGGTGAGCGTCCCGTCCCGCCCCAGGACCTTGCTTGCGCTGGTGCTCGCCGCGGCCGGCGTGCTCGCGAGCGCTCCCGCGGCGTGGGGGCACGCGCAGCTACTCGGCACCTCGCCGGCGTCTGGAGCGACCGTTCCTGTCCAGCCCAAGGAGGTGACCTTCGAGTTCAACCAGGCCGTCGGTGGGACGCTTGGCGCGGTCCGGGTGTATGACGCGCAGGGAGGCGAGGTGGACAACCTCGATGTCTCCCATCCCGAAGGCAAAGAGCATTGGCTGGGCGTCGGGCTGAAGTCCGGGCTGCCGGATGGCACCTACACCGCGACCTACCGGGTGATCTCGGCGGACACACACATCGTCTACGGCGGGCTGGTGTTCAGCATCGGCCACGCCGGCGCCGCTCCTAAGTTCACAGTCGCCGGGCTGATCGCCCGCAACAAGAGCGGCAGTATCACCGGGATCGCCTTCGGCATTGTGCGCGGCCTCGACTACCTGTCGATCGCGCTGATGGTGGGGGGGATCGCGTTTCTGCTGCTCGTGTGGCTGCCGGGATTTGCGGCGGTGGCGGGCCCCGAGCTGCGCTGGTCGCAGGCGGCGGACGCGTTCGCGGCGCGGATCGGCAGGCTGTTCGCGGTGGCGGTCGCGGGCGGGGCGATCGTGAGCGTGCTCGGCGTGCTGCTGCAGGGCGCGAGCGCCGCGGGCGTGTCGCTATGGGCCTCGCTGAAAGGCTCTGTGATCGACAGCACGCTGGAAAGCCGCTTCGGCGAGGTGTGGGGCGCGCGGGCGATCGACTGGCTGCTGCTGGGCGTGCTGCTGTTGGCCGCGAGGCCGCTCGGCCGCCGCCCGCCCCGCGCGATCGTCGCGTTGCTCGCGCTCGGGAGCGTGTACCTGGCGATGACCCCAGCGCTGGCCGGGCACGCGAGCATCGAGAGCCCGACGGCGGTGTTCTTTGGATCCGACGTCCTGCACCTGCTCGCAGGCAGCGTTTGGGTTGGCGGGATCGCATGCCTGTTGCTCGCGCTGCCCGCGGCGACGCGCCGGCTCGAGGGGGCCGAGCGCAGCCGGCTGCTGCTCGCGGCGCTGGTGCGGTTCTCGCCAATCGCGCTCGGCGCGGTGGTGGTGATCGCTGTGACCGGCGTGATCCAGGCCTACATCGACGTGCGGAGCTTTCACGGCCTGCTCCACACCACCTACGGCGCACTGATCCTCGCGAAGGTCGCGCTGTTGCTGGCGCTGATGGGCCTCGGCTGGGTCAACCGGGGCAAGGTGATCCCGATGCTGGGGCGCCTGGTGGGTGATGGCCGCTCACCCGGCGGGGTGGGCGCGCTGGCGCGCCGTACGATTCGGGGCGAGCTCGCGCTGATGCTGGGCGTATTTGGTGTGACCGCGGCGCTGATCAGCTATGCGCCGCCGATCGACGCGGCGTCGGGGCCGTTCTCCGTCAACACGACGATCGGACCGGCCGAGCTGGAGATGACCGTCGAACCGGCGAAGGTCGGGCTGAACACGATCCACCTCTACCTGATCGACGTCAAGACTGGCGCCCAGTTCACACAGACCAAGGAACTGACGGCCACCGCCAGGCTCCCCGCAAAGGGCATCGGCCCGCTGCCACTGAAGGCAAATCTCTCCGGTCCCGGCCACTACACGCTCAACTCAGCCGAGCTGACACCTGGAGGGACCTGGGACATAGAGATCACAGACCGGGTCTCGGAATTCGAAGAGTTCTCAAAGACGGTGAAGGTGCCCATCCGATGAACAACCCAGGCAAATGCCACCCGCCCACAGATAGATAGGAGTCGATATGAAAAAGACGAGAACGACCCTGGCGCTGCTAGCGACGGGTGGTGCCCTGTTGGCGGTGCCCTCGGCGGCACAGGCGCACATCAGCTTGCATCCCAACACGATCCCGGCTGGAGCCTTCGCGACGCTCGATGTTCGCGTACCCGGGGAGCAGGAAGGCGCTTATGTTAGGAAGGTCGACGTGCTGTTCCCTACCGGATTTACCAGCGTCGACTACGAAAACGTCCCCGGCTGGAGCACGCGCATCATCGAAAGCAAGCTCGCCGCTCCGATCACGCAGGACGGGGAAACGATCAACGCCGAGGTCTCCCAGATCGTGTGGACGTGGGCCGGACCACTGGGCAAGGTGGGCAACGGGCAGTTCATCCAGTTTCCGCTCTCGCTGGCGATCCCGGAAAATGCGGCGGGCAAGGCACTCGAATTCAGGACCGTTCAGACATACAGCAACGGACAGGTCGTGCACTGGATCGAACCCTCCCTGACGGCAGAACACCCCTCGCCGAGGATCAACGTAACCGCGAAGGGCGGCGTGATCGAGGACATCGCGGGCCACGAGGCAGGGCCGGAAGCCGGACAGACGCGCGGGAGCCAGGCGACACCTGCTCAGACACCGGCTGCCGTGAAGCCAGCGAGCAGCGGAGCGAGCAAGGGCCTCGGCATCGCCGCATTGATCCTCGGCGCGCTCGGCCTGCTGGCCGGCCTCGGAGCGCTTGCTGCTTCACGCCGCAAGGCGGCTCTGTAGCCGATGATCGCCGCTCGTCGTCTTCGGTGGTTGCTGGCCGGGCTCGGCGCAGTCGCGCTTGCGCTACCGGTGACCGCCGAAGCGCACGGGATCGTGGGTAAGGCGGACCTGCCGATCCCGGTGTGGCTGTTCAGTTGGGCGGCGGCGATCGTGCTGGTGGTCTCGTTCGTTGCGCTCTCGACGCTCTGGATGACCCCGCAATTGCAGGAGCAGCACCCGCGCAGGCTGTTCAAGCTCCCACCGGCGCTCGCGTGGCTCGCCAGCCTGATCGGGCTGGCGCTGTTCTCGCTGGTGCTCTACAGCGGCTTCGCCGGAGCCCAGGAATCGAACGCCAACTTCTCGGTGACCTTCATCTATGTCGTGTTCTGGGTCGGGATACCCGTGCTCAGCGTGCTCTTCGGTGATGTGTTCCGCGCGTTCAGCCCATGGCGCACATGCGCTCGCATGCTCCTCGCGCTGAGAGGAGCGCTCGCAGGCGAGCGCTCGAGAACGCCCTTGCTGCGCTATCCGGAGCGCGCCGGCATGTGGCCGGCCGTAGCGGGCCTCCTCGGCTTCGCCTGGCTCGAGCTGGTCTACGTCAACCGCGATCAGCCCTCGCTGCTGGCCGCCCTCTCACTCGGCTACTTCCTCGTCATGGTGGCCGGCATGAGCCTGTTCGGCGTCGAGGAGTGGAGCGCGCGCGCGGACGGCTTCGGTGTCTACTTCGGCCTGATGTCGAGGCTCTCTGTGCTCGTGAGAGACGAGGACGGCGTGGTATGTCTGCGCCGTCCTCTCAGCGGGCTGACCTCGCTACGGATCTTTCCCGGGACGGTCGGAGTGATCTGCACGATCATCGGCACGACGACGTTCGACGGGTTCAGTAACGGGGGCATCTGGCGCAACAACGAGCCGAGCCTGCAGAGCTTCTTCTCAGAACTCGGTCTCGGACAGACCCCGGCGCTCGAGCTGGCCTACTCGCTCGGCCTGATCTTCTGTGTAGCGCTGATCGCCGCGGTCTACCGGGTGGGGATCCTGGGCGTACGCTCCGTGAGCGGGCGCTACGAGTCCTCCGAGCTAACGCGCACGTTCGCCCACACGCTCGTGCCGATCGGCTTCGCCTACGTGCTCGCCCACTACTTCTCGCTGCTCATCTGGCAGTCGCAAGCCATGGTCTACCTGGCTTCCGACCCGCTCGGGGACGGATCGAACCTCCTCGGCACGAGCGGCTACCAGATCGACTATCACGTGATCTCCTACGCAGGAATCTGGTACGTGCAGGTCGCCGCGCTGCTCGCCGGCCACGTCGGCGGCCTTGCCCTCGCGCACGATCGCGCGCTGGTCATGTACCGCAACCCCCAAGAGGCGATACGAAGCCAATACTGGATGCTCGCCGTGATGGTCGCCTTCACGAGCTTCGGCCTATGGCTGCTGTCCTCAGTCGGCACGTGAGCATGAGGGCTGAGACCGTGCGGCTAGCGTGGTAGCTTGTCGGGCGCGATGACCGTGCTCGCCTGCCTTACGCACTGGTACACCTCCGCGATGTTTGTCGTGCCCGTCCTCGCGGTCGGCGGCTGGGGCTGGTGGAGCTCCCGCCGCGTAGGCAAGCATCAGATGCCCGGCCCAAACTCATAACCAGACCGCCGGTAGTGATCCTGTGCGGCGGGCGTGGCACGCGGTTGCAGGAGCACACCCAAGAGATCCCTAAGCCATTGGTGGAGATCGGAGGAATGCCGATCGTGTGGCACGTGATCCAGCTGTACGCGGTCCAGGGCTTCACGCGGTTTCTGCTCGCGACGGGGTACAAGGGCGAGCTGATCGAGCGGTTTGCGGCTGAGCAAGAGTGGCCTGATGCAGTGAGCGTCGAGTGTGTCCAGACGGGGCTGGAGACCCCGACGGGCGGCAGGATCAAGCTGCTGGAGGACAAGCTCGCGGGGGAGGAGCGCTTCTGTGCGACATACGCCGACGGCGTGGCCGACATCGACTTAGAGGCGCTGCTCGAGTTCCACGCGGGGCACGGCGCGCTGGCGAGCATGACGGTGGTGCGGCCCGAGCTGCAGTTTGGTGTGACAGAGCTCGACGGCGAGGATGGAAGAGTGACGGGCTTTCGTGAGAAGCCACGCTCGGAGCACTGGATCAACGGCGGTTTCTTCTGTATGCAACGGGACGCTTTGAATTATCTAGAGCAGGACAGCGTGCTCGAGCGCGAGCCGCTGGAGCGCCTGGCCGCGGAGAACGAGCTGCGCGCATACCGGCACGAGGGATTCTGGGAGTGCATGGACACGTATAAGGACGCGGTGGCTTTGAATGACCTGTGGGCGTCGGGGGACGCTCCTTGGCAGCTGTGGAGCTAAGGGTCTAAGCCGGATCGGGCAGGCGCCGCGCGCGGAACAGCGGCACGGGCTCGCGGATTCCGCGCAGGCGCCGTTCGCCCGCGTAGGACCAGCGGTAGGACTCGCGCGCTGACTCGCGCACCTCGCGCTCGGCCAGCACGCTGCCGGGACGGGCAACGGCGGTGATGCGGCTGGCCAGGTTGACGGGGCGGCCGAACCAGTCCCCGGCGCGGCTGAGGGCCGGTCCGATCGCAATGCCGGCGCGCAGCTGAGGGAAGTCATCGTCCTCTGCCTCGGCGGCGTCGAGCAGGGTAAGAGCGGCATCGAGCAGCGGCTCGGGCTCCAGGGAGGTGAGCATCGCGGCGTCGCCGATCGTCTTGATCAGCCGGACGGGCGGCGCGGCGACATCGCTGGCGAGCGCCTCCAGGCGCACCGCCAGGCGCCCGAGCTCATCGGGCGGGACCTCCTCGCCCAGGCGCGTGAAGCCGACGAGGTCGGCGAAGCAGACGGCGATCTCGCGTGAGCCCGGGAGCTGCCCACCGCTGCGCTCGGCGGCGCTGATCGCCTCGCTCTGGGCCATCTGGCGCAGATGGAGGTTCAACAGATTGGTTACGAGCGGTCCCAGCATTGGAGCGAGCTGCGAGGCGGCGTAGGCGTAGCGCTGGGCGAGTTCGTGCTCGCTGACGCCGGGCTCGAGCACCAGGCGCATGGTCAGGGTGCGCATCGTCTCCGCGGCCTGGGAGAGGCCACGTCCCAGCGTGCGCATCAGGTCGAGGATCTCCTCGTCGGAGATCCCTGCCGCGTGGGCCACGTGGCGCATCCGTACGGCCTCGAGATCGGCCTCGGTGTAGATGGCCTCCTCCGGCGCCGCAACCGGCAGGCCCATCGCACGGCGAACAGCGATCAGAAAGTCTTCCGAGACTTCGCCGCGCTGTGCTATCTCCGCCGCGGTAAAGCGGGCGCGCCCCCCGATCACGCGCTCGGCGGGCAGGAACATGACTGTGCCCGAGGCTGTGGTGCGGCGCAGCTCGGCGAGCGGTACTCCGTCGGCGGCGAGATACTGAAGCAGCGCTAGGCGCTCGGCGCGCTGCTCGCCCTCCAGGCCATCCAGAAGGCCCTCTGCGGCGAAGTCGATCTGCCCGCTGCTCATGAGGACCGCAGGGTAAGGCAGGCAGGCGTCCGGTGGCACGCGGAGAATCATGGGTCGTGATCGTTTTGGGAATCGACCCCGGCTTGGCAAACACTGGCTACGGCGTGGTGGAGAGCGCCGCCGGCCGGTTCGCGGCACTCGACGGCGGCGTGATCGAGACTTCCGCCGGGGCGCCGCAGGAGCGGCGTCTGGCTGCTATCCACGCTGCCGTGGATGCTCTGCTCAGCGAGCACGAGCCGGATGCGCTTGCCCTGGAGCAGCTGTACTTCGGCCAGAACGTGCGCACTGCCTTTGCGGTCGGTCAGGCACGCGGCGCGGCGATGCTTGCGGCCGGGCAGCGCGGAGTCCCGTGCACAAGCTATACGCCTCAGCAGGTGAAGGCCGCCGTCTGCGGCAACGGCCGGGCGGGCAAGGAGCAGGTCGCAAAGATGGTGCAGGTGCTTCTGGCGCTCCCGCAGGCGCCCACCCCGGACCACGCGGCCGACGCACTGGCGGTCGCGATGTGCCACGCCAACTGCGCGCCGCTGTCGGCAGCGCTCGCGGGGGCCGCGCAATGATCGGGATGCTGAGGGGAGAGGTGGCGGTCAGGCGGACCGATCACGTGGTGGTCCTGTGCGGCGGAGTGGGCTATCGCGCGGCGGTCTCCGCAGAGACGCTGCGGCACGTGCCGGCGGCGGGTGAGGAGACGACGCTGCACGCGCACTTGATCGTGCGCGACGACGCGCTGTCGCTGTACGGCTTTCATTCCGAGGAGGAGCGCGACCTGTTCCTGATGTTGCTGTCAGTTCAGGCGGTGGGTCCGAAGGTCGCGCTGGCAGTGCTCTCCGGCGGCACCCCGAGAGAGCTAATGGCAGCAATCGCCGGCCAGGACGCGGCGCGCTTTCAGGCAACCCCGGGGATCGGCAAGCGCACGGCGGAGCGGATCATCGTCGAGCTGCGCGAGAAGGTCGCCGGCGCCGCGCCGGGCGGCCCGATCGTGGCGCGCAGGGGAGACGGGCCAATGGCGCTGGCCCGCGACGGGCTGATCGAGCTCGGGTACACGCCGAGTGAGGCGGAGGAGCTGCTCTCCGGCGCAGAGGGAGACAGCGCCGAGGAGCTTCTGGCACAAGCACTGCGGACCGCACGCGCACAATGACACCTGAGACCGCCCGCATCCAGACGCCGTACCTGGTCGAGGAGGACGAGCTCGACCGTTCGCTGCGCCCGCGGCGCCTGCAGGACTTCGTCGGGCAACGGACGCTGCTGGAGCAGCTGGCGGTGGCGATCGAGGCTGCGAGCGCGCGGGGGGAGGCACTCGATCACCTGCTGCTGGCGGGGCCGCCGGGGCTGGGGAAGACCTCGCTGGCGCAGATCGTGGCGGCGGAGCTGGAAGTGCCGTTCGTGCAGACCGCCGGGCCGGCGCTGGAGCGAAAGGGCGATATCGCGGCGTTCCTGACGGCGCTGGAGCCGAGGAGTGTGTTCTTCGTGGATGAGATCCACCGCCTCTCGCGCACGCTCGAGGAGACGTTCTACCCGGCGATGGAGGATCACCGGCTGCCGATCACGGTCGGGCAGGGCGCCGGCGCGCGCGTGGTGACGCTCGAGCTGCCGCCATTCACGCTGGTGGGGGCGACGACGCGCACGGGTCTGCTGACCACGCCGTTGCGCGATCGCTTCGGGATTCAGGCGCGGCTGGAGCCCTACGGGGTGGATGAGCTGGCGAGCATCGTGAGGCGCTCGGCGGGAATCCTTCAGATCGGCTTGGAGGACGATGGTGCGGTGGCGATCGCGGCGCGCAGCCGGGGCACGCCGCGTGTGGCGAACCGCCTGCTCAAGCGCGTGCGCGACTACGCGGAGGTGCGCATGCAGGGGGTGGTGACGTCGGCCGCGGCCGAAGGGGCGCTGGAGCTGCTGGAGGTGGACGAGCGCGGGCTGGATCGCCTGGACCGGGAGATCCTGCGCGCGATCTGCACGAAGTTCGGCGGAGGCCCGGTGGGGCTCTCCACGCTGGCAGTGGCGGTGGGTGAGGAGCAGGACACGATCGAGGATGTCTATGAGCCGTATTTGTTGATGGAGGGGCTGATCAAGCGCACCCCGCGGGGACGCATCGCGACACCGGCCGCCTTCGTTCATTTGGGACTGCCACCAGCCCCTGCGCCGCCAGCGGCTGCCGCTGGCCCGGCGCTGTTCTAGCGCCGGCTTCCCTACTCTGTGTGGCGATCACATGACTCACCCGTTCATCTGCCCAAACTGCGGTCATCGCACGTCAGAGCTCGATCGCAACATCGGCTTCACGCGCCAGCGCAAGGGCTGCGCCAAGTGCGGCTTCGCATTCCTGTTCGAACTCCTCGACGATTACTACCCGGCGCCAGACGCTGCGTTCTTCGTGTGCGACGGCGAGGGCCGCGTGATCGGCTGTGGGAAGAACTCCTTCGCCTTCACGGGCCTAGAGGAGGAGGAGGTGATCGGCCAGCGCGTGGAGCAGGTACTTGGGCTGAGCTTTCAAAACGGCGACGATCCGGTCGCGACGGTGCTCGAGTGGGGAGTACGCGCGTTGGACAAGGCGGTGCAGGTGAACGGCGAACGCGACGTGGCAGCGAACGCCAAGGCGGACATGTTTCCGGCATATGACGACGATGGCGGCCTGCTGCTCGTGCTGACGCCCGACAAGTAGGCTGGCTGGTCCGATGACCGACCGCCGCCGGAACGCCTTCGTACTGCTCCTCGTCGCCGGGCTGGTGATCCTTTCGCTGCTCGTGGTCGTAGGTATCCCCGGCGTGGTCAAAGCGAAGAAGACGCGCCTGGGTCTGGATCTGAAGGGCGGCGTCGAGCTCATCTATCAGGGAAAGCCGACCGCGCAGTCGAAAGTCGACAGCGAATCGCTGAACCGGGCGATCGACATCATGCGCAAGCGCGTCGACCAGCTGGGTGTCTCCCAACCGGAAATCCAACGCTCCGGGGAACGAGAAATCGATGTCGCGCTGCCCAACGTGACGAACGTCAAGCGCGCGGAACAGGAGGTCGGCAAAACCGCGCAGTTGCAGTTCTACGACTGGGAGCCGAACGTCATTGGCCCCACCGGCAACCCGGCCCAGGCGGGCGAATCGACGGTCACAGGCGGGGCACAGGCGGGTGCCTCGCAGTTCGGCCTGCCCGAGTACCAGGCTGTGCTGCGAGCCGCCAAACGAGCCCCGATCCTGCGCCAGTCAGACACCACCTGGGAAAAAGGGTGCACCCCGCAGAAGGGCGGATGCATCTACGGCAGCTGGTACCTGCTCGACACCAAGCACGAAAAGGTCCTGCGCGGTCCTGAGGAAACCGAAAAGAACCTCTACTCCGAACACAAAATCCCAGTAGGCGCGAAGGCCAAGGCGGTGCGCGTCAATCCGGGCACCGTGCTCGCCCAGGCACGTCCGGTCGAAAACGAAAAGGGCAAGGTGACCAACAAGAGCCCCAACAGCTGGTTCGTGCTCAACGACAACCCGGTGCTGAGCGGCCAGGACGTGACGAACCCGCGCCAGAGCTTCGACGAAGGCGGCGGGGGAACGGGCGCCCCGAACGTGACGTTCGAATTCACCAGCCACGGCAAGAGCGTTTTCCAGCGGGTCACCAAGGAAATCGCCGAACGCGGGCAGGCGGCCCAATTGCCGGGCGTGGGCAAGGAAGCGGCTCAGCAGCACTTCGCGGTGGTGCTCGACGGGCAGCTGATCACGACGCCGTCGATCGACTACACGAAGTACCCCGAAGGCATCGACGCCAACACCGGCTCGCAGATCTCCGGCGGCTTCACGATCTCATCCGCCCAGGAACTGGCCCAGGAGCTGCAGTCGGGAGCGCTGCCGATCAAGCTCGAACTGATCTCCAACTCGCAGGTCTCTGCCACGCTCGGCAAAACGGCGCTGAACCAGGGCCTGATCGCGATGCTCGCCGGCTTCGCGATCGTGTGCCTCTTCCTGTTGCTCTTCTACCGCGTCCTTGGTGCGATCGCGGTCGGCGGCCTGGTCATCTACGGCATCTACTTCTTCGCGCTGATCAAGCTGATCCCGATCACGCTCACGCTCCCGGGCATCGCCGGGCTGATCCTCACGATCGGCGTGGCGGCCGACGCGAACATCGTGATCTTCGAGCGCGTCAAGGAGGAGATCCGGGGGGGGAGGTCGATCATCTCGGGGATCGCCACGGGCTACAAGCGCGGCTTCGCGGCGATCGTGGACGCCAACGTGGTCACCTTCATGACCGCCTTCATCCTGTTCGCGCTGGCGACCGCCGAAGTCAAGGGCTTCGCGTTCACGCTGGGCATCGGTACGCTCGTCTCGCTGTTCACGGCCGTGCTCGCGACGCGGGCGGCGCTCGGCGCGATGGGACGCTCCAAGCTTGTCTCGCATCCGGCCGCGCTCGGGGCGGCGCGGCGCGGGCGCGGTTGGACGTTCGACTTCATGGGCGCCTCCAAGTGGTTCTTCTCGCTCTCGGGCACGATTCTCGCCGTCGGGGCGCTGGCAATCGGCGGCAGCGGGCTGAACTTCGGCATCGACTTCAAGTCGGGCACACGCATCCAGACGGCGTTCGTCAAGCCCGTCAGTGAGAACCAGGTGGCCACGGCGATGGCCACGGCTGGCTACGGGAACGCCCAGGTTCAGAAGTTCGTCAACAAGAGCATCGGCGGCACCGGCTACCAGATCTCAACGAAGACGCTGAAGCCGGGAACCGTCACGAAGGTCCATGAATTGCTCGAAACCAAGTTCGGCACCAAGAACTTCTCCTCGACCTCGATCGGGCCCACGTTCGGGAAAACGATCGCCAACAGCGCAGTTATCGCGATCATCGCCTCTTTGCTGGTGATCTCTGCCTACATCGCGCTGCGGTTCGAGTGGAAGTACGCGGTACCGGTGCTGATCGCGCTGATGCACGACCTGCTGATCACGGCGGGCGTCTATTCGCTGACCGGCCGCGAAGTGACGACCGCAACGGTCGCAGCGCTGCTGACGATCCTTGGGTATTCCCTGTACGACACGATCATCGTGTTCGACCGCGTGCGCGAGAACGTGCCGAGAATGCCGCGCGCGGTGTTCTCCCAGATCGTCAACCGCTCGATGTCGGAGGTACTCACGAGATCGCTGGCAACCAGCTTCTGCACGCTGCTGCCAGTCCTCGCGCTGCTGCTCTTCGGTGGGGAAACACTGAAGGACTTCGCCTTCGCTTTGATGGTCGGCGTCGCCTCGGGAGCGTACTCGTCGATCTTCATCGCCTCGCCAGTGCTGACCCACTGGAAGGAACGCGAGTCGAGTTACGGCAACCGCCGCGCACGGATCGTGCGCGAACTGGGCACGGTGCCCGCCTACGCGACGGCAGCCGGCGGCGCGCCCGCGGACGTCGAGCCGGCAACGCAGCGCAAGCGCAGCGTGTCGATCTTCGGATCCGACGGGCCTCCAGGCGCGGGCGAGCAGATCTCGCACGACGAGTTCAAAGATCTGGTGGCAGACCTGGACATCGAGGCTGAGCCGAAGGCTGGCGCTGCTATCAAGCGTGATCCGGCCGCCGA
>DASZFC010000078.1:0-1629 GCA_035940195.1 Solirubrobacteraceae bacterium
CGCGCACGTGTGCCGGCACTCATGCGCAGTGATCCGCTCACCCGATTGGGGCCCCTTCGGCTTGCCTTGCTCGTCCTTCGGCTGCCACGTGTCGTCGACACGTTTCTGCAGGGCCTCGAAGCGGTAGAGCAGCTTGGGGGACGTAAAAGGCCTTTCGACCGGTCTGATGCTAGCACGAGGAGCCTTTCCCAATCGGAGGTGACGCCGGCGTCCGGCCGCGAGTCTGATGCACGCGCGCGCCTGAGGCCACGCGGTGTCGGCGTCGGAGGCGGACGGGCCTCGCGGCCGGTCGAGGGAGGGTCGGTAGGCGAGAGACGCCCAGGTTCGCGCGGCGTGGCCGACCACTCCCCCATGAGCCAACGGGAGCGTTCATAGCAGGGCGTGGCTGTGGCAGGATCGAGTTGATGGCGAGCGCGGGAGACGAGTTGGTCAACCAGCCACGGGCGAGCGGATCGTATTCCGCATGAGCTCAGCCGAAACCGCCGGGGGGCTGCTCGAGATGGACGCCTCCTGGACCCGGCCAGGACACCGCGCGGCCAGAGCACGTTCCTCCCGAGACGCAGGAGCGCGGGGAGGTCATCGCGGTACCGCGTGCTTTCGCATCGCTGGCCGTCGAGTGACGACTGACGCACCGCGAGCATCTCACCTGCGCTCCGCGTGTCTGCGAGTAGCCCACAGAAGCGCACGAACCACCAGCACGTGGCCGCGCGTGCCGATCACGAGCCCGCGGTACACGCGACCGCTTACGCCTGGGAACGCCGCGCGCGTTTCCGCGCTGAGCATCGTGTGATGCTCGCCTGCGAGGAGGCGGAAAATGAGGGTGTATGAAGAGAAACGGTGGTGACCTGCAAGCGCGAGTTCCTTGCCGTGCTCGGCTCGAATGACCGTGAAGCCAGGCAGCGTTGAGCCGGCGAGTAGAGGGTCCCCCGAGCGAGTTCCAGGGTGGACTTGCAGCAATCGTGCCCCGTAGCCGGTGGTCGGGATGTGCGAGCGTCCGAGCCCCGGGACGCGCGAACGCCCGAGCACGTCCCCGAGCGCACTCCACACCCGCCCCGGATCATCCACGCGGACCGTGACTGTGTGCTCGTCGATGCGCGGCAGCTCCTCCGCGCTGGTCACCATATCGGCGTCGATGTTGTCTTGGGGTTGCACGGCTCGCTTCCGGCCAGCTCCAGCACCGCGGGAAGGCGTGGTCTGGCCTGGCAGGGTCCTGTGTGGTAACTGACACACGACCGATACGGGTCGAACAGCGGAATGGGCTGCTCCTGGAAGTAGATGCCAGTGCTCGTGTAGTGGCCTCCGACGGCGGTCGAGCGAAACGCGTAGCGCAGCTCTTGAGGTGTCGCGCTGGCGTCAAACAGAAGCCGACGCATCAGCTCGCCCAGCAGTCGCGCGCCAGCGAGCGTCGTGACTTCCACCGCTCCCCGCCGGCGATGAAGCTCATCACACGCCGCTGGCATGGTCTGCGTCGGGGATCTGCCAGGTGCCATCGGGGCCGACGAACGTGGCGTCCTGCTCGTACAGAGCGAGCATGCCCTCCAGATCCCCGGCGTTGGCACGGTCGGCAAACAGCCCGCTCAGCTGTCCCGGGTCATCGACACGCATCGTCATCCTCCTCGCAAACCCCTG
>DASZFC010000079.1:0-12749 GCA_035940195.1 Solirubrobacteraceae bacterium
AGCGCGCGCTGGCGACACGGGCGCGGATCTCCGCCGACGACGTCCCGCGGATCAAGCGGATGCTCGGGGTGGGTAAATGACACGGATCAAGCGCTCTGTCCACGCGCGCAAGAAGCGCCGTGCGACGCTCGAGCTGACGAAGGGCTTCCGCGGCGAGGCGCACTCGAACTACAAGCGCGCCAAGGAGGCGCTGATGAAGGCGGACGCCTACGCCTACCGCGACAGGCGCAACCGCAAGCGCGACTTCCGCAGGCTGTGGATCACGCGCATCAACGCCGCCGCGAGGCTGAACGGGATGAGCTACAGCCAGTTCATGCACGGGCTCTCGCTGGCCGGGGTGGAGCTGGACCGCAAGGTGCTGGCGGACATCGCCGTGCGCGACGCCGACACCTTCCGACGTTTTGCCGAGACCGCCCGCGAGGCGTCGGCTGCCTGAAAACGGCAACCGACAGAAAGGCCTCCCGGGCGTCGCTCCTGAAAAGGACGGCGTCTTTTTTTGTTGTTTTTCAACCCGACGAACTGCAACCAGCATCAAAAATAATCCGCACACCGCCTGGACCTGCACTCAATGACCATCACCTCCCCACAAAATCCCGCACTCAAGCAACTGCGTCGTCTGAGACGCAGGCGCGATCGCGAGCGCGATGGCCGGTTCCTCGCCGAGGGCGAGGATCTGATCACGGCCGCCGGGCTGGCCGGATGGCAACCGCTGGAGGGGTTTCGCGCGGCAGGCAGCGGGCTGGGTGGCCAGGACTTCGCCGACGTGGACGCGACGACGCTGAGCACCGTGTCGACGCTCGGCTCGGGCACGCGCGTGATCGGCGTGTACGAGCAGCGCTGGGCGAAGGTGCCGGTGGGTCCGCTGTGCGTATACCTGCACGGTGTTCGCGACCCGGGAAACGTGGGGACCGTGCTGCGTTCGGCACAGGCATTCGGTGCGAGCTGCGTCACGCTCGGGCCAGACTGTGCCGACCCGTATTCGCCTAAGGCGGTGAGGGCGAGCATGGGGGCGATCTTCGGTGTGGCGGTCGCGCGCGTGGAGTCGATCGGCGAGCTCCCGGGCGAGCGGGTGGCGCTCGTCGCGAATGCCGGCGAGGTGTTGAGAGGCCCGCCCGCCGGCTCGCAGGGAGTCACGCTGCTGATCGGCGCCGAGCGCGAGGGGTTGCCGGACGAGGTAGTGGCGGGGTGCGAGCGAGTGGCGCACATCCCAATCGAAGCGGAGTCGCTGAACGCGGCGATGGCCGCGACCGTCGCGTTGTACGAGATGACCAGCGGCTCGACTAGGGTCCGGGCGTCATGATCGAGCGGATCGAAGAGCTGCGCGCAGAGGCCCAGACCACGATCGCTGGAGCGGGCAGCAGCGACGCGCTCGAGGAGTTGCGGGTGAAGTACCTCGGGCGCAAGGCCGAGCTGCCCCAACTGCTGCGCGGCGTGGCGCAACTGGAGGCGGCTGAGCGCGGAGCGGTGGGCAAGGCCGCCAACGAGGCTCGCCAGGCACTCGAGGCGCTCATCCAGGCTCGCGCCGAGGAGCTCGGGGGGGCAGAGCTACAGAGCGGGCTGCAGTCCGACGCGGTCGACGTAACCCTGCCGGGCGCACCGCCGCAGCCGATCGGCCGCTTGCATGTGATCACGGCGACGACGCGCGAGCTGGAAGACATCTTCCTCGGGCTTGGCTTCACCGTGATGGAAGGGCCCGAGGTGGAGACCGTGCACTACAACTTCGACGCGCTCAACCACTCTCCGACGCACCCCGCGCGGGCGCGTACTGACACCTTCTATGTCTCCGATGAGCTCGTGCTGCGGACCCACACCTCGCCGATGCAGGTGCGCGCGATGGAAGCGCATCCGCCGCCACTGTACGTGGTGATACCGGGTCGCGTCTACCGGCGCGACCTCGATGCCACGCACACGCCGCAGTTCCACCAGATCGAGGGTCTCGCGGTCGACGAGGACATCACGCTCGGCGACCTGAAGGGCACGCTGCTGCACTTCGCGCGCGCGTTCTTCGGCGGCGAGCGGGAGGTGCGCCTGCGTCCGCACTTCTTCCCCTTCACTGAGCCGAGCGTCGAGGTGGACGTGTCCTGCTTCCACTGCGCGGGCAAGGGCTACATGCCGGACGGCTCGCGCTGCTACCTGTGCAAGGGCGAGGGCTGGCTCGAGATCCTCGGCGCCGGCGAGGTCGACCCCAACGTCTACGCATACGTCCCGAGCACCGAGGCGAACGCGCCGGGCTACGATCCGGAGAAGGTCCAGGGCTTCGCCTGGGGGCTCGGTGTGGAGCGCATGGCGATGCTCAAGCACGGCCTCCCTGACTTGCGGCTGATGTATGAAAATGACCTGCGCTTCCTGGAGCAGTTCGGATGAGGGTGCCTTTGGATTGGCTGCGCGAATACTGCGCCCCCGGCCTCGACGTGAAGCGGATCGAGGAGCGGCTGACGATGACCGGTACAAAGGTCGAGGCAATCCACCGTCACGATGCGGAGGATGGGCGCATCGTGGAGGTGCTGGAGCTCGAGATCACGCCCAACCGGCCGGACTGTCTCGGCGTGTTCGGCGTGGCACGCGAGCTGCATGCGGCCACGGGGGCGCCGCTCGCGCGTGAGCCGTGGGCGGATGACCCCGGCTCCGCCGGTGGGGATGGGAGCCCCGCCCTGCCCGCGGAGGTCGTCGTCGAGTGTCCGGAGGAGTGCCCGCGCTTCACCGCGCGCGTATTCGAACACGTCACGGTCGCCCCCTCGCCATTGTGGCTAAAGGAGCGGCTGATGGCGGCCGGGCAGCGTCCGATCAACAACGTGGTCGACATCACCAACTACGCGATGCTGCTCACCGGCCAGCCGCTGCACGCGTTCGACCTCGACCATGTCTCAGGCCAGCGTCTGACGGTACGCCGCGCTGCGGAGGGCGAGCTGGTGGACACGCTCGATGGTGAGACGCGCACGCTCGACTCCCAGATGGTCGTGATCGCCGACGCCGGCGGGCCGGCGTCGATAGCGGGCGTGAAGGGGGGCGCCCGCTCGGAGGTGCAGCCGGGCACAACACGCGTGCTGCTCGAGGCGGCCACCTGGAATGGCCCGAACATCCACCGCACCTCGTTGAGCCTGGGTTTGCGCAGCGAGGCATCCACGCGCTTTGAGAAGGGCCTTGCACCCGAGCAGTGCTCCTATGCGCAGGCCGTGGCCACCCGTCTGCTGATCGAGTGCGCTGGAGCGAAGGTTATGCCCGGCACCGTAGACATCGGCTGGGATGGAGCGCCACCGCGCGTCATCCGCCTGCGCGAGGCCCGGGTGCAGGAGATCCTCGGCTTGCCCGTGTCCGGGGAGCGCCAGGAGGAGATCTTGAACGCCCTCGATTTTCAGACGCAGCCGGCGGACGATGGTCTCGACGTCACGGTGCCAGCGCTGCGGCGTGTGGACGTCACGCGCGAGGTGGACCTGATCGAGGAGGTTGCACGGATCGATGGCCTTGAGAAGCTGCCCGCCACGCTACCCGCGCGCCGTGGCGCCGCCGGCCTGCTCACCCATGCCCAGCGGGTGCGCCGGGCGGCTGAGGACGCGATGGTGGGGCGAGGCCTGAACGAGATCGCCGGCTGGAGCTTCGCGGGCCCCGAACTGCTAGACCGGCTGCTCGTTCCCTCCGATCATGAGATGCGCCGCGTCGTGAAGCTCGAGAACCCGCTGTCGGAGGCTCAGTCGATCATGCGCCCGACGCTGCTCGGCTCGCTGCTCGACGCCGCCCGGCACAACGTTTCTCGCAACGGCCCCGATGTCTCGATCTTCGAGTCCGGAGCGGTCTACCGCGTCTCGCGCGATAACGCGTCCGCGGATGAGCACCACGCGCTCGGGGCGCTGCTGACCGGTGCGCTGGGTGGGTGGGCGTCCAAATCCTGGCGCGGTGAGCAACACGAGGCGGACTTCTTTGCCGCCAAGGCGCTCCTCGGTGCACTGCTGGACAAGTTTCACCTCGACTGGTCAGTACAGCCCCAAGCCTGGCCGTTCCTTCACCCGGGCCGCTCCGCCGCTGTGCTCGCGGGTGGCAAGACACTTGGGTTCGTAGGGGAGGTACACCCCCTCGTGGCAGACGTTTGGGACCTGCAGCGCACCGCCGCTTTCGCGATCGACGTGGGTAAGCTCGCCGCGGTCTCACCCGAGGTCACGTCCTTCCGGGCGTTCGGTGCCTTCCCGGTGCTGCGCCAGGACCTCGCCGTGGCGCTGCCCGAGGGGGTGCCGGCGGCCGGCGTGCTCGCGGCGGTGCGCGAGGCGGGCGGGGAAACGCTGGGCAACGTCGAGATCTTCGATGTCTACACCGGCCCGCAGGTGGGGGAGGGCATGCGCTCGCTGGCGCTTGCTCTGTCCTTCCGGGGTACAGACAGAACCCTCACCGAGGAGGACGTATCGCCCGCCCATGAGCGGATCGTGGCGGCACTGGGCGAGCTGGGGGGTGAGCTGCGTGCCTGAGCAGAGTTTCGCCAAAGGCTCTCCACAGGTGATCGTCGCGGGCGCAACGGGCTTCGCCGGTGCGCTTGCCGCATACCTGCTGTGGCGCCATCCCGGCTTCGAGCTGGTCGCCGTGACCGGGCGCTCGGAGGTAGGCCGGCGCCTGGACGATCTCTACCCGCGCTACCGCGTGCCGCTTGAGATCGAGGAACTGGATCTGGACCGGCTAGAGGACGTGGACGCTGCCATCGTTGCCTACCCTCATGCCGCCGCCGCGCCCACGACCGGCGCGCTGCGCCAGCACGGCGCGCGCGTGGTCGATCTGAGCGCTGACTTCCGGCTGACGGATCTGGCCACATACGAGCAGTGGTACGGGACGCACCCGCGCCCAGAACTGCTCAGCGAAGCCGTCTACGGGCTGACCGAGTTGCATCGCGTGGAGATCGCGAGCGCGAACCTCGTGGCCAATCCCGGCTGCTACCCCACGGCGTCAGTGCTCGCCCTTGCCCCGCTCGCGCGCGCGGGTCTGATAGGTGACGTGGTGATCGACGCCAAGCAGGGCATCTCCGGGGCGGGGCGGGCATTCGACGAGACCACGCATCTCTCGATGGCGGGCGAGAACATCCTGCCCTACAGAGTTGCCGGCCACCGCCACCGGCCCGAGATCGAGGAGCAGTTGCAGTTAGCCGGATTAAAGATGAATGTGCGTGTGCAGTTCCAAGCACATCTCGTCCCACTCGACCAGGGTGAGCTCGCCAGCTGCTACGTGACCCCGACCCATCCGGTGGCTCCCGAGGAGCTGCATGGGCTGTACACCGAGGCATACGCGCAGGAGCCGTTCGTCGAGGTAGCCAGCGACCGGGGTGGGGGTGGGCCACCCGGAACCCGCGAGGTACGCGACACGAACTTCTGCCGGATCTTCGCCACCGTCGACTCTCACACGGGCAAGATCGTCGTGCTGTCAGCGATCGACAACCTCTGGAAGGGCACCTCCTCGCAAGCGGTGCAGAACCTGAACGTGATGTTTGGCCAGCCCGAGACAGAAGGCCTGACATGAGCGCGGGCAAAGACGTGTGGGGCGATAAAACAGCCGATGGACCGCCGCAGCCGTTCTTTGGATCGCGCTGGGTGCCCGCGCCCGCGCACGTGCGTGACCTCGGACCCACGGCGGGGCTGCCCACGGGCTTCAGGGCAGCGGGAGTGGCGTGTGGGATCAAGCCCAGCGGGCGTCCCGACCTCGGGCTGCTCGTGTGCGACTCCGAGAACCCCGTCAGCGCGGCGCTCTTCACCGCCACCGCCACGCCCGCGGCGCCCGTGCTTCTCAGCCAGGAGCGCTGCCGGCTGCAGGGGCTGCGCGTCGTGCTCGCCAACGCCGGCTGTGCGAACGCCGCGACCGGGCAAAGGGGACTGGACGATGCCGCCAAGACGCAGGGCGCCGCGGCTATGGCCGTGGGGGTGGAGGAGGCTACGGTCGCGCTCGCCTCGACCGGTGGCATCAGCCAGTACCTGCCAGTGCAAGCGGTCCTGAAAGGCATCCTCGCAGCTCACAGCGAACTCCGCCGCGAGGGCGACACCGGCTTCCAGCAGGCGATCCAGACGACTGACGCCTTCGAGAAGCGTGCCTGCCTTGAGGTAGCGCTGCCGTCAGGAACGGTGCGTCTGACGGCGCAATGCAAGGGCGCCGGGATGATCTCTCCGAACTTCGCGACGATGCTCTGCTTCGTGCAGACCGACGCCGCGCTCGCACCGGAGACCGCCGAGCTGCTCCTCGGCGTGTGCGTAAAGCGTTCGTTCGATCGCTGCTCGGTGGACGGGCAGCTCTCCACGAACGACACCGCGATCCTGATGTGCTCCGGCTCGAGCGGCGTGCAGATCATCCCGGAGTCAGAGGACGAGCTGCGCTTCGGTGAGGCGCTCGACGCGCTGCTGCGCCAGCTAGCGATCCTGATGGTCGCCGACGGCGAGGGTGCCGCGCGGATTGCACGGGTGCTCGTGCGCGGCGGGGATCTCCCGAGTGCTGAGGCGGCGGCGCGGGGAGTGGCGAATTCTCCGCTGGTGAAGGCGGCATTGCATAGCGGAGATCCCAACTGGGGCCGGATCCCGCAGGCCCTCGGCGGCGCCCTGCGCGGGCGGGACCGATTCACACCGCCGCTGGCGGTTGACATTGCCCTCGAGGGTATACCTGTCTGCTCGGCGGGCGCCGCGATTGCATATGACGAGGGCAAGCTGGCCGCGGCTCTGCAGGCTAAGGAAGTCGAATACGAGATCACCCTGCCTGGCGAAGGCGCTGAGACCGAGGTGTTCTTCTCCGACCTCTCCCACGAGTACGTGACGATCAACGCGGATTACACAACGTGAGGCTGATATGCGCGACGTAGGCACGCTACTGGAGGCGCTTCCGTACATCAGGGAGTTTCACTCAAAGACGGTCGTCATCAAGTATGGCGGCGCCGCGATGGAGGACGAGGCGCTGCGCGAGGAGTTCGCGCGCGACGTGGTGCTGCTCAAGTACGTCGGGCTGAACCCGATCGTCGTGCACGGGGGAGGCCCCGAGATCAGCGCCTACATGGAACGGCTCGGTCTTCCCGTGCAGTTCGTCGGCGGCCTGCGCGTGTCCGATGAGGGCACGGTCGAGGTGGCCAAGATGGTCCTGATGGGGAAGGTCAACAAGGAGATCGTGCTGCGCCTGAACCGGCACGGCCAGCCAGCCGTCGGCCTGTGCGGCGATGACGGCTCGTTGTTTCGTGTCACCCGCCGCGCTGGGCCTGATGGCGAGGACATCGGCTTCGTCGGGAGCATCGAGCGCGTCAACACCGGCGTGATCGAGCACGTCGCAAGCGACTACATCCCGGTGATCGCCTCGGTCGGAGCCGACCGCGACGGGCGTTCATACAACGTCAACGCCGACGAGGCCGCCGGCGCAGTCGCGGGCGCGATGGGCGCGTACAAGATGATCTTCCTCACCGACGTCCCCGGCTGGCTGCGTGACCCGGCCGACCCGCAGAGCCTGATCGGTCAGGCCACCGCGCAGGAAGTGCAGGATGCCCTGCCGCGCCTGGAGGGAGGGATGCGTCCCAAGTTGCAAGCCTGCGTGGACGCGATTCATCAGGGCGTTTCCGCCGCCCACATCCTCGACGGACGGATCCCGCATTCGCTGCTCTTGGAGCTGTTCACCGACGAGGGGGTCGGCACGAAGATTGTAGGAGGACCGTGAGCCTTTCAGAGCTGCAGGAGCTCGAGCGCACCAGCGTGATCGGATCCTATGCACGCTTTCCCGTCGAGTTTGTACGGGGTGAGGGTGCGCGCCTGTGGGACGATGAGGGCAACGAGTACCTCGACTTCCTCTGCGGCATCTCGGTGACGAACATCGGTCACTGCCACCCGCGCGTGGTGGCCGCGATCCGCGAGCAGGCCGGACGGCTGATGCACGCGTCGAATCTGTTCTATACGGAGCCCTCGATGCACCTGGCCGAGCGCCTGGCTGGGTCGAGCCTCGGCGGCAAGGTGTTCTTCTGTAACTCCGGCGCCGAGGCCAGCGAGGCCGCGATCAAGCTAGTCCGCAAGGCCCGGTCGGGTGGAGATGTCGTTGTCGTCTACGGCGCCTTCCACGGGCGTACCTACGGTGCGCTGTCGGCCACCCCGCAGGAGTCAAAGCAGGCGCCGTTCGTGCCGCTCGTCCCCGGCTTTCGCGCGGTCGATCCCACACCCGAAGCGATCGCGGGCGCGGTGGACGGGCGTACCGCCGCAGTCATGTTGGAGCCGATCCAGGGCGAGACCGGCGTACACGTGCTCTCCGATGAGACGCTCCAGGCCGCGCGCGATGCGTGCGACGAGCATGGCGCGGCGCTTGTCTTCGACGAGGTCCAGTGTGGGATGGGCCGCACCGGCACGCTCTGGGCATACGAGCAGACCAGTGTCATACCCGACGCGATCACCGTGGCGAAGGCGCTCGGGGGCGGGTTGCCGATCGGCGCGCTGATCACCGGCGATCGGCTTGCCGACGCATTGCGGCCTGGCGATCATGGCTCGACCTTTGGCGGCGGGCCGCTTGTTGCGGCGGCCGCGCTCGCGGCGCTTGACGTGACCGAGGAGCCCGTGCTACTGGCCTGCGTGCGTGAGCTCGGCCAGCAGTTGGCTGTCGGCCTGGAAGCGCTGCCCCATGTCCTCGCGGTGCGTGGTCGTGGTTTGATGCTCGCTTGTGAGGTCGATATGCCGGCGCCCGAGGTCGTGCGCAGAGCGCTGCTCGAGCAGCGGTTGATCGTGAACGCCACCGGACCGGCGACGATCCGGCTGATGCCGCCGCTCACGATCGGCCCCGGCGAGGTCGACGAGGCGCTTGCGCGGCTGGGCGCGGTCCTCTCTACTGTTGCGCCCTCATGAGCTCCGATCCCGCCAAGAGCTTCCCGGTGCGAACGGCCTCCTATGAGGCCGACCCCGCAGAGGTTCACCGCGTGCTGCTGCTCTACTCCGGCGGCCTCGACACAAGCGTGATGCTGAAGTGGATTCAGGACGAGTACTCCGCCGAGGTCGTCTGCCTCACGGTGAATCTCGGACAGCCGGGCGAGGACTACGAGGTGATCCGTGGCAAGGCGATGCAACTGGGCGCGCTCGATTGTCACGTTGTGGACGCCCGCGATGAGTTCGCGCGCGAGTACGTCTCCCCGGCGATCAAGGCCAACGCTCTGTATGGCAACTACCCGCTGTTCACCGCGCTCGGGCGCCCACTGATCGCCAAGCTCGCGGTCAGCTATGCGCGCCAAACGGGTTGCGACACGATCGCGCACGGTTGCACAGGCAAGGGCAATGACCAGGTGCGGATCGAGGCGACTGTCGCCACGCTCGCCCCCGAGCTGAAGGTGATCGCGCCGGTGCGCTCCTGGCAGATGGGTCGCGAGGAGGAGATCGCCTACGCGCATGAGCACGGCATCCCGATTAAGTCTCAGATCGGATCCCCACCCGCCCCCGAGGGCCAGGCGCCGTACTCGATCGACGACAACCTCTGGGGGCGGTCCTCCGAGGGCCGCTGGATCGAGGATCTCGGCCACGCGCCCGAGGACGACGTGTTTCAGCTCGTCACGCCTCCTGAGCGGGCGCCCGAGGAGCCAGAGGTGGTGGTGGTCGAGTTCGAGCGCGGTGTGCCAGTCGGCTTGAACGGCGAGCGTTTGGCGCTCGTGGAGTTGCTCGAACGGACGGCCGAGATCGGCGCTCGCCACGGTGTGGGCATCCTCGACCACATCGAGGACCGGATCGTCGGCCTAAAGGTACGCGACATCTACGAGGTGCCTGCCGCCGCGATTATCCTGCCAGCGCATGCAGAGCTCGAGAAGCTCGTGTGCACGATCCACCAGAACCAGTTCAAGGCCCAGCTCGATCGCCAGTGGGCCTATCTCGTCTATGCCGGACTGTGGTGGGAGCCGTTGCGGGGAGACCTGGACGCCTACATGGAGCAGGTCAACGAGCAGGTCTCAGGAACGATCGGGTTGAAGCTCTACAAGGGCCACGCCCGTGTTGTGACCCGTTCCTCGCCCAACGCGGTCTACGATGCGAGCCTCGCCTCGTTCGCGCAGTCCGGCGGCCTCTTCTCCCAGACCGCCTCCCCCGGGTTCATCGAGCTGTTCTCGCTGCAGTCACGAATGGCCTGGCGCCTGCGTAACGAGTAGATTGACTTGGATCCCGCCCGCCCTGAGTAGCATTCCTCATAGTGAACGGATCCGCCTATAAGCTCCTCGGCTATGCGGTGTGGCACGGTGGTAAGTGGTATGTGCAACGCCGTTATCTGAGCCGTCTGCCCAGCTCCCGCCAGGCCGCCCTCACTGGGCTTGCTGTACTCGCCGCCGGGGCTGGCGCGGTGACGCTCGCACGGCGCGCGCTGCGCTGAAGTCCCGTCCGGTCTCATCCATAGCCTGACCTCACTGTGATGGCCGAGGGATCAGAGACGCCTGGAGACGAGCCGCAGCCGCCAACCGAGCGCGACCTGCTGGCCGAGCGCCGGGCACGCCGCGCCATAGATTCCGACCCCGCCCAACCCACCACCCACGCGGCGGACACGCTCATCCGCCGGGCTGAGGCGGCCGAGGCAACGGTGCAGACGCTCGAGACTCATCTGGCCAGTCTCCAGCAACAGGTGCAGCAGGCCGCCGGGGAGCGGGCCGCCTTCTCTGAGCGGTTGGGCGCCGAGCAGGCGGCGGTGGCTGAGCGTGAGCACGAGCTGCGCCGGGTAAAGCAGCGCGAGTACGCTGAGCAGCAGCTGCGCGTCGAGGCAGAGGACCGTCGTTCGCAGCTCGAGCGCGACAGTCGCGCTGAGATCGACCGGCTCACCCGCCGCCTGGGGGCTAGCGAGCATCACGCCCGTGAGCTTGCCGCGCAACTAGATAGCGCCCAGCGCGAACTGGCGGAGGCCGAGCAGGCGGCGGCGTCTGAGCTGGCCGCTATCCGTTCGGCAGGGCGCAGTGAGCGGGAGCTGCAGGTGCGGCTTTCCGAGCTGGAACACCGCACCCTCGAGATTGGCAACCAGATCGATTCCGAGCGGTCCGCGCGGGCGTGGGCCGAGCGCCAGCTTCTGCAGATGCGTGATGGCTATCGCAAGATGGAGCTGCTCGTGGGGGAGCTCAAGGGCGTTGTGGCCCAGTTGCGGACTGCCTCTGCACGCTCCTCCCGCGCCGGGGAGCCCGCCCGCGGCGCCCATGGCGAGCAGCGCGAGGAGCTGGCCGACGCCCTGACGACTGCCGAGGAGCGGCTCCGCTCCAGTACGGCGGCCTCGGTGCTCGAGTCCGGGGAGCTCACTGATGTACCGGCCGGGCTGCGTCCGTCAGAGCCCGAGCGGTCCACTGTTTCACCCGTCACCGGGCGCTTGCCACACAAACACAGCATGTCGTTGCTGACCCGCCTGCGGTTAAGACGCAAACAGCGCCGCGAGCGCCGCTCCGCCGCCGCCGGGCCGCCTACCATGCAATCCCAGTGAGTACCCCTGCCTGCGCCCACCTGCACGTACATTCCGAGTACTCGTTGCTCGATGGCGCATGCAAGATCGACGCACTGGCAGCGCGCGCGGCGGAGTTCGGTCAGCCCGCACTCGGCCTGACCGATCACGGCGTCATGAATGGGGCCGTGGAGCTCCATCAAGCGTGCAAGAAGCACGGCGTAAAGCCGATCATCGGCTGTGAGATCTACCTCGTCGACGACCACGCGGCGCGCGGGCCGGGGAAAGTCGAGCGCAACCACCTAACGCTGCTGGCCGCCGACGACATGGGCTACCGCAACCTCGTCAAGCTCTCTTCGGCGGGCTTCCTCGATGGGCTGCAGCGCGGCAAGCCGTCGGTCGACATGGGCCTGCTCGAGCGCTACTCCGAGGGTGTGATCGCGTTGACAGGCTGCCTGGCCTCGCGCTTCTGCCAGCGTCTTCTGCAGGACCGCGAGGGCGACGCCCGCGCTCACGCGGACGAACTGCTGAATGTGTTCGGCTCGGACAACGTCTATTTCGAGCTGCAGAAGAATGGCCTTGCTCCGCAGGACAAGTGCAACGATGGAATCGTCAAGATCGCGCGCGAAACCGGCGGCAGTCTCGTCGGCACGGGGGACGTGCACTACCTGCGCCGCGAGGACTACGATCACCACACGGCGCTCTTGTGCGTACAGACCAAGAGCACGATCGCCGAACCGAAGCTGACATTCGACACGAACGAGTTCTACCTGCGCGACAGCGGCGAAATGATCGCGGCGTTCGCAGAGTGGCCAGAGGCGATCGCCAACACGCTGGAGATCGCCGAGCGCTGCACCGTCGAGCTGGAGCTCGGCAAGCAGCTGATCCCGAGTTTTCAGACTCCGGATGGCTCAGGCGAACGTGAGTATCTGCGCGCGCGTGTCGAAGACGGCATGCGCCTGCGCTACGGCGACCCGCTGCCCACGGAGGCGGTGCAGCGGATGGAGATGGAGCTCGGTGTGATCGACCGGATGGGCTTCAACGCCTACTTCCTGATCGTCTGGGACTTCGTCAAGTTCGCCAAGGAGAACGGGATCGCGGTGGGTCCGGGCCGTGGCTCAGCGGCGGGCTCGATCGTCGCCTACTGCCTGGCGATCACCGACGTGGATCCGCTCGAGTACGACCTGCTGTTCGAGCGCTTCCTGAACCCCGAGCGCGTCTCGATGCCTGATATTGACATCGACTTCTCTGTGCGCGGGCGCGAGAGGGTGATGCGTTACGTGACGGAGAAGTACGGGCGTGAGTCGGTCGCGCAGATCGTCACGTTCGGCAAGATGTTCCCGCGGGCGGCGACGCGCGACGCGGCGCGGGTGCTCGGATTCGACTACGGGGCCGGT
>DASZFC010000080.1:0-9062 GCA_035940195.1 Solirubrobacteraceae bacterium
AACCTGCGCGGGGTACTCGCCGTCACCCACGCGGTCCTTCCCAAGATGCAAGAGCGTCGCGCCGGGACAATTGTCAACGTCGCCAGCGAGGCGGGGCGCGTCGGCTCGCAGGGCTCGGTCGTCTATTCGGCCGCCAAGGCCGGGGTGATCGGCTTTACGAAGGCGATTGCGCGCGAGTCCGCTCGTTATCGCGTGCGCTGTAACGCGGTCGCTCCCGGGCCGATCGAGACGCCGCTGTTGAACAATGCACCGCAGGTTTTGGGGGAGATCGGAGAGCGTCTGAAGCAGGGCATGGTCAACGCGACTGTGATGGGCCGCTCCGGCGAGCCGGAGGAGGTCGCGGCCGCAATCGCGTTCCTGGCGAGCGAGGACGCCTCGTATGTGACTGGCCAGACGCTGAACGTCAGTGGCGGCCTGTCGATGTGGTGAGTGCGCCGATGAACGACCTGCCGCGTGCGGTGAAGATCAGGGAGGTCGGCCCCCGCGATGGCTTTCAGAACGAGCCGGAGACGATTCCGACTGAGCGCAAGGTCGAGCTGATCGACGCGCTCGCGCGCACGGGCGTTAAGCGCTTGGAGGTCACGAGCTTCGTGCGCGCAGATGTGATCCCGCAACTCGCCGACGCCGCCGAGGTGCTGCGACGCATCGATGTCCCCGAGGACGTCGCCATCAGCGTGCTGATCCCCAACGAGCGCGGTCTGGACGCGGCGCTCGAGCACCGCGAGCAGATCGATGAGATCAACGTCTTTCTGTCCGCTTCGGAGACCCACAACCAGAAGAACGTCAACCGCTCGATCGAGGAGTCACTGGCAGGTCTTGTGGTCGTGTTGGGGCGGGCGCGGGAGGCGGGACTGCGCTGTGAGGCAGTGATCTCGACCGCGTTCGGCTGCCCCTATGAGGGCTGCGTTTCGCCCGCGAGCGTGCTCCACATCGCGCAAAGTCTGCACTTCGCGGGTGCGCAGGAGATCGGCTTTGGCGATACCACAGGCATGGCCAACCCGCGTCAGGTTCGCGAGTTCTTCACCGCAATTCGCCAGCATCTGAAAAGCCCAGCGGATGGAGTCGAGCTGACCGCGCACTTCCACAACACGCGCGGCCAGGGCCTCGCGAACGTGCTCGCCGCGTTGCAGGCCGGCATCGACTCGTTCGAGTCGAGCTTTGGTGAGCTGGGTGGCTGTCCGGTGCCGCCGGGTGCGACGGGCAATATCGCCACCGAGGATCTCGTCTCGATGCTGGGAGAGATGGATATCGAGACCGGCATCGACCTGGATGCACTGCTCGCCTGCGCGCGGCGCGTGCAGGAGATCTTGGGCCGGCCGCTGGGCAGTCACACACTGGTGGCCGGCCCAGTGCAGTGGCGCTGAGACGACCGTGGACTCTGCGCGCTGCTTTGTCCTCGTCCGCTCGCGTGCATAGCACGCCACGCTCCCTGCGTCCTCGTATCGCTTGGTCCACGGCCGTCTCAGAAGCTTGCTTATCGCGTGGGAGCGGTCTCGGCCTCGCGCGCGCTCTCACGCATAGCCGCGACGCAGTACTCCTGAACGGAGACCTCCAGCTCGAGCGTCGTTGCGAGGGCGGGCCGCGCGGAGGCGTCCATCACGCGCTTGGCGCGGCCGACAGCGACGTGAGAGTTGGCGAGTAGTTCGTCCACCAGAGTCTGCGTGGCTTGCTCGAGCTCCCCGGCTCCGACGACGCGGTTGATCAGGCCGATGCGGTGCGCCTCCGCCGCGTCGATCGAGCGGGCGGTCATGATCAGCTCCTTCGCGCGGCCGAGCCCGACGACCGCGGGCAGCCGCGAGGAGCCGCCGACGTCGGGGATGATCCCGAACTTGACCTCGGGCAGTCCGAGCTGGGAGTCCTCGGAGGCGATGCGCAGGTCGCAGCCGAGCGCGACCTCGAGCGCTCCGCCGAAGCACGCGCCATGGACCTGGCAGACGACCGGCTTGACCATCTCTTCGCACAGGTTCGCGCACTCGAGGAAGACGTTGCGGAAGGGCCGCAGCACGTTTGGGTCACCCGCGAAGGAGGCAAGCTCGCCGAGGTCCACGCCGGCCGAGAAGGCGGGGCCTTCGCCGCGCAGCACGACGCAATGCACCGAGTGCTCGCTTGTCGCCGCGCGCAGCGTACCGGCGAGCGCGGTGAGCAGCGCCTGGTTCATCGCGTTGCGCTTCTCCGGGCGGTTCAGCACGATGTGGCGAACCGCGCCGCGGTCTTCGGTGCTGACGAGGCTCATCTGGGCGATCGTACTAGGCTGCGCCTCTGGCAATCGCAAAGAACGAGGAGAGGCATGGCGCAGCAGATCGAGAAGGTGGGCGTGCTCGGAGCCGGGCTGATGGGTCATGGCATCGCCCAGGTGGCGGCCCAGTCCGGCTATGAGGTCGTTTTGCGTGAGACCGGCGATGCCATGCTCGCCAAGGGGATCGGCAAGATCGAGAAGCAACTCGCCAGGGCCGTCGAGAAGGGGAAGTCCTCGCAACAGGACGCCGATGCGATTCGCGGGCGCATCCATGGGACGACGAACTACAAGGATCTGGCCGGGTGCGATCTGGTGATCGAGGCGATCACCGAGAACCTCGCGCTCAAGCTCGAGATGTGGAAGGAGATCGATCAGATCGTCAAGGCAGAGGCCGTGTTCGCGACGAACACGTCCTCGCTGGCGGTGATCGACCAGGCCGCGGCGACGAGCCGGCCGGAGCAGTTCGTCGGGCTTCACTACTTCAACCCGGCGCAGGTGATGAAGCTGGTCGAGGTCGTGCGCTGCGTGACCACATCTGACGAGGCGTTTCAGACCGCCATGCAGTTCGCGCAGTCCGAGGGCAAGCTGGCGACCCCAACCAAAGACCGGGCGGGATTCATCGTCAACCGGCTGCTCGTGCCGTATCTGCTCGATGGGATGCGCGCCTATGAAGAGGGTGTCGGCTCCGTGAGCGAGATCGACGAGGCGATGAAGGCCGGCGCGGGCCATCCGATGGGGCCGCTGACGCTGTCGGACTTCGTCGGGTTGGACACGCTCGGCTCGATCTGCGACGTGCTGTTCGACGAGTTCAGAGAGCGGCGCTTCGCGCGCCCTCCCGTGCTGCGCAAGATGCTCAGCGCGGGCTGGTACGGGCGCAAGTCAGGGATGGGCTTCTACGACTACGCGGGTGAGACTCCCGTCGCGAATCCCGGTATTTAGCTTGGCCGGCCTGGGTCAGGCAACCGGGCGCGCTCTCGCCGGCGGCCCGGAGCGCCACCGTGAGAAGGCGCGTGAGCAGGGCAAGCTGCTGGTGCGCGAGCGCGTCGCGCTGCTGCTCGACGATGGGTCGTTTGCCGAGGAGGCGCTGCTGGCGAACTGGGATCAGGATGGCCTCGGCGCCGACGGGGTGGTGACGGGCGTGGGGGAGATCGACAGCCGCCCGGTCGCGCTGATGGCGAACGACCCGACCGTGAAGGCGGGGTCGTGGGGCCCGAAGACGGTGGAGAAGATCCTGCGCATCCAGGAACGCGCGCTTTCGCTGCGCATCCCGATGGTCTACCTCGTCGACTCGGCGGGCGCGCGGATCACCGACCAGGTCCAGATGTTCCCTGGGCGCAGGGGCGCCGGGAGGATCTTTTACAACGAGGTGCGCATGTCGGGCGTTGTGCCGCAGGTGTGCGTGCTGTTCGGCCCGAGCGCCGCGGGCGGCGCTTACATACCGGCGTTCTGCGACATCGTGATCATGCGCGAGGGCAACGCCTCGATGTATCTCGGCTCGCCGCGGATGGCGGAGATGGTGATCGGCGAGAAGGTGAGCCTGGAGGAGATGGGCGGCGCCAAGATGCACACTTCCGTTTCCGGCTGCGGGCATCAGCTGGTCTCCTCAGACGAGGATGGGATCGCGCTTGCAAGGCGATACCTCGGCTATATGCCGGGTAACTCGCAACAGAGTCCGCCGGCAGCAGCGGCGGCAGAGCCCGCGCCGGCGACGCCGATCGAGGAGATCGTGCCCGAGGACGAGAACAAGCCGTTCGACATGAAGGCGCTGATCGAGGCGGTCGTGGACGGGGGCTCGCTGCTGGAGGTGCACCCGCGCTGGGCGAAGGAGATCGTCGTGGGGTACGCACGCCTGGAGGGGGAGGCGGTGGGGATCGTGGCCAACCAGCCCAAGCACAAGGGGGGTGTGCTGTTCTCGGACTCCGCCGACAAGGCGGCGCGGTTCATCTGGACGTGCAACGCGTTCAATGTGCCGCTGCTGTTTCTCGCTGATGTGCCGGGGTTCATGATCGGCACACAGGTCGAGCGCGACGGGATCATCCGCCACGGCGCCAAGATGATCAGCGCGGTCTCAGAAGCGACCGTGCCGAAGATCTCGGTGATCGTGCGCAAGGCCTATGGGGCGGGGTTGTACGCGATGGCGGGTCCGGCCTTCGAGCCCGACTGTTGCATCGCGCTGCCGAGCGCCTCGATTGCCGTGATGGGCCCGCAGGCGGCGATCAACGCCGTGTACTACAACCAGCTGCAGGCGATCGGTGACGAGGATGAGCGCGCCGCCAAGACTGAGGAGCTGCGCAAGGAGTACGCCGAGGACATCGACATCCTGCACCTCGCTTCGGAGATGATCGTCGACGCGGTGGTCGAGCCGCAGGAGTTGCGCAAAGAGCTGATCACACGGTTTGCGCACGCGTCGCGTAAGGACCGCGAGTGGCCTACCAAGCACAACCCGGTGACGCCGGTTTAGCCGACCGGCGGCGTCTCTCCGATCGCTGGGCCTGAGGTGCCGGCGGCGCGCGTCTGATCGTCCTGAAACGGCGGGTAGGTCTCGGTGAGCAGATAGAGATAGGCGTCGCTGCGCGCCGTGTAGGAATTGGCCAGCACCATCAGGTCGAACAGGCCGCGCGGCATCTTGCCGGTGATCACGATCACGACCCAGGCGGCGAATGCGCCAATCTCGAGCAGCAGGTTGATGACATAGCGCAGGATCAGGATCGGGATCGCGAGGATGATCCGCAGCAGCGTCTTCAGGCGGCTGTAGTGCGCGGGCGGTGCAGCGAACTGCATCCGCACCGGGTAGCCGGGGTCCTCTGAGCCGCCGAAGGACGGGTAGGGGTCGCACAGCAGCGCTACATACGCGGTGACGCGGGTCTGGAAGCGCAAGAAGCCCGCGACGAAGTCATAAAGGCCTTTCGGGTAGTGACCTGTGATGACGATCGCAAACCAGGCGATCACGATCGCGATGTAGGCGACGAGAGCGTAGACGTACAGCCAGATCGCGAGCGGAATCGCCAGGATCAGCCTGAAGAAGGTGGTCAGCCGGCTGCGCTTCTCGGCGTAATCCGCTTCGAAAGTGACGGGATAGGACATCAAGCTTTCCCCCTTGTAGGTGCGGTGACCCTCTCCGGGAGCATCCTAAGGCGCTGAGCGATGGGCGTGTTGCTTTTTTCAATAGATTGCGTCCGATGGACGCAATCGACCTTGCCTATGCGGGTATTGCCAAGCAGGCCGAGCTGATCGCCGCCGGCGAGGTGAGCTCCCGCGAGCTGGTCGACCTGTATTTGGAGCGGATCGAGCGGTACGACCCCCAGCTGAACGCGTTCAGGGTCGTGTTCGGCGAGCGCGCGCGGATGGAAGCCGATCAGGCCGACGCGAGGCGGGGAGCCGGTTCCGAGCGTCGGCTGCTCGGCGTGCCGATCGCGGTCAAGGACGAGATCGACGTGGCGGGCGAGGTCACGACGATGGGCACAAACGCCTATGGCGACCCTGCGCAGACGGACGCCGAGGTGGTGCGCCGCGTGCGTGCGGCCGGAGGGGTGATCATCGGCAAGACGAACATGCCCGAGTTCGGCATGTTCCCCTTCACCGAGTCGGCGACCTTCGGGGTCACGCGCAACCCCTGGAACCCACAGCGCTCGACCGGGGGCTCCAGCGGCGGGAGCGCCGCGGCCGTGACGGCCGGACTCGTAGGCGCCGCGCTCGCAGCCGACGGAGGAGGATCGATCCGCATCCCGGCCGCCCGCTGCGGGCTGTTCGGGCTGAAGCCCCAGCGCGCTCGCGTCCCGCTCGCGCCGCACACCGGCGCCTGGTACGGGCTCGGCACCAACGGCGTACTCACGCGCTCGGTCAGAGATACCGCCTGCTTCCTCGATGCGATCGCCGAGGGACAGCAGGACCCCGGAGCGCCACCAGCGCCCGAGCGGCCGTACCTGCAGGAGGCGCGCGAGGCTCCCGCACGACTACGCATTGCGGTATCGACGGGGCTGCCGCCCTCGCCGCTGACGAAGCTGCATCCAGACCACCGGGCCGCCGTGGAGGACACGGCGGAGCTGCTGAGAGCGCTCGGCCACGAGGTGAACGTGCGGGAGGTCGATCACGGTCCGCTCGCGCCCTCCCTGGAGTTCGTTCCCCGCTACCTGCGGGGCATTTACGACGAGGCCTCCTCTATGCCTCACCCGGAGCGATTGGAGCGCCGCACCCGCGCGATGGCGCTGATCGGAGGTCTGATCCCGCCGGCGCTCGTCAAGCAGGTGCGCGCGCGCGAATCTCAGACCGCCGCCCGCTACAACTCGGCGCTCTCAGGCCACGACGTGCTGCTCACCCCCGTGATCCCAGCCCCGGCGCCCGGGCTCGGGAAGTGGGAGGGGCGGGGATGGCTGTGGACTTCGGCGATGTCCGGTGCGATCGTCCCCTACTGCGCGCCGTGGAACGTGACCGGCCAGCCGGCGGCATCGGTGCCGGCGGGATTTGCCGCCGATGGGCTGCCGCGCTCGGTACAGCTCGTGGGGCACCCGAACGACGAGGCCACGCTGATCTCGCTCGCCGCGCAGATCGAGGCCGAGCGCCCCTGGACACAGAGCCTTCCCCCGCTGTTCTCGTGAGCGAAGCGCAGGAGCTGCTCGAGGTGGCCGTGGATGCCGCTCGCATGGCCGGCGCTCTGCTGTCCGAACGTGCCCGGCACGGGGAGGAGCGAGAGGTGAGCAGCAAGAGCACCCCGACCGACCTCGTCAGCGAGGCCGATCTCGCCTCCCAGCGGGCGATCGCAGAGCTGCTGGCCGAGCGCCGCCCGGACGACGGCTTCGTGGGCGAGGAGGAGGGCCGCAGCGAAGAGGGCGAAAGCGGGCTGAGCTGGGTCGTCGATCCACTCGACGGAACCGTCAATTTCCTGTTCGGGATTCCCCACTGGAGCGTCAGCGTCGCCGTGCGCGACGGCGAGGGGGTCCTCGCGGGGGCGGTGTATGACCCGAATCGCGACGAGCTGTTCACCGCGACGCGAGAGGGCAGCCCGACGCTGAACGGGCAGGCGATCGTGGCTTCTGCCCGATCCGATCTGCCGAGCGCGATGGTCGCGACCGGGCTGGCCTACGACGCGGGCGTGCGCGAAGCGCAGGCGAAGGTGCTGGGCAGGCTGGCCGGGCGCGTGCGCGACATCCGCCGCTTCGGCAGCGCCGCGCTGGATCTGGCGTGGACGGCGGCGGGGCGCTACGACGCGTACTTCGAGCGCTCGGTCAAGCAGTGGGACATCGCCGCCGGGCAGCTGATCTGCGAACGCGCGGGGCTCGAGGTGCGGGAGCTGCCGGTACACGAGAACCTCCCGTGGGGGGTCCTCGTCGCCCCGCCTGCCCTCGTGGAGCCGTTGCTGGAGCTGGTCTGTGGGCCGTAGCCCGGCAATGCGGCGGGTGGGAGTCGAACCCACACGCCCTTACGGACAGAGGCTTTTGAGGCCTCCGCGTCTACCGTTCCGCCACCGCCGCACGCGAGCAGTCCAATATATGCGACCCCTGCTTACTTATATCGGTGCCCACGTCCTTCAAAGGACAAAACGGAGCATGTCCCCGGTCAGGCCGGGAGCGGGGCACCGGGATAGTCCTCAGCGCCCGCTGCGGGGTCGCGGCGCTCGACCTCGACGTTCCAGTCCTGTTTGAAGCCGCGCATCGCGAACGCGATCAGCAGCATCTGTACGGGGACGATCAGCAGCGTGAGGACGCCGAGCAGCCCGGCGTTCAGCGCGGGCTGGGAAAAGCCGGCCTTGTCGCGGGAAAACCAGCTGGGTCCTGCCACCAGCGCGAAGATCAAGAGCAGCACTGCCAGCGCTGAGGAGATGGGCAGCACGCCCCGGCTCCAGCGGGCGGCGTAGAACGCCATCAGCAGGTAGGCGATGATGTAGCCGATCTGGACCGGAAGCGCTCCCTGGAGCACGCTCCAGCCGCCGATCGTGACGATCAGGATCAGCGCGGCGGTCACGAGCAGCAGGAGGACCACTGTTGCGCGCGTGGCCTGCACGACCGGCAGCTCGCGATTGGGGTGGGTGACGATCACGCCGCGTGCACGACGGTCCGCCAGCGCCTGGCTGCGGAAGGTGGAGGACATCGTGGGAAACCATACAATCTAAAGCGGTCCCCGTGTGCGTCAGCGGCGTTTGAGGACCCCACCCGCGGGCGTGGTGGAATTGGTAGACACGCTGGCCTTAGGAGCCAGTGGGCGTGAGCCTGTGGGAGTTCGAGTCTCCCCGCCCGCATAGGAGGAGCTCAAACGCCCCACAGCCCCGCGACCCGCATCGGCGGCCAGGCGGGACGCGCGGGGTTGCGATCATTCAGTGATAGGCAGGACGCGGAAGCTGTTGCGGGTGGCGGCCGCGCCCGCGAACCCTTTCAATCCTTCGCCCGCGGAGTCGTTGTAGACGAAGTTTTCCTTGCTCGAGCCGAAGCTGATGCCGCCGTTGCCATCCACGTCGATGCCGCCCGTTATGCCGGAGTTGCCGTGCGCTTCGACGACGACACCGGCGGAGGCCTGTGCGTTGACTGCGTAGATGCTGCCGAAGAATTCAGCGTTGCCGTTGAGCTTGAACGTCCCGTTGACGAGGACCAGGAACCCCGGGCTTTTTTCAGAGTTGCCGCTTCCGCCGTTGTAGCTGAGTTCGCAGGGGCCTTCGACATAGGCAGGGTTACCTTTTGTTTCTTCGAGGCTTTCCGGACATTTTCCCGTTGGGAAGTAGGTGCCAGCCGCTTTGGCCGCGCTCTTCAGGGTTTCGAGCTGCGCCGTCGACAGAGTCACGCTTGGGTTCGCAGCGGCATTGGTCGTGTTGGGGCTCACCTGACCGTGCGCTTCATCC
>DASZFC010000081.1:0-15561 GCA_035940195.1 Solirubrobacteraceae bacterium
ACTCGTTCCCGTTGCCGGCGCTGGCGTGGTGGTCTGCTTAACGGGCTGCTTCACGGACCGCGTGAGCGCTGCAGGCGTGGCTTTCAGAGGCGTGACGGGCGTCCTCGGAGGAGCGCTATGCGAGAAAGTGAACAGGCCCGCCGCGCCGATGGCCGGCAGGATCGTAGCGGCGCCAGAATTGATCCCGATGGCTGGCGGCACGGCTCGCAGCCCTTCCAGGATGCGCTGCGGGACCGATGCAGCGAGCGCCCACCATGCGACCGAGCGGCGCGAGGAGTAGCAGCCAAGGAAAGCGGCTACGGCCGCTGCGTCGAGTTGGGAGCCGGCCTCCTCGGCGAGGACGTCCAGCGCCTTCTTGTGCGGGCATGCCGCGCGGTAGGGCCGGCTCGATGTCATCGCGTCGAATGTGTCGGCAACGGCGATGATGCGGGCGCCGATGGGGATCTCGGAGCCGGCGAGCCCGTCGGGGTAGCCGCGACCGTCCATGCGCTCGTGATGGTGGCGGACCATGGCCGTGATCTTCTCGTCCCCCACGGCCGAGAGCATGCGCGCGCCCCACAGCGCATGGCGCTTGGCCACCTCGTATTCCGCGTCGCTGAGGCGGTTTGGGTTGTTGAGGATCTCCCTCGGTGTATAGAGCTTGCCGACGTCGTGGACCGCCGCGGCCGTGCGTATCTCGGCGATCTCGACTGGCGAGAGGTGCATCGCGCGGCCTATCTGCCCGGCGTAGCGCGCGACCCGCTGGCTGTGCCCATGAGTGTAGGTGTCGCGCGCTTCGAGCAAACGGCTGAGGCCTGTCACCAGCTCGATGCTCACCGCTGGGCCGGCCTTCCTGGCGCAGTCAAAAAGCTCACGCGCCTGGGAGAGACGGCGCTCGGTCCAGCAGCGGCGCAGCCAGCCCCACAACAGCAACTCGGAGAAGACGACGTCGCGGGATCGCGGATGTCGCTTCCACAGCGCCGCCCCGGCCGTCGCGATCGCGATCGAGAGCGCCATGACCGCCAGCGAAGAGACCGCCATCTGCAGGAGACCTCCGCGTGGCACTATCGCGGAGATCAGCGCCGCCGGCAGGACGATCACGAGAACGGTCGTGACAATGGCCAGCGCCAGATAGCGTCGCATGCGCAGCGGTGCAGGACGGGGCTTGCCAGCAACGCCTGGCGTACTCGTACGCCACGTCGTTGCACCACCGTGACTCAGTGTGGACGGTGCCAATAGTGACGACATGTCACATATGACACTACGCCGCTCGATGCGAGGAAACGAAGGGACGGACGCATGTTCTATCGGCGCGAATCCCCGTTTTTTTGCATCACCTAACCCCTCGCCGGCAACAAACACGAGCCAGATTTTGGGCGCGTGGCCCGCTGCGTCTCGAGGCTCATTAACCTGAGCGGTCATGGCATACACCACCGCACAAGCGAGAGAGCAATTGCTGGAAAGCGTCGCGCAGGCGATCGCGGAGATCGCTTTCGCGCTCGCGTCTTTGGGCGAGGCTTATGAGCAGCTCGACGAACAGAGCGCAGAGCGGCTCGAGGGAGAGCTGTTCCGGCCCGTGCAGGTTGCCTATGGCCGGGCGAAGCGCACTTATGCCGAGTTCGCCGCCCGACACGACCTGCCGAGCCAGACATTCGAGCCGGCATCCCCGGGTGCTCCATCGCACGGCGTGAAGGGCTTCCTCGACAGCGCTGTGGACGCGGCCGGCAGGGCGGACGGCGCGCTCGCGACCCTGCAGGATTCGATGCTGCCGGTCGAGGTTGGCGACCCGCAGCTGAGGGCGGGCCTCGAGGAGGTGCGCACGCTCCTCAGCGACCTTCCCGGGCGAGCCCATCAGTTCGTGCGCACTTTGGGGCGCTAGAAGACTCGGCTCACCGGCTCCTGCTCGCTACGGCTGAGCCCACTGCGTGCTTAGATACCCCCAGCGCGCGCCCGTAGCTCAGTGGTCAACGGTTCTCTTCGGGGAGCCAAAGAGCAGCGGTCTTTCAAGCCGCAGGCCGCGGGTTCGATTCCCGCCGGGCGCACTATGTGATGTGTCGGGACACCGGAGACTGATGTCGCGGGTGATAGTGGACGGCTCAGGCTTGCTGGAGCGCTGAACGGCTCTCGGCGCGCGCGTCCGCCTCGGCGGCGTGTGTGGCGAAGGCGCCGGTTAGACGCGGCCACAACACGCGCGGCAGATCGTGGCCCATGCCCTCGATCATCATCAGCTTGGCGCCTGGGATCGCCCGAGCCGTGGCCCGGCCGCCGGAGGGCGATACGAGGGTATCGGCTGTGCCGTGAATCACGAGCGTTGGCGCGGTGATGCGCGCTAGCTCCGCGGTGCGATCGCCAGAGGCGATGATCGCGGCGAGCTGGCGCCCCGATCCCGTGCGGTCGAGCTCGCGGTCGAAGGAGAGTGCGGCGATCGCGCGTACCCCGTCGGTGTCCTGGGGTATGCCGCGTGAGCCCACTTTTGCGAACATGCGCACGGCGTACTCGATAAACGCAGCGCGCTCACGCGGAGCTTTGCGGATGAAGAGTGGATAGCTACTCAGGGCCGGTCGCCCGACCCAGCGCCCGCCGGTGTTCGACATCATCGACACCAGCGAGCGTACCTGCTCGGGTGCTCTCGCCGCGAGCGTCTGCGCGATCATCCCGCCCTGGGAGGCGCCGATCACGTGCGCCGGGGCAAGACCTAGCTGGCTCAAGAGGCCCGCTGCGTCCTCTGCCATGTCAGCCAGCGTGTAGCGCGCGGCGCTGCCGGAGCCGCGCAGGAGCTGGGCGAACGACGGCGGTGGTCCCTGCAGATGGGTCGAGCGCCCGATGTCGCGATTGTCGAAGCGCACCACATACAGCCCCTTGGAGGCGAGCTGGGCGCAGAAGTCATCCTGCCAGGCGATCATCTGGGTTCCCAGGCCCATGATCAGCAGTGCTGGCGGGTCGGAGTGCTCGCCAAACGTCTCGTAGCAGAGGGTGATCCCCCGGCCGACATCACAGAACTGCTCGGGCATAATCCTGTGACTGTAGCGTCCGCGTAAGGACCTCGGTTCGCTGCATGGCCTGCGCCGCTAGGATCGGTTCGGTGGAGCGGCCAGAGATCAGCAAGCTGTCGATCGACACGATCCGCGCTCTGTCGATGGACGCTGTGCAGAAGGCCAACGCCGGGCATCCCGGCACCGCGATGGCGCTGGCTCCCCTGGCCTACACGATCTTCAAGCGCTTTTTGCGCGCGAACCCGCGCGATCCGGGCTGGCGCGAGCGCGACCGCTTCGTGCTCAGCTCCGGACACGCCTGCGTGCTGCAGTACTCGCTGCTGCATCTCACCGGCTACGACCTCTCGCTCGAGGATCTGCAGCAGTTCCGGCAATGGGGCTCGCGCACCCCAGGTCACCCCGAGCGCGGACACACTGCGGGCATTGAGGTCACAACCGGGCCGCTCGGGCAGGGCGTGGGCAACGCCGTCGGCATGGCGATGGCCGAGCGCTTCCTGGCCGGCCGCTTCAACCGCCCCGGCCAGGAGATCGTCGATCACCACGTCTACACGATCTGCTCCGACGGCGACATGATGGAGGGCGTCAGCCAGGAGGCCGCCTCGATCGCCGGTCACTTCGGGCTCGGCAAGCTGATCGTGTGTTACGACGACAACCACATCACGATCGACGGCACGACATCGATCTCCTTCGATGGCGAGAACCACGCTGCGCGAATGGCGGCCGACGGCTGGCACGTGCAGCGCGTCGAGGACTCCGAGGATCTCTACGCGATCGAGGCGGCGCTCACGGCTGCTCGCGAGGAAGTTGAGCGCCCCTCGTTCATCGCGGTGCGCTCGCACATCGCCTACCCGGCGCCGAACGCGATCGACACCGCCAAGTCGCACGGCTCCGCGCTGGGCGAGGAGGAGGTCCGTCTGACCAAGGAAGCGATGGGCTTCGACCCTGAGCGCCACTTCTGGGTCAAGGAGAGCGTCTACGAGCACATGTCGCTGGCCGGGCAGGGCTCCGCGCAGCAGTCCGAGTGGCAGGGCCGCTTCGATGCCTGGCGCGAGGCGCTGCCGGTAGAGGCCGCCGAATGGGACCGGGCCTGGTCGGGCCAGCTGCGCGACGGCTGGCGCGAGGCCCTGCCCAGCTTCGATCCCGCCGAAGAGATCGCCACCCGCTCCGCGGGCCAGAAGGCCATGGCGGCCTTCGCGGAGTACGCGCCCACGATGATCGGCGGGGCAGCCGACCTGGTGGAGTCGACGAAGACCGTATTCGAGGGTGCTGGCGAGTTCTCCAAGGTACATGCGGGACGCAACGTGCCGTTCGGGATCCGCGAGCATGCGATGGGGGCGATCGTCAACGGCGCGGCGGCACATGGCGGAATCGTGAAGCCCTATGGCTCGACGTTTTTGATGTTCTCCGACTACATGCGCCCGTCGGTGCGGCTGTCTGCCCTGATGGAGTTGCCGGTCGTGTGGGTGTGGACGCACGACTCGGTGGGCTTGGGCGAGGACGGGCCGACGCATCAGCCGGTCGAGCACTATGCCGCGCTGCGCGTGATCCCCCACCTGTGGGTGATCCGCCCGTGCGACGCAAACGAGACGGCCGAGGCCTGGCGCGTGGCGCTCGAGCGCCAGGATGGTCCCGTGGCGCTGCTGCTCTCCCGCCAGAACGTAGGAACCCTGGACCGCGCCGGCCTGGGTGCAGCGAGCGAGCTGGAGCGCGGCGGCTATGTCCTGTGGGACTCGGGTGAGTCCCACCTCCCCGACCTGATCCTGATCGCGACGGGCGCGGAGGTGCCTTTGACGCTGCAGGCGGCACGCCAGCTCGCCGGGGAGGGCACGAGCGTGCGTGTGGTCTCGATGCCCTGCATCGAGCTGTTCGAAGCTCAGTCCCAGGAGTACCGCGACGGCGTGCTTCCGCCCGCGGTCAGCGCCCGGCTGGCCGTCGAGCCCGGCGCGAGCATGAGCTGGTGGAAGTGGGTGGGCACTGAGGGCGACGTGCTCGGGATAGATCGTTTTGGCGCTTCCGCACCGGGTAGCAAGGTATTGGAAGAGCTCGGCTTCAGCGTGGATAACATCGTCGCGCGCGCCAGGGCGCTGCTCGAGAAATGACACCTTCACCCGAGAGGTTCGAATGTCCGTAAATGTTGGGTCGCCGTTGCACCGCCTCTCCGCGCTCGGGCAGAGCGTGTGGATCGACTTCCTCTCGCGCGAGTCGATCCGCGGCGGTCACTTGCAGCGTCTGATCGACGACGACGTCGTGGTCGGAGCGACGTCAAATCCGACGATCTTCCAGAAGGCGATGGCCGCGGGTAACGCTTATGACGAGCAGTTGCGCAAAGAGATCGGACGAGGCAGCACTGTGCGGGAGGCGTTCTGGGCGCTGGCTGAGCGCGACATCAAAGACGCCTGCGACCTGTTCGCACCGGTCTTCACCGCCGGCAGCGGGCGCGACGGGTTCGTCTCGCTGGAGGTCGACCCGGGCCTGGCCTACGACACGCTGGCCACCTTCCGCGAAGCCATACGCCTGCACGAATCGGTCGATAAGCCCAACCTGATGGTCAAGATCCCCGCGACCAAGCCCGGCCTCGCCGCGATCGAGGACGTGATCGCCAAGGGCAAATCGATCAACATCACGCTGATCTTCTCGCTGCGCCGCTACGCCGAGGTCGCCGAGTCCTACATCCGCGGGATCGAGCGCTTGGTCGCCGCGGGCGGCGACCCGACCAAGGTGTTCTCCGTGGCCAGCTTCTTCGTCTCGCGGATCGACACCGAGGCCGACCGGCGCCTGGATGAATTGGATGGATCGGACTCCACCCGCCCGGGTGGGGTGCGGGCGGGCGGGGATCCCCAAAATTTGAAGGGCAAGCTCGCTATCGCCAACGCAAAGCTCGCCTATCAGCACTACAAGGAGGCGTTTGCCGGCGAGCGCTGGGAGTTCCTCGCCGGCAAGGGCGCCACGCCGCAGCGCGTCCTGTGGGCGTCGACCTCCACCAAGAACCCCGCCTACCCCGACACTATGTACGTGGAGGAGCTGATCGGGGCAGACACCGTGAACACGATGCCGGAGGAGACGATCAGGGCCTATCAGGATCACGGTCAGCCCGAGCCTCGCCTCGAGCAGGGAGTGCAGCAGGCGCGCCAGCTCCTGGAGGAGCTCGCTGCGGCGGGCGTGGATTACGACGATCTGACGGACACGCTCGAGCGCGAGGGGGTCGAGAAATTCTCGGACTCGTTCGATGAGTTGCTCTCGGCGCTTGCCGCCAAGCAGGCGGAGCTCGTACCTGCGTGAACTACCCGTCCTAGCGGGGGTCTCAGGAGTAGGGGATCGGGATCAGGACGTGGATCGTCAGCGGTCCCGAGGGGAACGCTTGGGCGTTGAGCGTGAACACCTGGAACGTGCGCCCCCGGTACTGGTAGCGCCCGCTGGCGGGAACGGTTCCCGGCGCCGGCCCGAGGCTGTTCTTGACCAGTTCGGAGCCCCGCATATACATCAGTACGCGCAGGCCGGCCAGGCGCTTGGTCAGTCGCAGGTAACCCTCGTCGTCCTGGATCGAGAGCACGAAGTTGCCGATCTGCCTGCCGTTCAGGCGCAGGGCAGCGCGCACGGGTGCGAGCACATAAGGACCGCCGACATCCCCCAGCAGGCTCCCGCCGGCGCTGACGCGCAGGCGCACGATGTGCTGGTTGAGCAGTGCTCCGATCGCTGCCCGGGTGGCGGCGGGGTTGCGACGCGCGACGGCGCTCAGAAGCGCCGGATCGTGCTGGACGCGATGAACCTGAATCAGCGCGCGGTGACCGGCCTCGCCGGCGTAGATGAGTCGCGCGATGCGGCTGATCGTGTTGAGGAGGGTGTCCTGCGGCGTGCGTCCGCAGAGGCCCTTGGTCGAGCTGACAGACCTCAGGAGGTAGACGCGCAGCGAGCCGGAGGGGTATGCCGCGGCTGGAAAAGAGGTGTACTGATACGCAACCCCCTGCGCGGTGAGCGTGCCGGCTGGTGGCAGTTCTCCCGCCGGTAGCGTGAACGAGCCAGGGATGCTGTGAGCGGCCTCGCGCAGGGCAACGTCGCCCTCGGCGACGCCCTGCATCTCGGCGAGGAAGCCGTCGTCTGTCCACACGCTCGCGACGAAGCTCCCGACCGGGGAGCCCGCGGCGCCGAGGATCGATCCATGCAGCGGCGCGAGCGCGCCCGTGGAGCCGGCCTCGGCGAGTGTCTGGCCGCTGCGGAGCACCGTCAGGCTCGTCATGTGTCCGGTCGCAACCAGTGCCTGCGCAGCCGCGCGCGCGGCCCCTGAGTCGTTGTGTTCGACGGCTTCGCGCAGGGCGCTCGATCGCGTGATGTAGTGCACCGCGGCTGCGGTGCGTTCGCTCACGACACCCTCGTTGTAGACGCGGATCGCGACATGGCGAAGTGCGTCGAGCACCACGGCGGGGCAGGCGTCTGAGGCCCCGCTCGAGACCGGATCGACGTCGGCGCTCGCTGGGGAGCTTTCGCCAACGCTCGAGCCGCAGCCAGTGGCCAGGCAGGAGAGGATCGTGAGCACGATCAGCACGCGTGTGGCGTCGCCGGCCCTCAAAGGTATGCCCACGCGGTAACCATCTGCTGACATGCTAAGCGAGCGCTAAGGACCCGGTGAGACTCCTCATACTCAAGGCCCCGGCGGCGGGTAGACGGCTAGCCACGCGAACAGGCTGGTGGTGGCTGCCTGCGTCTGCAGCATCCCTGGCAGGGCGTCCTGAGGGGGCAGGGTTTCGCCGTTCCACGAGAGCAGGTATAGCCCTTCGCTGTTGCTGGCGCGGGTTTGCGCGTCGCGTGCGTTGTCAATCGCGAGTGTGTACAGCGCGGAGTCATGGTCGAGGGAGTAGAGCGCGAGCATCCACTGCAGGTAGATCGCGTCGTACTGGGGAGAGAAGTCGAGCGTGTGGCCGAAGCGGCGCAGAGCGGTGGCCTTTAGCTGTTCAGCCCGTTCACAGCCGGACGGGGTTGACGTTTCCTTACAGAGCAAGGCCTGGGCGTAGATCAGCGGCCCCTCGATGTAGTCGATCGGAGTTGTGTTGAGGCTGCTGCCGGCGTAGAGGCCATCGGTGGAGCTGAACCCAGCCGTATTGGCCCAGGCGAGGAACTTGCGCGCCTGGCCGAGCGCGAAGGGGGAGCGCGTCTGCTGGTAGAGCAGCGTGGCCAGAAGCGTGTCCGAGGCGAGCGCCTCACCGGCCTTGTAGGGATGCGAGGTGTTCCACCAGATACCGCCCGCCTGTGGATCCCAGCCCGCGGCGGCGATGTAGGTGAGCGCTCGCTGGGCGTCTGCGAGCCAGCGGCGCGTGCCCGTGGCGCGGTAGGCGTTGATGAACGCAAGGCCCCACCAGCCGTTGTCGTCGAACCACGTCTCGGTTTCGCGGTCGCGGTCGCCCGGATAGGGCGAGTATCCCGGCACCGGCCGCAGCCCTCGGTTCAGATAGCGCTCTGCTCCGGTTGCGAAGCGCGCCACGGCACGCCTGTTGGCCTGAGTGGGCTGGGCGATGGCAATCGCGTCGAGCGACTGGAACAGTGGCACGATGTCCCAGATCGTGGCCAGCGGGTAGCGGTCGTGGTCGTGTAAGCGCGCGTCGTACCAGCCGAGATGACGATCCTTGAAGCGTTGCTCCGCGCGCGCCACGCCACCGTGTGCCAGGGATAGATAGTGCTGCTGGACAGGGCTCAGCGGCGCTGCGCGGGCAACTGAGCTCAAGGCGAGGAGCGCGACCGTCGAGAGGATGAGTGCGAGCTTTCCCATGTAGATACGGTGTTGAGAGCAATGATGAACGATGACTAGCTCCGCTACACCCGCTGGGCCTGACGCCCAGGTGCCGTCCCCGCCTTCCGAAAGAGGGCCCTGGCTGCTCGCGCTCGCGCTCGCCGCGCTCGGTGTAGGGATGCTCCTCGCCGTGTTGACGGGCATGCTTGGCAGTACGACGCACGCGGTGCCCACGGCAGCGCCGCCGCCGGTGCTGGTGGCGGCTGCGACACCGGTCCCCGGGGCAGCTGCATCTGCGAGCGTGCTCGCGGGCGCAACGGGTGCTCAGGCGTCCCTGGGCGTGTCTCGTGCGAGCTTGCGCGCCGGCCGGGGCAGAGGGCGCGGGCGCCGCTTACACGGCGCGGTGATCGTGGCGCAACCGCTGGGCGCGCAACAGAGCCTGGCTGCGAGGCGATTGACCGGTCAGACCGAAACGGAAATACCGGCGCGCTGGATGGAAGGCTTCTATCCGATCTACGCCACGGCGCAGAGAACGTTCGGTGTCAACTGGCTGCTGATCGCCTCGATCCATAAGCAGGAGTCGGCCTTCTCCACGGCACCGGGCACATACCACGGGCTGAACTTCGCTGGGTGCTGCGGCGGGCCTATGCAATTCAACGTGATGAATGGGTCCCGCCGCCCGGGCACCGGATCCGGATCAACCTGGCAGCTTGTGAGCAGCTCCTACATCTACGGCCGGCGCCCGGCAGCGTATGACCACATGGCCGTCAAGCACCCGTCGATCTACGACGACTTCGACGCGATCATGGCCGCGGCCCATCTGCTGTCTGCGGATGGCGCGGAATACGCGCTCGACGGCGCGGCGTGGGCCGCAGCATATGACTACTACGGGCACGACACGACCGGCGTGAGCTACGCCGATCAGGTGCTGGCCCGCGCGATCGGCTGGTCACAGCACGGGTTCTGCATCAACTGCGGTGTGGAGGAGGCGTTGGCAGCTGCGGTGCACGCAGCCTACGGAGCGCCTGTGCTCGCGCTGCTCACCACAGCGACGACCGCCGGCGTTAAGCCTAAGCCTGGGAAATAAGCTCGCCCGCGACCCGGTCGGTGGCACCGGCTGTCCCGCCGAGCAGGCGACGGGAGAGCTGGGCACGGCGGAAGTACAGGGGCGCGTCGTGCTCCCAGGTGGCGCCGATGCCTCCGTGCACGGAGATCATCGTGCGCGCGGCTTGGTCGAGCGCACGGCCGGACACCGATCGCGCGGCGCTCGCCGCCAGCGGGAACTCCCCTGGTGCGCCATGACGCGACCAGCCGGCGTAGTAGAGCAGAGAACGGCCGTTCTCCAGCTGGCGCAGCACCTCCGTCAAGGAGTGCTTGACCGCCTGATAGGAGCCGATCGCGCGGCCAAACGTGTGGCGCTCCTTGGCATAGGCCACAGAGACCTCCAGCGCAGTTTCGACGCTGCCGAGCGACTCGGCCGCGATCAATGCTTGGGCGAGGTGCCAGGCGCTAGCGAGGGACTCGACGGTCGCGTCGAGCACGGTCGCGGGTGCGTCATTCAGCGTGATATGCCCCAGCGAGCGTGTCGCGTCATAGCCTTGCACCGCCTCGATCGAAACCTCGGGCGCGGACGCGTCGATCACCATGCCGGCCGGCTGGCCGTCGAGCAGCGCCACACCGGCCAGCACCCCGGCGCCGGGTGCGTCTGGCACGAACGACAGTTGCCCGCTGACGCGCGCCTTGGCGGCAGGACTCCCACCGTTGGCGCTCCCGTCGCGGATGGCGCTGAGAGCAGATGGACGCCCAAGGCCGTGCGCCGGGTCGAGCGTCCACAGCTCAGAGAGATCGTCAGGCGGGCGGACCGGAAGGTAGGCGGCACGGCGCTCACCGGAGGCGAGCGCGTTCAGCAAGTCCTTCGCTACGCCAGAGGAATTATTGAGGATCGCCGTTGCGGGCAGGTGGCCGAGCAGCGCCACGCCGGCCAGCACGCGACCGCACTCGCCGAGCACGAGCATCGCATCGAAGGCGTCCAGCCCGGCGCCGCCGTGCGCCTCATCGATCAAGAGGCCCGGCCAGCCGGCCTCCGTGGCCATCGGCCACAGGTCGGGCAGTGGCGCTCCTCCGTCGAGGGCCTCGCGGGCTGCCTCGAGGGTCTTGACACGCGACAGCGCCCCGCGCGCGGCCTCACGCAGGAATTCCTGCTCGTCTGAGAGTGAGAGGTTCATGCCGGCGCTCCTTCCTTGGAGCGGAGCTCCGAGAACGGGATGCCCTTGTCCAGGCGCGGCTCGGGGGGTAGGCCGAGCACGCGCTCGCCGATCGTGTTGCGCAGGATCTCTTCGGTTCCGCCAGCGGACTTCAGGCCGGGGAGAAAGGAGATCATGTAGGCCCATTCGCTGTCCTTGGCCAGTGCGTCGGGGCCGATCACGTCGCTGATCAGATCGCCAGCCTTGATCGCGCCGTTGACGATCGTGACCTTCGCGAGGCCCGCCTCGGGACCTGGGATCTGGCCTTTCTGCAGTGCGGTGAGCGTGCGGTAGCCGGTAAAGCGCACAGCGAGCAACTCACTTGCGATCTCGCCGAGCTGGTGGCGCACCTCGGGGTCACGGCGGGCGTGCTCGTCTGAGGCGATCGCCTTGGCGAATCGGTTCGAGTTGTAGCCGAGGCCCTCGCCGCCTAGGCCGATCGTTACGCGCTCGAACATCAGCGTGGTCAGCGCCGTGCCCCAGCCGTTGCCCACGCCTCCCACCACTGCGTCTGCGTCGAGTGCCACGTCGTCGAAGAACACCTCGTTGAACTCGGCCTCGCCGGAGATCTGGCGTAGGCCGCGCACCGTCACACCGGTGGCGTCCATCGGCACGATGAACATGGTCAGGCCCTTGTGCTTGGGCACGTCGGAGTCGGTGCGCGCGAGCAGGAGGCCGTAGGAGGCGAACTGGGCGTTTGTCGTCCACACCTTCTGGCCGCTCAACCGCCAGCTGCCGTCCTCTTGCAGGCGTGCGCGAGCCTGCACGGCCGCCAGGTCAGACCCGGCGGCGGGCTCGGAGAACAGCTGGCACCAGACCTCGTCGCCGTGGAGCATCGGTCCGAGGTAGCGAGCCTTCTGCTCATCGGCGCCGTGGGCGATGAGCGTCGGGCCGAGCATGCCCACACCAATCGCATCGAGGATGCCCGGAACTTTTGCCTTCGCGATCTCCTGGTTGCAGATCAGCTGCTCGATCGGGCCGAGGCCCTGGCCGCCGTACTCGGCCGGCCAAGTCACGCCCGCGAGGCCGGCCTCGGCGAGCTTGCCCTGCCAGGCGCGCCGCGCGGCGATGATCTCCGCCTCGTCTTTGATGGAGTCGGGGTGGGTGGGATCCCCTATAACCGGTGCCTCTGAGGAGTGCTCCTCTAGCCAGGTCTGTACCCGGCCGCGGTAGGCGGCCTGCTCTGGGGTGTCGTCGAGATCCACGTCTGCGTCCTCTCCTTTGGCTGACTGACCAGTCAATCGCTTTTAGGAACGGTACTCCCTCGCGCAAGTGTCCGTCGCGTGCAGGATCAGGCCCCTGCGGGGATTGGCGGCTGCGGTATGGGCGCCTGGTGGTAGACGCCCTCGAAACCGCGGTTCAACAGCTGGCTGGCCTGAGTCCCCAAGGCGGTGGAGTGCAGCAGTACCACCCCGAGGCGCACCCCATGGCGCTCGGCGGTTGCCACCAGACAGTCGCCGGCCCCCACCGTGTAGCCGGTCTTCAGGCCCGTCACCCCGGGATAGGCGTAGCGCAGCAGGGGATTGTTGTTGTAGAGGTAGAGCTTGCCCCCCTTGATGGGAAATGGGAGGGCCGCAGTGAAGGTGTGGACGATCCGCGCCAGCCGCGGCTGGGCGAGGTCGGCGCGGGCGAGCACGGCGAGATCGGCCGCGCAGGAGTAGTTGTCCTGGTCGTAATAGCCCGAGGGAGAGGAGTAGCGCGTACAGCCCATCCCCAGCTTCGCCGCCTCGGCGTTCATCTTCGTGACGAACGCGTTTGCGTTGCCGGCGACGTGCTGGGCGAGGGCCATCGCGGCGTCATTGCCCGAGGGAAGCATCAGGCCGTAGAGCATGCTCTCGAGCCGCACGCGCTTGCCGAGCGGGAGCACGCCGACCTTCGAGCCGCCCTCGTGGACCGCCTGGCGGGTCACCAGAACCAGCGCGTTCGCTGGCGCGGAGGAGACGGTGAGAAGTGCGGTCATCATCTTCGTCAGGCTCGCGATCGGCAGGCGTGTCAAGGCGTTGCGCTGCCACAGGACGCGGCCGGTATCGAGGTTGAACAACAGCCCCGCGCGCGGCGGCTTGCGGAAGGCCAGGTGCACCGGGTCTGTATCCGGACTCCCCAGCCCGAGCGTGAGCGCAGGGATGCCGAGTGGCAGGCCGGTGACCGAACGCGCCGGGCGAGCGTTACTCGCGGTGGATGAGTGAGCTTTGGCGTGGTGACGCGCAGCCGCCGAGGGCGAGCCGTGCGTGGCTCCCGGCTTGGCGAAAGCGATCACGACAACCGCCGCCCCGAGCACCAGCGCGAGCGCACCGGCGAAGATCGCGCGCCGCTTGCGCCGCCGGCGCAAGTACGCCTCGCGCCGGCGGCGGCGGTGACGATGACTGGGGGTCATGAACGGGGAGGTGCTCATCGCGCCTGAGGAAGTCTTACCGGCGAGGAGGATTGAACAGCGCCCCGACGATCCCTACACCGAGTAGCACGAGGATGAAGGCCGACAGGATGGTGGCGATCGTGATCCCTTGATTGAGCGCGGCGCTGATCGTGAGGAAGGTGAAGCCGGCGATGAAGATCAGCGCCAAGAAGAGCACTACGGTGCGTGTCATTCAGTCGCGAGCGGACCGAGCGGACCCACGCCAGCGCGGGGCTGCGGGACATGCTCATCAGCGTGATAGCTGGAGCGCACCAAAGGACCCGCGGCGACGTGGTCGAAGCCGAGCTCATACGCTGCTGCCTCAAGCGCCGCGAACTCGTCCGGGTGCCAGTAGCGCACGACCGGCAAATGACGCTCGGAGGGGCGCAGATACTGCCCGACGGTCAGCACCCGCACGCCGTTGGAGCGCAGCGCGGCGAAGGCGTCGACCATCTCGTCGTGGGTCTCGCCGAGGCCGACCATCAGGCCGGACTTGGTCACGACCTCGCCTTCGCCGAGCTCGCAGGCGTTGCGCAGAACACGGCAGGAGCGTTTGAACTCCGAGCCGCGGCGGGCGATCGGATACAGGCGCGGAACGACCTCGACGTTGTGATTGAAGACGTCGGGACGCTCGGCGATGACCTTTGCCAGCGGCATCTCCTGGCCCTGGAAATCTGGGGTCAGGACCTCGATTTGACAGCCGGGAGCCTGACGGCGCACCTGGCGGATCACGCCGACGAAGGCCGAGGCTCCCTTGTCGGGCAGGTCGTCGCGGTCGACGGAGGTGATGACGGCGTGGCGCAGGCCCATGCGCGCGATCGAGCGGGCCACGCGGGCGGGCTCGAGCGGGTCGTTCCAGGTCGGCTTGCCGGTCTTTACGTTGCAGAAGCCACAGCGACGGGTGCAGGTGTCCCCCAGGATCATGAACGTGGCGGTGCCCCGCTCCCAGCACTCGCCGACGTTCGGGCAGGCGGCCTCCTGGCAGACCGTGTGCAGGTTTTCCGAGCGGATCAGCTCGGTCAGCGCGCGATAGCGCTCGCCGCCCGGCGGGGGCACCTTGAACCATGGGGGCTTGCGCTCGCGCAGGGGGCGTACGTCGTGCCCAAGGACTTCGAGCACGTCCATCCCACCGGGGTTTGCGCGGGAGCGAGTACCGCCCACCCCGTTCATGCGGGCACCAGCAACGGACCGGTCTCGAGTTCGCTCTGCGCCACCAGTCGCTGGCGCCGCCCGTGGGCCAGGCAGAAGTGATCGCCCATGCGCGTCCTGAACCGGTCCAGGTCCGCCGTCCCGTGCTCCAGCTCGTGGGCGATCGAGGTCATCGTCACGCCGGGCAGGCCGCAGGCGATGACCCCAGAGAAGGGCGTGAGGTCGTTTGTGACGTTGACCGCGAAGCCGTGTGTCGTGACGCCACGTGAGACATGCACGCCAATCGAGGCGATCTTGCGCTCATCCACCCATACGCCGGTGTAATCGATGCCCTCCTCGTGACGTGAGCGTGCGCCGATACTTTCAGCGGCGAGCGCGGAGACGATCGAGGCTTCCATCGTGCGCAGGTGGCACCCGACGTCGCCGGTCGCCATGATCGGATAGCCGACGAGCTGGCCGGGCCCGTGGTAGGTGAGCTTGCCGCCACGATCGGTAGCTACCACGTTGGTGCCTTTGGCGCGGTAGAAGTCCTCACCAAACGGAAGATCCTCCCCACCCGAGCGCCGTCCCCGTGTGTAGACGGGCGGGTGCTCGAGCAGCAGCAGCGTGTCGGGCAGCTCGCCGTCCTGGCGGCGGGTGCGGATCTGTTCCTGGAGGGCGACGGCGTCGAGATAGGGGATCGTGCCGAGGTGGCACACCCAAAGCTCCTCACGCGTCATGTGCTCAGGTTAGCGTTGGACTCTCGCTCAGAGCGTAAGCGCGGCTGGTGCTTCCAGCAGTTCACGGATGCGGGCGAGGAAACGGGCCGCGTCGGCACCGTAGAGAATGCGGTGGTCGCAGGCGAGGGTGACGGTCATCGTGTTGCGGCTGACGATCTCGCCGTCGCAGATCACTGCCCGTGGTCCGAGGGAGCCGACCGACAGGATCGCCGCTTGAGGGGGATTGATGATCGCGGTGAAGCTGGCCAGGCCGAACATGCCGAGGTTGGAGACCGTGAAGGTGCCCCCGCCCAGCTCGGGTGGGGTGATCGACCCGTCACGCACGCGGGCGGCCAGCGCCCGTGTCTCGCGGGCGATCTCGCCAAGG
>DASZFC010000082.1:0-2069 GCA_035940195.1 Solirubrobacteraceae bacterium
GCCCGATGGGGTCCAGCGTGGACTGGTTGGGGCCATCGTCGCGCGGCTGGAGCATCGCGGGCTGAAGCTGATCGGCTTGAAGATGATGCGGATCAGCAAAGAGGTGGCGGCGCGCCACTATGCCGAGCATCAGGGGAAGCCCTTCTTTGATGGCCTGATCGCGTTCATCACCTCGGGCCCGGTGGTGGCGATGATCTGGGAAGGCCGCGAAGCGGTCACCGTGGTGCGCAGCCTGATGGGCGCGACCGATCCGTTGAAAGCCTCACCCGGCACAATCCGCGGCGACCTCGCGCTCGACCTCGGCATGAACCTCATCCACGGTTCGGACTCACCCGGCCGCGCCGAGACCGAAATCGCTCTCTTTTTCGAGCGGGACGAGCTGCACGAGTACGACCGAACCGCGGATCGCTGGATCCGCGAATAAACCCTTACACGTGCAACCGCTAGTGCGTCGTTAGGCGGCGCCTCAGCGCCTCGAGCTCCTCGTTGCTGTAGAACTCGATCGTCAACCGGCCGCCGTTCTTGAGTCGGGTCAGGACGACCTTCGTGCCCAACGCCCGGCGAAGTTCTTCCTCGACCGCGCGCGTCTCGGGATCCGCGGCAGCCAGCCGGCGCGGCTGCCTGGTCCCGGCCTCGGTGGCGCGAGCGCGGCACCACTCTTCCGTTTGGCGGACGCTCCAGTGTTCCCGGATTGCCCGCTCGAGGCCGACCAGCTGCTGGGCCGCTGTCGGCAGGCCCAGCAAGGCAATCCCGTGGCCGGCGGTGATCGCTCCCGTTTCGATCGCCTTGATTGCCGGCTCCGGTAGCCCCAAGAGGCGCACGCTCTGGGCGATCGTGACCCGGTTCTTCCCGATCCGTTCGGCGAGCGCTTCCTGGGTCAGGCCGAAGTCGCGCAGCAGCCGCTGAATCGCGCGCGCTTCCTCGATGGCGTTTAGATCGGTCCGCTGCAGGTTCTCGACGAGCGCTAGTTCGAGCCGCTCTTCGAGCCGGCCGCCACTGCCGGGGTGGACGATGACCGGTACTTCCGCCAACCCGGCAATCTCCGCCGCGCGGAGCCGGCGTTCGCCGGCAATCAACTCGTAGCCGGCGAGTCCCTCGCGAACCAGCAATGGCTGCAGGATGCCGTGGATCCGGATCGAGTCGGCCAGTTCCTGCAGTGACGCCGGATCGAAGGAGCGGCGCGGCTGCTCCGGGTTCGGTTTGATCTCGGCGATCGCGATCTGCAGCGCAAACCGGCGGCGGGCACGGTTGTCGCTCAGCTCCTCGACGTATTCCCCCGATGGAATCAGGGCCTCCAGGCCCCGACCCAAACCACGTCGTTTGTTCATCTGGCGATCAACTCCTTGGTGAGTTCCTGATAGGCGACGGCGCCGCGCGACGTCGGGTCGTATTGCGTGATCGGCATCCCATGACTGGGTGCCTCGCTGAGCCGCACATTGCGTGGGATGACCGTCTGGAACGTCTTCTCCGGATAGCGGGCGCGGACTTGCTCGGCGACCTGGAGCGTGAGCGTCAAGCGCGGATCGAAGAGCGTCAGGACGATGCCGCCGATCTTCAGTCGTGGATTGAGCTCGCGCTGGATGAGCTGCGTGGTGTGCGTCAGCGCACCCAGGCCTTCGAGCGCGTAGTACTCGCACTGGATGGGGATCAGCATGTACTCCGCCGCCACCAGGGAGTTGACCGTGAGCAGACCAAGAGACGGCGGGCAGTCGATGATGATGTAGTCGTAGGCGACGCGCAGTGACTCAAGCGCATAGAGCAACCGCCGTTCGCGCCTGGGAAGGTTGATCAGCTCGATCTCGGCGCCCGCGAGGGAGCGGTGCGAGGGAAGGATGTCGAGGCCGGCGACCGCAGTCGGCCGGATGACTTCGTTGATGTCCTCGGCGTCGACGATCACGTTGTAGACGCTGCTGCTGAGCTCGCTGCGAACGATGCCGAGTCCGCTGGTGGTGTTGCCCTGGGGGTCCATATCGACGATCAGCCCGCTCAAGCCGAGCTCAGGAAGGTTGGCGGCGACGTTGATAGCGGTCGTCGTCTTACCGACTCCGCCCTTTTGGTTGACGACTGCG
>DASZFC010000083.1:0-1621 GCA_035940195.1 Solirubrobacteraceae bacterium
AGGAAGCGAGTGATCAGAACATTTGTGTCGGGGAAATACAGCTGCTTGGACGTCCAGCCCTGATCAGCAGGAGCTAGGCGATAACAGCCCCCGCGCTCCGCATCGAGAATCGAGGCAAACACGCTCGGCGAATCAAACCGGGGGCAGCAATACCAATCGATCGTCCCGTCAGTCCCAACAAGCGCAACGCTATGCAGATCGCCGATCAGACCGTGCTCGGCGATCGGCAGATAGTTACTCACTTGTGCGCCCATCGGCCGGTAGCAAACCAGGTTCCACCAGCGGCGACAAAAACGCCCCACGACGGTCGCTCAGCTGACTAGGGTGATGAGCACAGCAACAGCACAGGAGGGGTCATGGCTGGAGAGGCGTTGTTCATCGGCTGGGGGCAAGTCGCTCGCGGCCGCGAGAAGCAAGCGCTGCAGGTGTTCCAAGAGTCGATGGAGTACTACGGGAAGCTGCAGCAGGACGGGCGGATTGAGAGCTTTGAGGTCTTCTTGCTCTCACCCCACGGTGGCGACTTGGACGGGTTTGTGATCCTGCGAGGCGACCGCCAGGCACTCGGAGGCGTGCGGTTCAGCCCAGAGTTCGAGCGGCTCATCGCACGGGCGTCGGCGATCGTTGACTCGCTCGGCGTGATGCCCGCCTACGGCGGCGACGCGCTCGCGGAGCAGGTGAAGCTGCTCGACGAGATCGCGGACGAGTTCGGCGCGTAGCGCACCGTCCGATGTGAAAGGAGGCGGCCCGGGCTGCGCCCGTCCCGGGCCGTCTCTTCGCCCCTACGTGAGCGCGTCGGCCCGCCCCGGGCCGAGCGCCACCCCGGACTCAGCTCCCGAGGATCTTCTCCTTCTGGGCGGCGAACTCCTCGTCGGTCAACACCCCGCGTTCGTGGAGCTCCGCCAGCCTGGTCAGCTGGGCGGTCGGGTCGGGTGCCGCGGTGGCCGCCTGCGCCTGCTGCGCCTGCTTCATCATGTCGGCGACGCTCTGGCCACCGATCATGATGTTCGATCCGGCCATCGGGCCGTTCGCCGTCACCGCGTCGATCAGCCGGTTGCTGGCGTCGTCCTTGGCAAGCGCGTACTGGTGCGGCTGCCCCGGGCTGCCGGCCGCTTCGCCGATCCGGGCCGCCGCCTGCATGTACTTGCTCTTGCCGCCGTCGAGCGGGATGTAGATCGTCATCAGCTGCCGATCATCGGGGACGCCCGTGATCGCCGCCATCACCGGCGCATCCGCGCGCTTGGCCGAGAAGGTGGCGCGATCCCACGTCTCCAGCACCTTGCCCGGGACGAGCTGGCCGCCGTCGCGCTTGTCCTCGATCGCGTAGACCTTGCCGGCGCTGGCTGCGAGCACGAAGCTGTCCGGGAGACCGCCGGTTTCCATGTTCTTCAAACCGCCCATCGTGCGAGGCATGAGTGCTCTGCTCAGCCCCTTGGACGCTTTCACGAAGCCGCGGTTCACGCCGCCGACCCCGAACGCCTGAAGCTGCATGTCCTGCGTGCAGAGCTCGCACCGCGCCGCGACCTCGATCGCGTCACCCGTGGCGGATGAGGCCACGGAGGCCGCCTGCTGGTTCATGCTCAGGTCTTCGCTCGTCAATTCCTTCATTTCGTCCTCCTTGTGT
>DASZFC010000084.1:0-29598 GCA_035940195.1 Solirubrobacteraceae bacterium
GTGAACGAGGCGATGAACCGCGGCCTGGCGGTGATCGCAAGCGACGCCGTCGGCGCGGCCGCGGGCGGCCTAGTAGGAGACGGGCGCAACGGTCTGGTGGTGCCCGCTGGCGATCCCAAGGCTCTCGCCGGGGCGATGAGAGCACTAGCCACCGAGCCCACACTGCGTGCTCGCCTCGGCGCGGCCGGGGCGCAGGATGTGCGCGCCTTTACCTACGAAGCCTGGGCCAAGGGCTTCTCGGGAGCGCTCGCTAGTCTCGGCCTCTCTCTGGGATCCTAGGGGCTGACCTACCTGCGATCTCGCCCGAGAGCGTTGGTAGCGTTACTCGGCCCATCATGAGAATCGCCACCCTCACGCGAACGCTGGCGCTTGCGGCGGCGCTGTCGAGCATCCTCATATTGCTCGCGGTGCCAGCTCAAGCTGACGTCGGCGAAAAGATCATCCTCAAGTGCACCCATGGCGAATCGCTGAGCGGCTTCAGCCAGCAGGATTACAAAAAGGCCTTGAAAGAGCTGGAAACGAGCCTCGAAGAGTACAGCGGCTGCGCCCAGCTGATCTACAAAGCTCAGCTGGCTGCCGGTGCGGGCAAAGGGACTGGCGCGGGGGGCGGAGGGCCGGCCGGCACGGCTGCCACCCCCGCCACCCCCGCTGAGCAGCGTGAACTCAGCCGCGCACCACACGCAGGCTCGACTCCACTACAGGTGGGCAGCCAAATCATCCGCCCAGGCGTTGTGCCCGTCGACATCGCTTCAGCCCTCAGCTCGCTGCCCAACCCCCTGTTGGTGATCCTGGCATTCCTGCTCGTGTGCGCGCTGGCGCTCGCGGGCGGGGCACTCCGAAATCGTGTCCGCAACCGCCACCACAACTGATCCCGCCCCGCCAGAGGGCCTCGTTCCGCCACTCGGCAACGAGCGGGGATCTTCTCCCCACCGTTCCCGAGCAGGGCGTTCGTGGCAGCGGCCGGGCGCAGACCGGTTGTTCCTGTGGTGGCCGGCGCTGCTGAGCGCCGCAATCTTCTGCTTCATCACCTTCTTCGCCGGAGGCGGCCTGCCGCCCGTCCAGCAGATGACCACAATGGAGATCTTCCTCACGCTCGGCTGCGGCGTGGTCGTGGCCGGCGCAGTGATCCTGACGCCATCAGAAAGACATGCATACGGGTTGTGGCCGGTGGGACTGCTGCTCGCGTTCACGGCATTGACCGCCGTGTCGGTGGTGTGGTCCGTTCAGCCCGATGACAGCTGGCAGGACGCCGGGCGCATGCTCGCCTATAGCGCCGTCTTCGGCGCTGCGGTCGCGCTGGCCCGTGCGGCCCCCGCACGCTGGCCCGCGGTACTCGGCGGAGTGACGCTGGCGGCCGTGGTGGTATGCGGTTACGCGCTGCTCACGAAGGTCTTCCCCGCCCGGCTCGACGCCCACGACATCTACGCGCGCCTGCAAGCGCCGTATGGCTACTGGAATGCGACCGGCCTAACCGCCGCGATGGGCGTGATCGGCTGCATGTGGCTGGGAGCGCGCCGGGCCGGGCACGCCCTGGTCAGCGCACTGGCCTACCCGGCCATGGGCTTGCTGCTCGTAGCGCTGATGCTGGCCTACTCCCGCGGCGCAGTGGTAGCGCTGACGCTCGGCATGGCGCTGTGGTTTTGCATCGTTCCGCTGCGCCTGCGCGGCGCCGCCGTGCTGCTCACCGGCGCCGTTGGCGCGGGGCTGGTGGTGGCCTGGGACTTCTCGAGGCATGCGCTTATTACCGACAACGTCGCGCTTCACGCGCGCGTGATCGCGGGGCGCCAGCTCGGCGTGTTGCTGGTCGCGATGGTCCTCGTGCTCGCGATCGCAGGACTCATGATCGGTTTCTTCACCGGCCGTCGCGCGCCTTCGCTCGTGCTGCGCCGGCGAGCCGGCGCAGCCCTGCTCAGCCTCCTCGTGCTCGCTGTGATCGCCTTCGGGGGAGCGCTTGCCGCCAGTCACCGCGGGCTTTCCGGCAGCATCTCCCACGGCTTTGACTCGCTCACCAACCCTCACGCGGCCGTCCCTGCCAACACTCCCGGCCGCCTGACCGCGATCGGCAGCGTACGCGCGCGCTATTGGAACGAGGCCCTGAAGATATTCCAGGCCCACCCCGTCCTCGGGGCTGGCGCGCGGAGCTATGGAACGGCCCGCCTGCGCTACCGGACAGAGGATCTCGAAGCGAAGGACGCCCACGGCTTCGTCGTCCAGACCCTCGCCGACCTCGGCGTGGTGGGGCTAGCGATCGCCCTTGCCCTGCTGGCGGCCTGGATGGCCGCCGCTGGACGCGCAACGCACCCTTTCAACCGGCGCTGGACGAGCTGGCCTGAGCTGAAACGCACGAGCTGGAAAGCCATCGGCTGGCGCAAAATCGCAGACCGGCAGGGCGCCGTGGGCGAGCAGCGCACGTATACGCCCGAGCGCATCGGGATGCTCAGCATGCTCAGCCTCGTGGTCGTGTTCGGCATTCACTCCACCGTCGACTGGACATGGTTTGTGCCCGGCAACGCCTGTGTGGCCCTACTCTGCGCCGGTTGGCTCGCCGGCCGCGGCCCGCTGGGGAGTTCTCTGGAGAAGGGCAAGCGCGGGAAGCTATCCCTGCCCGCCCTGCGTGAGCTGGACCCGCTGCGCGTTGGCGTCGCCGTGGCCGCTGTGATCGCCGCGTTGCTCGCTGCCTGGGCGCAGTGGCAGCCGCAGCGCTCCGCGGACGCCTCTCAGGAAGCACTCGCACTGAGCGCGCGCGATCCCACCGGCGCACGCTCAGCGGCACAGGCCGCCGTCAGCCACGACCCACTCTCGGCGGAAGCCCTATTCGCCCTCTCAACTATCCAGCAGCACGCTGGTCAGGCGGCGCTTGCGCGCGCCACGCTAGTGCGGGCGGTGCACCTGCAACCTTCAAACCCGCAGACATGGCAGGCGCTGGGCGAATACGACCTGCGGACGGGCAATCCCAAGAACGCACTGAACGAGCTACGCGCGACCGTCTATCTGAACCCCGAGGCGGTCGCTTCGCTGCCGGTGATCGAACATGATCCAGGTCTGCTCGCAATCCAGAACGCCTACCTCCAGGCCTTGCGCGAGACGCCGTCACCCACTGCCATCAAAAGGGTGCCGAAAGCGCATCTGCCGGCGAAAACCCGGGCGGGGAAGACTGGGCCCGCAACGACTCGGCATGTGCGCACCCCGCGTGTAGTGACCCCAAGCGTGAAGAGCGGGCTTCCGAGAACAGGCCTCTAAAACCGGGACCTGCGGGAACTCGCCAGCAGCTGCTGGCGCATGCCGGGCGCCCCTCCCACACCTCGCACCTCGACATCGTGGAAGCCGAAGTCCTCTAGTAACTCTGTGAGGGTGCGGCGGGTGTAGAAGCGCAGGTGATCGGCGCGAGGATTGAAGTGGGCGTCAAACGCACGCGGTGTGAGCCCCCACCGGAACATCTGCAGGCGCCCGTGATCAGGTGTGCTCAGCAAGAGGACGGCGCCAGAACGAAGCACGCGGCGGACCTCTGAGAACCAGCCGCCGGTGTCTGTGACGTGCTCGATCACCTCACCAGCCCACACCGCATCGAAGCTCCCGTCCGCCAGCGGCCAGGCTCCTTCTGGCTCGACCTTCCGCAGGTCGAGCTCGGGGTAACGCATACGCGCGCGCCGCAGTGGCTCGGCGGCGACGTCGATCCCTACGACCTCTGCCCCCGCGTGCGCGAGCCTGGCGGCTAAGTGTCCCTCGCCACAGCCAACGTCGAGCACTCGCTCACTCGGGCCTACGTGCTCCAGCAGGAAAGCGCGCCGCAGCCCATCTTCAGGCGGGTCTAACCCCTCAGGCACACTTTCCCACAGGGTCTCGTGATAGTCGCCTTGAGGGGACATCCTCCGGCAAGGCTAAACGGTGGAAGTGGTTGCAACGCAGCGCCATCGTGACTATTTCGATCACGAACCGACTATGTTGGGAACGTGCATTCCCCGGGGACGCAGTGAACCAGCGGGACGAGTCAAGGATGTCCTCGTGAGGGTCGCCTTCGACAGTCGTCCCGCCGGCGATCCACGCGGCGTCGGGCGCTACTCCCGCTGCCTGCTCGACGCGTTGCGCAACACGGGCCCTACGCGCGGAGAGATCGTCGAGACGCATCGCCCCCGTAAGGCATACGACGTCTTCCACGCGCCCTGGATGCAGGGCGCGATGCTGCACAGCCCGTGCCCGATGGTCGTGACCATCCACGAGCTCAGCCCGCTCACCCGTCTCAGCGAGCGATTGCGCGGGGGCGGTATCCACCTGCGCCTGCGCCATCTCGCGGTGCAGCGCGCGACCCACGTAATCGTTCCCACCGAGGCGCTCGCCGACGAAGCCATCGCCGAGCTTGGATTCGAGCGCGGGCATGTGGTCGTAATCCCGGAGGCGCCGGATCCTGCGGCCGACACGGCTTCCCAGCCGTCGCCGGCTCTGCCCGCATGGACCTGGCAGGACGTCGGACGCGCGACTTGGCGCGTCTACGAAAGCGCCCTCGCGCGGCCGGAGCGCCCGTGCGTGGGCAGGCTCAGTAAGCCCCGCGCTGCATCAGCACCGCGGGAAATGTCTTCAGGATGATCGTCAAATCGAGTGCCAGCGACCAGCGCTCCAGATAGATGAAGTCGAGATGCACGAGGTCGTCGAAGTCAAGCTCCGAGCGGCCTGAGACTTGCCACAGGCCAGTGATTCCCGGCAGCACCAGATAGCGCTTGCGGTGCCAGTCCTCGAGCATCTCGTAGTCGCGCTCGGGAAGCGGGCGAGGGCCCACGAGTGACATCTCGCCGCGCAGCACGTTCACCAGCTGGGGCAACTCGTCCAGCGAGTAGCGCCGCAGTACCCGTCCCACCCGCGTCATTCGCGGGTCGTCGCGGATCTTGAACAGCGCTCCCGATGCCTCGTTGAGCTCTTCCAAATCGGCCTGGCGCTGCTCGGCGTCAGTATGCATCGTGCGGAACTTCAGGCACTCAAACGGTCGCTGGCCGATCCCGCGGCGCGTCGAGCGGAACAGGACGGGGCCACGTGATGACAGGCGCACGGCTAGCACGATCACCAGCAGAAATGGACTGAACGCCACCAGCAGCAGCGTTGCCCCCACGAGGTCGAAAGCACGCTTCAACGCGAAGTCCACACCCTCGAATACCGGCGAGCTCAGCTCGAACAGCGGCACCGACTGGCCCGGCACGAACTCCGCGCGGTGGATCAGGATCTCCATCGTCGATGGCGCCAGGCGCACGCGCACTCCACGCCGGTGGCACTGGTCGACGAGCTCCACCGCCTCGACCTGCGGGAACTCCGGATCGGCGATGATCACCTCGTCGATCCGCTCACTGTCGAGCACGTCCTCTAGGTTCGCGAGCGATCCCAGGGGGCGCAGGCCGTTGGCCGGCAGCGTATTCGGCGAGAGAAACCCAACAACCTCGATCGGCGAGTGCGGTGCGTCCGCGAGCGCGTGGGCGACATCGCGGATGTGCTTGCCCGTGCCCACGAGCACCGCGCGACGCCGGTAGCCGGCGGCGCGCAGGACCACGCCGGTCAGCCACTCGTAAGCGCCGCGCGCCGAAGATACGTACAGCAGCGCGAAGGCCAGCGAGCCCCAAAAGATGTAGAAGCTCTGAAAGTGTTCGCCGCTCACGACCGCGAATAGCAGGGCGACAAACGACACCTGGAACAGCGCAGCCACGATCCGCGACAGCCCCGGACGCTGCGCGCGCTCGGCATACAGTCCCGAGCGCGCGAACAGCAGCGCGGTCACGAGGTAGGCGAAAGCGAGAATACGTTCGGTTTCGTGCAGCGCCGAGCTTGCATTCACATGACCCAGAACCGCCGCCTTCAGCACCAGTGCCGTAAAGATCGCAAGCGCCACGCAGACGAGGTCGAGCGCCAATAGGGAAAGCACACGCGCCAGGCGCCGGGCCGTGACCATGCGCAGCAGGAACGACAGCGCCGGGGGGCGCTTGCTGCGCATATCCCGATCGGACGGCTCGCGGCGCGCGGTTGCCTCCGACAGCGCCGGCCGCGCCGCCTCGGACCTCGCCACGCCGGACTGCGCCGGCGAAGCCGGTACCCGCGAAGAGGGCGCGTGCGGAGCGGACGGAGCGGACGTTCCTGATGAACGTGGTCCCATCTCGCTACTCACAACGCATCAGACTCGCAGATGTAGCGGTCAGCCGGTCCTCAGAAGGACTCGACGCACTCGCCTTGCGGGGGCTCAGCTGGAGCCGCTGCCGATGAGCAGCTCGACCCCGGACTGCTCGATCGTCCTCTGCAGCCCTTCGCGAAGCGGGACCTCCGGCTCCCACGCGAGCAGCTCACGCGCGAGTGTGATGTCAGGCTTACGCTGCTTCGGGTCGTCCTCCGGCAGCGCCTCATACACGATCTCCGAGCTCGCTCCGGTCAGGTCCTTGATCGTGCCGGCCAGCTCCAGAAGCGTGAACTCGTCCGGGTTGCCGATGTTGACCGGGTCGTGATGCCCGGACTCCGCCAGCGCGATCATCCCCCGGATCAGATCGCTCACATAACAGAACGACCGCGTTTGTGAGCCATCGCCGAACACCGTCAGCGGTCTGTTCGCCAGTGCCTGGCGCAAGAACGTCGGGATCGCGCGACCATCATGCGGGCGCATCCGGCTCCCATACGTGTTGAAGATCCTCACGATCGCCGTGTCCACGCCCTGCTGGCGGTGGTAGGCCATCGTCAGCGCCTCCGCATAGCGCTTCGCCTCGTCGTACACGCCCCGCGGGCCGATCGGGTTGACGTGCCCCCAATAAGACTCCTGCTGAGGATGCTGCTGAGGATCTCCATACACCTCGCTGGTGGACGCCAGCAGGAAGCGCGCGCGCTTGGACTTCGCCAGCCCAAGCGTGTGATGCGTGCCATAAGACCCCACCTTCAGTGTGTGCAGAGGCAACCGCAAGTAGTCGATCGGCGATGCCGGTGAAGCCAGGTGATAGACGAAGTCAAGCGGCTCCTCCACGAAGTACGGCTCGATGATGTCCACGCCGACATGCACGAATCGCTCCGGGTCGCGGATGTGCTCGATGTTCTGCAGCGTTCCCGTCTCGAAGTTATCCACGCAGATCACACGATGCCCGCGCACGAGCAACTCGTCGCACAGGTGCGAACCGAGGAATCCAGCGCCGCCGGTGACCAAACAAGTGGCTATGGACGGCAGGATAACCTCTCCGCACATGACCGAACCCGAAGAGCACCTGACCGTCGCCCCGATCGTTGGGCCTGAGGACCCCCGCCGCTTCACCGACTCCGGCATCGAGATCTCCGGGCTCTACACCGAGGCGGACCTGCCGAAGGAGCTCGAGCTCGGCGAGCCCGGCGAGTTCCCCTACACGCGTGGCGTACACCACGAGATGTACCGCAAGCAGACCTGGACGATGCGCCAGTACGCAGGCTACGCCTCAGCCAAGGAGTCAAACGTTCGCTACCGCTACCTGCTCTCCAAGGGCTCCACCGGGCTGTCGATGGCGTTCGACCTGCCCACCCAGCTCGGCCTGGACTCCGACAACCCGCGCTGCCTCGGCGAGGTTGGCCGCACCGGCGTCGCGATCGACACGATCGACGATATGCGCACTGCCTTCGACGGCATCCCGCTCGAGGAGGTCTCCACCTCGATGACGATCAACGCACCGGCAGCATGCCTCTTGCTGCTCTATGAGCTCGTCGGCGAGGAGCAAGGCGTGCCGTCGCACAAGCTGCGCGGCACGACCCAGAACGACGTGCTCAAGGAGTACATCGCGCGCGGCAACTACATCTACCCGCCACAGCCGACGATGCGCCTGACGACGGACCTGTTCCAGTATTGCCACGAAAACGTGCCGCGCTGGAACACGATCTCGATCTCGGGTTATCACTTCCGCGAGAAGGGCTGCTCGGCGGTACAGGAGGTGGCGTTCACGCTGTCCTCGGGCATCGCCTACGTGCAGGCAGCAATCGACAAGGGCCTGAACGTGGACGAGTTCGCGCCACGGCTTGCGTTCTTCTTCAACGGGCACAACAATGTCTTTCAGGAGGTGGCGAAGTTCCGCGCAGCGCGGCGCATGTGGGCGCACATCATGCGCGAGCGCTTTGGCGCGACGAACCCAAAGGCGACGATGCTGCGCTTCCACACGCAGACCGGTGGCGTGACGCTGACGGCGCAGCAACCGGAGAACAACATCGTGCGCGTCGCGCTGCAGGGCTTTGCGGCGGTCTGCGGTGGCACGCAGTCGCTGCACACCAACGGCTTCGATGAGGCGCTCGCGCTGCCCACCGAGCGCGCGGCGAAAATCGCGCTGCGCACGCAGCAGATCCTCGCGCACGAGTCGGGCGCAGCCGACAGCGTCGATCCGTTCGCGGGCTCCTACTTCGTCGAGTCGCTCACCGATGAGATCGAAGCGCGCGCGAACGAGCTGATCGCGAAGGTTGACGCGCTCGGCGGCTCGGTCAACGCGATCCAGTTCATCACCGGCGAGATCGACGAGTCGGCGTGGGGCTACCAGGAGCGCTACCGCATCGGCCAAGACATCGTGGTGGGCGTCAACAAGTACGTCGAAGACGCCGCCGAGGTACCAGACCTCCTGCGAGTCGACCCGGAGTCCGAGCGCGAACAGCTCGATCGTCTGGTGAAGTTCAAGGCCAACCGCGACCCGGAGCTAGTCGCCAAGCGCCTGGAGGAGCTGCGCGAGGCGGCGCGCGGGACCGAGAACCTGCTGCCGGCCATTCGCCAGGCGCTCAAGGACCGCTGCTCTCTAGGCGAGGCCTGCGCCGCCATGCAGGACGTCTTCGGCAAATACGCACCGACATTCTGAGCCGGGCACCCCGCTCGTCCTTCCGCCCGCGCCGTTAGGGTGCGCTGATGCTCATTCCAGCCGTCACCTTCTACACCTTCGTCCTCGCCGTCCACATCGCCGCGATCGTCATCGCCTTCGGGATCACCTTCGCCTATCCCGTGATGTACGCCGTCGGCATACGCGCCGAGCCCCGCTCGATGCCCGGGCTGCACCGTATTCAGGACAGCGTCGGAAAGTTCGTGATCTCGCCATTCATCGGTCTCGCGCTGCTCGCCGGCATCTACCTGGCCAGCAAACTGCATGTCTGGAGCGACTTCTACGTGCAGTGGGGTCTCGGCGTGATCATCCTCTTGGGCGCGCTCGGAGGGGCGTTCTTCGCGCCGCGCGAGCGCCGGCTCGCCGAGCTCGCCGAGCGCGACATCGCCGCCGCCGATGCGACGTCCCCGGGAACGTCCGACATCGTTTTCAGCGCCGAGTACAAATCGCAACGGCAGCTCCTGTTCCGCGTGAACGTGGGCGCCAACGTGCTCATCCTGCTGACGATCTACTTCATGACCGCACAAACCGGCGCTTAGCAGAACCCCAATAGCCGTTTCCCGGGCGGTACGCTGGCGAGATGAGCAACGAGGGTTATCGGATCGCGGTTGTCGGCGCCACCGGCCAGGTAGGCACATTGATGCTGGCGCTGCTGGGAGAGCGCGGTTTTCCAGCGCGCGAGATCGTGCCGTTCGCATCCGAGCGCTCGGTCGGGCGCGAGCTCGATGGCGGCTTGATCGTGCACGGCCTCAGCGAGGAGTCGATCCGGGGCTTTGACCTCGCGCTGTTTTCTGCCGGCGGGGCCACCTCCGGCGAGTGGGCGCCGAAGTTCGCCATGGCGGGCGCAACCGTGATCGACAACTCCTCGCGCTGGCGCATGCAAGACGATGTCCCCCTCGTCGTCAGCGAGGTCAATCCCGAGGCGCTCGCCGGCCATCGCGGAATCGTCGCCAACCCGAACTGCTCGACGATGCAGATGGTCGTGGCACTGAAGCCACTCCACGACGAGGCGGAGATCGAGCGACTGGTGATCAGCACGTACCAGGCTGTCTCGGGCACAGGCAGGCGCGCTGTCGACGAGCTGCTCGACCAGTCCCACGCGCTGCTGCACGATCGGGTGCTCCCCTCGCCCCGGGAGTACGCCCATCGGATCGCGTTCAACGCCCTCCCCCACGCCGGTTCGTTCGCCGCCGGCGAGGACCACACCGACGAGGAGCGCAAGCTGATGGACGAGACGCGCAAGATCCTCGACGATCCTCAGATCCGCATCTCCGCCACGTGCGTGCGTGTGCCCATCGTCAACGGCCACTCCGAGGCCGTCAACGTGCAGACGCGCGTACCCATCGCTCCCGAGCGTGCTCGCGAGCTCCTGCGCGAAGCGCCCGGCGTCACCGTCCTCGACGATCCCCACGCTGCGCTCTATCCGCTCGCGATCGACGCCTCGGGCAAGGACGACGTATTCGTCGGGCGCATACGCCGTGACCCCGGAAATGAGCGCGCGCTGGACCTGTGGATCGTCGCCGACAACCTGCGCAAGGGAGCTGCCCTGAATGCCGTCCAGCTAGCGGAGGCGTTGCACGAGCGCAGACTGGTACAAGCACGGCGTGCGTCTTCGCCTGCATAAGCCGACCCGCTGAAGGACTAGGGAGAGATCGCTCGAAACTGAGGACGATGATCTCCTCGGAAGTGCAGCGCACGCTGGTCAAGTCCCCGCCCGAGCTATGGACGGAGCTCAGCGAGCCTGACGCGCTAGCTCGCCACCTGGGCGAGCTCGGCGAGATCCGCATCACCCGCACCGACCCCGAGAAGGCCGTCGAATGGGAGGCGGCTGACACCACCGGTAAGGTCACGCTCGCCCCATCAGGGTGGGGTACGAAGGTGACGCTGAGCGTGACCCGGGAGCCCGCTGAAGTCGAGCCGGCGGCTGAGCCGGAACCCGCGGTCGTGGACGAGCCCGCACCGGAGCCGGAGCCGCTGCCGCTGGCCGCGGAGGAGGCCCTCACCGAGGAGCATCTCAAACATCAGCCACGTCTCGGGTTCTTTGCCCGCCTCTTTCGCCGTCGTCGTCAGGATCAGATCGACCCCGAGGCGCTTCAAATCGTCGAGCCAGAGACCGGGATCGAGCCGGAGCAGCCCGTACTCGGGGACACGCCAGCGGAAGAGGTGCAGGACATCGCGGCGGAACTGAAGGCGGCCGAGGAAGCCGAGACAGAGCAGGTCACCGCCGTACTCATCGCAGTGCTGGACAGGCTGGGCGCCGCACACCACCGGCCGTTCTCGCGCGCCTGAGAGGAACCTCGGCGTTGGCCCGCGGGTAAGATCGCGCCCGATGGCCTCGAGCTCCCACGACCGGCAGACGGACGCCGCCCTGCTGGCGGCCTCGCGCAGCGGCCACCGCAAGGAGCCGCGCAAAAAGGCACCAGAGAGCTACGAGGAAAAGCTCGCCCAGCTGCACGAGCTACGAGAAGCGGCGCTTCACTCCGCGCCTGAGGCCGAGGAGAAGCAGCACGCCCGTGGCAAGTACACGGCGCGCGAGCGCGTGGAGAAGCTGCTCGACCCGGGCTCCTTCCAGGAGCTCGACACGTTCGTACGCCACCGCACCTACGACTTCGACATGCAGAAGAACAGGCCGTGGGGTGACGCGGTGGTGACCGGCCACGGCACAATCGACGGGCGCACGGTGTGCGTGTTCAGCCAGGACTTCACCGTGTTCGGCGGCTCCCTCGGCGAGGTGATGGGCGAGAAGATGGTCAAGATCATGGACCTGGCCGCCAAGATCGGCTGCCCTGTGATCGGCATCAACGACTCCGGCGGCGCGCGCATCCAGGAGGGCGTCGTCTCGCTCGGCGCCTACGGCGACGTGTTCGTGCGCAACGTCAAGTGCTCGGGCGTTATCCCGCAGATCAGCCTGATCATGGGTCCGTGCGCGGGCGGCGCGGTCTACTCGCCGGCGATCACCGACTTCATCTTCATGGTCAAGGAGACCTCGCACATGTTCATCACGGGCCCCGACGTGATCAAGACGGTCACCGGCGAGGAAGTCGGCTTCGAGGAGCTCGGCGGCGCGATGTCGCACAACACGAAGTCGGGCGTAGCGCACTTCGCCTCCGAGGACGAGGACGCGTGCCTGGAGGACTGCCGCTACCTGATCGGCTTCCTGCCGCAAAACAACCTGCAGACGGCGCCGCGCGTGCAACCGACCGACGACCCGCAGCGGATGGACCCGGCGCTGGACACGGCGGTGCCGGACAACCCCAACAAGCCGTATGACATGCGTAACGTGGTCAAGCTGATCGTGGACGACGAAGAGTTCTTCGAGGTTCACGAACACCACGCCAAGAACATCATCTGCGGCTTCTCGCGCCTCGACGGCTTTGCGATCGGCATCGTTGGCAACCAGCCGGCACAGCTGGCGGGCGTGCTCGACATCGACGCCTCGGCCAAGGCGGCGCGTTTCGTGCGCACGTGCGACGCGTTCAACATCCCGATCCTCACGTTCGTTGACGTCCCCGGCTTCCTCCCGGGTACAAGCCAAGAGTGGGGCGGCATCATCCGCCACGGCGCGAAGCTGCTGTACGCGTTCACCGAGGCGACCGTGCCTAAGCTGACGGTCATCACACGCAAGGCCTACGGTGGCGCTTACGATGTGATGGCCTCCAAGCACATGCTCGCCGACTTCAACTTCGCCTGGCCGACCTCGGAGGTCGCCGTGATGGGTCCCGAGGGAGCGGTCAACATCATCTACAGGCGCGACATCGCCGGCAGCCCAACGCCGCAGGAGCGCCGCGAAAAGCTGATGGAGGACTACAAGGCGCGCTTCGCCAACCCCTACACGGCCGCCGAGCGCGGATACATCGACGACGTGATCATCCCGCACGAGACCCGGCCCAAGCTGATCACTGCTCTGCACACGCTTCAGACCAAGCGCGAACCCGGGCCGAAACGCAAGCACGGCAACATCCCCCTGTGAGAACGGCCTCTCCCGAGCAGGCCGCGGCGATCGTGGCCGCGGTCGAGCGCTTCATGCGCGAGACAGCGCCACGGTGCTCGCCGGGCGAGGAAGGTCCTGACCCGTGGCAGCACGCGGCTATCCTCGAAGGCATCGAACGAGAGTGTCAGGGAGATGTGCCCAACCCCTGGATAAACACCTAAAAGCCGCTAGCCTTTAGCCATTATTCCTCTCGCCAGCAGTACACCGTTGAAAGCAGCCCGGGCCCAGCGCCCGGATCAGGAGGTTTCGTAATGGAGCCAGTTTCCGTACCCGCCCAGCGCGGCACGCTCGAGGACCCAGAGGTCCTGCAGAACGTCCCCGGGCACGTGATCCCGATCCTGCAGCGAGAGTACGACGACTTCAAGACCGAGGCCACCAAATTCCTCGCCGGCGAGACCGAGGAAGACGAGTTCATCAAGTTCCGCCTCAAGCAGGGCGTCTATGGCCAGCGCCAGGCGGACGTGCAGATGATCCGCGTCAAGCTCCCGTTCGGGGGTGTCACGCCCGAGCAGATGGAGTCGTTCGCCGACGTCGTCGAGAAGTACGTACCGCTCAACAAGGGCCACATCACCACCCGTCAGAACATCCAGATGCACCACGTACCGCTGGTGGAGGCCGAGAAGCTGATCCGCGAGATCGGCGAGACGGGGCTGTCGAGCCGCGAGGGCTGCGGAAACACGATGCGCAACGTCACCGGCGACCCGTGGGCGGGTGTGGCGAAGGACGAGCTGTTCGACCTCACCCCCTACGTCGGCGCTTACGTGCGCTACTTCGTGCGCCATCCCACCACCCAGGCGATGCCGCGCAAGGTCAAGACGTCGTTCGACGGCGGGCCCCGCGACCGCGCGATCAGCGGCATCCACGACGTCGCCTTCCGTGCCCGCGTGCGCGAGATCGAGGGCCGCGGCGAGGTGCGCGGCGTCGAGATGCTCGTCGGCGGAGGCACCTCGATCATGCCGCGCAAGGCGCAGGTGCTCTACGAGTTCCTCGAGGTCGATAACGGCGAATACCTGAAGATGACCGAGGCCGTGATGCGGATCTTCGACCGCCAGGAGTGGCTGCGCGTCAACCGCGCCCGCGCGCGCATCAAGGTGTTCGTCGACAAGTACGGCATCGAGGAGCTGCGCAAGCAGGCCGAGGAGGAGATGCAGGGCGAGTGGGTCGCCGAACGTGACTTCTCGATTGAGCACCGCCTGTTCGCAGACGACGAGCGTGAGTCCGCACCGTCGGCGCCGCAGAGCTACGGCAGCCCCAACGGCGATCACTCGGAGTTTGAGCGCTTCCGCACGGCGAACGTGCGCGAGCAGAAGCAGGACGGCTTCGTCACCGTCGAGGTCAAGGTCACGCGCGGCGATTTGACGCCCGAGCAGTTCCGCGGGCTGGCTCAGGTCATGCGCTCCTACGCAGGCGGCTATGCGCGCACGACCGTGCAGCAGAACTTCGTGCTGCGCTGGGTTCGCGAGGAGTGCGTGTATGACCTGTGGCGGGCTCTGTCGGAGCTGGGGCTCGGCGAGGCCGGCTCGCGCGAGATCAACGACGTGGTCTCCTGCCCGGGGACGGACTCGTGCAAGCTCGGCATCACCAGCTCGATGGGGCTGAATGAGGCCGTGCAGGAGCGCATCGAGGCGATGAAGATCACTGACGAGCTGACGCGCAAGCTGAACATCAAGATCTCAGGCTGCCCCAACGGCTGCGGACAGCACCACGTCGCGAGCATCGGCTTCACGGGCGCCTCGATCAAAGTCGGCGATCACACGATCCCCGCATACATCCCGATCATCGGCGGCGTGTTCGAAGGCGGCGAGGTCGAGTTCGGTACGCGCCTGAAGCTGCGCCTGCCGTCCAAGCGCGTACCCGAGGCGATCGAGCGGTGGATCAAGCAGTACGAGGCCAACCGTGAGGATGGCGAGCAGTGGAACGAGTACCTGGCCCGCGTCGGCACCGGAGAGCTTGAGTCGCAGGTCAAGGATCTGTCGATGCCTGTCGACTTCGGGTTGGAGACGATGAACCAATTCATCGACTGGAACCGTGACGTGCCTTTCGAAGTGATTCGTGGCGAGGGCGAGTGCGCGGTATAGATCAGATGCGACACGAGGACCGATCAGATGACCCCAACAGATAGCCAGATGGCACAGACCACCCCCCACTTCGACCCCGCGCCCGGCTTGACGCACACGCTGCGCGAGGCGGCGCGGCACGGCGCGCGCGCCGTGCTGCTGTGCTCCTTCCAGAAGGAGGAGTCCGTGCTGCTCGACGAGCTCCTGCGCCTGGACTATGTTGACGACGTCCCACCCTCCCAGGCGGTGCGCATCCTGACGATCGACACGGGCGTGCTGTTCGAGGAGACGATGAAGACGTGGCGGGCCTTCGAGGAGCGCTTCGGCGTGCAGATCGAGGTGGTCGACGCGAGCAGTCCGGACGAGCCGTGGAGCGGCCCCGAGCACTGCTGTTCGGTCGCGAAGGTGGCCGCGCTCGAGCGCGCGCTGGACGGCGCCGAGGGCTGGATCACGGGCATTCGCCGCGAGCACGGCCCGACACGGGCGGACGCCGAGCTGATCGAAAGAGACGAGGGGCGCGGACTGTGGAAGTACAACCCCCTCGCCCACTGGTCCGACAAGGACCTGTGGCGACGGATCCACGAGCGCGAGCTGCCCTACAACCCGCTGCACGACCAAGGCTACGAGTCGATCGGCTGTGCCACTTGCACCCAGCCAGGCAGCGGCCGCGAGGGCCGCTGGGCAGGGACCGACAAGACCGAGTGCGGCATCCACGTAGAGCTCGTCGACCCTTCCTGACATGAGCGTCGCGACTCGCCCACAGCTGAGTCACCTGCGCGCGCTGGAGTCGGAGGCGATCCACGTGATGCGCGAGGTGGCCGCCGAATTCGAGAAACCAGTGCTGCTGTTCAGCGGCGGCAAGGACTCGATCGTGCTGCTCCGGCTGGCTGAGAAGGCCTTCCGCCCGGCGCCATTCCCCTTCCCTCTGATGCACGTCGATACGGGGCACAACTTCCCCGAGGTGATCGAGTTCCGCGACCGCCGCGTGGCGGAGCTCGGCGAGCGGCTGATCGTGGCCAGCGTGCAGGACTCGATCGATAGCGGCCGCGTGGTAGAGGAGACGGGCCCCCGGGCCTCGCGCAATCGCCTGCAGACGATCACGCTGCTCGACGCGATTGCTGAGCACTCCTTCGACGCGGCCTTCGGCGGCGCACGCCGTGACGAGGAGCGCGCCCGGGCCAAGGAGCGGATGTTCTCCTTCCGCGACGACTTCGGCCAGTGGGACCCCAAGAACCAGCGCCCGGAGCTGTGGAACCTCTACAACGGGCGCATAAAAAAGGGTGAGAACGTGAGGGTGTTCCCCATCTCTAACTGGACCGAGCTCGACGTGTGGGAGTACATCGACCAGGAGAGCCTCGAGGTCCCTTCGATCTACTTCGCCCACGAGCGCAAGGTTTTCAAGCGCGACGGGATGCTGTACGCGTGGCGGGAGGGCACCGAGCTAATCGACGGTGAGAAGGTCTTCGACGCAACCGTGCGCTACCGGACCGTCGGCGACATGAGCTGTACCGGCGGAGTTCAGTCCCAGGCGGCGACACTCGAGGAGGTCGTGGTCGAGATTGCGGCGACGCGCATCACCGAGCGCGGGGAGACGCGCGCGGATGACCGCGTCTCAGAGGCCGCGATGGAGGACCGCAAGAAGGCTGGATACTTCTAAGTGACCTTAGACCTGTTGCGCTTCACGACGGCGGGCTCGGTCGACGACGGCAAGAGCACCCTGATCGGCAGGCTCCTATACGACTCAAAGCAGGTGTTTGAGGACCAGCTCGAGCATGTCACACAGGCGAGCGAGCGCCGCGGTGGCGAGGGCGCGCTGGATCTAGCGCTACTCACCGACGGGCTGCGGGCTGAGCGCGAGCAGGGGATCACGATCGACGTGGCATATCGCTACTTCGCAACGCCACGCCGACGGTTCATCATCGCCGACTGTCCCGGGCACCGCCAGTACACGCGCAACATGGTGACCGGTGCCTCGACAGCGGACCTCGCTGTGGTGTTGATCGACGCACGCAGAGGGGTGCTCGAGCAGTCAAAGCGTCATGCCTTTATCAGCGCGCTGCTGGGGATCCCCCACATGGTCGTTGCGATCAACAAGATGGACCTGGTCGAGCACTCCCAGGAGCGCTTCGAGGAACTCACCGAGGAGTTCGAAGGCTTCGCCGCGAAGCTGAGCCGTGGCCCTGGCAAACACTCCGCGGGAGCGGAGCACAGCCCGCGTCCGGAGATCTCCTATATCCCGATGTCGGCGCTCAACGGAGACAACGTCGTCGCTCGCTCCGAGCAGATGGACTGGTATGACGGACCGGTGCTGCTGGAGCTGCTGGAGCAGGTCGAGGTCGCCTATGACCACCCCTACGACAGGCCCGCGCGCTTTCCCGTGCAGTGGGTGATCCGCCCGTCGAACGGTCTGCTCGCGGAGGACTATCGCGGCTATGCCGGCCAGCTCGCCAGTGGAGCGCTGCGTAAGGGTGAGGAAGTGGCGGTGCTGCCTAGTGGCGGGCGCACGCGGATCGCAGCGATTGACACATTCGACGGGGAGCTCGAGGAGGCGATGGCGCCGATGTCCTTCACGCTCCGTCTCGAGGACGAGCTCGACATCTCACGCGGCGAGCTCATCTGCCGTCCGCAGGAGGCGCCGGCGGTAACGCGTGAGCTCGAGGCGGACATCTGCTGGATGGCGCAGAAGCCGATGCAGCCTGGTGAGCGCTACCTGCTCAAGCACACCTCTCGCCACACGACGGCGGTCATCGATGAGATCGGTGAGATCGTGGACGTGCACACGCTCGAACGCGCCGCGCCTCCAGCGGAGCTGGCGCTGAACGACATCGCCCGCGTGCACTTGCGCACGAGTACCCCGCTGGTGCTCGACCCTTACACGAGCAATCGCCGCACAGGCAGCTTCATCCTGATCGACGAGGCCAGCAACGAGACCGTCGGCGCCGGGATGATCGCCTAAGCTACCGACCCGATGTTCTCGAAGGTATTGGTCGCCAACCGCGGCGAGATCGCGGTCCGCATCGTGCGCGCGCTGGATGAGCTCGGCGTGAGGAGCGTCGCCGTGTACTCCGAGCTCGACCGCGACGCGCTGCACGTTGCACGCGCCGGAGAGGCCTATAACCTCGGCGAGGGCCCGGCCGCGGAGAACTACCTCAGCATCGAGAAGATCCTCGAGGTCGCCACGCGCTCTGGCGCTGAGGCGATCCATCCAGGCTACGGCTTCCTGGCAGAGAACGCTCCGTTTGCCCAGGCCTGCGAGGACTCAGGCGTCGTGTTCATCGGCCCGCCAGCCAGCGCGATCGAGGCGATGGGCTCGAAGACCCGCGCGCGCGAGTTGATGCAGGCCGCCGGGGTGCCGATCGTCCCGGGCACCACCGAGCCGGTCGCCACGGTGGCCGACGCCCTGCGCATCGCCAAGGAGGAGATCGGCTTTCCCGTAGCCGTGAAGGCCGCTGGCGGCGGGGGCGGCAAGGGCTTCCGCGTCGCCCTGACAGAAGACGAGCTCGAGGGGGCCTTCGAGGGCTCGAGCCGCGAAGGGGAGAAGTTCTTCTCAGACCCCACCGTGTACCTGGAGCGCTACCTGCAGGACCCGCGCCACGTCGAGGTTCAGGTCCTGGCCGACCGCCACGGCAACGTGATCCACCTCGGCGAGCGCGACTGCTCGATCCAGCGCCGTCACCAGAAGGTAATCGAGGAGTCCCCCGCACCAGAGTGGGTGGTCGACCCTGAGATGCGCGAGCGCATCGGGCAGATCGGGGTCAACGCGGCAAAGGCTGTGGACTATGTGGGTGCTGGCACGATCGAGGGGCTCTTCTCCGCACCGGTGACCGAGCGCGACGGAGCGAGTGCAGCGAGCGGTGCAGGCGCTGAGTACTTCTTTCTCGAGATGAACACGCGCGTGCAGGTCGAGCACTGCGTGACCGAGATGACGACGGGTGTGGACATCGTCAAGGAGGGCATCCGCGCCGCCGCGGGCGAGCAGCTGTCCTACGCTCAGGAGGACATCGTCCTGCGCGGCCACGCGATCGAGTGCCGCATCAATGCCGAGGACGCCTCCAAGAACTTCGCCCCAGCGCCGGGGAAGATCGGCGCCTACAAAGAGCCGAGCGGACCAGGCGTGCGCGTGGACTCAGGTGTGGGAGCGGGCGGCGAAGTCTCACCTATGTACGACCCGATGGTCGCGAAGCTGATCGTGTGGGACGCCGACCGCGAGCAAGCCACACAGCGGATGCTGCGCGCGCTCGGCGAATACGAGATCGAAGGGCTGAAGACACTGATCCCCTTTCACCAGGCGCTGCTGGCGACCCCGCAATGGGCCAAAGGCGAGACCTGCCGGGACCTGCTCGAGGACAAGAGCTGGCTGAAGACGCTCGCCTTTGACGCGGCCCAACCGGATGCCGGCGATGACCCAGAGAAGGTAGAGCAGACCTACGCTGTCGAGGTGTCGGGACAGCGTTTCGACGTCAGGGTGCTCGGGCCCCCATTCGCCGGGGGCGGCGCTGGGAACGGAGCGGCGCCCGCAGGCACCAAGGCACCCAAGCGCAGCGAGCGTAAGTCAACCAGCGCGGGTGGTCCGGACACACTGCCTTCACCGCTTCAGGGGAACATGTGGAAGGTGCTCGTCAAGCAGGGTGACACCGTTCAGGAGGGCCAGCTTCTCTGCATCATCGAGGCGATGAAGATGGAGAACGAGATCACCGCTCACAAGGCGGGCACGATCACCGAGCTGCCGATCAGCGAGGGCGCCCCGATCCAGGCTGGCGCACCAATCGCGACGATTAAGTCGCCTGAGTAAGCGAGACGACGTTCTCCTCCAGGACCTCGAGCGCTCGCTCGGAGTCCATCACCGGGCCATGACCGGGAACGACGTGCTCGACTGAGGCGACCAGCGGGCGCAGGCGCTCCAAGGTGGCGCGATAGGCATCGCAATCTCCCCCGTCGTTCAGCGTCGGGGGCTCGACCGTCGAGAGGTAGTCACCGGCGACGAGCACGCGCGCCCACCCAATCACGATGGCCATGCCGTCCTGGGTGTGCCCCTCAGCCGGATGCAGCTCCAGCTCGTGGTCGCCGACGGCGCAACGGCCGGGAACGGGCAGCGCCTGGACCGACCCGAGCGCGAGCGGCCGGGGCCGTTCGATCAGGAGGTCCTTGTCGAACGCGCGCAGCTCGCGCTGCGCTTCACCCGGCGAGGCTCGCAGGCGCTCGGCGGTGCTCTCCGCACAACCGAGTGCAAGGCCGGGAAAGGCGAGCCGCCCGAGCAGGTGGTCCCAATCGCCGTGCGTGGCGAGCAACCCGCTCGGAGCAGGAAATCGGGCCTGCTCGAGCAACGCGGGCAGGCTCTGCAACTCGTCGGGGAGAATGGGCGAGTCGATCACGAAGGTCTCTGCCTCCCCCTCGACCGGCCCGCGGACGATCACACAGTTGACCTGCAGGATCGCGCTGGTGGCGACGAGCACGTCGGCGTGCAGGGCGACCGCCCGCACTGGCTCAGGTCACGCCGAGCAGCTTGGCGGCCTCTTTGAGGTTGCTCACTTCGGCCGTCGGCTTTTTCTGCGAGGAGTCGAGCACATCCTTGTTGCGGTTGACCCAGATGACAGGCACTCGCTGTTTCACACACGGCGCCACGTCGTGGTAGTGGCTCGCGGCTACATGCACCCAGCCGCGCTTGCCCCCCATGCGCCTGGCGCACTCATTGAAGTGAGCCAGTTCGGGCTTGTAGGAGCGCACCTGCTGGGCGGTTACGACCAGATCGAAGTCGGTCGGGATATGGCGGCGCGTCTGGCCCAGCAGCTTGTCGTCGATGTTCGAGAGCAGGCCGAGCTTGTATTTCTTTAAGAGCTTCTGCAGCTGTGTGTTGGTTTCCTTGAACGGCTTCCAGCGCTGCACCGAGTCCGGCAGGAAACCCGAGCGCGAGGGCTCCAGGTTCCACTCCAGGCGTTTGGCGATCTCGATCGCGGTGCGCCGGAGCACCTCCGCGTAGAGCTCATAGGAGCCGCCCTCGATGTCGCGCGAGATCTCATGGAAGAGCGAGATCAACACGCTGCGGTCAATCTCGAAGCCGTCGCGCTCGGCCTCTTTGGCAAAGGCTTCGTAGATCCCGGTCTCCCAGTCGATCAGCGTGCCGTAGACATCAAAAGTGACGAACGTAATGTTTTTGGGAATCGGCATCGGATCGGCATTATGCCCTGCGCACGCCTCCGCGCGCGGTCACGCTGCTTTCGGCTAGAGTCCCGCGCCGCAATGGACCTGTTGGAGTACCAAGGCAAGCAGCAATTGAGCTGGGGGAGGGCAAGCCCTCCCCCAGTACCCCCTCCCACTAAAGTGCCGCGCCACTGATGGACCTACTCGAGTATCAGGGCAAGCAGCTATTCGCCCGTCACGGCCTGAAGGTGTCCGACGGCAAGGCCGTCACCACCATCGAGGACGCCGTCGCCGCAGCAAATGAAATCGGCTACCCGGTGGTCGTCAAGGCCCAGGTGCTGATCGGCGGCCGCGGCAAGGCTGGCGGGGTGAAGCTCGCCGCGGACGAGGCCGAGACGCGCGAGCACGCGAGCAATATCCTCGGGATGGACATTCACGGGCACACGGTGCGCACGCTGTGGATCGAGCACGCCTCGGACATCGCCACCGAGTACTACGCCTCGGTGCTGCTGGATCGCTCGGCTAAGGCGCCGCTGATCATGTTCAGCGTCGAGGGTGGCGTGGACATCGAAGAGGTCGCCGAGAAGGCGCCAGAGAAGCTGATCCGCCATCACGTCGACGCGCTAAATGGCCTCTCCCGCGAGGAGGCAATCAAGATCGCCACCGACGGCAAGGCCGACGCCGACGTGATCGAGGGTGTAGCCAATGCGCTCGTGGCGCTATATGAGGTGTGGCTGACCGAGGACGCAACACTCGCCGAGATCAACCCGCTGATCGTTACCCCGGAGCGCGAGGTCAGAGCCCTGGACTCCAAGGTGTCACTCGATGACAACGCCCTGTATCGCCATCCCGAGAACCAGGAGCTTTCCGATAAGGAGAACCAGGATCCAATTGAGCGCAAGGCAACCGAACAAGGCGTCCAGTACGTAAAGCTCGACGGCGACATCGGGATCCTTGGCAACGGCGCGGGCCTTGTCATGTCCACGTTGGATGTCGTCGCCCAGGCCGGCGGCTCTCCGGCGAACTTCCTCGATGCCGGCGGCGGCTCAGACGCCGCCAAGATCAAGCAGGCCGTCGAGCTGATCCTCGCCAACGATGCCGTGAAGGCCGTGCTGTTCAACATCTTTGGGGGCATCACCCGCTGTGACGAGGTCGCCAGAGGCCTGATCGCCGCGTTTGACGAGGTCAAACCGTCCGTTCCGTTCGTGGTGCGCCTCGACGGCACCAACGACGTGGCCGGCCGTGAGCTCTTGCAAGAGGCGGCACTACCGAACGTACATGCTGCCAGGACGATGAACGAGGCCGCCGAGAAGGTCGTTGCGCTGGCCGCAGGAGGGCAGGACTGATGTCGGTCCTAGTAGATGAGAACACTCGCCTGGCGGTCGCCGGAATCACCGGTCGCGAGGGCTCGTTCCACACGCTCAACAACCGGCGCTACGGCACGAACGTCGTCGGTGGGGTGACGCCGGGCAAGGGCGGACAGGACGTCGAGGGCATCCCCGTCTTCAATAGCTGGGCCGAGGCGGCCGAGGGCGTCCAGCCCAACACCGCGATGATCTTTGTGCCCCCGCGCTTCGCTGCCGATTCGATCCTCGAGGCCGCCGCCGCGGGTGTATCGCTCGTGATCGCGATCACCGAGGGGATCCCCGCCCACGACGAGCTCCGGGTCTACAACACACTGAAGCGCGACTTCCCGGACACTCGCCTGATCGGGCCCAACTGCCCAGGCATTCTGTCGCCCGGCAAGGCCAACGTGGGCATCATTCCGGCGTCGTTCTTCAAGCAGGGAAACGTTGGCGTGGTCTCGCGCTCGGGAACGCTGACCTACCAGATCGGCAACGAGATCGCCCAGGCCGGCTTCGGCTGCTCCTCGATCGTCGGCATCGGCGGCGATCCGGTCCCCGGCTCGTCGTTCGTGGACATCCTCGAGCTCTTCCAGTCCGACGAGCAGACCGAGCTGATCGTGCTCTCCGGCGAGATCGGCGGGTCAGCCGAGGAGGAGGCCGCCGAGTACATCGCCGCGCACGTGAGGAAGCCCGTGGTGGCCTACATCGCGGGATTCACCGCCCCTGCAGGTAAGCAGATGGGCCACGCCGGAGCGATCGTGTCGGGCTCCGCAGGCACAGCCGCCGCGAAGGCGCAGGCGCTGGAAGCAAAGGGTGTGCGTGTGGGACGGACCCCAACTGAGGTAGCGCAGATAGCGGTAACGCAGCTACGCTAGGTCCGTGGATCAAGAGGTGTCGAAGACGCTGGGCGAGCTGGAGCGCAAGCTGCAGGAGCTCGAGCGCACCCTGACCTCGATCGATCGCGGCGAGGATCCCAGCGGGGATGTTCCCCCCGCCAGCCTGGAGGAGACGCCCACCCCCTGGCAGGCTCCCAGCCCAACCCGTTTGGTCGATGAAGCGGTTGAGCCGATCGCTCACACCGAGCAGGCCAAGCTCCCGCGAGCACCGCGACCCCCGCGAGTATCCCAGCCTCCCGAAGCCCGGCCTCCCGAGGCCCGGTCCCCGAGCGCCGAGGAACTGTTGCGCTTCCGCGACCGTCTGGAGCTCACCGCCCGCGAGCTGACCCAGGAATATGACGAGCTGCTTGGACGCATAAGCTTCGCCGCGGTGCCCAGCCCACATGTAGGCCCAACGATCTCATTCGCACGCGGTGCGCCCTCGCTAGACATCATCGATGTAGTGGGTCTGCGCGACGCGGCAATCCGCGCGTTCGAAAGTGACCCCGCGGGTTCGACTGCCTACGGCACCTCGGTCGGTTACCCCCGGTTGCGCGCATGGATCGCGGACCGGCACGGCGTCGAGCCCGAGCGTGTGCTCGTAACCAACGGCTCGATGCAGGCCGATGCGTTCCTGTTCGAGCACCTCGTAGCACCCGGCGACGACGTGATCGTGGAGCGTCCTACCTACGACCGCACGCTGCTCTCGCTACGCGAGCGCGGCGCGCGCCTTCACGCAGTTGAGTTGGAGCTGGATGGGATCGACACGGACGCGCTCGCTGGCCTGCTGCACGGGGATTCGGGCCCGCCCACCCCGCGGCCAAAGCTGGCCCACATCATCCCCAACTTCCAGAATCCCGCCGGGTACACACTCTCACCGGCCAAGCGCCAGGCGCTGCTCGCGCTGGCCGCCGAGCACGGCTTCTGGGTGTTCGAGGACGACCCATACGTTGACCTGCGCTTCAGCGGCGAGACACTGCCGAGCATGCTGTCTATGGATCCGGAGCGCGTCGTGTACGCCTCGTCGTTCTCGAAGACCGTATGTCCTGGCATACGCGTCGGTTACCTGGTCGGACCCGCCAGCCTGATCGCAGCAGTGGCAGAGCTTGCGACGAACACATACATCTCACCGAGCATGGTCTCGCAGTCGATCGTGTACGAGTTCTGCGCCTCGGGCGCGATCGACAGCTCGATCGAGACCGTTAGAACCGCACTCGCAAAGCGCGCGCTGACGCTGGATATGGCGCTGCGGCGCGAGCTGCCAGAGGCCGAGTTCGTGACTCCCGAAGGCGGCTACTTCATGTGGGTGACACTGCCCGCGGGCACCGATGTGCGCGTTCTCCACAAGGCCGCCGCCGAGCGCGGGGTGTCGTTCGTGAAGGGCACTGACTTCCTGCTGGAGGGTGGCGAGAACACCCTGCGGCTGGCCTACTCGGGGGTCACGCCCGAGCAGATCGACGAGGGCGTGGCCCGCCTCGCCGCCGCATACCGCTCGCTTCAGCGCCCATAGCGCTGTCCCAGCACGAGCTGCTCCGGCAGCGCGGTGCGCGGGGGCGGTGAGGGGTCGGCGATGACGGACACTGTCTCGGCGACGCTAGGGGTCACCGTGCAATGGCGACCATCGGCGCTCTGCAGCACCACCTGCTCCTCGTCGCGCATTGCCAGGGTACCCTCCAGTCCCGGCTCCAGGCCCGAGCCCTTCAGGTAGTGCAAGAGATCCTCGGCCTCGTTCTCGAAACGCAGCACCTTCACCGACGCGCCCACCGCCACGTCCGCAAGCGGCACACCGGCCAGGCGCGCGCCGGCGGCGATCGGGTGGCCGTGGGGGCAGGTCTTCGCATCGCCGATCGCCGCGAGCATGCGCTCCTCGAGCACGGGGGACATCGCGTGCTCCAAGCGCTCGGCCTCCTCGTGCACCTCGTCCCAGGGAACACCCAGGACATCGGTGAGGAAGCGCTCGATCAGGCGGTGGCGGCGCACGATTCCCTCGGCATGCTCGGCACCGAGCACGGTGAAGGCGATCGTGCGGTCCTTGTCGCGGGTGATGTAGCCGTCGCGCTCCAACCGTCCAACCATCTCATGCACAGTGGGCGCCGATAGCTGCATCGCGCGCGCGACGTTCGCACCGGTCATCCCCAACCCTGCCTCCTGCAACCAGAAGAGGGTCTGCAGGTACTCCTCCTCGGCTACCGTCGCCGCCCCACTCGTGCTGGTCATTGGCGCAACTGATCATAGGTGCACTGGAGTGGGTTCTTGTCTTCGCGCCAGCGGCGCAGCTTGGCGCCGTGCCGGATGCGCCCGGCGGAGACGTGGTCGAAGTCGATCTCCACAACCAGCTCTGGGCGCAGCCCGACCCACTCGAGATTCTTGCCCGCGCTCCAACGGCTGGGGTCTGCCGAGCCACGCTCGCCGGACTCGTACTCTGCGAGGAAGCCAACCAGACGGCTCTTGTCGGTGGCCGTGAGCCCGGAGCAGTGTCCGACGACGCGCAGCTCTGCACCGTCGTAGAGGCCGAGGATCAGCGCGCCCACCGTCCCCTCCTTCTTGCCGGGTCGCCAACCCACCACAACCGCGTCGATCGTGCGCACGCGCTTGACCTTGAACTGCCCCTTGCGCTCACCGGGAAGGTAGGGTGCCGAGCGCTCCTTGGCGATCGCGCCCTCAGCGTGCTCGAGCCACCGCTGGGCCTCCTGCTCGGTGGCGACGGTCTCCATCAGCTCGACGGGGGCGTTCGCGAACTGCTCGGAGGCGAGCAGGCTCTGAAGCGCAGCCCGCCGCTCGGCGAAGGGGAGATCGAGCAGCGACTCATCTCCGTTCGCGAGCAGGTCGAACGCCACATAGATGGCTGGCGTCTGCACCGCGAGGCGCTCGACCCGCGAGACCGCCGGGTGGATGCGCTGGCCAAGCGCATCGAAGTCCTCGCGCCCGTCACCGTCACGGACCACGATCTCCCCGTCGAGCACGTAACGGCCGGCAGGCAGGATCAGCTCTGGGAAGTAGCGCCCGAGCGGCTTGCCGTTGCGCGACTGCAGGAAGATCTCCGCACCGTCCACAAATGCCACACAGCGAAACCCGTCGAGCTTGACCTCGTATGTGTAGTCCTCGCCGCTCGGCAGCTCCCTGCGCGAGAGCGCGAGCTGGGGCTTCAGGGGAGGCTCGAGCGCCAGCGTCACGACGAGCGCTCCGCATCGCCACCGTGATCGCCCAATGCGCCAGCGGGCTCCTTGGTCGGGACGTGCTTGCGCGCGCGGCTTGGCTGGACACGCGGAGGCTCTCCGGGCATCTTCGGATAGTCGGGGGGATAGGGCATGTCCCCTCGGCCCTCAGCAGAGTCGCGCTCATACATCTCGAGCAGTGGCTCGAGTGAGTGGGCGACCTCGTCGATGGCAGCGTGGCGATCGCCCACCTCGGCGAACCTGGCGGGCATGCTCGCCACCGTGAAGTCCTCGGGCACCACCTGCTCGAGCTCCTCCCAGGCCAGGGGCGCGGAAACTGGCGCCCCCGGCTTCGGCCGCACGCTGTAAGCGGACGCGATCGTGCGGTCACGTGCGTTCTGGTTGTAGTCGACGAAGATCCGCTTGCCGCGCTCCTCCTTCCACCAGTTGGTCGTCACCTGGCCCGGCAGGCGTCGCTCGAGCTCACGACCAAAAGCGATCGCGGCGTGGCGCATGTCGGTAAACGTCCAGCGCGGCTCTGTGCGGACGTAGATGTGGACCCCCCGACCGCCGGAGGTCTTAGGGAACCCGATATACCCCAACTCCTCAAGCAGCGTGCGCGCCTCCGCGGCAACGCGGACCGCGTCAGCGAAATCGGTGCCCTGCTGTGGGTCGAGGTCGATGCGCAACTCGTCGGGGTGGTTGAGGTCCTCGCGGCGGACCGGCCACGGGTGAAAAGTGATCGTGCCCATCTGCGCGGCCCAGCCGACGACCGCAAGCTCTGTCGGGCAGACCTCATCGGCGGTGCGGCCTGAGGGAAACTCGATCGTCGCGGTCTGCACGTACTCGGGTGCCCCACGCGGGACACGCTTCTGAAAGAAGGCGTCGCCGCCGCCTTTCTCGCGTGTCGAGGGCACGATTCCCGGGTGCACCCCCTTCGGCCAGCGCTCGAGCGTCGTCGGCCGCCGCTGCAGTGCCCGCATGATGCCATCCCCGACAGCGAGGTAGTAGTTGACCAGATCGAGCTTGGTGACGGCACGGGAGCTCTCGGTCGGTGGGAAGATCACGCGATCAGCGTTGGACACGCGCAAATCGCGCCCGCAGACATCGATGATCGTTTGCTCACCCTTCTTCTGAGCCATTGCTGAAAGGATGCCTGATCGTGATCTCGAAAACGGTGCTCGTCGTCGCGGGCCGCCTCGGCGAGACCCTGAGCGCTGCGGACGTGGCGCACGCGATCGGACGGGGCTTAGTCGCAGGGGGCCTGTCAGAGCCAGACCTCTGCCCGATCGCGCCGTCCGCTAGGCGGACGCCCGATGTGACTGCGCTGCTGAAGGGACTGGACTTCGATGCGCGTATGCACCGGTCCCGCGCAGTGGTGCTTTGCGAACGGCGCCTGCAGGAGCGCACCTTGCGCGGTAGCGCGACGTTTGAGATCGTCACACGCGCGCGCCAGGGAGGCGTGCCCGCCTACGCCATAACTGGCGAGAACGCGCTGAACCTTTTTGACGCGCGTATGCTCGACCTGCAGGTGATCCTGGAGGCGCGCAACGTGCGAGCGCTCACGGCGGCGGGAAGGAAGCTCGCTCAGGTGGTCTGAGCTCTGGCGTCCGTGGCGAGCGTTCGCGCCAGCTCATATACAAGCTGGGTGGCGCTGGCGACCGTGCCGTAGTCCAGGTTCGCGGGTATATCGCTGGGCAGGTGGTAGTTGGCGGGACTGCGCCAATCGGTGATCGACACGAGCGTCGCGATCGGATAGCCGGCGCGGCTGGGGATAACACTGTCGGTCGAGGCCCGCGCGCGGAAGCCGCGCTCGAACGGAATCTCCAGCCGCTGCGCGCACTCATCGACCAGGTCCCTCAGCCACGGGCCAGCGTAGCTCTCCATCCACACAGGCCCCTCCGCCTCGAGCATCACCAGGTGGGGCGAGCCGACCGTGTCGAGGTTCACGAACCACGTACGCCCCTCCACCAGCTCGTCGCGGTGACGGGCGATGAACGCGCGCACGCCGTCCTGGAGGGTCTCCTCGGCTCCGCAGGAGACCAGCAGCACGCGCATTCCCGGCACTGGGCGATCCCGCAGCAGCTCGGCCAGAGCGACGAGCACGGCGACGCCGGAGAGGTTGTCGTTCGCGCCCTGCACCGTCTCGTTGCGCCATAGATCCGCCACCGTCGCCGTCCCGAAGGCGCCGATTGCGATGCCCAGGCGAGCGAGCCGGGAGCGGCGGGCAACGGCGGCGGCGATCGTGCACAGCGGCCCGGCGAGGCCGACCCACCACTGTGGCGGCGGCGTCTTGACTGCTTCGAGCAACTGCGGCGCCAGCTCGTGGATGCGACGCTGCAGCGTCTGGTCGAAAATCACTCCGGTCTGTGGCGCATCGTGGTGGGCGAGAACCACCAGCGTGCCCTCCCCACTGCCGGCACGGGCGACCAGGTTGACGGTCGTGCGCCGCCGCCGCGCCAGCCGCCGCAGGATCCGCGGCCCGTTCTGCGCCTCGTCGACGATGCCCGCGAGTGTTCCCGCCGCGAGCAGCGCCCCAGTGGCGCGCCTGCCGCGCAGCACGAGCGCCGCGCCGGCGATGCCGAGCAGGCCCAGCCCCGTGGCGGTCGGCGGAAATGTGCCCCAGGAAGGCTCATCCTCGAGCGCGACGTCCACTCCAGCGATCGCTTGCAGCCGCGTTGCCAACCACTCCGCCGCCTTACGCTCGCCGGACGAGCAGGGGGTCCGGTCGATCGGGGCAAGCGTCTCCACCACCTCGCGCAGGGTTCCTTCGAGCGTATCTCCAGCGGGGCTCATAGAAAGCATTGTCCCTCGCCACGGTAAGTCGGCGCCTCCTCCACGATCCGGCCGCCCTCAATGAGGTAGAGACGGTCGAATCGCTCGCAGAGCTCACCGGCCTTCGCGTGGCGCATCCAGACGCGATCGCCCACCGCAAGCGCGCCGGCGGGTGCACCGAGCAGCGGGGTCTGCACCTCGCCGGCCCCCTCCTGTCGGTCGAGGCGCAGGCCTGCGGGCAGATAGGGGCGCGGCAGGCGCGCGGCGTCGGCAGGCCCCGACGCGAGATACCCGCCGCCGAGCGCCGTCACGACGCCGCGGCCCGGCCGGCGCACGACGGGAAGTGCGAATAGCGCGGCGGGACGCGGCGCGAAGGCGCGGTAGGTGTCGAACAGCGTGGGCCCATAGAGTCCGGAGCCCGCCGAGACCTCCGTGACGG
>DASZFC010000085.1:0-4347 GCA_035940195.1 Solirubrobacteraceae bacterium
CGGTCCTAAGACGAAGCGATACTTCGCGAAGACCAGGGATGGCAAGCTTCTCTTGCGCCGCGCGATGGAACGCCACATCCCGGCGGAGATCGCTCAAGCTGAGAAGCGGGGCTTCTCAGCCCCCGACGCAAGCTGGTTCCGCAAAGAGAGCGCGAGTTATGTGCGCCGGCGTCTACTGGAGTCGGATACTCCCATCTATGACTATCTCGACCGGAGCACGGTTCGTGGTCTGGTCGAAGAGCACCTGGACGGACGTGAGAATCGCCGGCTTCTGATCTGGTCGCTGCTCTCGATCGAGCAGTGGTGCCGCACGTTTTTGGTCGGGGAAGACTTAGCCGACTCTACCAGCGATCTCCACACCAGAGAAGGCGAACCCGTGTCTGGCCGCTCGTCGCACGCGCCAAGTCTTTGACGTAGTGGCAAGGCATAAGATTGAATCAATGTCGAAAGCCGTCGAAATCGCCGCTGACACCAAATGGGAAGTCGAGTCTCTCATCGCTGAGACAGGCGTGCGCATCGGACGAGAATCCCATATCTCGGTGGACGAGTTGATTCTCGGCGATGGAGTGGAGATCGGTTCAAACGTCGTCATCGATGCCGAGCGGGTCGAGCTTGGATACCGAGCACGCATCGGCGACGGTTGCCGCATCGCCGCGATCGGTGGTCGTGGACTACGTTTCCGAGCGGGCGATCACTTCTTCTTTGGCGAGCGCAACATCAGCCTACTCCCAACGTTTGCGGCAGGCGACTACGTCTCGATCCACCATGACCTGCTGATGAATGGCTACGACGCTTGCGCGATTGGTCATAACACCTGGATCGGGCAGAACTGCGTGCTCAACGCCACTGATGAGCTGGTCATCGGGAACAATGTGGGCATCGGTGCGTACACCAGCATTTACACGCATGCCTTCAATGGCGAGCTGCTGGAGGGCTGCCAAGTCTTTAACAAGGCACCCGTAACGATCGCCGACAACGCATGGCTCGTCGGCGGTTATAACGTCGTCTCACCAGGAGTGACGATTGGACCCAGGACGATGGTCCTGTCGTCTTCCGTTGTGAGCAGAGATGTTCCAGAGGGACATTGCGTGGGCGGTATCCCGGCGCGCGATTTGACCGACAAGATCCAGCCATTTCGTGACCTTAGCGCCGAGGATCGTTTGGAGCTGATGCGCCGCTTCGTCGTAGAATTCGGCGAGGAGGTCCATCCCGGCCAATTCGAGACCTCACCCTCGGGGATCCTGGTCACACCCGAGAAGAGAAGGCAGTTTTTCGTGGAGGTGCACGAGACATTGGACCAACGAGAGCTCTCCGGCCGTGGCCCAGGTGCCGTCTACGTGGGCACAGCAGAAGGGCTTGCCGAACTCGCGGAGGTCACCATCTTCGATCTCGCCACCAAGACATATCGCAAGCTGCGGAGCGAGATCGAGATCGAGCTGATCCAGTTCATGAACGGATACCGCGCGCGTTTTGTACCGCACGACGAGCCATGCATCGGGATTCGGGCGTGACGTCTCGCGCTATGGCTGAGAAATCGTGCGCTCCGCGCGTAGGCGTCTGAGAACAAGAACCACTTGTGCCGGTGCCAAGCCTGGGCTCGAGGCGACGGTCAGCATGATCATCGCCACAAGCTCGCCGATCACGAACCCGACAGCGACGCGGTGCAGGGCAACGCCAGGGCCGAGCCCCACCCACGCAAGGTTCACGAGCAGGGCCGTCCACCAGCCGATCATGATCCGGTTGGTGCGCACAGCGGCAACCAAGAGCTGGTTGAGCCCGAGGTTGCCGATGGCCAACACCGTGCCGGCGGCGAGTAACGCTGCGAGCAGCGCGTCTGGGCGGGAGCCCTGGCCGAAGAGTGCGGCCACCACCGGCGGCCCGACGACAGCCGCTGCTGCTCCGAGGATCACGGCGAGCAGCACCGAGGCGGCCAGCAGCAGCTCGGCGAGCCGGCTGAGACGCCGGTGCTCCCGCCTGAGCGCCGCCGCCGTGAGCGTCGGCAGGGTGCGCGCCCAGGCGGGCGTGGCAATCAGAAATGCGCCTCGCATGACCGTCTGGGTGACAAAGAAGACGGTGACCGCCTGGTCGGGCGCATTCAGGAGCGCCAGCAGCAGCGGACCCCCAGCAAGGATCAGCTGAGCTGCCGCGCTCCCTCCCACGGTGGTCGTCAGGAACGGCCCCACGGGGACGTCCGGCGCCATTCTTTGCCGCGCCTCCTCACGCGTCGGCCAATGCCTTGCCCAGCAGAGCGCGACGAGGGTGCAGGCGGGAATCGTCCAGGCGAACGCGAGCGCCGAGCCTCCCAACAGCACGAGCGGCAGCCCCACGCCGAGGCGCGTAAGCGCGTCGGCCATCGACAGCCAACCGTAACCTTCGAAGTCGCGCTCGCCGCCGAGGATGCCCCTTACGAAGAGGAGCTGTGCGAAGCACGGCACGATCGCCATGCAGATCAGCGCGTAGCCGTAACTTCCCTGGAAAAGCGAGTGACTCAGGGCAATTACAATCACCCCGACAGCCAGCGTAGCGCCACCGATCAGCTTCGTCAGCGTCCACGCCGCATGGGCTAGCTGCGCGCGACCGTCCCCACTCGAGGCCACGGTGCGCGTTGCGAACTGTTCGATGGGAACCAGCAGAATCGTCGTGATGAGAAACGTGATCGTCCACGTGGTGGCCACTGGCGCGAACGCGATGGATCCCAGCTTCCTCGTTCCCGCAGCCTGCCAGATGTAGGCGGCAGCTCCGGCGATCAGCGTGCAGGCCATCATCGTGACCGTGCCATCTGCGCCGGCGCGCCGCAGCTGGAGGCTGATCCGGCTCACCGGGAAGCGACGCTCTCCACCGGCGAGGGTGCGTGCTGAGCGTCGGTGGGAGCAGATGGCCCAGGAGGTGATTGCGAGGGAGCGGTTACCGTGCTCCAGCGCCTGCCGTGGCGAATCCTCAGCCGCCACCAGAGTGTGACATCCTCGGTCATCGTACGGACCGCGTTGGACACACTCGATCCCTTTGCCACTCCTCCGCGCCGTGGACCGCTTGGGGTTGCGATGACGCAGATTCGGTGCCCTTGTGAGATCGCCGTTAGGTAGAGGACTGGCAGGAAATTCGAGGCATCGGGACGCACCGCCACCGGGAACTGGGGGATCGCGTCGCGGCGAAACAGAAAGGTTGCCGAGAACTGGGGTAGGCGCTCGCCGAAGAGCACACGGAAGAACGTGTAGAACACAGCCGAAGCCAGCTTGCGATGCAGCCCGTCCTTGCGCTCCATCTGCTCTGAGAAGATCAGCTCATACCGGTCAATGAGCTCCCAGAAGCAAACGAGATCCTCGTAGCGCGCCTGCCCATCGGCCGGCCCGAGGAAAACATAGTCGCCTATGGCATTTTCTATGCAGCTTTGCATCGCGCCCGAGAACCCGCGGTTGCTCGTGTGGTGAACAGCGCGCACCGCCTCATGGTGACTCGCGAGACGATCGGCAATCTTGCCAGTCCGATCGGCGCTACCATCATTTACTATAACCACCTCGTAGTTCGCCGTAACGAGTGAGGCGGCGTTGATCGCCTCGTTCACAACCTCTTCGAGGGTCGCCTCCTCGTTGTAGGCAGGGATGACCAGCGACACAACCGGGCCTGATGGACGCTCGGCGGACGCCACGTCGATGTTGCGAGACGAGGTCATCAGACGGGGAACTCTGGTGACGGTCCGGGAATGAATGTGTTCGTGACGGCGTTACACTGAGCCCGATTGCGGGGCGCGACCACTCGCCGGCTGCCGATGTCAACTAGGTAGGCGAGTCCATACGGCTTGCCGAAGGTTTCCCCATAACCGTCGCCAGAGGGGAATATCTGTCTGGGCCCACAAACAATTGCGCTCCCCGGGAGCAATGGATAGGCACTCAGCGAAGAATTGTGGTAAAGCAGCTTCACTGCGCCATTGAGATCCCAGCTAGAGGTGAAGACAACAACGCCCGGAGCCACTTCATTTGGATGCCCGAAGGTGAAGATCACGCTGGACTCCGCGGGGTGGGGCAGCTGCTGGCGCATCGCTCGCAGCACGATAGCCTCGTCGCGGGCGGCACGATCCCAGGCCGCCTCATCAGCGCGTATGTGCCGGACGTAGCCAGCCCCGAGCACGAGCGCCGCAATCACGCCGAAGACGGCCGACCAGCGTGCCGGCGCACGCACCGCGCAGGCGACGAGCGTCCCCACAAGCATCGCCGCGCCGTAGATCGCAGCGACCAGTCCGATCCCGGCGACGACGTTGACGCGATTGCCGACCCCCGCCGTCAGCGGCGAATACCAGGGGTCCGCTGGGATGAAGACCGCCCAGGCGATCCCGGCGAACGCCATGCCCCC
>DASZFC010000086.1:0-4345 GCA_035940195.1 Solirubrobacteraceae bacterium
AGCGGCTGGCCCTCCGGTCCGATCACGGTCGTGTGCAGCGATTGGTACATGTTGAACTTGGGCATCGCGATGAAGTCCTTGAAGCGCCCCGGCAGCGGCTTCCACAGCGAATGGATCACACCGACCGTGCCGTAGCAGTCCTTGACCGAGTCCACCAGCACGCGCATCGCCGTGAGGTCGTAGATCTCGTTGAACTCCCGGCCCTTCTTCGTCATCTTGGAGTAGATCGAGTAGAAGTGCTTGGCACGCCCAGCGATCTGCGCCTGTATGCCCACACCGGCCAGCTCCTCGCGTAGGTAGTCACCGGCCTGTGAGACGTAGCGCTCGCGCTCATCGCGCTGTTGGGCGACCAGACTCTTGATCTCCTGGTACTTGCGCGGGTGCAGGGTGGCGAAGGCCAGGTCCTCGAGCTCCCACTTGATCGCGTGGATACCGAGACGGTGGGCCAGCGGCGCGTAGATGTCGAGCGTCTCGCGCGCCTTCTCCATCTGCTTTTGCTTGGACATCGCGTCGATCGTTCGCATGTTGTGCAGACGGTCGGCGAGCTTGATCAGGATCACCCGAACGTCGGTGGCCATCGCGACCATCATCTTGCGGTAGTTGTTCGCTTGCGCCTCGTCGCGCGACTGGAAGGTGATGCCGGTGAGCTTTGTGACGCCGTCAACGACGGTGGCGATCTCATCGCCGAAGCGCTCGCGCACCTCATCCAGCGACGCGGAGGTGTCCTCCACCGTGTCGTGCAGCAGCGCCGCGCACAGCGTCTCGGTATCCAGGCGCATGTTCGCGCAGATGCGCGCCACGCCGACGGGGTGGACGATGAAGTCCTCGCCGGACTTGCGCCGCTGCGCGGCGTGGTGCTCGCAGGCGAACACGAACGCGTCCCGCACACGGGCACGGTCGATCTCCACCGCCGAGTCTCCCGCGTGCTCGGAGACGATCGCGAACAGGTCTCCGAGCAGCCGCCGCTCGAGATCGTTCAGATCCAGGCGGCCATCCCGTGGGGCAGCGAGAGCGCCCTCGGGCTGTGCTGGCGAGAGCGGCCCGCCCACCTCGCCCGCACTCTGCGGCTCGAGGGCGATCACCGGTGGGCTATTCGATTCCTGAGGTATCGCCATATCCAAAGGGTAGGGGAAGCGCCTGCAGGACTGAAGGGTTTTGGAACCCGTCCGAAAACTCCGGGCTTTCTCTTCACAGGGCGCTGTAAGGCGATCGGGAGCTTTCAGGCGGTTTCTTTCGAGCTCAGCTCATCGCAAACAACACGAGCTCCTCGTCCTCCACAGCTGGCGGAGCTGTGCTCTGAGGCTCACTGGACCGTGCGTGGCGGAACACCAAGCGGGGCTCGGTGACGCCGTTCCACTCGTTCACCTCGAGCTTGAACGTCACATCGGCGATCTCCCCCTCAGCGACTGGCAATCCCCCACCGGTCCCGAACGCGACACCACGCGAGCGGACGCCACCGGACTGCACCGTAAAGCGCGCGTGCTTGCCATTGCCCATCGGGCGCACGTCACTGAACGTCGCACCGGCGAGGAGCAAAGCGACGCCCGGGTTCCCCCTCCCGAACGGGGCAAGCGCTTGCAATTCCTCCGCGAGCTCCATCCCCAGCTGATCGCCTGCCACGACGGCGTCGACGCGCTCGACCGGCACCATGTCGGCGGGTTCGAGCACATGCTCTGCGTGCGCGCAGAGCGCCTTTGTGAACTCCTGCACCTGCTCGCGCTCGATCTCCAAGCCCGCCGCGGCGCGGTGGCCGCCGTAGCCGCGCAGGTGCTCGCCACAGGCGGTGAGGCCTGCAAGCAGGTCGAAGGCGTCGATGCTCCGCCCCGATCCCTTCCCGAGATCTCCCGCCAGCGCGATCAGCACCACCGGGCGCCGGTGGCTCTCGGCGAGTCGCGAGGCGACGATGCCGATCACGCCCGCGTGCCAGTCCTCGCCCGCCAGCACATACGCCGCCAGCGGATTGGCGGGGTCCAATGCCGCGATCTGCGCTTCGGCCTCATAGCGGATACGAGTCTCGGTACCCCTGCGCTCGTAGTTGGCGCGGTCGAGCTCCTCCGCGATCTGCGCGGCGCGCATCCGGTCCTCGGTCAAGATCAGCTCGAGCCCTGCGTCGGCCCGGTACAGGCGCCCGGCGGCGTTCAGCCGCGGCGCCAGCGCGAAGCCCACCGAGCGCTCATTGAGCTTGCTCGGATCCACCCGGGCGACCGCCATCAGTGCGCGCAAACCGGGCTTCGCGGTGCCCACCAGCGCGCGCATCCCGCGCCGGACCAGCGTGCGATTCTCACCCACCAGCGGCACGAGGTCAGCAATCGTCGCGAGCGCCACGAGGTCGAGGTCCTCCTCGAGCGCCCGTCCCTCAGGCGCGATACCCGGCCCGGCGGAGGCGCTCTCCAGCGCCTGGGCCAGCTTGTAAGCGACCGCTGTGGCGCACAGCCCTGGACACGGATAGTCACAGATCGCGGGGTGCACGATCGGGGCCTGTGGCAGCACCCCATCTGCCCGTCGGGCATGGTGATCGGTGACCACGACCTCCATTCCCAGCGACAGTGCCAGCGCCACCTCATCCACGGCGGTAATCGCACAGTCCACGGTCACCAGCAAGCGTGTGCCCCGCTCGCAAAGGCGCTTGACCGTCTCTGCGTTCAGGCCGTACCCGTCGGTAGCGCGGTCGGGCAGGTACCAATCGACGTCTGCCCCGAGCCGTCTCAGCGATCGCACCAGCACCGCCGTGGAGCACACTCCGTCGACATCGTAGTCACCGTGGATTGTGATCCGCTCGCCGTTTCTGACATGTCGCAGGATCGGCTCGATCGCCTGCTCGATGCCCACAAACGCCGCCGGTGGGTGCTCCTCCTCGGCTGCCAGGAATGTCCGCGCCCGTGCCGGATCGCCCAGCCCGCGGCGTACGAGGATCTGTGCGAGTGGGTTGCTCACTCCAAGCTCGCGCTCCAGCTCCTCGACATCCTCAAGCGGACAATCGCGAATCTCAAAGCGAGGTATCTCCACGCGGGCCACATTACGGCCCGAACGAGACGGAACTTCTCAGCCGCGGCGTTCCCGGCGCATTCCCTCCAGGTAGACCAAGGCGATCCCGATCAGCGCACCGGGGATCGCGTACAGCACCACAGCCACATCAGTCGCCTTCTCGCCGGGCACCTTGAAGGCCGAGACTTTCACGCCATAGATGATCAGTCCGACTACGATCGCGCCCACCAGCGCGCCAACGAACGCGCCGACGATCCCGCCCCAGAAACGGTCGGGCAGGAAGATCGTAAAGTGCCAGATCGCCAAGCCCATCATCACCCAGCCGAGCATTCCCATTAGCGGCTCCTTCGATTGGTGGCATCGGTCATCGCTTCCATCAGCGCGACCTGCCGTGGCGACGGTTGCGCGGGCGCCTGCGCTTCTCACGTCGTTTGGGCTCGTCCTTGAGCACCAGATCCTCCGGCGTCAGGTCGGCCGCCGGATCGCGAGGCTCTTCGGCGTCTTGCTCGGGCTCTCCCGCCACCGCCTGCTGCGCCACGCCGGCGCGGCCGCCCGGTGCATTGCGGGGGAGCGCTCCAGCTCTCTGGCCGCTCGGCTGATCGACGTCGAGGTCACGAACGAGCTCCTGGAACTCTTCTCTTGAGATCTGCTCGCCCGGCTCCTCCGGCGCGATGATGCTTCCGCGCCGCGTGCGTTTGCGCTTCTGCGCCGGCTCCACGTCCTGCGGCTCGCGGGCCTCCTTAGCCGCGTAGGCGGGGACGTGCCCGAGTTCACGCGAGATCCGCGCCCGTCGGTTGCGGTAGCTCCCCTCGCGCTCCTTCCAGTGCGTGAGCACCGGGGAGGCGATGAAGATCGAGGAATATGCGCCCGAGGCGATCCCGACCATCAGGGCGAAGGCGAAGTCCTTCAGCGTTTCCCCGCCGAACAGCAGCAGCGCGACGACGGGCAGCAACGTGCAGAAGCTCGTCGCCAGCGACCTCGTCAGCACCTCCGACATCGAGCGGTTGACGATCTGCGAGAACGCGGCGCGCGGCATCCGCGGCACGTTCTCGCGCACACGATCGAAGACGATGATCGTGTCATACAGGGAATAGCCAAGAATCGTCAGCAGCGCCGCGACCGTTGCCGTAGTCACTTCGCGCCCGGTGAGCGAATAGACGCCGGCCGTTATCAGCAGGTCGTGCATCAGCGCGATCAGCACCGGGACCGCGTACTTCCACTCGAAGCGCAGCGCTATGTAGGCCGAAATCACCAGCAGCGACGCGATGATCGCGATCACCGCGCTTTTGGCGACCGTCTTGCCGAACGTCGGGCCGATCGAGGTCGAGGAGAAGTTCTTCGTGCCCGGCACGGCGGCCCC
>DASZFC010000087.1:0-1625 GCA_035940195.1 Solirubrobacteraceae bacterium
ATCCGCCTCCGGAGCCAGGCCGAGGTCTGCGAGCGCCTCGCCCCGGTCCGTGTAGATCCGGATGCTCGTGATGCGTTCCGCGCGAAAGCGGTAGATCGCTGCTGCGCTCACGTCGAGCGCAGCCCCGCTGCTTCGTCTCCGGGCTCGAATCCGTCCAAGGTTGAGCACCCAATCAGGCCCATCGCGGAAGGTCTCCAGTTCAGCACTGATGCTCGCCCACGGCTCATCCTGGGCGGCGAACCACTCTGCCAGGGCATCAGGGCCTCGAAACGAGCTGGCCGCACCGTTCGATGAGGACGGCCTGTGCCGCCTGACCGACCGCGTCGCGGCGAAGCACGCGGGCCGGGTGCGTGCGGTCGTGGAGTCGATGAACGGCGCTCGCTTTGTCCACGACACGCTCGAGGCACAGGGCTGGGACGTGCTGGTCGCCGACGCGCAGCGCGTCAAGGGCCTCGCGCCGTTGGCGTGCAAGACCGACAAGATCGACGCGCGCGTGCTCGCCGAGCTCTCGTTGCGTGATCTGGTGCCGGCGATCTGGCTGCCCGACCCGCAGGTGCGCCGCGAGCGCGAGCTTTCGCGCTTTCGCCTGCACCTGGTGCGCCACCGCTCGAGCCTGAAGAACCGCATCCACTCGACGCTGATCACGTTCGGCAAGCCCTGCCCGGTCTCAGACCTGTTCGGTGTCGCCGGGCGCAAGCTGCTCGGGCGTCTCGATGTGCCTGAGCCGTGGCGCGCGAACGTCGAGGCGAGCATCGTTCTGATAGATCAGCTCGATCGGCAGATCGACGCGGTCGCCAGCGAGCTCAAGTACGTCGGCGCCGATCACCCCTACGTGCCGCTGCTCATGACCGCGCCCGGTGTGGGCTGGCTCGTCGGGTTCTCGATCGCGTGTGAGATCGGCGACATCAGCCGCTTCTCCTCACCCAGCAAGCTGTGCGGCTACACGGGCCTTTGCCCGCGGGTGATCCAGTCCGGGGAGACCGACCGGCGCGGACCGATCTCAAAGCACGGCCCCAAATACCTGCGCTGGGCGCTGTTCGAGGCCGCGCTGAACGCCTGCGATCACCCCCTCTACAAGGAGCGCTACGAGCGCACCAAGAAGCGCCTCGGTCGCCAGCGCGGGCCGAAGGTCGCGCAGATCGACCTCTCCCGCAAGCTCACCGAGGCGATCTGGCACATGCTGACCCGCAACCAACCCTTTGCTCCGGCAGGCGCCCCTTTTCGTCTAGCCGCTTGACGGTTCTCTTAGGAAATGCGCCACCGGAGCGACCTCCCATGACACCTGATCCTCACACCACGATGAGGCGATAGAGAGATGAGCGTTGCTCGCCACCGCCAACCCGCCCGCGCACCCTGAACCCCAGACTCAACCCCCCGCATCAACCGCCAGCACCCGCCGGCGCACGCGCGCCCCTGCGCGCAGACGCGCCTAACCCGCACGAACTTGTTCAGCAACGCAAACCACTACTCCGGAAATTGCGCACAAAACCCACTTGACAAAACCGCCTCCTTCATAGAGACGACGAGCACTCGTTTGAGAACCAGTTCCCGAGACTGCTCCTTTTGCCAGGGTGAAGCAGTCGTCTCCAGCGCGACCGTCGAGACGCCTGGAAATCGTCCGACGC
>DASZFC010000088.1:0-136795 GCA_035940195.1 Solirubrobacteraceae bacterium
TTCGGAGGGGTCGGAACGGGTCTCTATTCGATCCTGCTCTACGTGCTGCTAGCGGTGTTCATAGGCGGGCTTATGGTCGGGCGCACGCCCGAGTGGCTCGGCAAGAAGCTCGAGGCCAGGGAGATAAAGCTCGCGGGCCTCGGCATCCTGATCACGCCGCTGGCGGCGTTGTTCTGCACGGCGCTCGCGACCGCGAGCAGCGCCGGGCGCAAGTCGATCGCCGAAGTGGCGCTCTCCAAAGCGGGGGGAAATACGCCGCAGGGCTTCTCCGAGACCTTCTACGCCTACCTCTCTCAGGCGAACAACAACGGCTCGGCCTTCGCGGGCTACACGGGCTTCATCCAGCCGAACGCCGGCAGCGTCGGCTCGCACAGCGTCACGTTCGCCGACCTGCTCGGCGGCTTCGACATGCTGTTCGCCCGCTACGCGCCGATCCTGTTCGCGCTCGCGGTCGCTGGCGCGCTCGCCGGCAAGCGTGTCACGCCCGCTGGCCTCGGCACGATGCGCACCGATAACCCCACGTTCGTTGTGCTGCTGATCGGTGTGATCGTGCTCGTCGGCGCGCTGACGTTCTTCCCCGCCCTGCTGCTCGGTCCGATCGTCCAGGGCCTGACCGGACACCTCTACTGATGCGTCGCGACATTGTCACCTCGGTCATCGGCATCGTCGTCTTCACGATTCTGCTCGGCCTCGTCTACCCGCTCTTCGTCACAGGTGTGGGTCAGGTCGCATTCCCGGGCAACGCCAACGGGCAGCAGATCCACCTGGACGGCAAGCTGGTCGGCTCGAAGATCATCGGCCAGAACTTCGGCACGCCGGTGCTCGAAAAGAACGGCAAGGTAAAGGAAGTGAAAGGCGCCGTGGTGACCGAAGCGGACCCGCGCTACTTCCAAACCCGTCCTTCGGCCACCGAAGGCGGGGCCTATAACGCGGCCGCCAGCACTTTCTCCAACCATGGACCCAACAGCACGAGGACCGAGGAAGCCGACGCCGAAAACATCAAGTCCTATCTCGAATTGAACGCAGCGCCGAACAAGCAGGAATATGACCCCGGTCTGACCGTGGCGAAGATCCCGGTCGATGCCGTCAACAGCTCGGCCTCGGGGTTGGACCCCGAAATCTCCCAGGCGAACGCCTGGATCCAGGCCCACCGCATCGCTGCCGTGCGCCACCTCTCCCTTGCGGAAGTGGACTCGCTGATCGCGGACTACACAGATAGCCGCGGGCTTGGCTTCTCCGGCGAGCGCGGCGTGAACGTGCTCGAGCTCAACCTCGCACTCGATCGTCGTACGGGAGGGAAAGGCTGATGTCAGCGCAGAGGGTGGGCGGGACCCACAAAAATGAACGGCAGGCGATCTCGCTGTTCAAGCGCGACATCGTCTGGCGTGCGCTGATCGACAGCTTCAAGAAGCTCGACCCGCGCGTGCAGATCCACAACCCGGTGATGTTCGTCGTGGAGATCGGCTCGATCATCACGACCGCCACCTGGCTGATCCAGGTGTTCGGCGGCAAGCCGCTCGGCGGCGGTAACGAGCCCGCTTGGTACACGTTTTTGATCGCCATCTGGCTGTGGCTGACCGTTGTGTTCGCGAACATGGCCGAGGCGTTCGCCGAGGGCCGCGGCCGTGCGCAGGCGGACACGCTGCGGGCGATGCGCAAGGAGACGATCGCCACGCTGCGCGACGGCTCGACGAAGGCGGCCGCCGAGCTCACACGCGGCGATGTCGTGATCGTGCCGGCGGGTGAGCTGATCCCCGGCGACGGCACGGTGATCGAGGGGATTGCGACAGTGGACGAGTCGGCGATCACCGGCGAGTCTGCGCCCGTGATCCGGGAGTCCGGCGGCGATCGCAGCGCGGTCACCGGCGGCACGCGCGTGACCTCCGATGAGATCGTCGTGGAAATAACCCAGGAGCCCGGCAAATCGTTCCTCGATCGCATGATCGCGCTCGTCGAGGGAGCGGAGCGGCGCAAGACGCCGAACGAGATCGCGCTGAACATCCTGCTGGCGGCGCTGACGCTGATCTTCATGATCGTGGTGGCCACGCTGCGCCCGTTCGGCCTGTTCGCTGGGACGTCCATCTCGGAGACCACCCTGATCGCCCTGCTCGTCGCGCTGATCCCCACGACAATCGGGGCTCTGCTGTCGGCGATCGGTATTGCCGGCATGGACCGCCTCGTGCGTCGCAACGTGCTCGCGCTCTCCGGACGCGCCGTGGAGGCCTCCGGCGATGTGGACGTGCTGCTGCTCGACAAGACCGGCACGATCACGATTGGCAACCGGCTCGCCTCGGAATTCGTGCCGATGCCCGGCGTGGCCGAGTCCGAGCTCGCCGAGGTCGCCCAGCTCGCCTCGCTCGCCGACGAGACACCGGAGGGACGCTCGATCGTCGTGCTGGCCAAGCAGTACGGCATCCGAGAGCACGACATGACCACCCTGCACGCCGAGTTCGTGCCGTTCACGGCACAGACGCGGATGAGCGGGGTCGACATCGATGGCCGGCGGCTGCGCAAGGGCGCCGGCGACTCGATCATCGATCTCGTTCGCGGCGAAGGGGGCTCCCCGCCGCCCGAGCTGCAGGCCCAGCTCGACCGGATTGGAAATGAGGGCGGCACACCGCTGGCGGTGTCGCGCGATAACCAGGTGCTCGGCGTGGTCTACCTGAAGGACACGATCAAGGAGGGCATGAAGGTCCGCTTCGACCAGCTGCGGGCGATGGGCATAAAGACCGTGATGGTCACTGGCGACAACCGCCTGACCGCGGCGAAGATCGCCGAAGAGTCGGGCGTCGATGACTTCCTCGCCGAAGCCACCCCCGAGCGCAAGCTCGCGCTGATCCGCGAGCAGCAGGCTGATGGCCGGCTGGTGGCGATGACCGGCGACGGCACCAACGATGCGCCGGCACTAGCGCAGGCCGACGTCGGCGTGGCGATGAACACCGGCACGCAGGCTGCGCGCGAGGCCGGGAACATGGTCGACCTGGACTCCAACCCGACGAAGCTGATCGAGATCGTCGAGGTGGGTAAGCAGCTGCTGATCACGCGCGGCGCGCTGACGACCTTCTCGATCGCCAACGATGTGGCCAAGTACTTCGCGATCCTGCCGGCCGTGTTCATTGGCACCTACGCCGCCAGCCCGGGGGGTCAAGGCCCGCTGCACGTGCTCAACATCATGAGCCTCGGCACGCCGCGCTCGGCGATCGTCTCGGCGATTATCTTCAACGCGCTCGTCATCCCGCTGCTGATCCCGCTGTCGTTGCGGGGGGTGCGCTACCGGCCGATCGGCGCCAGCGCGCTGTTGCGGCGCAACCTGTGGATCTACGGCCTCGGCGGGATCATCGCGCCGTTCATCGGGATCAAGCTGATCGACCTGATAGTCCACAACCTGCTGGGGGCCTAGACGGCCGGTAGGCGAGCGTGACTCGTCCTCCCGGCTGCCCGTGGGCGACAATGCCCGTATGGCATCACCGGACCGAGGACACCTGAAGGTCTTCATCGGTATGGCCCCGGGGGTGGGGAAGACATATCGCATGCTGCAGGAGGGCGCCGCCGAAGCCGAGGCCGGGCGCGACGTGGCGGTCGGCTATCTCGAGTCCCACGGACGGGCGGAGACGGTGGCGCAGGCGGAGAGTCTCGAGATCATCCCGCGCCGTCATGTCGAGTATCGCGGCACACCCCTGGAGGAGATGGACCTCCCGGCGGTGCTCCAGCGCAAACCGGAGCTGTGCTTGATCGACGAGCTCGCGCACACCAACGCCCCTGGCGTCGAGCACGAGAAGCGCTACGAGGACGTGCGCGACGTGCTGGAGGCGGGGATCGATGTGTTCTCGACCGTCAACGTGCAGCACCTGGAGAGCCTCAACGACCAGGTCACCCAGCTCACGGGCTCGCGCACGCGCGAGACGATTCCCGACGAGGTGCTCTCGGCCGCGGATGAGGTGGTGCTCATCGACCTGACCCCCGAGGCGCTGATCGCACGTTTGCGGGCCGGGAAGGTTTATCGCCCCGAGCGTGTGCCGGCGGCGCTGAACAACTTCTTCAAGATCGAGAACCTGTCGGCGCTGCGCGAGACGGCGCTGCGGCAGGTGGCGGAGGATGTCGAGGTCAAGCGCCTCGTGCGGGAGCCGAGCCCGATCGTAGGAAGGCGTGACGAGGACGGGCTGACCGCGGCGCCCGAGGCTGCTCCGCAGGCGATCGCCGAGCGGCTGCTGGCGCTGGCGACGCTCGCGCCGGACTCCGAGCGGGTCGTGCGGCGGGCGTGGCGCTCGGCCCAGCGGTTGGACGCAGAGCTCGACGTGCTCGTCGTGCGCCCACCCGGCCGGCCCCCGAGCTCCGAGGATCGCCAACGGCTGGAGGCGCTGCGGCGGCTGTCGGCGATGCTGGGAGTGCGGTTGCACGTCGAGGAGGGAGACGACGTGGCGGCGGTGGCGATCCGCCTGGCTCGCTCGCTCGGCAGCACCTATGTGCTGCTCGGTGCGCCTTCGGAACCCCGGGGATTGCGCCGCTTCTCCTCGCCGATTGCCGACCGGCCGCTGCCGATGCGCCTGCTGCGCGGACTGCCGGGCGTGGACATACGCATCATCGCCGACCCCACGCTGCGCGGCGCGCCGCCCGAGGAAGAGCCACTCGCGGTGGACGGAGGACCGGCGTAGCCGCCCAGCGTGTTTCGCAGCCACACGGCGAGGAGCGCCAGCAGGCCCGCCACGCCCGCGATCGGTGCGAGTGTCCGCAGTGGATAACGACTGCCCTTGTGGAGGGCCAGGTTCAGGGCCGTGTGGTCACCGGCTCTGAGGATGGATAGCAGGCCACGATGGTCGATCCCCAGCAGCGTCGGCGCGAGCGCTGCGAACGCGCACCATGCGACGAGCGCCAGCAGCCCCGCGCCAAGGGTGCGGGCCGACAGGCTCAGACGCGGGGTCGCCCTGACCGCGAGGAGCAGAGCCGCCGCGGCGGCGAGCAGGAACGGCCAGATCGCGCCCCAGCCTCGGCCGGCGCCGAACGCCGAGGCGATCGTCGGCTGGAATTCACCTCCTTCGAGCAGCCGGCCCCACACAACGGTCTCCGTCTCATAGCCAACGAGCGGGTGGGTGATCGTGGCGACCACGGCCACGGCGATCGAGGCCCCCGCGAGCGCCAGCGTCGGTCCCGGCAGGCGTCTGAGCGCGAGAGCGATCGGGAAGCCCAGGAACGGGAGCACCGTGATCAGGAAGCGCGGACCCATCGAGCCGCCGCCAAAGGGCAGGTAGTAGCCCGAGTTGTAGCCCAGGTAGCAGACGCACACACCGGCGATCGTGAGCGCCTCGGCGCGATGGCCGCGCCGGTAGAGCAACACCGTGCCGATCGCGCCCATCGCCAGCACCGGACACAGCGTGAGCAACCCGCGCGAGTCGAACAACAGCGTTGCCAGCACCGGCAGGCTAGGCGCTGAGATGCCGAAGAAGCCCTTCTGCTGCTGGGGGATGTTCGAGTAGGCGAGGTGCGTCCAGGATCCGAAGGCGGCGTGGTTGTAGAGCAACAGCGGCACGATGCCCACCACACCGCCCGCGACGTAGGCCCCGGCCCGCGTTGCGAGTGCTCGCGCCGTCAGCGCCCCCGGCCGCGAGAGGAGATATCCGCCCAGCACGAGCGCCACGAACGCCAGCGGGTACTCCGAGGAGACCGCGTAACCCATCAGCAGGCCGGCCAATCCGATCAGCAGCGGCCGCGGCGGGCCGGCACGCTCGCGCAGCATGATCGCGAACGCGGCGAAGCCGAGCATCGCCGCGAAGACGTGCGAGAACAGCAGCGTCGAGAACGGGAGCACCATCGTTCCGAGGCCGACCACGACCGCGGCCGCCGCGCCGTAGCCGGGCTCGAAGCGCTCTGCCACGCGCCACACGAGCAGCATCAGCAACAGCGCCGGAAGCACCGAGCCCCACTCACCGACGAAGTCGATCATCTCGTCTTCCCCGCGCAGAGCCTGCGAGCGCCGCGCGAGCGCCGGGCCGCCCGCGTTCTTCAGCACCTCGTAGAACGGGAGTGAGTAGATCGCAAGTCCTGGCGCTCGCGCCGAGTACCAGTGACCGCGGTAGAAGGCCTTGTCTTTGGTGGGGTAGGGGCCGTAGTCGATCGTCGTGCGGCCCGCGTCGAGCGCGCGGATCAGGTCGTAGTGAGAGCTCTGGTTGTCAGACCAGTTCTGCAGCATCAGCGCGGAGGAGAGGCCGACGAGCAGGATCGCCGCCAGCGCGAGCCTTTTCTTGATGAGCATCAATCGGTTCCGTGCAAGGCCTTGGGGCCGGGGCCGATCTCGTAGATCACGAGCGACCCCACCCGCTTGCGGGTGACGCCGAGGCCCGCGACCGGCTTGGCGGCAGCCGCATATACGTCCGGTGGCTCGGCGAGCGCGTAGCCGACGATTCCCGGCAGCTTTGGCATCTTCAGGTGCAGAACAACCGTGCGGATTCCGTAGAAGCGCAGCTTCTCGACGCTCGCGCGATCGGGAAAGCCGTTCATGCCGCCGCGCAGGTCATCGACGGCCGTGATGTCGAAGGTGCTGTTGCCGACCGGGATCTCATAGAAGCCGTCGGTCGAGAAGTACTGCCAGACACGGTCGGCGGCGCCGTCGGTGGGAAGGTCCAGCAGCGGTCCGGGCAGGCCGGTCTCCGCTCGCGCTGGCTGCGGCACGACCGGATGATTGAGATGCCCAGCTCCTTCTCCGAGCAGACCGATCAGCAGTGCCACGCCGAGCAGCGAAGGCAGCCTTTGCAGCGACTGGCACTCAGCCCACGGTCGCAGGCGGCGGACGAGCAGCTGCGCGCCCGCGCCGGCCAGCAGCGCGTAGAAGAGCGTCGCCGTAGTGAAGACCCTGCCGGGCACTCGCACGCCGTTCCAGCCGGGGGCGTAGTTGTACAGAAGGCGGTAGGGGTAGCCGGCGCCGGTCAGGCCCATGCCGAGCGCGAGGATCGAGACGACGGCGATCCCAACGGCCAGCCCGATGCGTAATCGCCGGGTGTATGGATTCCCGCCCACCCCATTCCCGCCCACTCCGATGAGCCCCACCAGGGCGAGCACGAGGATCAGACCGCCGGGGAAGAACACGCTCTCGTTCTTGGAGTGAACTTTGGCGCGCATCCCGGCGGTGGCGCTGCCCCACACGCGGTTCTCCGAGGAGGCCGCCAGGAGCGCGGCTGGGCCGGCGGAGTAGTTTTTGACTTCCTTGAGCGTGCGTTTCGCCGTCGGATACTCGCTGGCGACCTTCAGGTAGGGCCGCGCCTGATAGATCGTGACGATTCCCACCACCGCCATACCAGCGAGCGTGACCGCCACCAGCCGGCGCGGCAGAGCCGGGCGCCCAGCCCGCCACCAGTAGATGAGCGCCAGCGCCGCCAGGACCGCCAGCAGGTAGGCGAATTGCAGGCCCAGCGTGAAGCCGAGGCTGATCTGCCAGCCCGCCACCAGCCAGCCCGCCACGATCAGCCCGCGGGCGGAGCGCCGGTAGCCGCGCAGCAGCAGGAACAACGCCAGCGGGATGCCGCCGGAGGAGATCACGTGCAGGTGTCCTGCCTCGGTCACGCGGTAAGGCGCGTAGGCAAAGGCGACGCCGACGGCGCCAGCGCCGAGTTGCCCGAGACCTAGCTCGCGCCCCAACAGATAGGCACCGGCGAAGCACAGCGACCACGCTAGGAGGAACAGCAGGTTGTAACGGATGAGCGCGGCGACCGTGCCGTGCCCGAAGAACCCCGCCGGGCCATATCCGAGCAGCGAATCCGAGAAGGCGAGGCTCAGCGGGTGGGGGTAGAAGACGTTCGCATTGAACAGGTGCAGCGGGTTGTGCAGCATCGCGTGGCCGACCCAGGCGATCTGCCAAGCGGTGCGGACCGGGTCGCCCAGATCCGGTGCGATGCGGCTCGGCAGGTGCAGCACGAGCGGCCAGCTCGTGAGGATGGCGAGGAGCACCCCGGCAACCGCGACCCACAGGACCTCTGCGCGCCCCAGTGCGGGGGAAGGCGCCCAGCGGGCAGATTGCTTGGCGGCAGGAGAGGGCACCGGCGTGTCGAGGAGCGCAGTCGCCATCGAAGCGGGCAGCATATGGGAGCCGTCCGCTGTGGCGCGCAGCCGGGGGATATGTCCTTTGCGGCGTACGCGCGAGGTCTTCTTGGGCCGTTCCGGGGCGGGGATCTGCGCCACACTGATCGCATGCGAGTCTTGGTGGTTGGGTCGGGCGGTGTGGGGGCGGCGTTTGCGGCGATCGCTCAGCGGCGAGGTGCGTTTACGGAGGTCGTGATGGCCGACGTCGCGCTGGAGCGTGCCCGGGCGGTGGTTGAGCGGCTATCCGAGCCCGATCGCTTCATCGCCGAGCGCGTCGACGCCTCCAGCCAGGCGGATCTGCTCGAGCTGATCGGACGGGTGGAGCCCGACGCGGTGCTGAATGCCTGCGACCCGCGCTTCAACAAGCCGATCTTCGACGCCGCGTTCGAGGCCAAGGTCACCTATCTGGACATGGCGATGACGCTGTCGGAGCCCCATCCCGAGCGCCCGTACGAGCTGCCGGGGAAGATGCTCGGGGAATACCAGCTCGCCCGGCACGAGGCATGGGAACGGGCGGGGCTGCTCGCGCTCGTGGGAATCGGCGTGGAGCCCGGCATGTCTGACATCTTCGCTCGCTATGCCGCCGAGGAGCTGTTCTCCGATGTGAACGAGGTCGGGGTGCGTGATGGCGCCGACCTGGTCGTGGAGGGTTATGACTTCGCGCCGACGTTCTCAATCTGGACGACGATCGAGGAGTGCCTGAACCCCCCCTTGATCTGGGAGCGAGAGCGCGGTTTCTACACCACCCCGCCCTTCTCTGAGCCCGAGGTGTTCGAGTTTCCCGAGGGGATCGGGAAGGTGCAGTGCGTGAACGTCGAGCACGAGGAGGTCGTGCTGATCCCGAGATGGGTGGAGTGCGACCGGGTCAGTTTCAAGTATGGCCTGGGCGAGGAGTTCATCGATGTGCTCAAGACCCTGCACAAACTGGGCCTCGACTCGACTGAGCCGGTAGAGGTGCGCGGCGTAGAGGTTGCTCCCCGCGATGTGCTCGCCGCGATATTGCCGGACCCTGCCACTCTCGGCGAGCGCATGACCGGGCGCACGTGCGCTGGCACATGGGTGACGGGGACCGGAGTGGATGGCGGCGAGCGCTCGACGTACCTCTACCACGTGGTCGACAACGAGACGACGATGCGCGAGTACGCAAGCCAGGCCGTTGTATGGCAGACGGCGATCAACCCTGTGGTCGCGCTCGAGCTGCTCGACGACGGCAGCTGGCGCGGCTCCGGAGTGCTCGGCCCGGAGGCCTTTCCACCGCCGCCGTTCCTGGAGCGCCTGGCGGCGCTGGGCTCGCCGCACGGGGTGATGGAGCTGAGCTGAACGACGCCCGTCGCACGGCGCTCACGAGCGGTCCCCTCAAACCGTGTGAGCGCCGTGTCCCCGTGACGGGCGGCATGGGGCGGATGGGGCCCCAATCATCAGAAGTCCACTCGCGCTGGCACCGGACCGGTCGGCGGTGGCTGGTCGAGCAGCCCCGGTGGCGCTGTTTCGGTCTTGCGCGCGAAGAACTCTTTGAAGAAGGGTCGTGAGAGGACCATCAGCACCGCGCCCAGGATCATCCCGCCGATGCCCATCCACAGCGGCAGGGTGATGCCGAGGATCGGCTTGGATTCGACGTTGGCCGTTTCTGAGTAGTAGAAGGCAGCCTTGATGCCGATTCCGAAGAGCATCAGGCCGCCCAAGACCGGGCCGATGCCCATCAGCAGCAGGTTGCGCGTGCTTTCTTTCAGCTCGCGCCGGAAGTACCACCCGCAGGCCACGCCGGTGAAGCCGTAGTAGAAGCAGATCGGGAAGCCGATCGCGGTGAGCGAGTCGGCGAGCACGCTTGAGGAGAGCAGCAGCAGGGCGATCGTGACCATGATTGACAGGGCGCCGAAGCCGAGCGTCGAGACGGTTGGCGTGAGGTAGCGTTTGTGGACCCGGGAAAGCAGGCTGGTGACCGCTTTCCAGTGCGCCATCGACAGCGTGGTGCGGGCGGTCGGCAGGATCGTCGTCTGGGTTGAAGCGGACGCCGAGGTGAGCACTGCAATGATCAGCAGCTTGTTCAGGGGTTCGCCGAACACGCCCGTCCCGAGCGCCTTGAGGATGTCTTCCTGGTTGGCTTCGTTGGAGAGGAAGCCAACCCCGTGGAAGGACTGGGCGGCCGCCGAGACGACGACGTAGATCAGCACGAGCAGGATCGTTGACATGACCGCGGCCTTGCCCGGGCCCTCTGCCGGATCCTCGGACTCCTCGTTGACCGCCACCCCGGAATCCCAGCCCCAATAGATGAAGACCGCGAGCAGCAGTGCGACTACCAGGTCGCCGAAGCTCATCGCGAACGGGTTGATCCAATCGAGTGACGGCTTGATCGAGCCGCTCGGCGGGTGGCTGCCGTAGACCTTGACGAACGCGACCACCGCGAACAGCCCGAGGATGAGCACCTCGGCGCTGAGCAGGACCTGCTGGATACGCGCCGAGAGCTCGATGCCGCGGTAGCAGATCCAGGTCATGATCGCGATCCACGCGACCGCGGCGATGACGATCGCCGCTTTGGATTCGCCGAGTTCGGTGAAGCCAAAGAGCTGGAAGGTGTAGATCGCCGCGATGTCCGCCAGCGAGGCCATCACGATCACGTCGGAAAGGAAGATCGCCCAGCCGTTCAGCCAGCCCGTGGAGGGTCCGAACGTGCGCGTGGTCCACGCGAAGGTTGTGCCCGCATCGGGGTCGGCGCGGTTGAAGTATTTGTAGGCGGAGGCGACCAGCAGCATCGGGATGAACGCCACCAGCATCACCGCGGGCGCGTGCACGCCCACGCCTTTGACCACGACTATGAACCCCAGCGTCGCTGCCAGCGAATACGCGGGTGCCGTCGAGGCTACGCCGATGACGATGTTCGAGAGGTAGCCGATCGCGCCTTTCTTCAGGCCCTTGTCCATGACCCCCGAAGATGTGGGTTCTCCAGATATGGCAGCGCTCTCGGTGGCCATGACTAGCTCCTCTCGCTGGTTGTGGCAGAAGTTACATCCCCAGCCAGCGCGAGCACAATGGGCGCGATTCCCAAAACGTACAGCCGATGTTGTCCATTTCGTACAACGGCTGTGGCGCTTGTTGAACGGGCAGTGCCTTGAGCAGGACATCATGGCGGAGTACGGTTGTCCTTAGTGTCTAGTGATCTCCAAGAGCAGGCCAAGCGTCATCTGTGGATGCACTTCACACGCATGGGCGCCTACGAGGATGGCGCGGAGGTGCCGGTGATCGTGAGGGGCGAGGGGTGCTACGTGTACGACGAGCACGGCAAGCGCTACCTCGACGGGCTGTCGGCGCTGTACTGCGTGAACATCGGTCACGGTCGCGCCGAGTTGGGACAGGCCGCTGCGAAGCAGGCCGAAGAGCTTGGCTTCTACACGAACTGGAGCTACGCCCACCCACGCTCGATCGAGCTCGCCGCGCGGATCGCTGCGCTCGCGCCCGGAAACCTCAACCGTGTGTTCTTCACCTCGGGCGGCTCGGAGGCGGTCGAGTCGGCGTGGAAGCTGGCCAAGTCCTATCACGCCGCGCGCGGCGAGCCGACTCGTCACAAGCTGATCTCGCGCCAGCTCGCCTATCACGGAACTTCGATGGGAGCGTTGACGGCGACCGGCGTGCCGGCGCTGCGCACGCCGTTCGAGCCGCTCACCCCCGGCGGTCACCATGTGCCCAACACGAACTCATATCGCTGGAGCGAGGATCGCGATCCCCTCTGGGCGGCCGATCAGATCGAGGAGGCGATCCTGTTCGAGGGTCCCGCCACGGTGGCGGCGGTGATCCTCGAGCCGGTGCAGAACAGCGGCGGCTGCTTTGTGCCCCAGGAGGGCTACTTCCAGCGCGTGCGCGAGATCTGCGATCGCCACGGGGTGCTGCTGATCTCCGATGAGGTGATCTGTGCGTGGGGCCGGCTCGGGTATTGGTTCGGGTGCGAACGGTTCGATTACCAGCCGGACATGATCACGATCGCAAAGGGCCTAACCTCGGCCTACGCACCGCTCGGCGCGGTGCTCGCTGGCGATCACATAGCCGAGCCGTTCCTGCACGGCTCAGAGACCTTCACCCACGGCTTCACTTTCGGCGGACACCCGATGGCGTGCGCGGTGGCGCTGGCGAATATCGACGTGATGGAGCGCGAGGATCTGTGCGGTCACGTGCGCGCCAACGAGGGTCGCTTCAGGGAGATGCTCGAGGGGTTGCGCGATCTACCGATCGTCGGCGATGTGCGCGGCGCGGGCTACTTCCACGCGATCGAGCTCGTCAAGGACAAGGAGACGAAGGAGACGTTCAACCACGAGGAGTCAGAGCTTCTGCTGCGCGGCTTCCTCTCCGGCGAGCTGTTCTCGCGTGGACTGATCTGCCGGACCGACGATCGCGGCGACCCGGTGGTGCAGCTCTCACCGCCGCTGATCGCCGGAGAGGAGCAGTTCGAGGAAATCGAGGCGATCCTGCGCCCGGTGCTGAGCGAGGCTGGGGAGCGGATGGATTCGTCCCGTGGGCCTCGGCGAGCACCTGCTCTGCGGCGTTGATTGTTGAAATGGAGCTCACAGTAGAGAGCCTGATCGCGGAGCTCGGCCTGACGCTCGTCTGCGGGCAGGAGTCCGCCCAGGCCCACGTGCGCTGGGTTCACAGCACCGAGCTTCTCGACCCGACGCCGTGGCTGAAAGGGGGTGAGCTGCTGCTGACGATGGGGATCCAGCTGACCGGGCCGAAGGCCCAGCGCGAGCTGATCGCCACGCTGGCAGACCACGAGATCGCCGGCCTTGGGTTCGGCACGGGCTTCACGCACAAGAAGCTGCCGGCAGCGCTCCTGAGCGCCGCGCGCAAGCGTGAGTTCCCTCTGTTCGAGGTTCCCTACGAGCTGCCGTTCATCGCGATCACCGAGCGGGCGTTCGCGCAACTCCTGGACGAGCGTTACGAAATGCTTCAGCGCAATATGGTGGGCGATGTGCTGGCGGAGGCGCTGACCGCGCACCTCTACCCGGAGGAGCTGCAGGCGCGGCTGCGCCCGTTCGGGATCGGCGAGCAGGTTGCCGTGCTGGCCTTCAAGCTGCCGGACCCGAGCGCCGCCGCGGCGCTGCTCGAACGGATACTGGAGCGGGAGGAGGTGCACAACCTCGTCGCGATTCGTGCGGGACTGCTGTGCGCGGTGATCGACGCGGACGGGCAGGGGAAGGGGGACCCACCCAATCCAATCGAGCTGGCGCGCAAGCTGCGGGCAGAGCTGGGCGAGCGCTTCGGCGAGGTCAGGGCCGCCGCGAGCCGCCCGGCCGCTACGCATTCGCTGCGACTGAGCTTCCACGAGGCGCGCTGCGCGCTCGAGGCCGTGCGGCTGCAAAATGGGGACGCTCCGCGAGGTGGAGACGCGCCCGAGGTCGCCTCCTATCGGGACCTAGGCGCCTTCCAGCTATTGCTCTCGCTGCAGGACGACGACGCGCTGATCTCCTACTGTCGCGGCGTGCTCGGCCCGGTCGAGCAGGGCGAGGGCGAGTATGGGGATGAGCTGCTGCGCTCGCTCGACGTGTTCATCGAACACAATGGCCACTGGGAGAAGGCCGCGGGGGCGCTCTACTGTCACCGCCACACGCTGCGTTATCGCATCCGCCGCGTCGAGCAGCTGACCGGGCGGGATTTTTCGCAGGCGCGCGACCGCATCGAGTTCTGGCTGGCCTTGCGAGGAAGGGAACTGGCGCGGTGAAAATCGGGATTCCTACGGAGATCAAGCCAGACGAGTACCGCGTGGCGATCACTCCCGCGGGCGTGCGCGAGCTGAGCACACACGGGCACGAGGTGCTGCTGCAGGCTGGCGCGGGAGAGGGTTCAGCGATGGCCGACGCGCGGTTTCAGGCGCAGGGCGCACGGATCGTGCCAGATGCGCAGGCGGTGTTCGGGGAGGCTGAGCTCGTGCTGAAGGTGAAGGAGCCACAGCCCGAGGAGGTGGGGATGCTGCGGGAGGGCCAGACGCTGTTCACCTACCTGCACTTGGCAGCCGAGCCGGAGCTGGCGCGCGGCCTGCAGCGCTCGGGTGCGACGTGCATCGCCTATGAGACCGTCGAGGACGGAGAGGGCCGGCTGCCACTGCTGGCGCCGATGAGCGAGGTGGCGGGCAAGATCGCCACTCAGGCGGGGGCGTTCATGCTCGAGAAGCCGATGGGCGGACGCGGCATCCTGCTGGGCGGGGTCCCGGGCGTGGCGGCCGCGACGGTGCTCGTGATCGGCGGCGGCGTGGTGGGGATGAACGCGGCGTTCATCGCGATCGGCATGCAGGCGGATGTGTTTGTGTTCGACCGCTCGATCGACCGGCTGCGCGAGCTGGAAGTCGCGTTCGGGGGGAGGGCCTCGACTGTGTACTCCTCGGCGCTCGCGATCGAGGAGATGCTTCCAGCGGCGGACCTCGTGATCGGCGCGGTCCTCGTGCATGGCGGCCGCGCCCCGCATGTGATCACACGCGAGCAGCTGAAGCTGATGAAGCGGCACGCGGTGCTGGTGGACGTTTCGATCGACCAGGGCGGGTGCTTTGAGACCTCTCACCCCACCACGCACTCCGATCCGACGTTCGAGGTGGAGGAAATCACGCACTACTGCGTAACGAACATGCCGGGGGCGGTCCCGATCACCTCGACCTATGCGCTCACGAACGCCACGCTGCCATACGTGCTGGCGCTGGCCGGGTACGGCGTGGACGGTGCGCTGGAACGCGACCCCGGCCTGCGTCTGGGACTCAACGTGCGTGATGGTGAGATCACCTATCGGGCCGTGGCGGAAGCGCTCGGCACCTGAAGAGCAATGAGGAGAAGCTGACATGGCCGCGACGCTTGGCACCCTCCAGAACTTCATCGACGGCGAGAGCGTCGCCGGCGGCGGTGAGACCGAAGCAATCCTCAACCCGGCGACCGGCGAGGAGCTCGCCCGCGCGCCGGTCTCCAGCGCCGAGGATGTCGACCGCGCCGTGCGTGCCGCGCGCGGAGCATTCGAGGGATGGTCGACGACGACGCCCGCTCAGCGCTCGCAGTCGCTGCTCGCGCTCGCCGGCTTGGTCGAGGAGCACGCTGGAGAGATCGCCCGGCTGGAGGCGCTGAACGCGGGCAAGCCGCTGGCGGCGGTCACTGACGACGAGTTGCCGGTGATGGCCGACAACTTGCGCTTCTTCGCGGGCGCGGCGCGGACCATGACCGGTCTGCCCGCCGGCGAGTACATGGAGGGCTACACGTCGTTCACGCGCCGCGAAGCGGTTGGGGTGATCGGGCAGGTGACCCCGTGGAACTACCCGTTGATGATGGCGATCTGGAAATTCGGCCCCGCGATCGCGGCGGGAAACACGGTCGTGCTGAAGCCGGCCGAGACGACGCCGGTCACGACGATCAGGCTGGCTGAGCTCGCCGCCGAGATTCTGCCGAAGGGGGTGCTCAACATCGTTACCGGCCCTGGGCGCCCGACGGGCGAGGCGCTGATCAACCATCCCGGCGTCGACATGATCGCGCTGACCGGCTCGGTGGACACCGGCAAGCACTTCGCTCGTACGGCGGCGGACACCCTCAAGCGCGTCCATCTCGAGCTCGGCGGCAAGGCTCCGGTGGTCGTGTTCGACGACGTCAGCCTGGAGAGTGCGCTGGAGACGATCGCGGGGACCGGCTATTACAACGCAGGCCAGGACTGCACGGCGGCCACGCGGGTGCTGGCTTCGAGCAGCGTCTACGACGATGTCGTCTCCGGACTCGCCACGCAGGCCCAGGGACTGGTCATCGGCGACACGCTCGCGCCGGGGACGACCCTCGGCCCGGTCAACTCGGCCAAACAGCGCGAGCGGGTGGAGGGCTTTTTGCAGCGCCGGCCCGCACACGCGGAGATCGTCACCGGCGGCCGTGAGCCCGACCGCGAGGGCTTCTTTCTGGAGCCGGCGGTCGTGGCGGGGCTGGAGCAGGAGGATGAGCTGATCCAGAAGGAGATCTTCGGGCCCGTGATCACTGTGCAGCAATTCACCGACGAGGAGCAGGCGATCGAGTGGGCAAACGCGACACGCTATGGGCTGGCGTCATCGGTGTGGACGCGCGACGTGGGCAGGGCATTGCGCGTGTCCAAGGCATTGCGGTTTGGCTGTGTGTGGATCAACGACCACATCCCGCTCGTCTCGGAGATGCCTCATGGCGGGTTCAAGCAGTCGGGATACGGCAAGGATTTGAGCGTTTATTCACTGGAGGACTACACCGTCGTCAAGCACGTGATGGCCAGTCTGGAGTAGGGGAGCGGCCCCAACATCTAAAGGCACCCAAATACCTCATCGTCAGGACCGTTCCGGGATGCTTCGCTCAGTTCCACCGGGACGATTCTTGCGAAGGCACGGAGTAGCACCTGCTACGGTCCTCCTACCGGGCGGCGACGTCGCCCGCGAGGTTCTTGTCTTTGTTGGCGCTCGGAGTGCGCGGATGGGGTCAGTCGAATCTCCATCCGCATAACGGCCAGAGGGCCGTGAGAAGGAGCACCAACACATGAAGGATGCAACGTTCGCCAGCCTTGGCGTGTCCGAGGTTGTCGTAGGAGAGCTCGCGCAACGCGGGATCGAGAAGCCCTTTGCAGTACAGAGCATGGTCATTCCCGACGTGCTCGCCGGACACGACGTGCTGGCCCAGTCCCCCACGGGCTCGGGCAAGACGCTCGCGTTCGGCGTGCCGATGGTGGAGCGCATCAAAGACTCAGACGCGCGCCCCTCGGCGCTCGTCCTGGCGCCCACGCGCGAGCTGGCAAGCCAGATCGTCGACGACCTGCGTCCGATCGCCCACGCGCGAGCGTTGTCGATCGCTGCCGTCTACGGCGGCGCGGGAATCGTCAAGCAGGCTCGCCTTGCGGGCCGCGCGCACATCCTGGTAGCCACGCCGGGCCGCCTGATGGACCTGATCGACCGCCGCGATGTGTCGCTGAAGCAGATCCGGCTACTCGTGCTCGACGAGGCCGATCGGATGCTCGACATGGGCTTTCGCCCGGTCGTCGATCGGATCGTGAAGATGTGCGCCCGTGAGCGCCAGACGCTGCTGTTCAGTGCGACGCTGCAGGGCGAGGTCGGCAACCTCGCCAAGGCCTACACGACCAACCCGCGCCGTCACGAGCACGCGCACTCCGAGGAGCGCAAGGGCGACGTCGAGCACCGCTTCGTGACGGTCTCACACGATGCCAAGGTCTCACGACTGGTGGCTGAGCTGGGCGAGGCCGAGCGCGGCCTGACGCTCGTGTTCGTGCGCACCAAGCGCGGCGCGGACCGGCTGGTCAAACGCCTGGCGAGCAACAACGTCCGGGCCGTCGCGATGCACGGCGACAAGTCCCAGGGCCAGCGTGAGCGTGCTCTGGCCAACTTCGAGGCGGGTGTGGTGGACACGCTCGTGGCAACCGACGTGGCCGCACGCGGCATCGACGTGGCGGGCATCACGCACGTGATCAACTTCGACATCCCCGGCTCGCGTGAGGACTACGTGCACCGCATTGGGCGCACCGCGCGCGCGGGAGCCAGCGGCACGGGTGTCACTTTCGTCGTCCACGACCAGGCGCGCGAACTGGTGAGCATGGTCCGCGACCTCGGCCTGCACCGCGAGCTGGAGCTGGGCGGCCTGCCGAGCGACGCCACCGGACAGCGCTCCGGTGGCTCTCAACAGAGCGCGCGGTCATCGCGCAACCGTGGCCGGAGTGGCCCCGCCCGCAACGGGTCCGGCTCGCCGCGGACCGGCTCCGCGCGCAGCGGTTCCGGCACCGGGAACAGAAGCGCCGGCGCGCGCTCCGGCAGGCGCTAGGCGCGGCGGGGTGGGCGGGTTCCCAATATTTGGAAGACCGAGGTGAAGCCGGTGCGGAAGCCGTTGCGGGCGGCGCGCAGGTAGAGCCGCCACACGCGCACGCGCTCGGCGCCGGCCAGGCGCTCGGCCTCATCGAGGTTGGCGTCCAGGCGCTCGATCCAGTGGCTCAGTGTCTCTGAGTAATCCTCGCGCAGGCCCTCGACGTGCTCGGGCTCAATGCCCGCTTGCTCGAGCGCCATGATCACGCGGGAGACGTGCAACGGCGCCGCGTCCGGGAACACATAGCGCTCGGAGAAGGGTCCCGCCTCTGCCTCGCCGTGGCGCAGGCGGGCGATGCCGTGGTTGAGCAGCCTGCCGCCGGGCTCCAGCAGGGCGGCGAGTTGGGCGGCGTAGAGGTCGATCTGGTTGGAGCCCACGTGCTCGACCATGCCGATCGACGCGATCGCGTCGAAGCGCTCACCGCCGAGCTCGCGGTAGTCGCAGGTGCGGATCTCCACCCGATCGGAGAGACCTGCCTCGGCCACACGCCTGCGCGCCCGCTCAGCCTGGGATGGGGAGAGGGTGATACCGACGGCGCGCACCCCGTGGTTGCGGGCGGCGTGGAGCACAAAGCTGCCCCAGCCGCAGCCGACATCGAGTATGCGCTCGCCCTCTTTCAGGGCGAGCTTTGAGCAGACGAGGTCGAGCTTCGCCGCCTGGGCCTCCTCGAGCGTTTGGGCGCCACGCGAGAACAGCGCGCAGCTGTAGGTCATCGACTCGTCGAGGAACAGCGCGAAGAAGTCGTTCGAGACGTCGTAGTGGTGGCGCACGGCGCGCGCGTCGCGCTCGCGGCTGTGACGCCGGCCCCGCGGGCTTAGCTCGCTGGCGGGAACGCGCGGCGGTGCCCTCAGACCGCAAGCGCGCACCGCGGCCAGCGTCAGCCGCAGGCGTGTCTTGGTGTCAATCGCAGGTGCTTGGAAGGAGTCCAGCAGCCCGATCACGCCGTCCAGGTCGTCCGCTTCGAGCTCGCCGGCTGCATACGCGCGTCCCAGCCCCAGCTGACCGGGGGCGCGCAGCAAGTGGGCGACCGCAGCCGGGGAGCGCACCGTGAAGACCGGTCCGCCGGAGGCTGTGGGTGCGAGCTCAGAGCCGTCCCAGAAGCGCAGCGCGAACGGGCGCTCGGGTAGCGCGTGGGCCAGCTCGCGGCGCAGTGGCTCAGGCTGGGCGAGTGGCATCTGTGCCTGGGCGGCGATCGTGGCCGATCTGCGGATGGGCTGCCAGACTCATGGCGTGTCGCATAGCTTAGAAGGTGGCTTGCCGTACTCCGGAGACCTCGCCGCCGAGGTTCGCGGGCTGGCCGGGCACGGTGTTTTGCGTTTGCGCGCGGACAATCCCGGCCCGCTGACGCTGTCGGGCACAAACACGTGGATCGTGGGCCGCAATCCTGCCTACGTCGTCGACCCTGGCCCGATGACCGGTTCTCACATGAAACGGTTACTCGACGCGATCGATGCGCGCGGTGGCCTCGGAGGCATCGTGCTCACCCACGATCACGCCGATCACGCCGAAGCCGTTGGAGCTCTGCGCGAGCATGATCCGGCGCCGCTTGCGGCGGGTGCTACCGGCGCCGACGTCACGCTTACCGAAGGGAGCAGCTTTGGGCCCTTTGAGGCCGTCGCCACGCCGGGACACGCCGCCGGCCACTTCGCGCTGATCGCCGGCCGGGTGTGTTTCACAGGGGACGCGGTTCTGGGCGAAGGGAGCGTGTTCATCACTCCCGGTCCAGGGTCGCTCGCCGGCTATCTCGCCGGCCTGGAAAGGCTGCGCCAGCGCGATCTCGATGTGCTCTGCCCCGGTCATGGGCCACCCGTCTGGAGGCCTCGCGCCAAGCTGGATGAGTACATCGACCATCGCTCCGAGCGCGAGCGGCTGCTGCTCGCCGCCATCGCCGAGGGCCGGCGCTCCGTCGAGGAGCTGCTCGACGGAGCCTGGCCGGACGTGCCAGCCACGCTGCGTCCCGCTGCGGCGGTGACGCTGCTGGCCCACCTCGACAAGCTCGAGGAGGAAGACCGGCTGCCGGCAGGCGTCGAGCGACCGTCTTGGTGATTGGCGTTCAGATGAAACGCGGGTAGGCCGTCATGCCGCCGTCGACGAACAGCGTCGAGCCGGTCACGTAGCTCGCTTGCTCTGATGCCAACCAGGCCACCGCACGTGCAATGTCCTGAACGTGTCCCCAGCGTCCCAGCGGGATCTCGGCAAGGACAGCGGCACTCTGCTCCGCGTTGGCCAGAACACCTTTGTTGATTGGAGTGTCCACCGCTCCGGGAGCGACGTTCACGACCCTGATACCGAGCGGCGCGAGCTCCTTGGCGATCGACTGCATGAACATCTTCATCCCGCCCTTGGATGCGCAGTAGTGGGAGAATTGCTCCCAAGGGATCTGCTCATGCACGCTTGACATGTTCACGATCGTGCCCTTGCAGGAGCTATCGCGCATGTTGCGGGCCGCTTCGCGCGCGCACAGGAACGCGCCGGTGAGATTGACGCCGATCACTTGCTGCCACGCCTCCAGCGGCATGTCAACTAGCAAGTAGTCGTGCTCGAGCCCGGCGTTGTTGACGAGCAGATCGATACCGCCGAAGGCCTCCTTTGCCTGGGCGAACGCGCGCTGGACGTCCGGCTCGCTGGAGACGTCCATCTTCACCGCGAGCGCCCGGCCGCCGGCCCGCTCGATCTCCCCAGCCATCCGCTGAGCTTCCTCAGGAGCACCCACGTAGTTGATCGCCACGGCGGCGCCATGGGCGGCGAGCTCGAAGCAGACCCCTTGGCCGATGCCCGAGTCCCCGCCGGTCACCAGCGCGCGGCGGCCATCCAGCAGGCGGGCATCGGCGGGGTGCAGGGCGAAGGATCGATCGCTCACAACAGCTCACCGTGAAGCCTACCCCGCTACCGTTGCTCAAGATGGCTTCGCGTTCTTCCTCCCCGGCCTCGCGCACGGGGAGCTCGATGGGTGCTCGCAAGCAGGGGCGCGGGCCGCTGGACGGGGCGTCGGCCGTGACGACGCCATCTGTCAGGAAGCTTGGCCAGAGCTCGCCGTTTCCGCCGATCGCCGACTACGGCTTCCTCTCGGACTGCCACACCGGTGCTCTGGTCGCCTCCGACGGGTCGATCGAGTGGATGTGCCTGCCCTACTTCGACTCGCCGTCGGCGTTCGGCGCGCTGCTCGATCGCGGAGCGGGCAGCTGGCGCGTAGGTCCATATGGCGTGTACGTGCCGGCCGGGCGGCGCTACATCCCGGGCACGAACATGATCGAGACGACGTGGATGACGCCGCAGGGATGGATTCGCGTGGTCGACGCGCTGGCGATGGGCGAATGGCACGACAACGAGCACGGCTCCAGCCACACCCGCCCGCCGACCGACTTCGACGCCGACCATCTGCTCGTGCGCATGATCGAATGCGTGCAGGGCCAGGTGCAGGTGGAGGTCGTGTGTGAGCCGATGCTCGACTATGGCGCCACGCCGGCCGAGTGGCGCAAGGTCGAGCTCGAGTCCGATGCGCAGGAGCCGCCCGATGCGCACGACGCGATGGCGATGGACGCCTCCGACGGCCGCACGATGTTCAGGCTGTTCAGCGACATCCGCATGGGCATCGAGGGCAACCGCACGCACGGGCGCCACACGATGGCCGAGGGCGAGAAACGCTTCTGCGCGATCTCCTGGACGGAGTCGCGCGGCGGCCCGCACACGGCCGAGGAGGCGGAGCAGATACTCGAGAGGACCGGTCACTTCTGGCGCGGCTGGCTGGCCGAAGGCACCTATCCCGACCATCCCTGGCGCCGCCACCTGCAGCGCTCGGCGCTCGTGCTCAAGGGCCTGACGTTCATGCCCACCGGCGCGCTCGTCGCCGCGCCGACGACCTCGCTGCCGGAGACCCCGGGCGGGGAGCGCAACTGGGACTACCGCTTCTGCTGGATGCGCGATGCCTCGTTCACGTTGTGGGCGCTGCATGCTCTGGGGCTCGACTGGGAGGCCGACGACTTCATCCAGTACGTCGCCGACGTCCCGCGCAACGAGGACGGCTCGCTGCAGATCATGTACGGCGTCAGGGGTCAGAAGGACCTCGAGGAGTCGACGCTCGATCACCTGAAGGGCTACGAGGGTGCCCGGCCCGTGCGGATCGGCAACGGTGCCTACAACCAGCGCCAGAACGACGTATTCGGCGCGGTGCTCGACTCCGTCTACCTGCACTCCAAGAAGCGCGACCACATCCCCGAGCGCTTGTGGCCGGTGCTGATCGACCAGGTCCATTGCGCGGCCGCCGCCTGGAAGGAGCCCGACCAGGGAATCTGGGAGGCGCGCGGTAAGCCCCAGCACTATGTCTCCTCCAAGTTGATGTGCTGGGTGGCGATGGATCGCGGCGCGCGTCTGGCCGAACGGCGAGGCAACGACGAGCAGGCCGAGCAGTGGCTGAAGCTCGCCGGTGAGATCCGCGCGGAGATTCTTGACCGGGGAGTCGATGGACGCGGGGTCTTTCGCCAGCACTACGGCACCGACGCGCTGGATGCCTCGACGCTGCTGGTGCCGCTGCTGCGCTTCCTGCCGCCCGATGACGAGCGCGTAATCGCGACCGTATGCGCGATCCGCGACGAGCTGACCGAGAACGGCCTGGTGATGCGCTATCGCACGGAAGAAACCGACGACGGCCTGCACGGCAAGGAGGGAACCTTCCTGATCTGCTCGTTCTGGCTGGTCTCGGCGCTCTCGGAGATCGGCCAGGACCGTGAGGCCGAACATCTCTGTGAGCGCCTGCTCGCCTATTCCTCGCCACTCGAGCTCTACGGCGAGGAGCTCGAGGCCTCGAGCGGACGGCATCTGGGCAACTACCCTCAGGCGTTCACGCATCTCGCGCTGATCAACGCCGTCACGCACGTGATCGCGGCTCAGGCAAGCGGCTGAGCTCTGCATTCGGTCAGCGTATGAAGCGAGTGATCAGTGCGCTCGTGTCTACTTCGTCGATGTTCTAATCGCTGCGCGTTTTGCGTAGCCAGTCGCTGAGCTGCTGGCCGGTGTCCTCGATCGACTCTCCGAGCTCCTTGAACGTGTCGCGGAAGCGTTCGGCGTAGTGAGCGACCGCGTCGCCTGCCTCGGCCCGCGGGCTCTGCGGCTCGTCGCGCGAGATGTAGGCGCCCCCAACGATGCGATCATAGTCGCCGGACTTGACCCACTCCATCAGCTCGTGCACGCGCTGGACTGACATTGGGTGCGTGAGGTTGAGGTCGCTCAGCAGCCGGGAGAAGCGGTCGAAGGGGGAGGTCTTCTCGCGGTAGTCCTGGCCCTGCTTCATGAACACGTCGAGATCGAGGTTGGCGCCCTCGGCGCCTGCGGCGATCACCATCAGCGTGCGGCACACAGCCAGCGGGTCGCGGATGACGAGCGCGGCCGCGCGGTCGCAGCTCAGCTCGGCCGCGCGAAACCACTCCATCAGCGCGGCTCGCAGCGGGAATAGCGGCACCGGTATACCGGGAAGCGCCGACAGTCTGAGCAGGATGACCAGGGCCGTGCGATAGAGCACGTGGTCGGACAGCACGTGCCCCGCCTCATGGCCAAACACCCCCCGCAGCTGCTCGGCGTCCAGCAGCTGTACGAGCTCAGAGTTGATGACGACGATTGGCTGCCCGGCGCCGATCGTCAGGGCGTTGGCGATCGGGAATTGCGTGAGGTACAGATCCGGCACCGGCTCGAGGTCGAGTGTTGCGTAGGCCCGCGCGTGCGCTTGCCAGACGTGGGGAAGCTGATCGTCACCCAGACGCACCGCCGACCCGAGGACACCGCGGCGCAGGGCGCGCTCGTAGCCGAACTCGATGATCTTGCGCACCACTGTGTCGAGGTGCGGAATCGCCTTCAGCGCCGCTGTCGCGGCACGATCGGCGGGATGCTCGTAGGCCTTCGACGAGATCCGCTTGAGCTGATAACCCTCGATCGGAAGCGCCACGATGAGCAATACAGTAGCTGTACAGATTGCTGGAACAGACTTTGAGGAGATGGATTTTTTTCTTCATGCCGACCCTGTTGAAGGCAAAAAACGGCTTGGAAAACCACTAACAAGCTCGTCGTCGATGTGCGTGGGCTTTTGCGCTGCGTTCGCCTCCACGCGAGTTACCCAGCTGCGTAACAGCGATCATCGGCGTCCTGTCCTGCCTCGTGAGCAGCGGTCGTTATGTGCACTTCAGGTGACTGTGAGGTGGCCCGGGCTTCATCGGATTAGCCGCTATTTGCGGCTTTTGCGGCTCGGGAATCAGTCCAGATCTCTTGACCTCTCCCTTTTTCGAGAGTAAAGAATCGTTCTACGTACTCGCTGACTCTGCTACGGGGCGTTCCTTCGCAAAAGGGAGGGTGTGATGGGCGGCAGGCGGTTCGGGAGGGCTCGGCTGGCAGCCTCGGAGATGAAGCTCAACCGGGGCAGAGGTGACGCGAGCCGGCAGCGCAACCGTGCGCTGAGGGCTGCCATTAGCAAGCGTCTCGTCGTGGTCTCGCTTGGCTTCCTCGTGCTCTGCTTGGTTTCTGGCGTGGCGGCTGTGGCTGCTCCGAGCGCAGCAAGCAGCCGATCGCTCGCCAGCGTCGAAGGCAGCAGCCTTGGCAGTCGAGGATCTGGACCGAGCGTCCCAGAAGGCGCGGTCGCGGTGCCGTCCCTGTTTACTGCGACCTCACGGACCTACAAGTCGGCTCGGGGTGTCTTTACGACGACCCTCTACGGGGAAACGGTGAACGTCCGTGAAACCGGCGGCGCGTGGAAGCCGATAGCAGCATCCGGCTCCGCTCCGACGGCGCTATCCGGCGTGACGGCTAATGCGGTGACTCCGAACGCGAGCGTCTCCACGAATGCCGCGCACGACTGCGCTCTAGCGTCGAACTTGCCGACGACAAGCATCTGCAACGCGACGACGGACACGGTTGGCTACGACGGGACGAACACGGACAACAGCCTCGTGGAGTTCGAAACGAAAACCGCGCTTCCGGCGGGCGCGAACGTGCTCAACGCGCAGCTCGGGATGTATCTCTCCTCCTCCAGCACCACGACTCCTGTGTCGGTGTCTGCATACGCGGCGACAAAGGCGTGGACGCTATCAGCCACCTGGAATACCTATGACGGCACCCACGCGTGGACGGCACCAGGCGGAGACTTCATCACGACCAACGCGGTGGTGAACCCGGCGGTAACGACCCCCGCCGGATGGGCTCATTGGTATCCCACGCAGATCGTTCAGGAATGGGTCAACGGAACCCTGCCCAACGATGGCCTCCTGCTTGCGGACACCACCCAGAAAACGACCAAAGACATGCTCAGCTTCAACTCGCTCGACGCAAGCTCCAATCACCCCTACCTCACCATCTCCTGGACGCCGCGAGGACAGGAGGACCCGCCCGCCTACACCATGCAGCCCTTCCCGATCGACGAAACCTCGACGATGAAGGTCAACCTCGCAAGCGGCGATTTGTTCGTCAACTCCAACGACCTCTCGGTGACCCCGAAAGCCGGGCCACCGCTGCTGGCCGAACACAACTACGACAGCCTGAACACCGAAGGCGGGACCGTCAATCCCTGGTACAGCCTGCCGGGTGCGTCGGTCTACGCTGACGGCTCGGTAGCGATCGGCATCAACCGCTACGACTACGAGCCCTTCATCCGCCAGTCCAACGGCACCTTCCTCACGCCGAGGGGGATCAACGCGACGCTATGCGAAATCAACGAAACGACCTGCAAGCGCAACTCCGTCGACGGCACCACCAAAGGAAAGTACGCGCTGACCTTCAACGAAAACGGCACCGGGCCGCTGTACAGGGAAGGTTACAAGATGGACTTCAGTGAAAGCGGCGGCGTGTGGAGCATCGCCGATCCCGAAGGCCACGCGATCGTCTGGAACTATGAAGGCAAACTCAAACTCAAAGACGGCGAAGGACACACCTTCACGCGCAACACGACCGAAGTCGACGGCTTCACAGTCACCTCGTCGTGGACTGAATCCGGCGGCAGCGGGCGAGAAGTCAAATACGCCTACAACTCGGGGGCAAAGCTCGAAACGTACACCGACGCCGAAGGTCACAAAACCAAATACGCCTACGACGAAGAGGGCGAGCTCAAGGAAATCACGGCGCCCAACGGGACCGTGACGAAACTCAACTACGAAAGCAGTCACCGGATCACCAAGATCACCGGACTTGAAGTCAACGGACTGCATCCGACATGGAAATACACCTACTACGGAGTTGGAACTGCCCCCTCGCCGTGCACAGCCTCACAGAAGGCGACGGTCGTCGAAGAAACCGAAGGTAGCGAAGAACCAACCCTCACCTACTGCGCGAATGTCTTCGACGAAGTCGAAATCATTGGCGAACAAGAACCACCAGAAATGCCGATGGAACCCGGAGAAGAAATAGAAGATCCCGTAGAAGAAGGCGAACCACCTATCGAAGGAGGCACCGCCGCGCACAGTCTCGTTACGACGGGCATTTGCGCTCCTACATCCGCAGGGTACTCAGCGGCATGCATTGAAGCTACCGAACGGAGTGCTCCACAAACTCCAGCTACTGAAAGCACCAGCCCTCCCGTGAACCTGCTCAGCCCTGCCCTGGTCGCTTCCTACCAAATCTATATTCAGCACACAAGCAAGTACGCGCTCTGGGGCACGATCCGTCGAAACAAACAATCCTACGTGCTCGGCAACGCGCGCAACGGCTGGCATTTTGCGAAGCAGGAAGAGCATGAATCGGGCGGAGCGGCCGACCTGGGTACCATCGGCAGCGGCTATAAAGGATGCGGCTGGGTCTACGCCGATCATATCGGCAGCAAAAATATTGGTAATGAGTCCAGTACGTGTGAACACACTCCGGGTTCGAAAAATGGGAGCTTCGAACCGAAACCTTCAGCATTCAGTAGCTCGCTCGACTGCAAAAGTTGTGCTGGTGGGCACCCCGTAAAGCTAGAACACGGAACGCCTGTGTGTCTCAACGTATCGCCTCTAAATAAACCCGAATCCTCCACCTGCAATGACGTAAATCCCGCAAAGCCAGAGCTCGAGCCAACAAAATCCGAAGAAGAAGGAAAAACAACCCAAGTCAAGTGGAGGTACGTCACCCGGGAAGGTCGCTGGGTACTGGTGCAGATATCGGGCCTCGGAATCGCACAGGGGAGCTGGGCATTCATTCAACGATCGGCGCTCCCCAAAACGCTGCCGATATACTCCAACTAGGAATGAGGCTAGTTCTCCTATTTGTCATCGCGGGCGCGCTGTTGCCGGCGTCCGCGGGGACGGTACTGACCAAGAAATCGGCGAGGTCGCGTGCGCAGCCCGCGTCGAGCTATAAGTTCGAGGACCTCACGATCACACAACAGGTGGCGGCGGATCGCAAGCCGATTTCCGGATTCGTCTCTTACTTCCGGCTCAATCGAGCATTGCCCTTTGCTCCTCGGGGAAAGTTCGAAGGGGAAGAAGAAGGTGGGCCGCGACTGTTCGCGGCGTATCTCTCGGTAGATCACGTCCATGACGAAGGCAGCACGGAAACAATGGGCGACGATGCGAGTAGACACTGCTACAAAGAAGCGATCGAAGTGCACGCGCACGAACATCAGCCTCGCATTGGGGAACTTGTGAGCGTGTCGCTCGTTATCCACGGGCGAGCGGTAATCAACACCCGCACACGGGTACGAACCCGCAAAATGGGAAAGAGCGTACGAAAGCCCAACGGAGTACTTCTCAATCAAACGGACCTGCCTTACGAAAAGGCCTTCGGCTGTTTAAAGAGGTCGTCCTAGCGACGCAGGGTTGCGAGTAGCAGCTCTGAACGCTCGTCGCGAACCGCGAGGCGGCCGGCCGGGGGTGGTGCTAGAAGCTGGTCGACGCCGTTAGGTCGTTCGCGACGATGGCATTTGCGACCAGAACGAGGCACAAAACCACGGCCCGCGGGTCTGGTTAACGCCCGGTGGTGCTCGCGTCACCAGCCTCGCCCGGCAACGGGGGAGGGTCGTTGAGGAAGTCCTCGGTGGGCACGAAGAACAGGGTGCCGGTGACCGCGGTGGAGAAGTCGAGAATTCGGTCGTAGTTGCCAGGCGGGTTCCCAAGGAACATACGCTGGAGCATCAACTCAATGACTGAGGGGGTCGCGGCGTACCCGATGAAGTACGTGCCGAACTCCCCGGTCATCCCAAGCACTGGTGGCCATACTTCCACAACTTCCTCAAAGCGGTCAGCCGCGCTACAGAAAAGGGTAAACACAAACCTGATATCTGGCTGAGTGAGCAAGGCGTCATCTACTCCTTCGGCACGAACGATGTAAAGAAGGCAGCGCAAAGCCAAGGAGTCGCTGACGAAACAATGAACTCATTCGTAAACCGCGGCGGCTACCAGTTGACGCGCCAGAGTGGGCAGATCACGAAGTTCTACTACTACTCGATGCGCGGAGCACGCGAAAACGAAGGCTCCTTCGACTCCGGCTTGCTTGAAGCGGCAGGCTCACCCTACAAAAAACCGGTCTCGAGTCCCCGGAGCATCTACCCGATCTATGCGAGGAAAACGCCGACCGGTCCATGACCGCCAAGCCGCGTGGGAACCGTCTGGGGTCTCGTGCAGCGCAGGCACCACCGCAACCGGCGGGTGCCTGCGGGGTTACGGGACTATGGACCCAAGCCGGTTCCTCATGACCCTACGTGTCTCACTGAGCGATCGGTGCTACAACGCCTTGGCGGCCAACGCGAGACGATGGCTGCTGGCGCTGGTCGCGTTCACGATCGTGCCGGCGGTTCTCGCACCGAGCTCGCTTGCAACGCGCCTGCGTCCCCTTACGATGAGCGCGACGAGCTTCGCCAGCGACGGCGTGCGCTATGCGGCGTGGCAGGTTCGACCGAACGCTCCGATCGTGACGCTGGACACTCTCACGGGCCGCAGGCGGAGCATCGCCGCTCCGGCAGGGTGCGCGCTTTTGCCTCAAGAGGACCATGGCGAACCGCTTCCCACCGGCAGCGGGGGGACGTTTCTTGCTCAACTGCAACAAACCCCCCACCAACGATCAGCGCGGCGTTCTGAACGTTCTCACGGGCAGTAGCTTCATGCTCCCCAGTGCGGGACCCTATTTTCCGTGGCGTGAGATCGGGTCGCGTTATGTCGAAGGCAGCGCGCTGGCGACCCAGTGTGCCCACACCGGCCCGGAACGCGAACCGTGCATCGCACTGTTCAACCTTGCGACAGGCGCAGTCACATTTCGGGCGCCGTTGGACGTGGCGAACCTCGACAGCCCCGGCGCCGCAGCCGTCTGCCCAGCACTGCATAGGAAACTCATCACGGCACGGAAGGCCGTCTCTACGAACTCCTTCGCTTACCAGGACACCCTTTTCGCGCACAGCGCCGGCACTTCCGGGCGAGTTGAGATCGACAGCTGCCACCAGCATCCGAAGCTCCTCGGCAGCCATGGCGAACCGGTCGGCTTCGACCTCCGTGGCGGGCTCCTTACCTGGGACACCGGCAACATCGCCGGCACAAACCCGTTCGAAGGCAGCGAATACAAGAAGTCTCTGTTCGACGCGACACTCACTAGCTACCGGCTTTCGACCCACGCCAGACACACCTGGTCCCTCCCACGCCTCCCGGTCACCGGACTGGCCGAAGAACTCCCGCGAGGACTTCTCGGCATCTTCGGCTACTCGACCCATACCGCAAACATGGTCTTCTGGATCGCCACGCGCTCGGTGACCACCGGTCAGGCAATCGAAACGTCATCTGTCTACGCCGCTAGGCTTTGAGACGCGCCAATCGCGAGCACTGAGGCGGATCTCGGCTCATGGTTGAGCGAATCTCGCCGGCCGCCGGAACAGCAGAGGGTCGCCATCTGGCCCGTGGGTATGGTTAACGCCCGGTGGTGCTCGCGCCACCAGCCTCGCCCGGCAACGGGGGAGGGTCGTCGAGGAAGTCCGCGGTGGGTACGAAGAACAGGGTGCCGGTCACCGCGGTGGAGAAGTCGAGGATCCGGTCGTAGTTGCCAGGCGGGTCCCCGAGGAACATACGCTGGAGCATCAGTTCGGTGACTGAGGGGGTCGCGGCGTACCCGATGAAGTACGTGCCGAACTCCCCGGCGCCCAACGACCCGAAGGGCATGTTCTCTCGCAGGATCTGACGCTGGGTGCCATCCGGCTCGACGATGGTGTTCAGCGCCACATGCGAGTTGGAGGGCTTGACGTCGTCATCCATCTCGACGTTGGAGAGCTTGGCTCGCCCGATCACCCGCTCCTGCTCCTCGACCGTCAGGGCATCCCAAGCGGCCATGTCATGCAGGTACTTCTGGACGATGACGTAGCTCCCGCCGGCGAACGCCGGGTCCTCGGCCCCTATGCTCACCGCCGTCTCGGCTGCCGGCCCGGTCGGATTCTCGGTCCCGTCGACGAAGCCGAGCAGGTCCCGCTCGTCGAAGTACTTGAAGCCGTGGACCTCGTCGAGCACCGTGGCGGACCCGGCCAACCGGCCGACGAGAAGGGAGGCGAGCTCCCAGCACAGGTCCATCGTGGCGGCCCGGATGTGGAACAAGAGATCGCCCGGAGTGGCCACGGCCCGGTGCCGAGTACCGTCTAGGGCCTGGAAGGGGTGCAGCTCGGCCGGCCGAGGGCCGGCAAAGAGGCGATCCCACGCCCCCGATCCCACACCTGCCACGACGGCCAGCCCACCCTCAGGGGAACGAAAGGCGACCGTTCGGGCCAATCCGGACAGGCCGGTGAGCAGGTCGTGGACCACCGGCTCACCGCCGTCGTCGATCCTCAGCACGAGGATGACCGCGCTGGCCGTCAGGGGGGTGAGCACGGGCTGGGCCACCGCCCGCCCGGCGACGGCTGCCGGGCTCTGCGAGACGCTCACCACAGGCGTTCGTATCTCCTCTGAGCGGACATGAGCTTCACACGGAATCGTACTCAGCCGCCGGGACTGGAGGTTAGGATGGGTGCGTGTCGAGCGAGCTGGCGCGGCCAATCCCCGACAAGCTGTCCATTTGGCCGGTTGAGGGTGGCAGGTTTGGTCTTGACGCAACATTCACCGGCAGCAGCGGCTTCGAGCGGGCGCACCGCCACGAGCGTCTGCTGACCGCCGAAAACATTCGCTACCAGCTGCGACAGGAGCTCGACAACGCATGGACGCTTCGCCTCGGGCCGGTCGCCGCCGCTGAAGTGAGCGTCGCCGTCGTGGCCTTCATCGGCGACGGGCTCTGAGACACCGACGACCGGCGTGTGTTCCCTTTGGCCTCAGCGTCCGGATCTGGTGTGGGTCTCATAGCTGCCCATGCCGGTGAAGTTGATCGTCCCGTCGGCGTGTTGCAGGTAGCGCACGGCGGGTGGGGTCTGGGAGTCCAGGCGTGTCAGGCTGCACTGCCACGCTGAGACGCTGTCTTGGTCTTGGTGGGCGTTGTTGTTTTGGGATAGCGGGCTGAGTGCAAGGGCCGCTAGGTCTCCCACTCGGTTGCAGGCGACCATCGCGCAGACGTACGCGAGGCGGTCGCGCACGAGGTACGTCAGCGCCTCGGTAGTGCGCACGAAGTCGGGGCTGAGAACAAACCGTCCCAAGGGGTGCAGGGCGCGCTCCTCGTGACTCAGCGTCTCCAGCCAGCGCTGCAGGATCAGCACCCGCAGAGCACCTTCAGGGTCCTGATCGCTCACCTGCGAGACACCGCGGTCGCGCTTAGCGAGGCGCTCACGGTCGAGCGCTTCATCGCGTTCCCTACGCGCGCGTCTGACGGCCTCATCGCTCTCGTCGCGGGCGTGCTGCGCGGCCTCATCGCACTCCTCCACAGCACGGTGCAGCTGCTCCTCGAGGCCACGGATCTCCACGTCCGCTTCGTTCTTTACGCGGACGAGCTCGAGGGAGCGGTACGCAAGCACCGGGTTGACGTGTGGCTCGATGTTGCGCTTGAAGAACGCCTCGCGTAGCCCGTATGCCAGCCAGCCAAGCACCCGGGACCCATACTCTCCCGTCGCGTCGAACAGGCTCGGGTGCTCATGCGAATCGTCCTGCGCGCTGACGCCGGGCAGCCAAACCTTTACTGAGCCGTTATAAGGACCACGCCGGTTCGGCAGGCGGTCGCTGAAGTCGATCGACAATGGCCCGGTCGGCAAGAAGTAGATGAGTGCCGAGGGCCCCACGATCGCACGGACGTCCTCCACGCCGAGCGAGGGCCCGGGCTCCCCGGCCCGTGAGGTCAACACCACCAGCAGCTCCACCCGAACAGGATCGAGCACCAGCTCCGCGACCTTCTCCACCTCCCTATGGCTCTCAACCACTACATAAGGCCGGTCGGCAACGCTCTCGGAGGCCTGTGGCGGTCTCCTCCTACTCAACCCCTTCGATCTCATACGCCGTTTCAAGCATAACGGCTCCGCAACCAGCGGTTGCAGAAGTGCTCACCTCTGCACCCTACCGCCAGCCTTCCCACCAAAGGCCGTCCTTGGCTGCATGGCTTCCAGCTCATCGCTGCGCTTGGCGAGTCCCCAGCGCTCAATGAGCCGCGCAGCCCGCCTGCACCTCGACCGCACGCAGCATGCGCGCCTGGGTCCTCAGCAGCACGGTGAGCGAGAGAACCGTCAGCTCATTCACGTCGCGGGCGATGGCTTCTCGCCGCTCATCGTCTTGGGTGATGTCGCGAGCCATGTTGGCGTGGACGCTTAGTTGGTCCTGGAGCGCGTCGATCAGCGCCGCACCATGGATCGTCAGGTCGACCTGACGATCGCTTGCGGGTGTGCTCCAGCCGATCTCATCCAGCAGCGCTCGCAGAGCGTCCATGCACCTGAGGGGATCCTGGTAGCGCTCGGGATGCTCGCGGGCATCCAGCTGCTCCTCGGCACTCTTGAGGTCGTGTGCGCCCAGGGCAATCTGGCTTCGTAACCCGTCACGCAGCAGATCGACTATTTCAGCCGGTATGAGAACGGTGCTGGTCATGGTGAGACCGTCTCGGGGTTGGTAAATGGTTCAACCAACACGGGAGACAAATAGGATGCAACGGACTTTACGCCGGCCTTGCGACGGGATGCTCGATCCGCGGTGCCGGCGCGACGAGCCTCTCAGGCCGTCTGATCCAGCTCGCCGATGAGCTGAATAAGGGCGCGTTTGGCGACCTTACTGAGCTGATGTTGCGCGCGGATCGCGCCGCGGATGTCGACCGGCGCGACCTCTTGTCCGGTCAGCAGGTAGTCGGTGCTGACGCCGAGCGTGCGGCTGAGGGAGACCAATAGCTCGAGCGACGGGGTGGCCTGTTCGAGCTCGAGCTTGGAGATGTGCTGGGGCGTGACTTTGACCTCTTGGGCAAGCTCACTTTGATTGAGCCCGAGGGCTTTGCGCGTCTTGCGGACGTGGTGGCCGATCTCCATCGCCGCTGGAGACTGTCAGTGAAGAGGGCATATGAGCAACTACACAACCAATAGTTGTTTGAGCCGTATCTGAGGCCGACTGTGACGTGTGAAGAACGAATCGAGGAATTAGAAGAATGGTTGATCAGGACAGCTCCCATGGATACGAGTAATACCTCAGACGAACGCCCTGACAGCGACCATGTGAGTGGTGTGTGAGCTCCCTGTGACGTTTGGAGAACGAATCGAGGTGTTAGAAAGCTGCGTCTGTCACGGACCCACTCAATGGCGGATCTCGAGCAAGATATCTGGGAGCGATTGTCGGACGACGCGTTCAAGCTGCAGCGCCGTACGCTGCTCGGCCATGACCGGCTTAGCATCACATTTGATACCATTTCTGGCATGGATATCACTTCTGGTATGGAGTCATTTGGTGAGCTGTTGCGGCGACAGCGGGAGGGTCGGCTTAGTCAGGAGGCGCTGGCGGTGCGGGCTGGGACGAGCCAGTCGTATGTCTCGCGGGTGGAGGCGGGGGAGGTCATGCCGACGTTGGGTCAGGCTATGCGCTTGATGAATTGTCTTGGCTACGAGCTGCGGGTGCAGGCGAAGCCGTTGCTCCGGCGCAGCGATCGCGGGGCGCTGGTCGGCCAGCTGGCGATGAGCCCGCAGGAGCGGATGCAGAGCGCTGCGGCGCTGCACAACGCGATGGCCGAGATGAGGGCGGGTTTGAGTGGCTGAGGACGGGGCGCTGAACCCCGCCGGGCTGCTCGGCGCGCTGTCGGAGTGCGGGGTCGACTTCGTGGTGATTGGCGCGCTGGCTGTGGGCGTGCATGCAGAGGTGCGCGCGACTGGCGACGTCGACGTGATGGTCCCGATCGGCGATGAGGCCAACAAGCGTGCTCTGCAGGGTGCGCTCGAGCAGCTTCGCGCCGTGCTGCTGTCATCCGAGCAGGGTGGCGTGGATCCCTCCGTGGGCGATCCGTATCCGACGATGATGTTCAGTACGCGATACGGCAAGCTCGACATCCTGTACCGGCCCGATGGCAGCGACACCTATCCGAAGGTCAAGCGGCGCAGCCTGCAGACCACGATCAACTCTCAGCGCGTTCATATCGCCGGCAAGGACGACCTGATCCGCATGAAGCTCGCCGCCGGTCGCACCGATGACCTCCGCGACGTCGCCAGCCTCACCTCTTCTGAGCAGGGAGTACCGCGCCGGGTCCTCGTCTCGATGGTGCTCGCCCCGGAGGCCGGCCACGAGTGGGCGCGCGACATGGCCGCCGAGCGAGCCGCCTACTTCGACCCCTCCAGTCGCGTCGGGATCGCCGACAGCACCCATCTGCGGATCGAGGCCCGCAGATCTGACCTCACCGACCTGCAGATCGAGCAATGGGCGCACGCCCTGGCCGATCGTCTGCAGGCGGCCGGAGTCACTGCCAACACCGACATCGACGTCCAGATACGGGACGCCTGAGGAGGACGGATGCCGTCCGTCGTTTGGTCGATGGATTAGGGCCACGAGGAGCCATCGCAAGCGCGGCGTAGCTTTCTCGACATGCCCATGACAGGGATCACGGCCAGGCTCGTAGGCAGTCTGCGTCCACTGGCCGAGAGCGAACTGCAGACGCACCTAATGGAAGGTGTTGCTAGTTCGCAACGGATCGGGTATAGTTGAGACCGAGACATCCAAAGAAGCCGATCGAGGCCGCGCTCAAGCGGGCGGAGAGCCAGGGGTTCCGGGTGGAGACGGGCCGGGCCCACTGGGGAATCCTCTACTGCCCCGGGAGCGAGGCGGGCAAGTGTCCTCCGTTCTCGGTCAACGGCTCGCCCCGAAGTGCCGAGAACGAGGCCAAGAGGATCGACCGATTCGTCATCCGCTGTCCCCACCGCAAGTCATGACCGACCACACTTTCACATTGCGACTTCTTGCTCCCGGCCGGAGCCTTGACGACCTTTCTGTCCATCTGTATCAGCTGCTCGACGACGCTTCGTTGATGGGCCCAGACGATGACGGGACCTTCCTGCTCGAATTCGACCGGCGGGCGCCCAGTCTCCCAGACGCCCTTGTGACGGCGCTGAACGAACTGATGAGCGTTCTTCCCGACGCGACGGTGTTGTGCGTTGACGAATACGACCTCGCCACGATGGCCGATATCGCCAAGCGCTCAGGACGCTCGCCCGAGAGCATCCGGTTGCTCGTCAACGGCAAACGTGGTCCCGGGGGCTTCCCGCCAGCCGCGGGACGCCTCGACGCCCGCACCAAGATCTGGCGCTGGGCGGACGTGGCAAAGTGGTTCGAGACAACCCTCGGCGAGCCGCTCCCAGATACCTCCGACAGCGCCTTCCTGCAGGCCTTCAACGACGCCCTGGAGATCCGCCGCCTCACCGCCGGGCTCGGCAAACCCCAGCGCCAGGCCATCGCCGCCGCCCTACCCAAGGAGCTCGCGGCCGCCTGAGTCACAATCTAGGCCGGGCTCGACCGTGATATTCACGCACTCCCCGCAGGGAGGATCGACCGTCCCGTCCAATGCGCGTGGTATCGCGCGCGTGTAACTCATAAGGGCTTGTGTGCCCCTGCCGGTTGGAGTGCCATCCGAATCGCGGGTCCCGTCTCAGGCTCGGCCTAGGGTGGTTGGCTCAATCGATCCGGTGGGCTCTCGTCAGCGGAGAGACTTATGGCTTATAACCCTCCCAGCACAATTGACCCGGATGGGCGCCGCGTCGTGTTCGATGCCGGCTCGCACCTGCATCTCGCTGCGAAGCGGCCGTGGCTGCTCGACGAGATCGACACGATCCTCGACACTGTCGCACGGCCTGACCTCCATGTCCTCGATCCCGCCGCGGATCGCGAGCGGTTCTATCGCGAACACCTTTTCCCTGGCGGCTGGTTGCGCGTCGTCGTAGACTTCAGCGAAGAGCCAGCATGGATTGTTACCGCCGTGGTACAGGACAACGATCCCCGTGGATAACGACATGACCATCACGATCGCCGGCATAGACTTCGACTACCGCGACTACGACGAGCGCAGCGACGTGCTCTACCTACATGTAGGCCCTCCAAACGACCCGGCCGCAAAGACGATCGAGACGCCTGAGGGGCACACCGTCGAATATGACGACCACGATGCGATCGTCGGCCTCGAGCTCATGGGAGTCCGAGGCGCCCTCGAACACGATGGAGACCTCCAACTCACGTGGCCACCCGCCCATCTGGCGGCAAGCGCGCTTCGTCAAGCGCTCGCGGCCTGACCGCACCTCCCCGGCTTGCCGGGGGAGACTTCACCGCGGTGCTGGAAGCCGCCGAAGCCTTCGTCGACGGCGACTACACCTGAGCCCCGACCGGGGCGCCTCGAGGCTTTGGCGCGTCCTGCGCACATTCATGTCGGCGCCTTCCCTGGCGCCCGCGGGTAACGTCCCGGCCGTGCCTGAGATCTTTGTACACGAGTTGCGCGTGCGCTATGCCGAGTGCGATCCGCAGAACATCGTCTTCAACGCTAATTACCTCGTCTACTTTGATGTCGTGTTCACCGAGTTGTGGCGAGCCGCTGTCGGACCGTGGCAGGATATGGTTGCGCGCGGGATCGACGCGGTCGTGGCGGAGGCAAACGTCCGCTTCCGCGCACCGGCGCGCTTTGACGATGTGCTTGCGTTGCACGCCCATGTCGCGCGGCTGGGGACCACGAGCATGCTGACCGAGATCGAGGTCATGCGCGACGGGGAGCTGCTCGTCGCTGGACGGCTCCAGCACGTGTGCGTCGAGACCGCCACCTGGGGCAAGACCCCGATCCCCGACTGGGTGCGTGACGGGCTACGGCGCTTCGCAGCGCCGGATGCGGAGAGCACGGCTTAGCCGGACGCTATGAGCACACGCCGAGATCGTGTGCCACGCGAGTCGGAACGGCCCCTGATCGGACATTGCAAGCTGCTCCCGACTGTCACGAACTTCCAGCCCCGGGTTGTCCGGTGCTCGATGATCACGCCATTTGCCGCTACCCGGATGCATGCTCGCGGGCTACGTCTTCGCCGGAGGCTTTGATCGCCTGCGTTTCCTGTGCCGTTCGTCGTTGCAACGTGCAAGAAGCAGGCCGATCGCGATCGATGACAGGATGGTGGATGGCTCAACCATCACGGCGACACCGCCGAGGACCGCGATCTGGTCCAAGACGAGCGCTGTGAGAGCGAAAAGCAGCTCAATTGCGGGCGTACGAATCACCGAGAGCGACTATCCGACTCACTTCGGACGTTAGGGCAGACCCCCGCTCACAACATGAGCGATTGCTCCAAAACCCAGTTTTTGCTGGCCTTTTGGACTTGAGATGCTTCAGAATGGCGCCATACTCGTGTAGTGCCCTACACAGCAACTCGTTCCTACACGGCCGCTCGGTTTGGACATTGGCGTATGGACACGCCTGATGGAGCACTACAAATCACCAAGGAGGGCAAGGTCTGGTGCGGTTCTTGGTTGCCAGGCGGCCCTTTGATCAAGATTCCTGGAGCGCGAGATCTACAAGTTCACGAGTGCGCCGCTGGCGGGACCAGTCCCCGACAGAAGCTTGGGGCGAGATATGTCTTGATCAGCCGTGAGCTGGCTGAGCGGTTGCCTGCACTTCGGGTCTGGTGCCTAGATAGGGCAGAGCTGAGCATTCGCGATCCGGAAGCCTTTTGGCTTCCGGAGTCAACATGGCTGGCAGATCGCCATCAGCGGCTACCGATGCCGTTCATCCCTGAGTACGACGAGCCCGGCGTCGATCTAAGGTCGGTGGCAGCGACAGAGCGCCGATATCGCGAAGCAAAGGCTTTGTTGGCGGATGCGCAGGAAGACAGAGTGGAGGCATTTTCTGCTGCTGCAAGTCGCAGGAGCCGTCGCCGCATAGCAGAGACCGCTGGCTTATCGTTCGCGCGAGTACAGCAACTTATCGCAGCGGTGAAGGGATCAGAAGGTGACGCACCCTGGCTTGCCCAGTCGCTGCCGTTTGACTATTGGCCTTGAGGAAACTCAAAAGCTAGTCTTCCCGCTCGCCAGCGACCTCGCTCACCGCGACCTGTCCGCAGGGTGAAGGTTCTCGGAGGTGATCAAGGACGTCGACAGCGTTTGTGTAGATCCAGCGGCTGCGGGGGTAGCCCACACCGCCGTGGCGGCGGCCTTCGCGCCGCAAGAGCACCGGCGAGCAGCCGAGCTAGATCTCCGGCACGAGCGAGACGGCTCGCTCTGTCTGCACGACATTGAGGCGAGGCTCTGCGTCGTCAGACCTGAGGTGATGTTCGAGCAACGCGCCTATGGATCAACAGCGCCAATCCACCCTAAGAAGGCCCACAGGAGGAAAAGAACCAGGGCATTCCGGGCATCGTTACGCGATGCGGCCTGGTGGTTCGAGAGGATGAGTACTGTGCGATCGTTTCTGGCAGCCGCCTCGAGCTTCTTTGCCGTGAGATACCGGCGGGGGTCGTCCGCCGCCGCCGCCTCCGCCAGCGTCAGACCTGTGAGGGTGTGCCGAGGCACTGGCCCAACAAGCAATATGGGTGCCCATAGGCTCATTGCGCTGTAAAGCGCAGAGGCAACGAGAATTGCTCTTGCTCCGCTAGGGCTTTGAGACCAGACGACAGAGATGGTGAGGGCCGCTGCACCCGCGACAATGGCACTCACCGTAGCGAGCCCGGGCCCCTTCCCCTCGATACTTTGTAGGCGCTGTTCGCTGCGCTCCAGAATGGCTGCGGCTTCGCGATCAACCCACTCCCCAGCAGACGCCACCGCCGGGACGACGGCGCACATCTCAGGTCGGTACCGATGGTTTACGACGAGCGCACATGGCAAAGGAAGCAGTTGCTCCCATAGCCAGTATCCAACGTGCTTCCACGCCTTAGGACTCATCGGTCGGATGCAGCACATCAGCAAGGGCGCTAGCAATAGGAAGGCCGCGCGCCTGAAGCCATCCCCACTCGCCGTTGGCGTTGATCTCAAGGAACCAGTAAGTTCCTTGCGTGTCGAGTGCGAGGTCAATTCCGCCAAACTTCAGGTGGAGCTCGGCGACAAGTGATCTGCAGCGCTCCGAAGCCTTTACGGGAAGCTCGTGGGGCTGCCACGTCGCCTGTGGAGTGAAACGCCAGTCAAGTTGATTCACAGATGTCTCTGCAGCAAGCACTGTGCCGCCGGCGACCGTTACCCGGACATCTCGCTTCGGCTCGACTCTGTCTTGGAGCACCGCTGGGGCGGCGGCAAAGGCCTCATCGCTCCCAGGGAGAGCATCCACCGTCAATGGGTGGGCAAACACGAATGCCGCCTCGTCATCGCTCTCCCAATGGGCTGCGGTTACAGTCTTAACAACCGTCTCTCGACGCGTAGCTAGCGTACGGGCCTCATCGATGTCGTTGGTCCACACGGTGTTGGGGACGGCGAAGCCGACGCGATGAGCCGCCGCGATCTGCGCAGCCTTGTCCTCAGCAGACGCAATCGCCGATGGCGCCGAAACCCACACAGGACCTCGAACAGAAGCTAGGCCTACAGCGAACGCTTGCCATTGGTCGACGAGAGTGCGGCGCTCAACCCGGGCGATATCTCGGTCATAAGCCGGCGCTTCTGGTCGTCGCCACCACACCCCCGACGTGTCGCCAGAAGTCAGGGTTCGACCCAGCGGGTCGCGCAACTCCCAATCCTTCCCCGGTCGAAGTGATACGCGCCAGTCTGTCAGGCGCTCGGCATTGCACCGGAGCACTCGAACCCGTCGTCGCTCCAGCTCAAGGACGACATGGTCGGCGCCGATGTCTTGCTCGTTCGTGACTACGAGGACGGTCACCAGCGATCCTTGCGGTCCTCTCCCTTCTCAATGTCGGCCTTCTTTGTCTCAGGTGGGCGACGCGCCCTGATCGCGGGAATCCGCAGATCGCCCTCGGAGACAACCGCTATCTGGCGCACGGCGTCGTACTGCACAGGATCAGTTGGGGTTCGGCCTCGCTGCCTTGTGGCCAGCGACAGAAGCCAGGGCTTGCTTGACGACATTGCTACCTCCAAGAAATAGAGTCGGGACGATATCGCTCCTCGGCATAACTGCCCACGCGATTGTCGCACTTTGCGCATCCAATCTCCAGATAGCTCACGCCTGGATTTCACCGCGGACGCCACCCTGCTAGCTAGAGTCCGCCGCCGCACAAGGCAGGCATCGAAAGGCGTGGTGTACGATGTCGCCCAAACGGCAAGTTCGTATGAGCCGAACTATTGGCCTGCTTAGTGTGCTTGTCGGCCCGTCCATCGTCCTTGCTTAGGAGCGGATCATGGGGACAGTGTTCTTCAATAATGAATTGAGCGCACTCTCTGATGCCTGACGAGGACGGGACGCCTTGGGTAGGCCGTCTGAACACGGCCTCCGTTCCGGGGAGCCCCTCTCCGCTATGGATTATTGCCCTCTTCATTGCGTTGAGCGAGGCTACATCGGGTGTCGCAGCAATCGCGACCAACGGGACGACCGAGTTCGTCTTCACGATCTTCACAGTGGTGTTCCCAGTCATCGTATTTTGTGCGTTTGTATGGCTACTAATTCGACATCCGGCGAACCTATACAGTCCCGGACAGTACACCGATGAAACCAGTATCGAGGGGTATGTTGCGGCTCTGAGCCGTGAAAATAGACGTACTCAGGTGGTACTTGGGCACGCAATTGGCGAGGCGGTTGCCAGTGCGTCGATATCGTCAGGCCGTCCCCAGAACACGCAGAACAAGCAGAGAGTAGTTCGCGAGCGAGTTACTAGAAGCTTCGATAGCTATCTAGAGAGAAGCAGCATTACCGTTGATAGGTCCGGGGTGTCTCCGCGTCTTGAGCCTATTCGCGTTCCTGTCACGCGCGAGACCACGATCGACGAACTGCTCGATACCATCTTCTTCTCACTCACTCCCGAGATCGAGCCGTTCTCTTATGGGAAGACTTGGGTGCTTGCGACCGAGTCCGATGACTTCCTCGAAGGCCTTGGAACGCAGTGGGCAAAAACGGAGGGTCTGCAGCGAGACGAGCGGCCGATTGGTGAGGTGGGTCTTCTTCCGGGGCTGAAGTACTACGCCAGGTTGCTCGACTAGCTGGTCGCTCACTTCAACGAGGTAGCGTCTTAGCCATGCGTGTCCTCCGCAGCCCACTGTCGATGACATCGCCGATCCCCGGAAACAACAGGCGCTCGAGGGCCACGCGGAGAATCGACTATCCCGTCCAATGCGCGTGGTATCGCGCGCGTGTAACTACAAGCGCTTGTGTGCGCGATTTCCTCGAATCTTTGGATGGGTACGCGCAGGCTGCGATCGAAGCTTTCCCGGCATCGCATCGCATCCCAAGCTCGGCGTAGCGTTGGGGTGGTGTTGAGCCCAGACCTGCGAGAGGGGTAGCTCGATGGCTGCTCGGCGTGGGTGTACACAGGCCGTCTTCTATCGAGACAGGCGGTGGAAGGAGCCGGTCGACGACTTCCTTGAGCAGCTGCTGAAGGCGCAGCCTCTTGCTGCCGCGAAGATTGACGATGCCATCGAGGAGCATCTGAACGGCCGTGATCCACGCAACCCACTTCCAGAGTTCCCGGCCACGTCGCAGATCGATGGAGAGTTGCGGGAGCTGCGGGTCCGGTTCGCAAGGACTCGCTATCGAGTCCTCTACCAGCGCTCCCGGAACCTGATCGTCCTGCTGCACGCTTTTGAGAAGAACGTGGGCACGGTCTCCTCGAGTGACCGGCAGAAGGCTGAGAGGCGGATGGCTGACTTTCGGGCGCGAATGGAGGAGCGTCCTCGCCGGCGGCCTCGCGCGGCCGGGCGTGATGCTCCTCCGGGTTCGCGGAGAACGTGACGGCGCTTACCATCAGTGATAAGATCATCTAATGACTAGCACTCTTCACAACCCAGTCGGACGTAGCGCTGTCGAGGCTGCCAAGGGTCGCACTGAACGTAGCCAGCCCTACCGCGACGCGCGCGCCGAATACGAGCGCATCCGTGCCCTGAAGGAGATCAGTCCCATTGCTGCGCACCTGCGGGAGCGCCGTTTTGAGCTCGGTCTCACCCAGCAGGAGGTCGCGCAAGCAGCCGGCACATCCCACAGCGCGGTGTCGCGGCTCGAGAAGGGAACCCACATACCGCAACTACCAACGCTTCAGCGCATCGCCGCCGTCCTCGACGAGGAGCTACTCGTGTGCTTCCAACGCACAGTAGACGGCGAGATCGAGCGCGAGTTCGCGGGTGTGGCCTAGGCTCGGTGTCGGAAGAGTCAACCCAAGCTGGGACTCCGCCGGCCGACGCGGTCGCGCGTTTCGCAGTCCTTGGCGGGCGTACGAGGAGATGGCGACCCAGCTGCTCACAGGAGCCATCGGACGGAAAAGCTCGTTTGATGCGTGTAGCGAGCGGTTATGTGCGTGGGGTGTCGATAGACTGCGCACACCGCTGAGAGGCCTAGCTAGAAGTTGCCTCTTCTAGCTAGGCCATTTGTTCTCAGCGTGCCTTATAGCTCAATGGATAGAGCGTTCCTGCAGAAAACTTTTGGGAAAGATCCAGGTTCGAGTCCTGGTAGGGCTCTCAGAAGGATCTTGCGTGACGCACTGTAACGCAAGAATGCAAGGAAATACGCATAAATGCAAGGAAATGCGCACAAACGCTCAAAAACGAGCGCTAATGCGATGAAGCTACGCGTTGGCCCCAGCGAGCTTTTGCGGCCCTTTAGCGATCTCTGATCGCCTCTTTGCAGACAGCTTCGTTGTTCGCACCTTTCCGCCCCTTCAAGCCGCCATTGTGGCCATTGATCTGCGCCGTGGATTCAGCTTGCGCGGCGTACGAATGCCTGCAAGTTGCCGCCGAGGAAGATCCGACGCCTCCGAGCCGGGCTCGAGGCTCCGGCGCCCACGACACGTGAGCGTGCCTGTCCTAATCCGCTAGATCGTCGCCACTGTCCCGTCCAAAGCGCGGCGTAGTTTGCGGGTATGGGCGATTCAAATCAAGATGCGGCTGTCGGGCTGCGTCGATACTGACCGGCATGAGTGCTGCCTACACGAACCTGCTCGATCTTGTGCTGGGGGCGTGGATGCACGTCGAGTTCAAGACGCTCAGGCGTGACGTCGTCGACTACTCAATCGTCTTGCTGGTCGAAGTGGACGGAGAGCTGGAGACGGTTCGCCTGTACGACGGCGCTCACGGCGAGAACGAGTTGCACCGATACACCCGCAAGGAGGGCAAGCAGCACCCTGAGGTCTTCCATGACGGTAGCCTTGGTACCGGCATGCGAGCTGCAATTAAGGACATCAAGTACGGATACGGAGCTATGATCGAGTCGTGGAGCAAACAATGAGCGCAAGCAACCGCGAGTCTCCTGCGGCGCGTGTGATGGACGAAGCGATCGAGCTTGCGATCCAGGAACGCTCGCCCTACCCCGAGAGGGCGGCGTTCATCGACGCGGACGAGCCCTCGGTTGGCGTCGCGATCAAGCGGGCCATCGATGAAGATCGAGCGGTCGTGCTCGTGTCCGCCGATGGCAGCACGCGCATCCTGCGTGCAGAGCCCGCTCACAGCTGACAGCGCCGCCGCGATGGCCGATCGCCTTGACGGGGAGACTTCACCGCGGTGCTAGAAGCCGCCGAAGTCTTCGTCGACGGCGACTACACCTGAGCCCCGACGGCGGGGCTAGCCGGAGGCTTCGAGGATCAGCTTGACCGCGGGCGCTTCGTACTCCACTTTGCGTAGGGCAGCGGGCGACAGTCGATAGGTAGTGAAGAAGACCGGCCAACGCCGGGTCCTCTTCACTAGAGCGCTTGCTAACGGACGCCGACCGCCCGCTACCCGCGCGCGTCGCCGTCGTCAGCTCCTCGCAGGGAGGATGTGCACGAGGAACGACACGACTGCGCCGTTGCACAGGCAGGGCAAGATGGTGCCGTCGGGCGTGTTCGATCCCACCAGCGCGCCTTCGCCGACGATCGCGTTGCTCACGGGCAGTTGCCGGTGCCTTCGATTAGACAACCACGCCGATCCCCAGACGTATTCGATCGTAAAGGGGTCCTTGGCGTGCAGGAAAACGCCAGCGTAAATCCGTCGCGGCGCTGCGTTCGTCGCCGAGATGTGTCCGATCAGCGGCAGTTCACGCGAGCTGTTCGTCGGCAGGCTGAGGTTGAAACGGGTGCCCCGAGCGATCAGCGCTCGGGTATCGGGCGTGTACACCGCTGCGTCGTTCTCGACGAGGGCCCGAACCTGGACGGTGTCGCCGTTGGAGCTCGTGTGGCTAGAAGATCTCCTCATCGAAGTCTTGCGTTGGGACGGCCGAGCCTGGGTTTCGGTGGCGAAGTGGGATGGCTACGAAATGGAGGTCTACTGATGATCCTGTCTATTACAAGCACTTGTGATAGAATTACCGGATGGCGATGACGGTCAAGCTCAGTCCCAATCGCAAAGGCATCCTCGTCGATGGCGAGGAGCTGCGTGGCTTCCCGTATCTGGAGGAGATGGTGGAGAGGGATCAGCTGCGGGTGGCCGCCTGGGCGCGAAAGCTTGCACCGGAGTCGTTGACTGCTGCGCAGCGGGCGCTGCTGGAGAATCGCCGACCTTCAGCACGTCGTCTGGAGGGTGTCCGGCAGGACCAGACCTTGCGTTCCCCGCTCGTGCGGACCTTGTGGGACAGTCTCCTGGAGGTACAGCAGGCGCTTGTCCTCAACCCGGATCGAGAGCTTGGCAAGCGCTATCCGCTGACCACGGGTGAGCTCAGCCACCTGACGGGAATGAGCAAGCGCCAGGTTCAGTACTGGAGTGAGCGCCGTCTGCTGCCGCATTGGTTGGATGAGCGTGGATATCGTCGTTTTGAGGCGGCTGCGGTGATCGTTGCATTTGCGCTCAGCGACTCCAAGCAGCACGATCGTCAGCACTATGCGGATGTCGCCGCGGACAGCCAACCGCTGGCCGCCATGCGCAGAGCGGTAAGTGTTGTGGGCCTGTCCGCCCTCAGTTCAAAGGAGAAGCTCGACCCAGAGGAGCTCGAGCGCACCGAGCACACGTTGCGACTCCTCGCAGACGCGTTGCATGAGGTGCGCAATGATCCCGAGAGTTCGCCGCAGATCGCCGGGCTCGTCGCGTAGTGAGGCCGGGGGAGACTTCACCGCGGTGTTAGAAGCCGCCGAAGCCTTCGTCGACGGCGACTACACCTGAGCCCCGACCGGCGCCACCGTGACGCCCGACCGGCTTGCCGGGCTCGACCGTGATGATCAAGCGCACTACCCACGCGGAGGATCGACTATCCCGTCCAATGCGCTTGGTATCGCGCGCGTGTAACTATGAGCGTTTGGTTGGAGTGTCACCGGAATCGTGCGTCCCGTCCAAAGCGCGGCGTAGCTTGCGGGTATGGGCGATTCAAATCAAGATGCGGCTGTCGGGCTGCGTCGATACTGGCCGGCATGAGTGGCGCTTACGAGCACTTGCTCGACGGTGTGGCGAAGGTCTTTCTGTATGTGGAGTTCAAGACCAGTCGACGTGGACGCAACGTCGTGGACTACTCGGTCGTGCTGATCGTCGAAGAAGGCGGTCGCAGGGAGACGGTGCGCCTATACGACTGTGCTCACGGGGAGAACGAGCTGCACCGGTATACCCGCGATGGCGGCAATCAAGTGGCCGAGGTCTTCAATCGCGATACACTCGGGGCTGGAATGCGCGCCGCGATCGAAGAGGTCGAACGTGGCTATGAGGCGATGATCGAGGCATGGCGTAAGTGATGAGTACCACCAACGGAAAGACCCCCGCTGCGCGGGTGATGAACGAAGCGATCGAGCTGGAGATCGCGGGACGCTCGCCCTATCCAAAAAGAGCCTCTTTCATTGACGCGGACACGCCTTACGTCAGCTCAGAGATCCGTCGAGCTGTCGATAACGGCAACGCGATCGTGCTCGTGGAGGCAGACGGCAGCACGCTCACGCTACGAGCAGAGCCCGTTCATAGCTGACCGCGCCACCGCGACGCCCGGTCGGCTTGCCGGGGGAGACTTCACCGCGGTGTTAGAAGCCGCCGAAGCCTTCGTCGACGGCGGCTACACCTGAGCCCCGGCGGGCACGTTGAGGGCTTCCCGCGTCTTGCGGATGCGGCGGCCGATCTGCGTCGCCGCTGGAGCCTGTCAGCGAAGTCGTAGTTGAGCAATTGAGCAACTGAGCACACAACCGACGGTTGTCTGTATGCTCACGTCGGCTATGACGTCTGGCGAAAGAATCGAGGGACTAGAAAAATGGTTGGTCGGGGCAGCCCGACCTCCAGCGACGCGGACGACGCTGTCCTATGAAGGGTTTGGCCGCCGGCTTCTATGTGCGATATCTGGGATGGCTGGAGGCCTGCTTCGAGCGCGTGGCCCGCGGCCGCTATCGGCTCAAGGACACGACAGTTTGGGTCTAGCTCCTGACGATCTGCGAGATGCGCTGGTGACTCATGCCCATGATCTGGGCAATGGTTTTCATGGGCAGACCCTCGCTGTAAGCCGTGCGTATCGCTTCGTCCCGCTCCTGCCGGAGGGCTTCGTTGCCTTGGGCGAGCGCTGCTTCGCGCTTGTCGTAGGCCTCTGCAAAGGCGACAAGGCGCGTTCTGGCTTGGGGTGCTTGGCGTTCAGATCGGGCGATCTAAAGATCGTGTAGCCTATTCCTGCTAATCGGTTAGCAGGAATAGCTGTACGTCAACCAACGAATCGGAGGGGGAGACCACAGCCATGCCAACTTCGCGGCGCTCGCGCATGGTGTCTCCAAGCGCAGATGAGCGTTCGGGGTGCTCCACAGGGCACCAGCCTCGACCTTCTGCGCCCAAATCGCCATGTGTTCTCGCATGGCGCGCTTTGGTTTGGCTGCTTCCCTGTCTTCTAGCGAAGCTGCTCTGCCTCGGGCTCATGGCTGCCCCCGCGGTCGCCGTCGAACCGTGTTCTAACCAGGCTGTCCGCGAAGAACAGGCCAGCTCCTTCTTGCCAGACTGCCGAGCGTTCGAGCAGGTGACTCCCCAGGGTACCGGCGCCTATCGCACGGTTTTCGAGGGAGCGACCGTTGACGGGGCGAACGTGGCCTTCGATATGCCTGCTGGGTCGCTGCCAAGAGAACCCGGCTGGCTGAGACATCTCTTTGGAGCGACCCATATGTCGGCCGGATGGTCGTCCTTGGCGCTTACGCCCTTCGATCCGCCGAGCTCGCCGCAAGCCTTCTACGTCGTACCGGGCTCCGAAGATCCCTCGCGCGTCACCTTTCTGACGAGTGCGCCGCTCGTTCCGCAGGACACGAACGCCTCGCTTGATCTTTACCAGGCGGTCGACGGTCACGTCACGTTGCTCTCACATGACGCGTCTGGACAGGCAGTCGGAGGGATGCGCCTTCCCGAAGAAGGCGGCGTTTACTCCGTGACTCCGGGCGGCCAGCACGTGTTCTTCCAATCCGCCAAGCAGCTAACCGCCGGTGCGAACGACGGTGAGGAAAACATCTACGAAGCCGATGGCACCACAGGGAACGTAACGCTCGTGTCGCAGACGACCGCGGGTGGCGACCCGGCGAACCCAGAACTCCGTGAAGGCGGCGCCGTCCTCGGCGGCGGGCAGCCCAACCTCTCAGGCGCCGTGTCCTCGGATGGGTCGACCGTGTTCTTCACCTCGCGCTTGCAGTACGACCCGTCTGTGCCAGACGACGGGGTCACCAAGCTGTTCATGCGCCGGAACGCCATGACGACGGTGGTATCGGCGTCGAAGACCGCAACGCCCGCGGTGAGCTCCGTGCGCTACGAGGGCGCGGCCGCTGACGGCTCGCATGTGTTTTTCGCGACCCCCGACCCGCTGACAACCGATGACCAGAACACGGTGCAGGACATCTACGAGTACACCACGGCGATGGGCGCGCTGACCCGCATCTCGGGCGGCGAACCCGGTTTCACCGATAACACAGAAGGCGTCGACGGTGTCGTCGCGATCTCGCCCGACGCGTCGCACGTGTACTTCGTGACCCCAGATCAGCTGACGGCCAGTGCGCCAGCCGGCGATACCAGTGGACCGCTGCTGTACGAGTGGACGCCCGCCGGGACAACGTATATCGCCACGCTTTCGCAGGACGACGTCCACGGTTACTTCAGCTCGACCGGCGTTCTATTCCGCTCACTGATTGAAGAAATCCAGGCCGATCGGCCGGCGCGCGTGACGCCTGACGGCACGCACCTGGCTTTCGAGTCCCATGCGAACCTGACCTCCGAAGAAACGGGAAACGCCGAGAACGTGTACGAGTGGTCGGACTCAAGCGGCCTCGTCCGGGTCTCGAAGGGGCGCATCAACAGCACGGGATTGACGCCTACCTATGACGCGACGATCGGTAGCGACGCGGGCGGCAGGGGTGACGAAGCTCAACCCCGCCGCGACTACACCGCCGAAGCAGCGAACAGCTTTGGCCGAGTCATATCCGACGATGGCAGCCACGTTTTCTTCTCGACGCGCAACGCTCTCACCCCGGAAGCGACAAACGGCATCCGCAACATCTACGAGTACCAGAACGGGCAAACGCAGCTCGTTTCACCCAACACGACCGATGCGTTCTACCAAGACAGCTCCGCCAGCGGCGACGACATGTTCTTCACGACTGCCGCAGCAAACGCTCCCGGCGGTGCTACCGCGATCTACGACGCACGTGTCGGCGGAGGCTTCCCGGGCCCCCCATGCGCTCGCGAAAACACCTGTTCCGCGCCGACGCCGCCACCGGCAGGGGAACCGATCTCAACGCAGTTCGTCCTGCCGGGCAACCCAGCCCCACCAACGCCACCAGCGGCCGGAACTCTAGGCGCGACGACGAAACCCGCCCACCCGAAAGCGAAGCAGCTGACCCTCGACCAGAAGCTCGCGAACGCGCTACGTGCCTGCGCGAAAAAACCCAAGCACCAGCGACCGGCGTGCATCAAACGGGCCCACAAAACCTACGCCGCCAGCAGAGCGCACGCCAAAAAGACAAATCGGAAGGGCTCGTGATGTTCAAGCACACAGGACCAGTCGTCATTGTCGTCGCGCTCGTAACGATCTTGGCGACCGCGCCCGCCGCCTCCGCCAGCGAACCGCAGGAAATACAGCAGTTCAACACCAGCGTCTCCACATCACTAGCCGGCGCACACCCCGACCTGACGACGACCATCCGGTTCGCTCACGGAAACGGAATACCAGAATCCAAAGACATAGTCGTTGCGCTCCCACCGGGTCTACTCGGTAGCGCCACAGCAATGCCCCAATGCCCACCGGAATTGTTTCACAAAAGTGCGGAGGGTGAACCCGGAGGCTGCAGCCCCGAGACCCAGGCCGGCATCGCCAGGCTGCTCCTTTCGTCGGGGCAGGCGACACCGGCCGCCGTCTACAACCTCGTCCCGAACGCAGGCGAGGTCGCACGATTCGGTCTGTCCGTAGCCGCGAACCCTGCGTTCCTCGACATAACAGTGCGCACACGCACCGACTACGGCATCACCTCTAGCTCTAACAACATTCCGGCCGGGGGCATGTACTACACGTCGCTGACGCTGTGGGGAGTACCGGCCGAGCCCAGTCACGACTCCGAACGAGTGATCAACTGCAACGGACCCTGCGAATACGGTGCGCACAGCACCGCGCCCCTACAGCCGCTGTTGACAAACCCTACGACATGCCCGGGCACGCCACTCTCGACACACCTCAGCATGGACTTCAATGGTGCTCCCGAAGAATATCTCACCGCCGCCGCTGAATTGCCGTCGACGACGGACTGTGGAGGTCTGGCGTTCGCGCCGTCGATGGCGTTGCTTCCAGAAACGTCCCAGGCCGACGCGTCGTCAGGCTACCTCTTCGACTTGTCGGTACCACAGAACGATGACCCGAACGGCCGAGCAGTGTCCCAGCTGCGCGATGCTGTAGTGACGCTGCCAGCAGGGGTGACGCTCAATCCGAGTGTCGCCAATGGCCTGCAAGCCTGTACTGATGAACAGTTCGGGATGGGCAGCACCGCGCCGCCGCTGTGTCCCGGTGCTTCTGTGTTAGGGACGACGGAGGTTGACACCCCTGTGTTGCCGGCGCCTTTGTATGGCCACGCGTATGTGGGTCAACCGCTGCCGGGGAACACATATCGCATCTTCCTCGATATGCAGGGTGACAGTCTGGATGTCAAGCTGGAGGGCCGGGTTACGCCCGACCCGGTGACGGGACAGATCACCGCGACCTTCGAAAACCTCCCGCAGGCTCCGTTCAGCCATTTCAAGCTTCGCCTGAAGGGCGGTGCCACGGCGCCGCTGGCCACGCCGCCGGCGTGCGGGCAAGGCACTCTGACGACGGCTTTGGCGCCATGGTCGGGAAACCCAGCCGCCACTCCGCAGTCTTCGCTGATGACGGACTTCGACGGTCACGGCGGGGCGTGTCCCTCGCCCTTGCCGTTCGCGCCGTCGTTCTCTGCCGGGTCGAGCTCGCTGGTGGCGGGTGCGAACACTGGGTTCATGCTGACCCTGGGCAGGGACGACCGGACACAGTACCTGGGCGGTTTGAGCGTGCATCTTCCAGCGGGCCTGCTCGGTCGGCTCGCGGGGGTTCCGTTGTGTCCCCTGACCCGCGCGGGGAGCGGGACCTGCGAACCATCCAGCCAGATCGGGACGGTGAGCGCGAGCGCGGGCGCCGGGGGAACGCCCTTCACGCTTCCCGGCACCGTGTACCTCGCGCAGCCGAGGATCGCGGGCTCGCCGGCGAGCCTGTCGGTGGTCGTGCCCGCGATCGCCGGCCCCTTCAACCTCGGCAACGTGGTCGTCGGCGCGGACATCATCGTCAACAGCGACGGCAGCATCACCACCAACAGCGACCCGCTGCCGACGATCGTGCAGGGCGTCCCGCTACGCGTCCGCCGAATCGGGCTGGACATCAACCGGACGGGGTTCATGATCAACCCGACCTCCTGTGAACGGATGAGCGTGACCGCGACGATCACGTCCACCCAGGGCCAGGCCGCGAACGTCTCCTCACCGTTCCAGCTCGCCGACTGCCAGGCGCTCGCGTTCTCCCCGAGCTTCACCGCCAACACGAGCGCCCACACCTCGAGAGCGAACGGCGCCAGCCTCGACGTAAAGGTCGCTCAGGTCCCCTGGCAGAGCAACATCCGCGCTGTCGATGTGCAACTCCCCAAAGCCCTACCTACCCGGTTGAGCACATTGCAGAAGGCGTGCGCGCAGGCGCAGTTCGCTGCAAACCCAGCTAGCTGCCCGCCAGGGTCGGTCGTGGGGCTGGCTACCGCCTCTACGCCGCTCCTCGCCCACCCGCTGACGGGCCCCGTGATCCTCGTCTCGCACGGTGGCGAGGCCTTCCCCGACCTCGACATCGCGCTCCAAGGCGAAGGGATCACACTCGACCTGGTGGGCAACACCGACATCACGAAGGGAATCACGTATTCGCGCTTCGAGACCCTGCCCGACGCGCCGATCACCTCCTTCGAGCTGAAACTCCCAGAAGGACCAAACTCCGTGCTCGCCGCCAACACGGGCCTCTGCGCGCCGAAGGCCACCATCACGGTGCGCAAACGTGTGACCGTGCGCCGCCACGGACGCACCGTGCGCGTGGTGCGCACGGTCGAACAACAGGTCCCCGAATCCCTGGTGTTGCTCACCACGATCGCCGCCCAGAACGGCGCGCGGATCGCTCAGAACACGAAGATCACCGTCAACGGATGCGCAACGGCTGCAAAAGCCAAGGCGGCCCGGAAGAAGGCCAAGACCTCCAGCCGCGCGAGGAGCAAGCAACGATGACCACCACAGGATGTCCACCCAGGCCCTCTGACCGCGCAGCCACCAGGCTGGGCCGAGTAGTGCTCGTCCTCGCTGTGGCACTGAGCACTCTCTCGCTCAGCGTCGTACCGACGAGCGCCGCTGTGCCCGGGAGCGTTATTGGGGAATTCGGCTCCCCGGGATCAGGTGAAGGTCAGCTCAACCAGCCATCGGGTATTGCCGCGGTTGTAAGCACGATTTACGTCGTTGACACAGGAAACGACCGGGTTCAACTCTTTAGCCCGCGGGGTTCTTACCTATCGCAGTTCGGTACGGCCGGCTCCGGCAACGCTCAGTTCAACGGGCCTACCGCTGTCGCGTTCGACAACGTCTGCGAAAGCAGGCACCTAAGTCAGGGGGAATGTGAAGTCCTCGACCCCTCCGCCGAAGACGTTTATGTCGCTGACACTGGCAACAACCGGATCGAGAAGTTCAGCAAGGAAGGTGTCTACATCTCACAGTTCGGCACCGCGGGCACCGGCGAAGGCCAGTTCGACCACCCGTCAGGAGTCGCCGTAGATAACGAAGGCAACGTGTACGTCGCTGACACCGCCAACAATCGGATCGAGAAGTTCAACTCCTCGGGGACCTACGTCGCACAGTTTGGCACCGCCGGCCACGACGAAGGCCAGCTCGCCAACCCCACCGGGCTCGCGGTTGACGAAAACGGCCATCTATACGTCGCAGACACAGGCAACGGCCGAATCGAGAAGTTCAACACAGAAGGGAGCTTCAACTCGGTGCTCGATGTCAGCGGCTCACAAGCGGTCGCCGTCGAACAGGAAACCGTCTACGTGGTCGACCGGCCTGTCGGCTCACCGACGCAGATCGATGTTTACAACAGCTCCGGCGCGCTGACGTACACGTATTACGCGGGAAGTCTCGCCAGCGTCGCGAGCATGACCATCTATAGGAGTGATCCCTTTGTCGCCGACGCCCACAACGCGCATGTTCTTCGGTTCGAGGCAACGCAGCGGCTACCTGAAACGGCGACCGAGGGCGCGTCCGGCGCTCTGGGTACAACCGCCACGATCCGGGGCTCCTACAACACCGAATTGGCGGAAGGCGAAACGGGAACATACCGCTTCCAGTACGGCCCAACCACGGCTTACGGCCAGACGTCGCCGATGCCTGAAGGCATTATCGGTCACGGGGGCGAACGACTATGGGCCGATCTGACGGGACTCAAACCGGCGACGACGTACCATTATCGGCTGGTGGCGACCGACCCTCCCCACGGCGGCATCGCATATGGCGCCGATCGGACGTTTACCACCGTCGTGCTTGCCCCTGCGGTTGAGACCGACCCCGCGATGGTCAATACAACCACCGCCACCATCACCGGCGGCGTCCTCCCCCAAGGTCTGGACACGACGTATCAGTTCGAATATGGCTTCACGAACTCGTACACGATGAGCACGCCAACGGGCGACGCGGGATCAGCAATAACCCCTGTCCCAGTGACGCAGAGCCTCACTGGCCTGAATCCCAGCACTACCTACCATTACCGGCTGGTTGCGACCAGCGATGGCGGTACGACTGATGGCGCCGACGAGACGTTCACAACCTCCGGGAACAGCATCCCGCTCGGAGGCGCCTCACCATTCGGAGCCGGCGTACCCTCGCTGTCGCCAACGCCGACCATTTCCGATCTCTCCCGACTGAAGCCGACTCCGGCCGCGGCCGCGGCTTCATCTACATCTTCGCGGCGGCCGGGGCAGCCGAAATGTAAGGGGCACCACGTACTCGAGAGGGCTCACGGCAAGACTCACTGTGTAACGTGGCCTCACGGCGACCGTCGCAGGCGCTAGCTGCCCGCCTTACAGCCGGGCACAACAAACCCGGGGCCGCAGTATGTCCGGCTCGTCCACCTTTTAACCATCATTATCCCGAACGCCTTTACCGCGGCTGCAGCCGCCTTGCCGTGGAGCCCTTCGGCCGCCTTCTGTGCAAGCCGCCTTGCGAGAAGGTCCGACTTGGTGGCGAACAGGAGATCGGACATCGTCTGACCGGTTTCAGCGAGGAACCTCTGGGCGGTCCCCGGCTTCGAGTAGTTCCGTCGCAACTCGGCCGTCAATGCCTCCCGGGCTTCTTGGTCGTTGACCGTGATCCCTAGTTCCCTGGCCTCGCCCTCGCGCCAAAGTCGATATATGAGAAGGTGCAGCACGCGGGGCTCGAGGTCTGCGTATTCCCGCTGGCACCCTGACTCAAGCTGTTCGGCCGTCAGCTTGCCGTGGGGGTCCGCGGCACGGTGATCCGCGACGCAGCCGGCGAAGCTCGGAGGTTCGGGCGCCGCGGGCCTCGCCGGAGCATGTCCCGGGGCGGGCGGATTACGAATGGCCACGGCTATCGCCAGCCAGTGGTTGAACATGGCCTTGCTTACCACGACGGAGCCGACCCGCGCCACGACGGAAGGGGCAGTCTGCGGCGCCGCAGACTGCCCCGATGTGGTCGCCCGACTCGTGCCTCCGCAGGCGGACACAGCCACGGACGCACTGAGGGCCGCGAGGACCATGCCAAGGCGCACCATGTCTTTTGGGCTCGGGAGCATATTTCGGCAATTAGTCTCGACGAGATCTGCGCTGGGGGGTCACGAGCGCTTTCGTGACCCCCCAGTCGACCCACAGATTTGTGGGTCCTCCCAACTCCGTCCGTTCAGCCGTAGAACACCTGCTCGGTGTCGAACGGAGCCTGCCCGAGGCCCTCCGACTGCTGGAACGTCTCGGCTCCGAATGTCCCGGTCAATTCACCGGCAGTTGGACACGTACCTTCCAGCGCCACGCCGATCAGCGCGGCTTTGCTGAATTTGACGGTCGAGCCCAGTTCCTCCTCGCCGCCGACAGCGTTGACCCACGTGCCTTTGATCCCTGCTGGTGGCGTCCTGAATTCGCACTTGGTTTTTTCGCCGACCGCCACGATGAACTTCAGGTTGGACACCGTGAGTTCGAGAGCTGCAGCGGCGAACACGGCGTTCGCCCCCGATGGTGTAGCGAGAACCGTCTCGTTTTCACACTCGAACTGTCCGGCGACGATAGACGCTTCCACCAGATTGAGGGCTTCGCTGTTGTGGTTGAGATAGGTGTCGATGTCACCCTCGGTACATTCATTTTTGAAGCCGGTTGCTTCGAGTTTGAGATTGCCCGAGTTGACCAACTCCATTGGGAAGCCGAATCCTGCGACCCAGCCGCCGGCCCAACTGGTGACACCGGCCGCGTCGTTCAGAGTGATGCTGTTGGCCCCGCCCACTTTTTCCGAGCGGAGGAGGTTCCGAGCAGATGCTGCTGGGCCCGTGATGGCGAAGATGCACAGAACTGAGGCGGTCAACAGGACACTGCGTATTGGACCTCGCATGAGGATCCTCCTAGAATGCTTGATGTTGTACCCGGCGCCGGGCGCGCGTCTTTTGCCAGAGGTGCGCTCGGACGCCGGCTTTGTCTTCTGCTCCCTGACCTGGCATGCAGAAGTGCGGCGAGGTCTAGCACGTCTGCGAGGCGTTTTGGGCGTTGCCCAACGGTTGTTCACGAGCAGGGCATGGCGATGGTTTCACAGCGTGTTTGGTCGGACACGGCGAAAGTCGCGCAACGATGGGGATTCGTGTATCACGAACGTTCCGAGGAATTAGAATGTGGTTCCGCGATTTGTTGTGGCCTACGCGAGCAGTGCCGAGCTGAGAGCGTCGAAGACGGCGCTGAAGAGCGCGGCATCGCCAGTGGTAGCGATCGTCGATGGGTCGCCGTGCAGCAGTGCTTCACACCAGGTTTCGGGAGTGGCACGGCTGCCGGATTGGGGAGCGCTCACAGGAGCGGCGTTCAGGGCGGCGATTCTGCCGGACGCGACGGCAAGGTAGACATCTGTTTGCAGGCGTCCCTCTGCGTCGACGTGCCACTGGCAGGTGCCAGTCGTGTTGTGTGGCGTTCGGCCGAGGGGCGCCAGTACGTGCAGCAGTCCCGGCAGATCTCCGCTGCGGGCTCTGTCCGCGGGTGTCGCGCGGCGCCACTCGCATTGCGCCGCGCGCAGGGGGACGATGACCAGGTGGCGAGCGCCCTCGGTTAGCGCGTAGCGAACCTCGCCTCCGTGCTCTTCCCGGACGAGAACACCGTGCTCGGGCAGGGTTCGCAGGCGCCGCAGGAGGGTCGAGCGCCTCACATGAGGTAGCCGGACCTGGAGATCGGCGGTACGCAGAGGGGCGTCGGCCAGGGCTCGCGCGAGGGCTCGCGTCGGCTGATCCGCCGCGAGCCCGAGGACCCACAGTCCGGGCACGTCGGGCGTCTGAAGCGGCGGAGTGCACCAGGTCTGCTCGCAGTGTGCTGCTGCGGCCGCGACCTGCAGCAGGTTCTCTCGGCCGAGACGGCTCAGTGTGTAAGGCTCTTGTGATGAGCGGGAGTTCCCGCGCCGGCGCCGCGACTGCGTATTGTGGAGTGGCCGGGCGAACCCAGCGTCAGCGAGGGATTGCAGGCGCCGCAGCGCCGTCCAGTGGGGGATTCCCGGGGCCCGGGTCTCGATGTCGCTGGTGCGGACCGGACCCCGGCTCAGCTCGGCAAGGACGGTGAGCATGCAGTCCTCCGCGAGCAACCGCAACGTGCTGAGTCCCAGCTCTTCGCGATCGGCGCCCATGCTTTCCCCCGAGGGTTGGTTGGCTCTCTCCGCGGGTATATACGCACGGAGCCGGTAACGCTAGTTCTTGAGAATAGAACAAGTTCGCTTATTCAGAACTATTGTTGACGTCGCTATGGAGAACGACACCCCGCGCTACACCGCGCGCCTGCTGATCGGCTGCGCTGACCGGCCGGGCATCGTCGCGGCGATCTCCGGCTTCCTGTTCGAGCGCGGCGCGAACATCGTCTCTTCCCACCAGTACTCGACCGATCCCACGGGTGGGCGCTTCTTCTTGCGGACGGAGTTCTTCCTGGGGGACTCCTTCGAGCGCGAGCGCTTTCATGACGCCTTCCAAGCCGAGGTCGCGACGCGTTTTGCGATGGATTGGGAGATGCGCTGGTGGGGTCAGCGCCAGCGCATCGCGGTTCTCGTCTCACGCCATGACCATTGCCTGTTCGACCTGCTGTGGCGCTGGCGCCGCGGCGAGTTGGACGCCGAGATCGTCATGGTGATCTCGAACCATCGCGACCTCGAGGAGGAGACCGTCGCGGCGGGCGTCGCCTTCCATCACTTGGCGGTGCGGGAGGGCGGCAAGGAGCGAGCCGAAGCGGCGATGCTCGAGCTGCTCCGCGGCAACGCCGAGCTGCTCGTGCTGGCCCGCTACATGCAGATCCTCAGCGGCGACTTCCTCGAGCAGGTAGGGATGCCCGCTATCAACATCCACCATTCGTTCCTGCCGGCGTTCGCCGGGGCCGACCCGTACGGCCGGGCGCGCGAGCGCGGCGTCAAGCTGATCGGCGCCACCGCTCACTACGTCACCGAGCAGCTCGACGATGGGCCGATCATCGACCAGGATGTCGTCCGCGTCGACCATCGCCAGAGCGCTCGCGAGCTCGAACGTCTCGGGCGTGACGTCGAGCGCCTCGTGCTCGCCCGGGCCGTCTCGCTGCACCTCGATGACCGCGTGATCGTCGACGGCCGGCGCACGATCGTGTTCTGAGGACCTGAGAGCCTTCCAGGTATAGGTAATGTTCTATTGGCTCCAAATGCCGTCTGACCGCTCGATCGCCGAAGACCGGACACTGCAGTGTGCCTGCGGTGAGCGGTTTGATGTCTTGGAGTGGCAGATCATCGATGTCGCCCGGCGCCTTGACCTCGTGCCCGGGATCGTCAGGGGCGAGCAGCGTACGCACCGGTGCCCTGCCTGCGATGTCCCACAGACCCGGTTGACCCAGCTGGGCTTGCTGGTGCCCTCGAAGCTTGCGACAGTCATCGCGCTCATTGGGGAGGCTGAGGACGACCTCGCGCAAGAGCCGGCTTGGTGCGCCAGCGTGCAGTCGCAGATGTTCGGCGAGCCGGTGAGCTTCGTGATCGTGCCCTGGGACTGGATAGCGCTGATCCTGACCCGCGATTTCGACGCCGATCTCGGTGATCCCGCCACGGCGCGGGCACAGCTCGCGTTCACATACGGCGCAGGGCCGGCTGACGGTTATGCGGGTGCGCTGCAGATCCTCGGTGGCGCGAACGGGCGACGGTAGCTCACATACATCTACAGACAGGTACGGTTTCAGGGAATGGGACGCGCTTCTGCACAGACGTTCGCGCTCTCCGCGGGAGAGGCCGTTCTCGGTCTCCTGATCGAGCAGCCAGGGAACTGCTATCAGCTGGAGCGCCGCCTGGAGGGACGGTTTGGCTCGGCGCAGTTTGCGCACGGCACGGCGTATCACGCGGTGAGAAGGCTCTCCAAGGACGGGTTGATTCGCGCAGTTGATCAGGCCGGTGGGCCGGCGCTCCTGGCGCGTGCTGAGATGGGATCGCTGCCGGCTACGGCCTACGAGGCGACCGCGCAGGGAATTGCGCACTTCGAGCATTGGTTGCGCTCTTCGACTTCGATGCCACCCGTGCGCGAGGAGCTGCTTGCGAAGGTCGCCTTCTGTCGGCCCGCGGATCTGCCGAGGATGATCGAGATCGTCCGCGACGCCGAGCTCGCGTGCACGGCGCGGCTGAAGGAGGTCAACGAGCGGATGCGAACGGAGCGCCGCCTCGGCGGGGATGATGCGTGGCGGCGGCTCATGGGCCTGATCGTCACGGCGAGCGATGTCGCCTGGTGGGACGCGCGGATCAAGTGGCTGCAGCAGCTCCGCACCTACCTGCAGCGGGAAGGCCAGGGTTACGAGGCGGCCCGTGGGCCGGGGACTCTCCCACCTGCTTGACAATGGCGCTCCTGTCGCTGACCGACGTGAGCCTGGCGTTTCACCGCGGCAGGCGTCACGTGGTCAAAGTGCTCGCGAACGTGTCGCTGAGCATCGGGGCGGGCGAGGTCGTGGCCGTGCTCGCGCAGCGAGCGCAGGGCAAGACCTCACTGCTGCGGGTCGCGGCTGGGATGCAGCGGCCCGACTCCGGACGCGTCTGCTTCGAAGGCGAGGATCTCTGGGGTTTCTCAGACCGGCGCCGCTCGCGGCTGCTCGGCGGGCGGATCGGTTGGGTGGGGCACACCGCGCCCGAGCTCGACCTGCCGATGCTCGCGGGCGTCGCACTGCCGCTGTTCGCGGCATATGGCAAGCGTGAGTCCTATACGCGGGCGATGGCCGCGCTCGAGCGGGTGGGAGCGGCGGAGTGCGCAGAGCAGTTCTGGGGGAGCCTCGCGGATTGGGAGCGCGCACTTGTCGCGCTCGCCCAGGGGATCGCTCGCGAGCCGAAGCTCTTGCTCGTGGACGATGTGACGGCCTCGCTCGGGCTCGGTGAGACCGATGCGCTCACGCGGCTGCTGGACGCGCTGGCCTCCGAACGGGGATTTGGCGTGTTGATGAGCGTCTCGGATGCCGGTGCGACTGGCTGGTCTGGGCGGGTCGCGACGCTGGCTGGCGGCGAGCTGCTGGAGGCCCCACGGTCGCCCGCGGGGCAGGGGAACATCATCGACTTCCCTGGCGCCGGTCCAAGAGCTCGTGATCCCAGGCATGGGATCTCCTCCTAGTGCTGGAGCTGCGGGAGCTCTCAAAGCGCTACCTTGCCGGCGACGGGGACCCCGTCCGCGCTGTCGATGGCGTATCGCTGTCGGTCGGAGCGGGGGAGATGGTTGCGCTGTACGGCCCGAGCGGCTCGGGCAAGACGACATTGCTGCTGCTGACCGCGGCGCTGCTGGAACCCGACACCGGTGCGGTGATCGTGGACGGGCGCGAGATCTCCGCGCTCTCCGGTGACGATCGTGCTCGCTATCGCCTGTACGAGCTGGGGTACGTCGACCAGGCCTTCGATCTGCTCCCGGGGGCCACTGTGTCCCAGAACGCCGCCTTCAAGCTGTGGCTGACCGCCGATGCGCGCCGGGCCGAGCGCATGGTGGAACCGTTGCTCATGCGCTTAGGGCTGGGCGAGCGTTTGCGCCATCGCCCAGATGAGCTCTCGATGGGCGAGCGCCAGCGCGTGATGATCGCGCGGGCGCTGTCGATGAAGCCGAAGCTGGTGCTGGCCGATGAGCCGACGGGGAGCCTCGATTCCCAGGGCTCCCGCGAGGTGCTGGAGCTCCTCAGCGAGACCTGTCGCGAGCGCGGCGCCGCAGTGCTGCTCGTCACCCATGATCCGCAGGCGACGGTCTTCGCCGACCGCGTGCACGCGCTGCGCGACGGTCGGCTGGTGGCCTACGAGCCCGAGCACGTGTTCGCTCCCCTCGGCGGCTCCTAGCCGGCCGATGAAGCTATCGAGCACTGCCCATCTGTACCGCGTTCGCCTGCAGGCGAGGATCGTGCTCGTGCAGGAGCTGCTGGCGGTTCTGGGTCTGGCTGTCGGCGTTGCGCTGCTGTTCGCTTCCCAGGTCGCGAGCGCGAGCCTCAACGGTTCGGTGGCGCAACTGGCGAGCGAGCTCGTGGGCCAGATGCAGTTCCAGCTCGAGTCACGCGACCCCCAGGGCTTTGACGAAAGGCTGCTCAGCGAGGTACAGCGCCTACCCGGTGTGCGCTCGGCGGCGCCGGTGCTCGAGGAGCCCGCCAATGTGATCGGCCCGGCCGCCCGGCAGGGCGTGGAGCTGATCGGCGCCGATCCACGCTTGGCGCTGCGGGGCAGCCCGCTCTTGCGCCATTTCCGCTCCGCCCAGATCGCCCGCCTGCCGGCGCTTGCGCTTCCTTCATCGGTCGCCGAAGCGATTGGGGTCCAGCCGCTCCAGCCGGTCAGGCTTCAGATCGGTGCGCGTAGTGTCAGCGCCTTGGTCGGTACCGAACTGGGTGCGAAGGCCATCGGAGCGCTCGCCCACAGCCCGGTCGCGGTCGCGCCGCTTGCCTATGCACAAAAGCTCACCGGTATGCGCGGACGGATCACGCGCGTCTTCGTCCAAGTGATGCCGGGGCGCGATAGTGAGGTGCGGGCGGAGCTGGTGGCGCTGGCGGCGGACCGTTTGAACGTGGAGCCGGCAAACTTTGACGTGACCCTGTTCAGGGTCGCGGCAGCGCCGGCCAACCAGGGCGAGGGCCTGTTCTCTGCAATCAGCGCTCTCGTCGGGTTCCTGTTTGCCTTCAACGCGATGCTGCTGACCCTGCCACTGCGCAAGGGCCTGATCGCGGGCTTGCGCTCCAACGGAGCGACACGACTGGACATCGTGCAGGCGCTGCTGTTTGACGCGCTTGTGCTCGGTGCTTTGGCCGTGCTCCTCGGGTTGGCGCTCGGAGATCTGCTCTCGATCGCTGTGTTTCAATCGAATCCGGGCTATCTGTCTTTTGCATTTCCTGTCGGCTCGCAGCGAATAGTCACATGGCAGAGCGTCGCGATCGCCGCGGGCGCGGGGCTGCTCGCCGCGTGCGTTGGTGTGCTGGTTCCCCTCCGCGAGATCTTCTCTCACTCCGCCGCGGCTTCGCTGCCTCGCGGGCATCGAATCCGTAGCTGGTGGACGGGTGAGATGGGTGGGGCGCTAATCCTCGGGCTGTCTTGCCTTGCGCTGACAACCGCGATCCTCCTCATCGCACCGCAGTCGGCTGTCCTGGGCAGCGTGATCTTGGTAATCGCGCTGCTGTTGCTGCTACCGCTCCTGCTCGATGCGATCGTCGCAGTCTTCGATCGCCTGCAAGCCCGCTTCAGCTCGCCATCCACCCGCATCGCCGTCATCGAACTGCGCTCACCCAGGACGCGTGCGCGATCACTCGCGATCGCCGCGACCGGAGCGATTGCCGTATTCGGCAGCGTCGCGATCCAGGGGGCGCACACCAATCTCCAGCGAGGGCTCGATCGCTTGGCTCATGACGCGGCCGTGGCTGCCGATTTCTGGGTCGCCCCGCCGGGCACGCAGGACCTGCTCGCGACAACCCCGTTTCATGACACAGCCTCTGTAGCCCTAGCGCGTCTTGCGGGAGTGCGAGCCGTCGGCCAATATCGCGCTGATTTTCTCGACTACGGCGATCGTCACGTATGGGTCTTGGCGCCGCCGTACACCGCTGCGCACCCGCTTCCGCCGAGCCAGCTCGTCGAAGGAAACCTCACGCTCGCAACGGCCAGGCTCCGTGCCGGTGGTTGGGCGGTCATCTCGCGGGCCATCGCCGTTCAGGATCACTTGCATATTGGGCAGCCTTTCACGCTGCCAACACCGGACCCGGCGACGTTCCGCGTTGCTGCCTTGACCACGAATCTCGGCTGGCCCCCCGGCGCGATCATCCTCAACCCCGGCGATTATGTGCGTGCCTGGGGCAGCGCCGATCCGAGCGCTTACAACGTCATGCTCGCCGCGGGGGCCTCTCCAGCGGTCGTACGGCACGAGATCCAGGGGGTGCTCGGAGCGAGAACGGGGCTGGCCATCGAAACCGCGCGCCAGCGTGAGCAGAGCCTGCGTGTGGCGAGTCGTCAGGGGCTTTCACGCCTGACGCAGATCGCTACGCTCGTGTTGATCGCCACGGTGCTGGCGATGTCAATCGCGATGGGGACGATGATCTGGCAGCGCCGTCCCCGGCTCGCCCGTATGAAGGTACAGGGCTATGGGCATGCAGTGCTGTGGCGAGCGCTTCTGTTCGAGAGCGCGCTGCTGCTCGGCGCCGGCTGCTCGATCGGCGCGGTATTCGGCGTCTACGGGCAGCTGCTCATCAGCCATGCGCTGGCGACCGTCACGGGTTTTCCGATTGTCTTCTCGGCCGGGGCCTTGGTCGCGATCTCGAGCTCCGCGCTCGTCAGCGTAGTCGCGGTGGCAGTTGTTGCGCTGCCGGGCTATCGCGCCGCTGGCGTATCCCCATACGTGTAGCTCCCGGGCGTTAACCACCACGCCGGTGGTCTCCGCTTCGCGCGTTGATGCTCACCGGTGGGGTATCGGTGCCCTGGTCGATCTTCTAGGCTCGTGAAATATCCCGTCCTTGCGAATCACCGACCCGGCGCCGCTCGGTCCCCGGCAAGCCTGGGCGCTACTGGCTGTCGCCAGCCGTGAGCTGCTGTGGGGACTGCCGGCCGTCTCCCGTGAGCTACACCTCTGGCGTGCCCGGGCGCAAGCCATCCCCGACCGGTCACTGCGCGAGGACGCACTCGAGTCGATCGCCCACAAGCGCGATCACGCGGAGGGCGCCGCGCTCTTCTGGGTCCTGCCGAAGAACCGAGACCAGCATCTGCTGCGGCTGCTCGTCGCTTACCAGACGACATGGGACTTTCTGGACAATGTAAGCGAGCGCGGCGCCGGCGCGGGCGAGGTGAACGGTCGTCAGCTGCATCTCGCGCTCAGCGAGGCGCTCGACCCTGGGACGCCGATATCTGACTACTACAGATATCACCCATGGAAGGATGACGGAGGCTATCTGCGCACGCTCGTGGAAACCTGCCGCGCGAGCTGCGCGGCGCTGCCGTCCTACTCGTCCGTGCGTCCTCATGTGCTCGCGGGGGTCAAGCGGTGCGCTGTCCAGAGCCTCAACCACAACTCTGACACCGATCGTCGTGACACCGCGCTCGAGGACTGGGCCGCAAGGGAGTTTCCCGGTGAGCGCACGATGCGCTGGTTCGAGCTCACGGCGGCGGCGAGTGGGTTCACGCCGCACGCTCTCCTCGCCCTTGCCGCCGAATCCTCATGTGAGGAGGGTGATATCGCCGAGGCCCTGGCTGCCTATTTCCCGTGGGTGTCCTTGGCGATCACGATGCTGGACAGCTACGTCGACCGGCTGGAGGATATCGCCAGCGGCAGTCACTCCTACATTTCTCACTACGGCGACGCCGATACAGCCGTTCAGCGTCTCTGTGAGATCGTCGATCGGACCGCTCGTGAAGCACGCGGCCTGCGTAACGGTCACCGCCACACGACGCTCGTCGCCTGCATGGTCGCGATGCACCTGTCGAGGGATGCCGCCCACGCCGCCGATATGCGCGCGGGCACGCGGGCTCTTGCCGGCGCGGGTGGCTCCCTCACGCGCTTGCTGCTGCCGCTCGTGCGCGCATGGCGCGCGGCGTATCTGCGGCGCGTTGCGACGACCGCACGAGGACCGGCGCGCTCAGCAGTCCGGGGTGAGCTCCCGTCAGCTTTGCCGTTGCCTGCGGCGCTGCAGACCTTCCTGTTCTGGAAATGGACGTTTTCCTACCTCGAGCGCTGTCGTGACCGCTACGGCAGCTCCTTTACGCTGCGCACCACCAGCCGTCCACCGCTCGTGATCCTCTCCGATCCCGGGGACATCAAGGCGATGCTCGCCGCCCCCGCCGACGTGCTCCATCCTGGAGAGGGTGCGGATACGCTCGAGTCGCTCGTCGGCGAGCGATCGTTCATGCTTCGCGACGAGGAGGAGCACCTGGGCGGCCGTAAGGTCATCCTTCCGGCCTTTCATGCACAGGTGGTGCAACAACACGCCGCAATGGTGGCCGAAGTCGCCAGGCGCGAGGTCGCCTCGTGGCCGCAGGGCGTTCCCTTTGCGCTACATCCGCGTCTGCGCGCCTTGACGCTCGAGGTCATCCTGCGCACGATCTTCGGCGCCTCGGGACTGTCGGCCGATGACCGTCTGTATGAGCTGCGCGACCGTCTGCTCGGAATGCTGTCAGTCACCGCCAGCGCTGTCTTCCCAGAGCCAATATTGCGCCATGGTCCCGGGCGGCGAATCTGGAGGAGCTTCCTGCGCGCGCGGGCCGAGGTGGATCAGCTGATCTACGCGATCATCGGTGATCGGGAGTGCTTCCTCCAGGACCCGAGCAATCTGCTCGGCAAGCTGCTGGGTGCCCGCAACGCTGACGGCTCTCCCGCCTCGCCGCGGCAGGTGCGCGACAACCTGATGTCGATCGTCCTGGCCGGTCACGAGACCACGGCCTCGGAGCTGGCGTGGGCATTTCAGCTCTTGGCGCACAATCCCGTTGCGCTCGGGAAGCTGATCGAGGAGATCGACTCAGGCGCTGGCGAGGAGTATCTGACCGCGACGATTCAGGAGGTGTTGCGCCACCGGCCAGTGTTCCTCTTCTCGATTCCGCGCGCGGTCAAGCGGCCGGTCGAAATCGGCGGCTGGATCTACCGCCCACCGGCCCGGCTGTTGGGCTGCATCTATCTCCTGCACCACGACCCGGCGCTCTATCACGAGCCCGGTGAGTTCCGGCCCGAGCGCTTCATCGGGATGCCACCGTCCAGGGCTGCGTGGCTGCCGTGGGGGGGAGGCCGCAAGCGCTGTCCCGGCCTGCACCTGGCGATGCTCGAGATGAAGACCGTGCTGCGCACGGTCTTCGCGACCATGACCGTTCGGCCCGCCGGCTCCAGGATCGAGCAGCCGCGCTGGCGGAGCGTGATCGTAACCCCGCATGCGGGCTCGCGCGTGGTGCTGCATCCTCGCCGGGCGCCCGCTGAAAATTGACAGAGACGTGTCACTAGGCACGAGGCGGTGCGGTCGTCAGTATCGAGATATGGCTCAGATATCCGAGAACGGAATCTCAATCGCGCTGTCCAAGGCCCAGATCAAGCAGGTGATTCGCGAGGCTTCCGACGAGGATGGCCTGCTGAGCCTGTTGGGCGGGTTGGACGAGGTCGATGTCCAGGCGTCTTCTATGCCGATGGATGACGTGCGGCTGTCGCGCTCGCTGTTGCGCGGCCTGATGGTCCTCGCGTCATATCCCGCCGACGGAAGCGCGCGGTCGGTGACCGATGTGGCCAAGCAGCTCGGCATGGGTGTCTCGACGACTCACCGCTACACATCTACCTTCGTGGAGGTCGGGGTGCTGGAGCGCGACCCGGTGTCGCGCCAATACCGGCTCGCGAAGAAGGGCTGATGCCCAGGCCTGAGGCGACGTCCGACTCCGCGTGGTCGCTGCCCAGCCTGCGTGAGCCACGCTACTCACAGTCGCTTGAGCGAGGGCTGGCGATCCTCGGCTGCTTCACGCCCAAGCGCCCAGTGCTGGGCATCGTCGACATCGCCGACGAGCTCGGCATGAGCCGCTCGACCACCCACCGCTATGTGAGCACGCTCGTCGCCCTCGGCTTCCTCGAGCAGGACGCCTCGCGCAAGTACCGCCTGGGACTGCGCGTCACCGATCTCGGCATGTCGGCGCTCAGCTCGACCGGCCTGCGTGAGCACGCCCATCTCTATCTGGAGGAACTGCGCCAGCGGACCTCCTACACGGCGAGCCTCGCCGTGCTCGATGGCGCAGAGATCCTCTATGTCGACCGCGCGCGCAGCTTCCGCCGTGGACAGGACCACAATGGTCTCGAACTGCATACCGGCTCGCGCCTGCCCGCGTACTGCACGGCGATGGGCAAGCTCCTGCTCGCGAACCTGCCTGAGTCCGAGCAGCGCGATCTGCTCGCTCAGGTAAAGCTGGCCAAGCTTGGCCCCAACACGATCACCTCAAAGAAAGCGCTGCGCGAGGAGCTCGAGGAAGTCCACGAGGCAGGCTTCGCGGTCAACGACCAGGAGCTCGAAGCGAACCTCTATGCGATCGCCGCGCCCGTGCGCAACGATGCGCGGGACGTCGTCGCCGCGCTCGGCCTGTCAGCGCACAGCTCGATGATCTCCCTCGAGGAGCTCGTCGACGCGCTCGGTCCGCACCTTGTCTCGACCGCCGACCGCATCTCCGCCCGCCTCGGCTACCGCCGTGATGACGAGCTCGCCCACAGCGGCTGAGCGCTCTGCCGCTACTCGCGGTTGGCTGCGAAGACGGGGCCACGGAGCGGAAGCTATCTAACTACTTGAAATCCGGCCCTGGGTGTGCATGACTTGACACTGCATGGCCGCGGTACGGGTTGACGGGCCCTCGGGGAGAGGGCGGGACGCTGACGCGCAGGCGCCGGGTGGCGTCGCACGCCCCGGCTCGGCGTCGCTCTATCCGCGGCTGCGCCCGCGGCGCAATGGCCCCCCACCCAGCGATGTCCACTCCGATCAGCGCGCGCGGTTGTGTGGGGCTATGACCCAGGCGGTCGCCGCGCGTGGTTATGGAGCGGTCACGACACGTGAGCTGGTCCAGCTCGCGGGGGTCTCCAAACGGACGCTGTATGACCTCTTCGCCGATAAGGAGGAGTGCTTCCTCGCCACGTTCGATCTCGTCGTCGATCGCGCGGTGGCACAGATCGCCGCGGCGCATGAGGGCGGCCGCGGCTGGCGCGGGCGCCTGTGCGATGCCTTCGCCGCGTTCACGCGCGAGCTCGAGCGCGACCCGTGCGCGTCGCGGCTGGTGCTCGTCGAGGCGCTCGGCGCGGGACCCGCGTCGCTGCAGCGTATGGAGCGCACGAGCGTGCGCTTTGAGGCGATGGTGTCCGCTGGCTTGCAGCAAGCGCCGGGGGATGTGCCCTTCGCACCGATTCTCGTCGAAGGGATCGTCGCGGGTCTCGCGCACGTAGCGCGCGTGCGCCTGCTCCAGGACCGCACCGCCGAGCTTCCAGACCTCGCCGGGCAGCTTCTGGACTGGGCGCTCCGCTACCGCTGCGAGAGCGCCGCGCGGCTGGGAGATCTCCTCCACACGCCACTGCCGCGGCAAGCGCCACCGCAGGACGGGGTGCGCGTTCTGGAGCCGGGCACGCACGAGGACACACGCGCGCGCATCCTGCGCGCTGCGCTGGAGCTCGCTGTGCGCGATGGCTACGGAGAGGCGACGCTCGAGGCGATCGTCTCCCATGCGAGGGTCTCCCGGCGCGTCTTCGTCCAGCAGTTCGCCGATCCGCAGAGATGCTTCCTGGCGGCGTTCGAGTTGCTGACCGATCGGGCGCTCGCGCTCGCGAGTGAAGCGGGGCTTAGGGCCGGGAGCTGGCCGGGCGGCGTGTACCGCGCGATGACGGCGCTGACAGAGCGCGTCGCCAGCGACGCGGTGTTCGCGCGCGTGGCGTTCGTCGAGATCTTCGCCCTCGGTCCCGCAGGCCTGCCCTCCAGGGAAAGGGCGATGGAGCGTCTCACCACTGCTATGACCGCGGCCGTTGCCACGCGCCCGCCGCGGCGCAAAGCGCCGTCGGAGCTTCAGCTACTGGCGAGCGCCGGCGCGGTCTGGGGGATCGTCCACCGCCACGTCGCGCAGGATCGCGCGCGACAGCTGCCTGCCCTCGCTCCTCACATGACATACCTGCTGCTCGCGCCGGTCCTCGGCCCCAAGCAGGCCGTCCGCGCGATCCTCGCTGAGCACGAGCGGATGCTGGCCAGTGCAAGCGGTCCAGAACCCAAGCCATAACCCAAACCAAAAACTCTTACCCGAATCTAGAATGATTCGCGACAGAGGCGGGTAGGTTACCGCCCATCGTGATCACGTCCGCAAAACGGAAGCGATCTGAAGTCCGAAAAGCCCTCCTTCGGGGCCACCGGTCTAGCCAACGGGCTACCTGCTTCCGCGTCATGCGGACCTCCCCCCGTGCCGGGGTGTCCATCCCCCGGGCGCTCCGGCAGAAGTGGGGAGGTCCAATACGGATCACGATCGAGGCCGTCGTGGCGAGAACCAGCTCGCCGCACCGGCCTCCCAGCAGTGCCGTCTCGGGGTTGCTCTTACGCAGAGTGCCTGGGGCAGGAGCAAGGAGATAAGAACGCCGATGCCAAGACGCCACCGGTAAAGACGAGCGTCCCGGCACCGGCGAACCACAACCCAAGGAGCATATAGCAAATGCCACGAATCAGATTGATCATGTTGGCCGCGCTGGCCGTGTTCGCGGTAAGCGCGGTTGCCTCGGCATCGGCTTCGGCAGTTGAATTCCAGATATGTGCAGAAGGGGGCGGAAGCGGCACCAAATATTCAGAACATAAATGCACCACAGAAGAAGCATCGGGCAAATGGGAATGGGTGACGTTTAAAGTAGGACTTGAAAACAAAGTTGTCTCGAAAGGTGGTGAATTCAAACTAACCGCTGGTACCAAAGTCATAACCTGCAAAAAAGTGAAAGACGAAGGTCTGATAGCAGAAGGTGGCGCCGGCGAAGCCACAGCGATAACTTTCGAAGAATGCTCGACCAGCGAAGCCAAATGCCTCGTCAAATCAAAAGGCGGAACGAACGGCAAGGTCGTCGTAACTGCCGTCCCGACCCAGCTCGTCGAACGCGAACCGAGTGGTGGAGGTACGAAAAAACTAGCGAACGAATTCAAACAAAATGCGACCACCAAAGAATTCGTAACGTTGCAGTTTGAAAAAGAAGGAGGAGGCACCTGCTCAACCCTCCCCGAAACCAAAGTGAAAGGTCAGGTGGCAGCGGAAGCTATCAATTTGGCGACTAGCGGCGAAGCTGAATTGAATTTCCCTAGCCCCGAACTCAAAGGAAATAGCCTTGAAGCATTTGGTGTTGCTGCGAAATTGACGGGCAAAGATACTGAGATTTTGAGCAACGCATGGGGTGTTAGGGCTCTGAAATAGCCAATAGCGGTGTGGATATAACGATGGTCGGAGTGGGGCTGAGGATCAGCCCCACTCCGATTCCTGTGTGTGCTTGAAGTCCTGCTAGGGAGAGAGGAAAAGCATGGGGGTACTTGGTCGGTGCAGATGTGGTCTGGTGAGAGCAGGGCGTGATGGTTGGGAACTCGACCCATGGTTGATTCGGATACGTACCGACGTCATCGCAGCTCTTGCGTGCGCTCTGGTAGGAGTGGGAGGGACCGTCAGCGCGGACGCGCGCGCTGAAAGCGTCTGCCCTAACCAAGAATTGCGCACGGGTCTTTCGGCCAGCCTGCCGGACTGCCGTGCCTACGAGCTAGTCACCCCTCCCTATAAGCAGGGCTCGCCCGCAAATCTGATCGCGGTCTCGCCTGACGGGCAGCATGCGATCGTGCAGTCCGTCGGGAACTTCGGCGACGCTAAAGGATCTCCAGAAAACGAAGGCGCAACATATGAGCTGACACGTACTGAAACGGGCTGGGATGAGGCCGGTATCGATCTTGAACAGGGGCGCTTTCCGTTTGAGCAGTTCTATCAAGCGAGCGAGACGCTGGACAAGTCGCTGTGGCGCGCGCGCCAAGGCTCCCAACCGATCGGAGTCGTGGGCCTCTATATCCGCGAAGCCGATGGACACGTGCAGTACCTTGGACCCACGACGAACCCGGAAGGCACCAGCAAAGGGCTTCCGGGGCTCGGTGGTCCACCGGGATTTGCCAGTCCCACCTACGTGCAGGGCTCCCGCGACCTCTCTCACGTCTTCTTTGCGCGAGGGTCTGAAGAATCCGTTGAAAAAGAAGAACTCGAACCGTCTTTATGGCGGGGAGACACGACCGCACCTGGCGGCCACCCGTCGCTATATGAATACACGGCGGCTGGTGCGGAAGGCGCGGAACCAAGGCTTGTCGGCGTCAAAAACGAAGGACCGCTTGACGGGAGCCCTCATCTAAATGAAGGTGCAGAACTGGTCAGCGAGTGTGGCATCAATCTGGGGTCGAGAGAAGGCAATGCGGGCGATGGCGAAAATGCGGTCTCGGAAAGCGGAGGGACGATCTTCTTCACCGCCATTGGCGCGGGCTGTGGCGCAACCGCCCCCCCCGTGAACGAACTCGACGCTCGCGTCGGCGGCGAAAAGACGTTGAAAATCTCCTCCCCGTTGCATCCGCTCGCTCAGGGTGATGGTTCGGAACCGGAAGAATGCGATTCGGTGTGTGAAGCGGCCGCTCCCGAAGCGGGTCTCTTCCAGGGCGCCTCCCGAGATGGGTCGAAGGTCTTCTTCCTCACCAAGCAACCACTGCTAAACGGTGACGAAGGAGGAACGGGTGCCGGACAGGATCTCTATGAGGCTCACATAGAAGGGCAAGGCAGAGCGGCCAAGCTTGCCAGGCTGATCCAGGTCTCCTACGACCCGGTCGCCGGGCAGGCAGCCGAAGTGCAAGGGGTCACGCGAGTCTCAGAAGACGGCTCGCATATCTACTTCGTCGCCAGAGGAGTGCTCGCGAACAACTCCAACGGCCAGTCGATGCCGTTTTCGACAGCACGCGACGGCGCCGACAATCTCTACGTCTATGAGCCCGACCCAGCCAACCTCGGCAAGGACAAGACGGCATTCGTCGCGATGCTCTGCTCCGAAGCGGGCCTCTCGGGTTCGGTAAGCGACTCTGAGTGCCGCACCTCCGACGCGCAGATGTGGAACGCCGAAGGCAACGCGCCAGCGCAGGCGACCCCGGACGGTCGCTTCCTCGTGTTCTCGACCGCGACGGACCTCACCGCGCCCGAAGACACCAGCACCGTCAGTCAGGTCTTCCGCTATGACGCGGAAACGGGCGCGCTGCTTCGCGTCTCGATCGGACAGCGGGGGGCCTATGAATGCCCGGCGACCAAAGCAAATGAAGAAGGTTTCAACTGCAATGGCAACACGGACACGTTCGCAGTAGTCAGTATCGGGAGTCCTACGATCGGGCGTCCCGTCGCAATCTCCGAAGATGGCTCCTACGTGGTCTTTCAGAGCGCGGACGGCTTGACGCCAGGCGCGCTCAACGCCCAGGCCGAGAGCATTGAAGGAGAAAACTTCGGAACAGTGCAAAAGGAAACCTACTTCGCGAATAACGTCTACGAGTACCACGACGGCGAAGTCTCGCTGATCTCGGATGGGCAGGACACCTCGGCCACCAATAGGGAATCGTCGGTGAGGGTAGATGGGATGACCTCGTCGGGCGCCGATGTCTTCTTCATGACCGCCGATCGCCTCGTCCCTCAGGACACCGACACCCAGCAAGATATCTACGATGCTCGCGTTGGCGGTGGCTTTCCGCTGCCGCCTGTGCCCACCCCCTGTCAGGAAGCCTGTCAGGGTTCGCCGAGTGCTGCGCCGTTGTTCGGCGTGCCGTCAAGTTCAACGTTCTCCGGCACAGGCAACCTCACGCCGCCCGTTTCCAAGCCCCCAGTCAAGCCGAAGCCCGTGAAATGTAAGCGGGGCTTCGTCAAAAAGCAAAACAAATGCGTTAAAAAAAACAAACTTAAGAAAGGGAAAAAGTCAAACCGGAGGGCGAGTCGATGACCACCTCCAAGTTCGCACCTTCTTTGCAACGCACCTTGTTGCTTCTACCTGTTCTGGTTCTGGTTATCTTTGCGCTATGCGTGGCACGAGCGCGGGCGATGACGCCCGCTTCCGCTTGGCGGATCACCTCGGTGGCCATCCCGACGGCGTTCTCTGTGAGCGACACCACGGTTGGTGAATGCGCACCCTGTGATAAGTACCAGCTGCGTCTCACAAATGTCGGGGGCGAACGGAGCAAAGGTCCAATTAAGGTCACCGACACGCTTCCGGCTGGGGTGACGACGTCTGAAAGGCGTCAGGGCAACAACGAAGAAGAATGGAACTGTGTCCCTGAACAAGAAGAAGGTAAGTCGCTTGTCGAATGCACGCTCCCAGAACCGCATGTGGTGGGCGCTCTCAAGCAGGCGCCGACTCTCACCGTATACGTGAAAGTGGAACCCGGCGTGCCGACTGGCAGTGTGGGCCCCAATGTGGTGAAGGTGGAAGGAGGGAGCGCCGCCACCGTCGAAGAGGCAACTCCGACGCTCCTGAACCCCTCTGCGTCGCTGCCGTTTGGGCTGGCGGACTTCAGCAGCTACCTGGCCGATGAGACCGGCCTACCGGACAGCCAGGCCGCTGATCACTCGAACTCGCTGACCACGAGCTTCGACGTCACCAGCGCCGTCAACCTCGCAACTGGCGGCCGGGTCGAACCGACACGGCCCAGCGAAGACGTAAAGGACATCGTGGTCGATCTTCCGACTGGGTTTGTCGGTGACCCCCAGGCGGCGCAGCAGTGCTCCCTTCACGATCTCGTCTTGTTTTCGACGGGCTCGGGCTGCCCGCCGGCCAGTCAGGTAGGGGTCGTCTCCTTCGATGGGGACGGCTCCTATCAAGGCGAAGTCTTCCAGGGCGGCCGCCAGAACGTTCCCATCTACAACATGGTCCCCGAGCACGGCTATCCCGCGGAGTTCGGCTTCCTATTCGCCGAAAAGCCGCTGCTGATGTACGCCAGCGTTGTCGGCAACGGCGCCGCCGCGCACGTCCGCGTGAGCGTTCCCGGCATCCCGGCGTCTCAGCTGCTCGGCCTTCAGGGAGCCGTGGTGACGTTCTTTGGTGACCCGACGACTCAGGACGGGCTGCCGGGGACACCGGTCGCGTTCTTCACAAACCCGAGCGCGTGCTCTGGAGAACCGCTCATCACGAGCATCCATGTCGACTCATGGCAGAACCAGGGCGCCCGCGAGTCCAACGGCACGCCCGACTTCTCAGAATCCGCGGGCTCTGCGTGGAAGCTTGACAAGGCGCAAACCCCGGCGGTGGATGGTTGCGGGGCGTTGCATTTCAACCCGACGATGTCGCTGACGCCGGATCTTGCACAGGCAGGTGCCCCAACGGGGCTGGGCGTCAACTTGGATGTGCCGCAGAGCAACGATCCGAGCATCCCGGCCACGCCCGACCTGAAGCAGGTAGTGGTGACATTGCCGCCGGGCATGGTCGTCTCGCCGTCGGCGGCGAATGGTCTCGCGGCCTGCTCGCCCGTGCAGATCCAGCTTGACAACAATGACACCCCGTCATGCCCCAAATCGTCGAAAATCGCGACGGTTAGGGTCAAGACGCCGCTGCTGGCCGAAGAACTGGAAGGTTCTGTCTACCTGGCGCAACAGGGCAATGCCGGTCCGGCACAGGGGAGCAATCCGTTCAATTCGTTGCTCGCGATCTACATCGTTGTCGAAGGCTCGGGGGTCGTGATCAAGCTCCCGGGCAAGGTCGAAGCCAACGAACAGACCGGCCAGCTGACGACGAGCTTTCTGGAAAACCCGCAGCTGCCGTTCAGCGACTTCAAGCTGCACTTCAGGGGCGGCGCCGGCGCGCCATTGTCGAACCCGCCCGCGTGCGGGACCTACACCCCCCAGGCGACGCTGTCCGCCTGGAGCGGACAGACAGTGCAGTCGAATCGCAGCTTTGAAATCACGCAGGGCGAGAACAGTGCCGCGTGTCCGGGTAATGTGTTCACGCCCTCGTTTACCGCGGGCACAACGAACAACCAGGCGGGGGCCTACTCCCCTCTGGTCGTGCATCTGAACCGCGAAGACGACTCTCAGAACTTCAGCCAGATTAGCGTCACGCTCCCACCGGGAGCGACAGGCAAGCTCGCGGGCATTCCGCAGTGCTCAGACGCCCAGATCGCCACCGCGCAGTCGCGCAGCCACCCGGGCGAAGGCGCGGCGGAGCTAGCCAACCCGTCCTGCCCGGCCTCCTCGGCGATTGGCACGGTCACGGTCGGCGCCGGCCCGGGCGAAGATCCCTTCTACGTCACCGGCAAGGCGTATCTCGCGGGCCCGTATAAGGGCGCTCCCTTTAGCGGGGTCTTCATCACGCCCGCCATCGCGGGCCCGTTCGATCTGGGCGCGGTAGTCGTCCGTGCTGGTCTTTACATCAACCCCACGACCGCGCAGGTCACGACCAAGGCGGATCCGCTCCCGAGCATCCTCGATGGCATTCCCCTCGACATACGCTCCGTGACGGTCAATGTGGACCGCCCGCAGTTCACGCTCAACCCGACAAACTGCACCCCGATGTCGGTGACCGGGACGATCACGAGCACGTTAGGCGCCACGGCAAACGTGTCGAACACCTTCGACGCGGCGAACTGTGCCATGTTGCCGTTCCACCCCAACTTTACCGCCTCGACGTCCGCTAAGACCAGTAAAGCCAATGGCGCTACCTTGAACGTAAACATCGCCTCGGCGGGCATCGGTCAGGCTGATATTGCGAAGGTGGATCTCGCAATTCCAAAGATCTTGCCTTCGCGTTTAACCACTCTCAACAAAGCGTGTACGGAAGTGGTGTTCAATGCAAATCCTGCCACCTGTCCGTCGGCTTCAGATATAGCTACAGCTATCGTTCGTACGCCTCTGCTCAGCGGCCCTTTAACAGGCCCCGCGTATCTAGTTTCTCATGGGGGAGCAGCTTTCCCTGATGTGGAGATCATTCTCCAAGGAGAAGGGATAACGCTGGTGCTCGATGGCAAGACGCAGATCAAGGGTGGCGTGACGTTCTCGCACTTCGAAACAGTACCGGACCAGCCTTTCAACACATTCGAATTTCATGGCCCCGAGGGTCCCTACTCGATCTTCACCGCAACCGGGAACTTGTGCAAGCCGACGAAGATGATAACAGTGAAGGAGAGGGTAACCCGCCGTGCGCGAGGTCGCCTCGAGCACCTGACGGTGAAGGTCAAGAAGGCCGTCCCCGAAACTCTGGTGATGCCAACAACGATGACGGGCCAAAACGGCGCGCAGCTCAAGCAGAACACAAAGATCGCCGTCACCGGCTGCCCCAAGCCTAAGCAGGCCAAGAATCACAAGAAGATAACTAAGAAGAAAGGTAGGAAATAATCATGGTTGACAGCCATCTCGTACGTCTGGCGAGCATTCGCAGGCGTACGCACCTAGTTGTTGCAATGGCGCTGATGGCGCCACTGGTGTCGCTGGCGCTGGCCTCACCGGCACTTGCGCTCAAAGGCGAATTCACCGTATTCTCCGATTGTCCTCTGAGTAACCCCGAACTGAGCGGCTGTCTTGTGGCAAAGACCGAAAGTGGTGAAGTAACGCTGAACAAACAGACCGTGCCTCTTAAAAACACGATCACGCTCCAGGGTGGATTCATCGAAAACAGGGAAACAGGAGCCCAGACATTTGTGGGCGCCTCTGACGGCAACACGCTCTCCAAAACGCCCCAGCCCGTTCCCGGAGGTCTGGCCGGCCTGGTGAAATGTAACGAAATAACCGAACCTGTCGCAAAACTGGCTTGTGAACTGGTATTCCAGAATGGACTAACAGGTGTAAATGCGGTGACCGAACTCGCGGCACCGGCGAGCTCGATCGGCCTGAATGAGGAAAACCTTCTCACTGCGACAGGCACGGCGCTCTCCCTGCCGGTCAAGGTTCGGCTCGAAAACCCGTTCCTGGGCAGCAGCTGCTACATCGGCTCTAACTCCAACCCGATAGTCCTCAACCTGACGACTGGGACGACGAGCCCGCCCAAACCAAACGAACCGATCACAGGTAAAATCGGGACGTTTACAAGCACTGAAGAAGGCAGCATCTTGACCATCAGCGAAAATACTCTCGTCGGCAACTCGTTTGCGGCGCCTGGCGCGACTGGTTGCGCCGGTCTGCTCGCGCCTGTCATCGACCCGCTCATCAACGCGAAAATCGGCCTGCCGGCGGCGGCGGGGCACAACACGGCGATCCTCAACAACACGCTGAAGCAAGCGGGTGCCACAGCAGTAAGAGAACACGAATAGCCGTATTGAAACGGGCGCACCGCCCGGGTCCGCCGCTGCACATACGGCGGACCCAGCGGTGGATCTGACACCGGGTTCCGTTCGAGCGTCGCCGTCTTGTCTCCCTTTGTGGCGGCGGGGCTCGAAGAGGCTCCGGTACCGCACCCGCTTGGTGCCGGGTCTTCGCGAGCGCCGTGGCCGTTCCCCTCTCCCGGTCGCGGCGCTTGTGAAGGCTTCCCGTACCGTACCCGCTTGGTGCTGGGTCTTCGCGCGCGCCGTGGCCGGGGAGGGCGGGTCCCCATCAAAGTCGCGGCGCCTGTGAAGGCTCGGGCTGACCCAGCGACGCGTCACTAGGCAGTGGGTGGGGCGGCGGTCAGTATCGGGGAACGTGATCGCGGGAGAGGACACGGATGGTCGCGGGGGAGCGTTTCAGCAGGTTCGGAGGGGTGCGGTGCCAGATCTTCTCCTGGATGCCGTGACCGAGGTAGCAACCCGCGACGGTTACGCCCATCTAACCGTCGAGAAGATCCTGGTCCACGCCGGTGTCAGCCGCGCCAGCTTCTATCAGTACTTCTGCAATGTCGGTGACTGCTTCTGGAGCGCGTATCGCCAGCACGCAGGGCAGTTCGCGTCCGACATCACCGCTGCGGCTCGAGGCAGCCAACATCGGGAGCTCGGTGTTCTCGATGCACTGGTTGACACTGCGATCTCGCGGCCGAAGATAGCGCTACTGCTGATGCGTGAAGGCCTGGCAGCAGGTACCACGGGGCTGACAGAGCGTGACGCTCTCATATCGGTGATCCAGAAGGCGATGGCCTTCCCGGCGATGCAGCAATCGGTAATCGACCTTCCCGCCTCGATACTGATAGGAGGCATCTTTAGGTTCCTCTCGATGCGACTCTCAGACGACGGCCCGTTTGGCGATGTGAGCGAGGAGGTGCAGGAGTGGCTGCGGGCGTTCCTACGGCGCTCTCCGCAGCTCTCATGGAGCGCACGGTTCGCGCCCGCGCTGCCGTGCGGCAAATCACGACCAGCGCCATTATCGAGGAAGACGCGACCGCAAGGCACGCCGCGCGAGCGCATCCTGCGCGCTACGGCAGCGACGATCCGTGAAAAGAGCTACCACGACATTACAGTGACAGACATCGTACGTGCCGCGGGCGTGTCTCGCAGGAGTTTCTACAATGAGCTCCCCTGCAAGTCATCTGCTTTCATAGCAGCCTACGAGCACGCGTTTGAGCAGACGATGGCGGCATGCGCACCGGCGTTCTTCAGCTCGGCAGTGTGGCCAGAGCGTGTCTGGGATAGCGCGCTCGCATTTACCAGGTTCCTGGCGCGCGAGCCGTGCTTCGCGCATCTTGGATTCGTCGAGTGCTACGCGATTGGGCCCGGCTTCGTGCCGCGGGTGCACGACACGCAGCTCGCGTTCACTTTGTTTCTGGAGGAAGGCTATCGCCAGCGTGTCGAGGCACAGTGGCTTTCGCGCGCATCCTCGGCGCTTACGGCGGCAGCTATCTTCGAGGCCGGGTTTCAAGGGACCCGCTACTGCCCGGGCCAGTACTTCCGGCTCTTGCAGCCGCTTGCCGTCTACATCGCGCTGGCCCCGTTCGTTGGGTTAGACGAGGGCGGCAAGTTCGTCCTGGGCAAGCTCACCGCACAAGCATCCCGTGCCCCAGCGATGGTCTGAGAAGATCCTCGTCGGGCATCCCGCGCTCGACCACCAGACGTGCGGCACCCGTGAAGGCCCTGCGTTTGCGCTTGTTCGGCACGAGCTGGGATCATCCCTGGCTCGACGGATTCTAGAATCGCGAAAGATGCTAGATTAGCGGTCGACGCCCAACCACGACGAGCCTCCGGGCGGGGGCGGATGGAGGTTGCTGCTCATGTCTCGAACCAGGCTGATCCTCTTGGGCCTGCTGGCCGTGCTCGCCGTGAGCCTGGTCGCGACGGCGCTGGCGACGGAACCGCCCGTCAAATGCGGCGGGAAAGTCCTCACAACACCGGACTACTGCGTCGGTGGCTTTGAGCTCGAAAACGCAAAAGGCGAATCTATATCGGAAAAAGTCGAAGGAACGACCGGCTCGTCCGTGCTCAAAGCCACGATCGCATCCACGACGGCGGAAATCAAATGCGAAAAAGGCAAATCCACCGGGACTATCGAAGATGGAGCCGCTGGGACGGTGGGTAAGTCTAAGACGACAACCACATTTGAAGGCTGCAAACTCCTCAAACCTGCGAATTGCCGACTCACGGCGGCGGATGAAAAAGAAATTGAAACGACAGAACTCAAGGGCGAACTGGCGTTGACCGCGGGCAGGATCGAAGATAGGCTCGAATCGAAAACAGGTGCCTTTGCGGGGATCAGCATCGAAGGCAAAGAATCCTCATGTGTCATCGCCGAAGTCGAAAAACCCCAAACATTTAATGTGACCGGATCACAGTTGTGCGAAATCGACAAAGGCAACGCCGAAGCGGAAGCAGAAGCGGAAAAACACAAGATCATCTGCAAAACGTCGGGCAGCGGCCTCAAAATCGGCGGCAATAAAGCCGAAATGACAGATGAAGCGACGGTCGTCCTGAACGGCGCAAAAGCGCACGGCGCCTGGAGCATCAAGGAAGACACGTAGACCACCCATGCGGTAGTTTGGATTGGTGAGAGGAAGGGCGTCGTCGCGGATCTGTGCTGATCGGGCGTTGCTGGCGCTCATGCTCGCTGGTCTGGGAGGTGCATTGGCGACTCCTGCGCGGGCTGAATCCTGCCCCAACGAACAGCTCCGCGGGCGGGATGGCCACTCGCTGGCGCTCCCGGACTGTCGCGCCTATGAGCAGGTCTCACCCGTCGGCAAGAACTTCACGGACGCCCTAGGAGGGTCCGATGTCGTGCAGAGCGCTCCCGCCGGCGGTGGGGTGACCTTCTTCTCCCATGCGCCGTTCCCCGGGGTCCTGAGCGCGACCGGCCCGTCCCTCTACCTCAGCGCCCCCGCCGCCGGCGAATGGTCGACCCAGGGCCTCGTGCCCCCTACCGTCCCCCGCTCGCTGCCCGGGCACGGTTCGGCATCCGTGCTCAGCTTGACCGAAGACCTCTCCGCGGCGATCGTCAACACCGAACCCGCCCTCGAACAGAATATGGCGCCCGGCCGTTATTCCTATCTCCTCGATAGCGCCACCGGCGCCTTTCGGCTGCTCGGTCCCGGCATCGCTGCGCTCGCGGATGCCACGGTCGGCGACTCGCGCATCACCTTCGAGTCCCACGAACAATTCCTGCCGGACGCTGCCGCCAACGTCGTAAACCTCTATGAATGGGCTCAGAGCAGGCCGCCCGGCGAACAGCTGAGTCTCGCCGGGGTCTTGCCCGACGGTAAGGTGCCGAGCGGTGGCTCGGTCGCCGGTCCGGGCGGGCCCGCGCTGGGCGGAGCCACCGGCGGCGCTACTGGCGAGTTCTACACGCAGAACACGATCTCCGCGGACGGCTCACGCGTGTTCTTCAGCGATACGGGCACCGGGCGGATCTACATGCGCGAACCGGCAACCGCGCGGACTATCCCCGTCTCTGCCGGTCAGGCCTACTGGCGCGCCGCGACCGCCGACGGTCGATATGTCTTCTACACCGAAGCTGGAGGGCTCTACCGTTGGTGCAAGCGCGTACCCGAAGGCGAACCGTGCGCAGGTGAACTCAAAGGGGGCGAACCGGTTACAACGCAGGTCGCGGACACCTCGGCGAATGTGCTTGGCACGCTCGGGATCGCGGCCGAAGACGGCTCATACACGTACTTCGTTGCGACCGGCGTGCTTGCCGACAACGAAAACGGCAACAAAGAAAAAGCGGAAGCGGGCAAGGCCAACCTGTATGAGTGGCATGACGGCGAGACCGTCTTCATCGCGCGGTTGAGTACGGAAGATCTATACGATGAGTACAACTGGCGTGGCTTTTATAGGCCAAATCCTAATGTTGCGCCCGCCACTGGAGAGAAGAGCTCACGAGTCACCCCGGACGGCACGACGGTCCTGTTTTCTTCACGAGCACAGCTGACGGGCTATGACAATGCAGGCCAAGGCGAGCTCTACCTGTATGACGCGGCGAGCGGCGGCCTCACGTGTGTGTCGTGCAACCCGAGCGGAACGCCGGCCAGCAGCGAAGCGTATCTCGCTGGCAATCTGCTGATAACCGCCGCCCCGGAACGCAATGCCTTCCTGACGCGCAACCTCTCTCATGATGGCAGCCGCGTTTTCTTCCAGACCAAGGAAGCTCTCGTCTCGCAGGACACGAACGGTCAGACAGATGTGTATGAGTGGGAGCGCGAAGGCGCCGGCTCCTGCCGGCGCTCGAGCGAAAGCTTCAGCGGACGCTCCGGCGGCTGCCTATACCTGATCTCCACGGGCCAGAGCGGCGATCAGTCCTACTTCGGCGACGCGAGCGCCGATGGCAGCGATGTGTTCTTCTTCACCCGCCAGCCGCTCGTCGGCCAGGACCAGGACGAGAACGCCGACCTCTACGACGCGCGCGTCGAAGGCGGCATCGCGGCGCAGAACCCGCCGCCCTTGGCGAGCTGCACGGGCGAAGGCTGTCTCGCGCCGGTCGCCTCCGCGCCCGTGTTCGGCCCTCCCGCCAGCACCTCGTTCTCAGGAGCCGGAAACCTCAAACCACTTCCAGCCAAACCAAAGAAAATCCTCGCCAGATGCCCCAAGGATAAGAAGCGCACCCATCGGACGTGTGTGAGGAAAGCAAGGAAAGCGAAGCGAGTTCGCCGCGACCGCAGAGCAAAGCCATGAGGATGTTGGTTCTAGCTGTCGTGGTTCTGGCCACGCTTGCGCTGCCGAGTCACGCCTGGGCGAGCGAAGTCTTTGGGGTGGAAAGCTTTGACACCGCGGTCGTAAGCAACGCGGAAGGCGCGCCGGCGACACAGGCCGGCTCGCACCCGTTCGCGCTGACGACGGCGATCGTGTTCAACCATGTCGTCACGGGTGAAGTGGAAGGCCACGTACGTGTCCGCACATACGGCGATCCGAAGGACATCGCGGTGAACCTGGAGGCGGGGATGATCGTCGATCCCCGCGCGACCGAGACGCGGTGCACGGAGGCCGAGCTCGAGAGCGGTGAAGGCCCGGCCGGCTGTCCGAATGGGGCCGCCGTGGGCGTCTTCTCGATTTACTTCGACGGCATAGAAGTGACCGGCGAGCCGGTCTACAACATGGCGCCCCCGGTGGGAGTGCCGGTCGAGCTGGGCTTCGACGCCGCGGGGATCGGGGTGATCATGCACGTCGGGGGAAGGGTGCGCACCGGCGGCGACTACGGCCTCTCGGCAGACATCTCCGGCATACCCGACGAACACCCGATCTATGGGATCAAGCTCACGTTGTGGGGCGACCCTTCCGCCTCGAGTCACGACACCGAACGCGGCCTGTGCGCCGGTGAGGAAGCCAAACAGAAGTTCAAGGAAACGGGTATGCACAGCAGCTGTCCGGTGGAAAGGGTCGCCGGGTCGTTTCTGACGCTGCCTTCCTCATGCACGAGCGAACCAATGACGACGAGCATGAGCGTCGACTCCTGGCAGGAGCCGGGTAAGCCCGTCACACCTACACCAGCGATGTCCCCCGCCTTGACGGGCTGCGAAAAGCTCGACTTCAGCCCGCGGCTGACGGTTGGCCTCATCGAACCGGAAGCGGCCAGCGCGGAATCCCCGACAGGGTTGAGCGTCGATCTGAAGCTGCCCGAGGAAGAAAGCGTGGGCGGGTTGGCCGAGGCGGATCTGAAGGACGCGGTCGTGACGCTGCCCGCGGGGATCGCGGTCTCGCCGTCTGCCGCCGGTAGCCGCGAAGCATGTACGCCTGCGGAGATAGCCCTGCAGAGTGCAGACGCTCCCTCGTGCCCGGACGCGTCAAAGGTTGGCGCCGCGAAGATCCTCACGCCGCTGCTCGAAGCTCCGTTGGAAGGGTCGGTCTACCTCGCGCAGCAGGGCGCCAATCCTTTCGGGTCGCTGCTGGCGCTCTACGTCGTCGCGGAAGGCGGTGGGGTGCTGATCAAGCTCGCGGGCAAGGTCGAAGCCGATCCCATGACCGGTCAGCTGACGGTGAGGCTCGACAGCAACCCGCAGCTCCCGTTCAGTGAATTGAAGCTGAGCTTCTTCGGTGGCGCGCGAGCGCTGCTCGTGACCCCACCGGCCTGCGGTTCATACGAAGCCCAGAGCGCGCTGATGCCATGGAGCGGTACCCCCGCCCTGGCGGAGTCCTCGACTCTCCAGATCGACTCGGGGCCAGGTGGTGGCGCGTGCCCGAGTGGGCGCTTTGAGCCGTCGTTCATGGCGGGCACGGCGAACGACGGGGCGGGTCAGTTCAGCTCGTTCTCGCTGACGTTCTCGCGCCAGGACGGCGAACAGCGCTTCGGCGCCTATACGGTGCGGCTCCCGCCGGGGCTGTTGGCGGTCTTGAGGAACGTCACGCCCTGCCCCGAACCCCAGGCCTCGCAGGGTGCGTGCCCCCAATCCGGTCAGATCGGCACGACGACGCTCGGGGCGGGCCCTGGCCCTGACGCCGTCTACCTGCCGCAGCCTGGACAATCGCCTAATCCGGTGTACCTCACCACCGGCTACAAGGGCGCGCCGTTCGGGTTGAGCATCGTCGTGCCGGCGATCACAGGGCCGTTTGACCTGGGGACCATCGTGGTACGCGCTGCGATCAGCGTCGATCCGCACACCGCCCAGCTGACAATCTCGAGCGATCCGTTGCCGGTGATTTTGCAGGGCATCCCGCTGGACCTGCGCACGGTGAACGTGACGATCGACAGGCCGGGCTTTATCTCGAACCCCACCAACTGCAACCCGTTGGCGCTGAGTGGAACAATCTCCGCGACCGGTGGCGTGGGCGCGGACGTGTCTAGCCCGTACGGGGCGGTCAACTGCGCGACCCTGCCATTCAGGCCGAAGATCACCGCGCTGACTCACTCGCGGCCAAGCAGGGCAGGTGGTGTCTACCTGCACGTGAAGATCGTCTCGGGCCGAGGCCAGGCAAACATCGCGAAGCTCAAGGTGGATCTCCCCAAGCAACTGCCTTCACGGCTGCAGACGATTCAAAAAGCGTGCCTTGCTGTGACGTTCGAAGCGAACCCGGCGAACTGTCCGGCCAGTTCGGTCGTCGGTCACGTCACCGCTGCAACGCCGGTCCTCGGGAGTCCGTTGACCGGCCCCGCCTACCTCGTGTCTCACAGCGGGGCGGCTTTTCCGGATCTCGAGATCGTCCTCCATGGCGAAGGAATCTCACTCGTTTTGGATGGACAGACCCAGATCAGGAAAGGCATCACTAGCTCGACCTTCAGAGCGGTCCCCGACGTGCCGATCTCGACGTTCGACCTCGTGCTTTTCGGGGGGCCGCATTCGGTGCTCGCAGCGAACACGAGTCCCTGCAAGTCGGCACTGGACATGCCGGCTGCGATCACCGGACAGAACGGTGCGGTCATCAGACAGACCACGCGGATCGGAATTACTGGATGCCCACCCACCCGTCCGAAGCGCAAGAAGCGGGTTCGTGACTAAGCGCAGATACGCGCTCGCCGTGGTCGTGGTGGCGCTGGCCGTGCTCGGCGTCACGTCGTGTGGAGGGGGTCACCCCAACCGCGACTACGCTGTGTTTGTCGGCTGTCCCTTGAGCAACCCAGCGACAAGCATCTGCATCTTTGCGCAGACCCAGAGCGGTGCGCTGACGATCGGCTCTAAGACGATCGTGATCTCCAGGACGGTCACCGTGCAGGGCGGCGTCCATCAGGATGAAGCAACGGGTAGGCAGGAGTTCTTGGGGGCGAGAGACGGCAATGCTCTTTCGAGATCTCCTCAGCTCATCCCGGGCGGACTCCGTGGCATCCGCGCGGATGTGACGGCCACGATCGAGCTGGCGGGGCCGGCGAGCAGGATCGGGGTGAGCACCCAGAGTCTGATCGAAGCAAAAGGGATCGGCCTGTCGCTCCCGGTCAAGGTCAAGCTGAGCAACCCGTTGCTCGGCGCGAGTTGTTACATCGGCTCGAACGCCCATCCTGTCGTCATATCTCTCACCACCGGCACGACGCGCTCCTCCCGGGGGCACAGGCCGCTCACGGGTAAACCAGGTCACGCCAAGTTCAGGGATGAATACAACCTCACGACGATCTCCGGGGAGTCGCTCGTCAGCGACTCCTTCGCGGCTCCGCGGGCCGAGGGCTGCGGCGGGATGAATGCGACCGTCGACGCCGCACTCGGTCTGCCGGTCGCGGTGGGTGGGAACGAGGCGATCCTCAACGGCACGTTGCGTGACGCAAACGCCCCAGCGGTGAAGGCAAGCAGCTAGCAGAACGGAAAGCCGCCCTTCGGGCAAGCTGGTACTCACTCTCACGATTCCCGCACACCACACGAACACACCGTAACCCGTGCTTGCGACGGAGCACGCGATCGCGAGTACCGTCCCAACCTCCCTCTAAGCTTCGCGCGCGCGTGTACTTAACACATGGCGAGAGATGCCACCTCGCGCTCAGCGTAACCTAGTCCTATTGATGCCAGCGTCGTCTTACGCGACCTCGGGGTGAGCCTGTTTCGCTATTCCCCCAACATGCGCGGAGGCCGAACTGCTGTGCGTCTTGAGGCTGGAGCGCGAGTCGCTGCACGCCCGTCCGGATCAGGCGAATGGCTGTTTCGCAGAAGCGCCCTGAAGCGAACGCGTGGACGCCTGGCGATAGCGCCGTAACATCGAGAGTGACCGTGCCGCTCCTCTCGATGCCCATCGGCAATACACCCATCGGGAAGATGCCGTCTTCTTCGTCTGGCTGAGGGTCCGGCTCGGGCACAATCGTCGGGCCGGCGAACTCCGTGCCCGGTTGCCACTCGTCGCAGACGAGCAGCACGACGCTGCTGTCATCCTTCTCGTCAACCAGCACAACCTTACCGTGCGAGTTGCCGCTTACCACGTCGATCGCCATGACTCCCCCCGAAACGCTCGACGCAAAGTTCCGGCTTTCGAAAGGCCTAGGTGACTAGACGATCCGGCGTCCTTCGAGGTGCCCACCGCTACTCGGTGCGGACCCAGCGCCTTCTCGGCGCGACTACGCGCTCGCGATCTATAGCGGGACACATTCCTACGACGGAAGCCGCGGTTGGTCACAGGGCGAGAAGTCCCGCGATAATTCCTATTATCCGAACAGCTAGACATCGAAGCAGAATCCTAGGGGATATTCCGCTCATCGTAAAGCTTCGCGATGATGGTATCGACGGGGCGGTCAGGTGGCGGCTAGACGGATCGTCGTAGAAGGCAGTGCCCGCCGAGCCGGCCGCGTGTACCACCCGCCGGCACCGAAGCCCGAGGAGGGGGACGGCGTCCCCGGTCCGGCGGAGTGGCCGGAGAACGAGTAGCGATGAGCGGCGAGCTCACCGGCGTTGAGACCCAGGAGGGGGTGGCGGATGCCTACCTGACAAGCCCGGACGATCAGGGTCGCCACCCCGGGTGTGCTGTTGGCTGGTGGACGCGTCCCGCTCACGCCCCCAGATCGGGCGGATTGCGTACGCAGAAGGGCTTCACTTCTTGGCTGGTGGTTGCTCGCCCTCAAAGTAGCCGATCGTGTCCGCTGCGCGGAAGACTGCCCGCAGTCCGCCTCCGTCTGACAGTCGCTCGTAGGCGCCGAGTGTGCCCGAGTCGGGGCGGATCACGATGTCCGGCTCGCCGTTGGTGCTGAACGCCAGGAAGCGCACGGTGTTCTGTGTGCGGTTGACTAGCTGGTGTCCGCCCTGCTCGCCACGCAGGAATGGCACGACCTCTCCCTCTTGCAGCTCTCGCCACCCATCTGGTGTGCGGAGGCTCGGCTGGCCGTCAAGAACGACGACGAGCTCCTCCTCGGCGAGATGGTAGTGGTAAGGGTAGGCCGCTTCGCCGGGCGGCAGCTCCCACAGGCTCAGTCCCAGCCGCTCGCTGCCGGCCTGGCGGCTGACACGGGCACGTGAGCATCGAAACCCTGGGTGCTCGCGCGGCTCGTCGAAGATTGGGTCGTTGATGTTCGTCACAGGGCGCAGGGTATCTGCAGCTCACGCCGGATGTCCGGGAAGGTTAGCGGTGTGGCGGTGTCTGTAGGTAGAGATGACAGTCACGCGCCCGAGCACTCGATATTCGGAGGAACGATGAAGCGAATCTACGTTTTCTTGGCCGTCGCCTTGGCAAGCGCGGCGAGCGCCGCGACGGTTGCGAGCGCACAGAGGAACCTCCCGCCCGCGCACTCGAGCCGCGCTGCCACGGTGCGGCTACGCCATACCAATCTCGGCAGCATCCTCGTCAGCAGCTCGGGCCGCACGCTGTATGAGTTCACGAGGGACCACGCCAGCAAGAGCAGCTGCGCGACGATCAGCGGGTGCTCGGAAATATGGCCCTCGCTGAAGACAAGCGGTCGCCCGACGGCAGGCTCTGGGATCAAGGCTTCGCTGCTGTCCACGACTAGCGGCCATCAGGTCACCTATGCCGGTCACCCGCTCTACACTTACAGCGGCGACAGCGGGCCAGGAGAAACATCCTACGTCGGAGCAAAGCAGTTTGGTGGCACGTGGTACGCGATCAGCGTCTCCGGGCACACGGTGAAGTAGTCGCCTCTCGCTCGCCGGTCTAGCTTGCTAGCGCGAGCGCGAGGTGCACAGCGGTGGCGATCCCATATCCGAGGCCGAGCGACGGCGACGGAAACGTCTAACCCGCCCGGCTCGACCCTGGGCCTAGGTAATCAACGCGGAGATCGCCTGCTCGATCACCGAGTGCTCCTCTGTCCAGCGCCGGCTTGGGGCTGCACCGACGATCACCGACGATGCGCGACGGCCATCCACGAGGCACGCGATCTCCACGTAGCGGGTGTTCGTGGAGCTCGTGTAGGCGTCGCGTACGCACGAGCCTTGTCCGCTACGAAATCTCAGACCAGCGGCCGCGTCCATTACCGTTACATCCTTCTCTCCCTCGGCAGCGTTGTGGCGCGGACGGAATGCAGCCCAGCTCGCCTGCGCCTCCTTGCCCTGACGCGGAGTCAGGTTGAGATATCCGAGGTAGTGGCCGTGGGTGTCGAGCAACGCTGCGGTTGCAGTACCCCGATCACCGGCGAGCGCGCGCCAGCTGGGTGGATAGACCATCGTTGCCCCGCTTGACAACCGCGCGCGGGGCCAGGTGCTCGGCGCCGGCGCCGGCCGAAGCCACGCGTAGCCCGCCCTGGCGGCATTGGCCGACGGGATTGCCAACCCTGTCGAGCGCTGCACCGGGGCCGGCGGTGCCCTGTGGGCGCTCGCGCCGCAGCCGCCTCCCGCCGTTGCTAGTGCGAGCAGCCCGACCAGCAGTGTCCTAGAGGTTGCCATCCCCGTCGCTGGGTCCGCCTTTATTATCGCTGTCGCCATCTCCCGCGTGTTCACCCTGCGGGATGCCGGCACCCGCGGGTTCAGTTTTTGTTTCCGCAGGCGCTTTCGTTTCTTGCGCCGGCGCCTTTGTTTCCGCGGGTGCGGGCGACGATGAGGATGAAGAGGTTCCGGAGCTCGAGGAACCAGAGCTGCCACAACCGGCTATTCCCAATGCGACCAGGACGACGCCGAGCGCCCCCCACCGACGCGAGCGTGGGCTAGTGTGCCCGTCAGATGACTTCGTGAGCATGAGACCTCCGTTGTGGGATTAAATACATCAAGACCTCAGACGCCAGCACCACCCGAAACCTTCCGGGCGTCCCGGCGGGGAGGCCGAAAGGGACGCCATAAAGCCCAGAGTGCTACCTAAGCGCCAACATGGCGATGCGCCGGCTGAGCCTCTCTCAGCGAACCAAACGATCCAGCCGCTCGGCGGCGATCGTTTCGCGCAGGGTTTGCAGTGCGTCGTGCTTGGGCCGCCAGCGAAGCTCGCGTCTGGCCTTGGAGATGTCCATGATCATTGGCTCACGGAAGGCTGCGATCCACTGCGCCTGCGCGGGTAGGAAGCTCAGGCGCCCGATCATCTCCGCGACTGCGTCCACGGCCAGCTCGGGTACTGGTATCGAGTACCAGCCGAGCTCCTCGGCGAGCTGCTTGACGGTCAGCTCGCCGGCCCCGGCGAGGTTGTAGATACCCGGAGCGCCGCGGCCGAGCACGGCGGCGCGCATCGCGCTTGCGACGTCGTCGTGGTGGACGAGCTGAAAGGGCACACCCGGATCGGGCAGCACTGGCTTGAGGATCGGCACGCCGTCGAGCAGGCGCAGGACCGCTCCGGGCAGCCGCTCAGAGAGCTGGGTGTAGGGCAGGCTGTCAATCAAAAGCGGCGCGTCCGGACCGCCGACGATGCACGGCCGCAGCACGTAAGCGGCGGTGGAGGAGCCGCCCAGCACCTCTCCCAAGATCGCCTCGACCTCGGCCTTCTGGGCGGAGTAGTAGTGGCTGGCGGTGCCGAGCGCCGGCACCTCCTCTGTGAGCGGCTGAGGATTTCCCCCGTGGAACCCGTATGCGGCCACCGACGACGCATAAATCAGGCGCTTGACGCCCGCCGACACGGTGGCCTCGAAGACATTGCGCGAGCCTTCCATGTTCACCGCCGAGGTCTCCTGCGGGCCACCCATGATCATGAAGGCCAGGTGCACAACCACGTCGGCGTCCTTCACCAGGTCTGCCACGGCATCGCGGTCGAGCACGTCTCCGCGCCGGTAGGAGACATTCTTCAAGCCCTGCGCGGCCGGGTCGAACGGCCGCCGTGCCATCCCGAGCACACGTCCCACCTCGGGGGAGCGCTCGAGCGCTCCAACCACAGCCCGGCCGATCTCGCCCGTGGGCCCGGTCACGGCGACCGTCAGTCTGGAGGGTCTGGATGCACGTGCCGCGGCGGGCATCCTCCCGTTCTAGCGCATCGCCGGGGCCGGCTGCGAAGGTCAGTATCCGGGCTCGCCCGGAAGGAGCACCCGGGCTACCTCACCCTCGAGGATCACCCGCGGCTGGATCGGCTGCACCTCGCGCCCGCGGGCATGGGAGAGCAACTCCTCCACTGCCTCGAACTCGCTGAGCTGTTCTAGATGCTTGATCGTCGGGAACACGAGCACGATCTGCTCGCGGCGGTGGGCCTCGAGCGCTGCCGCGGGCGTGAACCAGCCCAGATCGACGCACTCCTCGCCGTCGACTTTCGGTTCCTGCCCATCGGGCAGCGCGGCGAGGAAGAAGTGCGTGTCGAAGCGGACCTTCACAGCCGCGGGGGTAATCCAGCGAGAGAACTTCACCAGCGCTCGCGGATCCTCGAGCACGATCGCGGCCTCCTCGCGCAACTCACGGATCGCCGCGGCGCGATGGGCATCATCCCCGTCTCCCTCGCTGGCGTCGACGGCTCCGCCGGGGAACACCCAAACGCCGCCCATGAACCGCGCTTGCGGCGTACGCCTGACTAAGAGCACTTCGAGTTTCTGCGCCCGGTCGCGCAGCAGGATCACGGTGGCCGCCTGTCGCGCCGGTGTCTCCGGCCCGCCGGCTGCGCCCTGCCCTGGCAGCGCTGCCAGGTTGAGCTCCTGACCCGGCTCCCCAATCGGGTTGCTCATGCCCGTCAGCCTACCGGCCGGTAATCTTCTATCCATGACGACCACCACCCTTCAGCGCTGGATCTGTGAGTCCTGCGGCTACATCTATGACCCCGAGGAGGGCGACCCGGACGGCGGTATTCCGACGGGTACGGCGTTCGAGGACATTCCCGACACGTGGTTCTGCCCGGTGTGCGGCGCGCGTAAGCGCGACTTCGTCCTATACGAGGACTAGGCGCCGTCTGACCGATTGGGACGCACTGCTAGCGCTCGACTCCGAGCACATCTGGCACCCATACAGCGCGCTGCCCAGCGCGCTGGCACCGCTGCCGGTCGTCTCGGCGAAGGGTGTGCGGCTGCAGCTGGCTGACGGGCGCGAGCTGATCGACGGGATGGCTTCGTGGTGGTGTGCGATTCACGGCTACCGCCACCCGGCGCTCGATCGCGCCGTAACCGGCCAGCTCGGGCAGATGGCGCATGTGATGTTCGGAGGGCTCACGCACGAGCCGGCCGTGTTGTTGGCCCGGCGCCTGGTGGAGATCACGCCGGACGGGCTGGAGAGGGTGTTCTTCGCCGACTCGGGCTCGGTCTCGGTCGAGGTCGCGATCAAGCTCTGTCTTCAGTTCCAGCGTGCGCTCGGACGTCCGGCGCGCACGCGACTGCTGACGGTAAGGGGCGGGTATCACGGCGATACGTTCGGCGCGATGGCCGTGTGTGACCCAATCGGGGGGATGCACAGCATGTTCACCGGCGTGCTGGCGGAGCACGTGTTCGCCGATCGGCCACCCGACGGGTTTGATGTGGGTCTCGACCACGCCTGGGCGGAGCATGTGAGCGACCTGGTCGCTCGCCACGAGCACGAGCTGGCTGGCGTGATCGTGGAGCCTGTCGTCCAGGGGGCGGGGGGCATGCGGTTCCACGCGCCGGAGTGCGTCGCGCTGCTGAGGAGGCTGTGCGACGAGCACGACCTGCTGCTTGTGCTGGATGAGATCGCCACGGGCTTCGGGCGTACAGGCACCCTGTTCGCCAGCGAGCACGCGGGCGTGGCCCCGGACGTGATGTGCGTGGGCAAGGCGCTGACTGGCGGCTACATGACGCTCGCCGCAACGCTCTGCACGCGGGCGGTGGCTGACGTCGTATCTGCGGGCGAGGGCGGCGGGCTGATGCACGGGCCGACGTTCATGGCCAACCCGCTCGCCTGTGCGGTGGCGCTGGCGTCGCTCGATCTGCTCGCTGGCGGTGGCTGGCGTGAGCGCGTTGGTGTGATCGAAAGGGGACTGCGCGCTGGATTGGAGCCCGCATGCGAACTGCCCGGCGTGGTCGATGTGCGCGTTCTCGGGGCCATCGGTGTGGTGCAGATGCGCGAGGAGGTGGACGTTGCGGCGGTTACTGCAGCGGCCGTCGAGCGCGGCGTGTGGCTGCGGCCGTTCCGCGATCTGATCTACACGATGCCCCCATACGTGATCGAGCAGGAGGATCTGGCCAGCGTAACGGCGGCCGTGATCGATGCCGCACGCGTTGGGTCAGGCTGAAGCGTGACCCAGCCAGCGACGCCACGGCAACGTCGCGCCGGCCCGTGCAAGCTCGGCGATCTGCGGTCCGCTTGCGCGGGCGAGCGTGTCGACCTCGACTTCACCCATGCGTGCGATCGTCTCACGGTTGGAGCGCTCCATGGCGGACGGATCCTCCGGCCATGGGCTGAGCACGACCGCGCGTACGTCGAGCCCCGCCGCGCTGGCGGCGCGAAGTGTGAGCAGCGTGTGGTTGATCGTGCCCAGCCCCGGGCGGGCGGCGATCAGCACAGGCAGTCCGAGGGCGGCGGCGAGGTCGCACACCGTGTAGCCGTCGGCAAGCGGTGTCAACAAGCCCCCAACGCCCTCGGCGATGAGCGTCGTATCTTTGGCCGCGGCTTGCGCCGCGGCCAGCAATGTGGCCGGGTCGATGCGCTCGCCCGCCAGCTGCGCCGCCAAATGGGGTGAGACGGCGGGACCGTAACGCAGCGGCGCGACATCCTCGGGTGTCATGCCCGCGGCGGCGGCGAGCAGCTCGTGGTCGGCAGGCCACGAGCTGGATGGTTCGTGCAAGCCAGTCACGACCGGCTTGTGTGCGTGCACCCGCTCACCGGCCGCGGTCATGGCCGCGAGCAGCGCGGCGCTGAGTACGGTCTTGCCGGCGCCGGTGTCGGTCCCGGTGACGAACAGCCCACGCACGCCGTTGCAGCCGCGCTAGGCGGCGTGTGCGACTGCGCCCTCGCGCTCGCCGTCGAACGGTGCACTGGCGTCGCCTGAGCCCGTCTCCGCGGGAGCACGCGGTCCTCGCAGGCGCGGCTGTTCGATGTCGAAAGGCGTCGGCGGCGCGGAGCTTGCGACGGGCATCGCCTCGTAGGATTCGCGCTCTGCGTCTCGCACCGCCTCCTCCACGGGCTCCGGCTTCGGCAGCGGGGTACCCAGCCGCGCCGGGTCCAGGCCGAGCTTGCGCGCCGCCGCGGCGAGGACCTCCGCGGCCATGCGCATGTCCGTGGCCGTATGCGAGGCCATCGTCGCCAGGCGCAGCCGCGAGGTTCCGCCCGGCACCGTCGGCGGCCTGATCGCCTGGGCGAACACGCCGTGCTCGATCGCCTCCTGGCAGAGGTGCAGCGTGTCGCGCTCGTCGCCGATGACGAGCGGCACGATGTGCATATCGCCTTCGAGCACCGCAAAACCCTCGGAGGCGAGAGCGCGGCGCAGCACCCGGGCGTTGGCGCACAGTCGCTGCACCCGGTGCGGACGCTCCTGCAGCAGCTCAAGCGCGGCCAGCGCTCCGGCGATCGCGGGCGGCGGTGGCGCGGTGGAAAAGATGAACGAGCGCGCGGTGTTGATCAGGTAGCGGACCATCTCCTCGTCTGCGCACACGTACGCACCGTATGAGCCGAGTGCCTTGCCGAGGGTGCCGACGATCGCGTCGACCTCGCCCTCCAAGCCTTCCTGCGCGAGCACGCCGCGTCCGCCTGGCCCATATGTGCCGATCGCGTGAGCCTCATCGACGGCCACGCGCGCCCCGGAGGTGTGCGCGAGCTCGACAATCTCCGCAAGCGGCGCCACGTCGCCGTCCATCGAGAAGACCGAGTCGGTGACGATCAGACGCCCGCCATGTGTCTTGCCGCGGCCAGTGTGACGACGCATGCTCCACAGCAGGTGTTCGACGTCGGCGTGCCGGTAGACGACGACCTCCGCGCGGGATAGGCGGCAGCCATCGACGATCGAGGCGTGGTTGAGCTCGTCTGAGAAGACCGTGTCCCCGCGTCCCGCGAGCGCGCCGATGACGCCGAGGTTCGCGAGATAGCCCGAGCCGAACAGCAGGCACGACTGCCTGCCGGCGAATGCCGCCAGGCGCTCCTCTAAGCGACGATGGACGGTCATCGTGCCGGAGATCAGCCGCGAGGACCCAGCGCCCACGCCCCAGCGCTTCGCCGCCTCCGCTGCCGCTCCACGTACGCGCGGATGGTCCGCGAGGCCGAGGTAGTTGTTCGAGCACAGCAGCAATACGGGCTTGCCGTCGAGCAGCACCGTCGGTCCCTGCGGCCCCGAGACCAGACGCAGGCGACGACTGAGACCGAGTCGCTCCAGTTCCGCCAGGCGCTCCTCGATCTCGCTCACTCCGTCCTCTCCTCTAGCCGACCGCGGCTGGGTGGGATTGGGGGGTTGGGTGGGTGTGGGGAACCTGGTTAATCGCCCCATCGGGGCGTGCCGGCACTGTGCGCTTGGCGCGGAACCGCAGCTGGCTGGACGGGTCCCACAACCGCACCTGCAGAACGGTCTCCTCAGCCCTCCCGGGATCGTCCAGCAGCTCCTCGACGACATCTGGGGTTTCTCCCTCCAGCCAGCCCGAGCGGTTGTCCGGACGTGGGTTGGAGCCGTTGTCGGGCTGGCGCGCGACGTTCAGGCCATGCTCCTCGAACATCGCCCGGTCCTGCTCAGGTTCGTTGCCGAGCGTGGTCAGGAAGTTGCCCATCATTACGCCGTTGATCCCCGCCTTCACGGCCAGGGACTGCAGCTCGCCGAGGTTCTCCACGCGCCCGCCGCAGAGCCTGAAGAGCGCCGCGGGCAGGATCAAGCGGAAGATCGCGATCCACTTGACGGCCTCCCAGGGATCCATGTACTCGCGGTCGCCGAACTTCGTGCCCGGCCGCGGGTTGAGCATGTTGACCGGCACGCTCGTGGGGTCGAGTGCGGCGAGCTCAAACGCCATCTCGACGCGCTGCTCTCGGCTCTCGCCGAGGTTGAGGATGCCGCCGACGCACGTCTCGAGGCCCGATTCGCGCACCGCCTCGATCGTCCGCAGACGACCCTCGTAGCGCACGGTCGTGGAGACCTCGTCGTAGTAGCTCTCGGCCGTCTCGACGTTGTGGTGCACACGCTGGATGCCCGCCTCCTTGAGCGCCTGTGCGCGGGCTGCGGACATGTGCCCGACCGAGGCGCAGCGCTTCAGGTTGGTGTGCTCCACCACCAGGCGGACGCCTTCGAGGTACTTCTCGAAATCGCGCTTGGACAGTCCCTGGCCCTGGGTGACCATGCAGAAGCGGTGCGCCCCCGCAGCCTCGGCGGCGCGCGCGTGTTCGAGCACCTGCTCGGGCTCCATCATCGCGTGCATCGGCGTCTCTGCCTCGGCGAAGCGTGACTGGGCGCAGAAGCCACAGTCCTCGGCGCACCCGCCCGACTTGGCGTTGACCAGCGAGCACATGTCGGTCGAGTCGGCAAAACGCTGCACGCGCGCTTGCCAGGCGCGTTCGATCAGAGCTTCGATCTCCGCGTGGTCCTCGATCGCGCCCAAGCGGAGCGCCTCCTCGCGGGTGATCAGCGATGGCATGCGCGCACGTTATGCGGCGCGGCGGACGGCTTGAGAATCATCCGAAACTCCCGGGCTTGCACCCTGGTGGGCTCTGGAACCGATCTGAGGAGTTTTCGGATAAATACTTATCTCCCGCTCCAGCGCGGGGGACGCTTCTCGGCGAAGGCCTTCATTCCCTCGCGCATGTCCTGTGAGGCGAAGGAGGCGCGGCGCAGCTCGACCAGCTCCTCTTCGGCCTCGGGCGCCAGCTCGCTCTCGGCGTGCAGCAGCGCGCCGATCACCCGCTTGTTGCCGAGCTGTGAGAGTGGCGCGTTGCCCGCGAGCTCGCTCGCCACCTCGAGCGCCACCGCGTCCAGCTCCTCGGCCGGGGCGAGACGGTTGACCAGCCCCCACGCAAGCGCGGTGGGCGCGTCGATATAGCTGCCGAGCAGAAACAGCTCGCGTGTACGCGCCGCGCCGATCGCGTCGATGAAGCGGCGCAGGCCGGTGTGCGAGTACACCAGCCCGAGCTTCGCGGGCGGCATCCCCAGCTTGATGTCCTGCTTGGCCACGCGCAGGTCGCAGGCCAGCGCGAGCTCCAGGCCGCCGCCGATCGTGTGACCGGGGAGCACCGCGAGGGTCGGGTACGGGAAGGACTCGAGCGCGTCGATCGCTTCGGTGAACGGGTGTGCGACCAGCCGCTCGGCGCGCTCTTCGAACTCCTCGTCCGGAATCTCGCCGATGTCATACCCGGCCGAGAACATCCCGTGTGCGCCCGTGACCACGACGCATCGCGTCCCCGGTTCTCCAGAGGACAGCTCGGTGAGCGTCGCGGTGATCGCGTCGAGGATCGGATGATCGAGCGCGTTGCGCTTCTCTCGGTTGGAGATCGTCAGTCGTACAACGCCCTCGGCAGGCTCGTCGGTCAGCAGCTTGCCGTCCGCGAGCTCCCGGGTGTGCTCACCGTGTGACACCTATTCCTACTCCAGCACGACGAGTGTGTCGCCCTCGTTGACCGCCTGGCCCTCCTCGCAGCGGATCTCTGAGACCGTGCCGGCGTCCTCGGCCTCGACCGGCATCTCCATCTTCATCGACTCGAGGATCGCCACCGTGTCGCCCTCCTCGATCGTGTCTCCGACGGCGCACTCGATTTTCCATACGGTGCCGGTGATGTGGGCCTCTACCTCAGCCATGTCGCGATCCTCCTGGTTGATCCGGTGACGGTTGGGGAGGATAGCCTCCGGTGCCGATCGATCCATGCCCTCGAACATCTTCGTCATCGTCACCGCCTACAACGAGGCCCCTCGGATCGGGGCCACGTTGGACGGGCTCGCCGCTGCCTTCCGCGGTGCGCTGGTCTGGGTGGCCGACGACGGCTCGACTGACGCCACGGCACACCTCGCTCGGAAGGCCGGGGCGCAGGTGGTGCGCAGCGAGCGGGTGATCGGCAAGGGCGCCGCTGCCACGGCCGCTGCGCGCGAGGCATTGGCGGCGACCGGCGATCGGCAGGAACCGGTCTTCGTGCTCTGCGACGGGGATCTCGGTGAGTCGGCAGCGAAGCTCGGGCCGCTCGTCGAGGCGGTGCGCCAGGGACAGGCCGACCTGGCGGTGGCCGCGTTCGCTCGGCGTGTTGGGGGAGGAGTTGGCCTGGCTGTGGGATTCGCGCGCTGGGCGATTAGGGGGCGGTGCGGTCTGCAAGCGCAGGCGCCGGTCTCCGGACAGCGGGCGTTGCACGCCCGCGCGCTGGAAGACGTGCTGCCCTTTGCGCACGGCTTCGGCATGGAGATGGGTATGACGATCGACGCAGTGCGCGCTGGGCATCGCGTCGCCGAGATAGAACTGGACCTCACCCACCGCGTCACCGGCCGCACGCTCATGGGGTTCCTCCACCGCGGGCGCCAGCTGATCGATTTCGTGCGCGTCTATCTGTCTCGGCGGTAGGCTCGCGCCGGGATGATCCTCGCGATCGATCAAGGTACGACTGGTACGACTTGTTTTGTGTTCGATGAGCAGGCCGAGCCGATCGGCCGCGCCCACCGCGAGTTCACCCAGCACTTCCCCGAGCCCGGCTGGGTCGAGCACGACGCGGGCGAGATCTGGTCGGTGACACAGGCGGTCGCCGGCGAGGCGCTGGGGGATGCGGGGGTGCGTCCCGGGGATCTGGCGGCGGTGGGGATCGCCAACCAGCGCGAGACGGTGTGTGTCTGGGACCCGTCCTCGGGGGAGCCGCTATACAACGCGATCGTGTGGCAGGACCGCCGCACGGCGGTCCGCTGTGCAGAGCTGCGAGAGGCAGGACACGAGCCGCTCGTACGCGCACGCACCGGTCTGGTGCTCGACCCGTACTTCTCCGGGACGAAGATCGAGTGGCTGCTTCAGAACGTGGAGGGCCTGCGTGAGCGGGCGAGCAATGGCACGGCGCTGTTCGGCACGATCGACTCTTGGCTGATCTTCAAGCTCACGGGCGAGCATGTCACTGACGTTTCCAACGCTTCGCGCACAATGCTGTACGACATCACCACCGGCCGCTGGGACCCAGAGCTGCTCGATCTGCTGGGCGTCCCCGAACGCGCGCTGCCGCGTGTCCTGCCGAGCGCAGGGGCTTTTGGTGAGACGCGCCCCGAGGCGTTGCACGGCCATGCGGTCGCGGTGGCGGGCGTCGCGGGTGATCAGCAGGCGGCACTGTTCGGCCAGGCATGTGTGGATCCGGGAATGGGCAAGAACACATATGGGACGGGCTCGTTCGTGCTCATCAACACGGGCTTTCGGGCACCCGAGCCGGCGCCCGGCCTGATCGGGACCGTCGCGTGGGGGATTGGAGCCCCGGGCGCCCCCTCCTCCACCGCCTACGCGCTCGAGGCGTCGATCTTTGTCACCGGCGCCGCCGTGCAATGGCTGCGCGATGGGCTTTCAATCATCGAGCGCGCGTCCGACACGGAGGCGCTGGCCGCGTCGCTGAAGGGCAACGATGGCGTGTACTTCGTCCCGGCTCTCACCGGCCTCGGTTCACCGCACTGGGATCCCTACGCGCGCGGAACGATCACCGGACTCACCCGCGGTACCGGCCGCGCTCACCTGGCACGCGCGACGCTCGAGGCGAGCGCCTATCAGACCGTCGACGCGGTCCGTGCGATGGAGGCGGGGAACGTGGCGCCGCTGAGCGAGCTGCGCGCCGATGGCGGCGCGAGCGCGAACGGCTGGTTGATGCAGTTCCAGGCGGACGTGCTCGGCGTACCCGTCGTGCTGCCCGAGATCTCAGAGACGACCGCGCTCGGTGCCGCCTACCTGGCAGGCGTCGGCGCCGGTCTGTGGACGGTCTCCGGCGTGCGCGAGCACTGGCGCGAGCGCCGGCGCTACGAGCCGCGTATGAGCGAGGACGAGCGCGCCAGTCTGCTCGCGGGCTGGGCGGACGCGCTGGGACTGGCGCGCAGCGACGCGTAACTTTGCCGGGCCTGCGAGGTAAAGCGCTGAGATGAGCGATCTCGCCTCGATGCGCGAACAGGTCTACGCCGACCCCCGGCCGAAGGAGCACTTCGACCGCTTCCACGAGCGCTCACGTACGCGCGAACCGGACTGGGCCTATGAGTTGACGCGGGTGATCACCTCGCTGTACGCCTACACGTTCCTGCGGGTGCGCTCGATCTCCTCGGAGAAGGTTCCTGGCGCCGGCGCGGTGATCCTTGCGCCAAACCACTTCTCGTTTATGGACCACTTCCTGATGGGCTGCTACATCCGGCGCAAGGTGCGCTTCATGGCCAAGTCGCAGCTGTTCAAACCGGGGCTGATGCAGTTCATCTATACCCACGGCGGCGTCTTCCCGGTGCGCCGCGGCGCACGCGACGAGGAGACGTTCATCACTGCCGAGACGATCCTCGCGCGCGGCGGTGCGATCACGATGTACTGCGAGGGCGGCCGCTCGCGCACGGGCAAGGTGGCCGAACACGCCAAGCGCGGGATCGGACGCCTGGCGCTGGAGACCGGCGCGCCGGTCGTGCCGATCGCGATTCACGGCTCCTCGCGCATCCGCAACTGGAAGCGCCTGCAATTCCCCAAGGTCACCGTGCAGTACGGCGACGCGCTGCGCTGGGAGCAGACCGGGCATCCCACGCCCGAGCAGCAGCAGGCGGTCGCTGATGAGATCCTTCTGGAGATTCGCAAGCTCTACGCCGGCTTGGAGGCGCACGGGCGCAAGGGCATCCTGCGCGGGCTGCGCGAGCAGCGCCGGGCCGAGAGCCGCGCGCGGCACATCGCTGTGCAATAGCCGTGCTCGCCCCTGAGCTGCTGCGCGAAGGCTTGCTGGCGGATCTGTGTGTCCTGGTGGCGGGCGCAACCGAACCGGACGCTCATTTTTCCGCAGCGGTGAGCGAGGCGTGCGCAGAGCTGGGAGCTCGCGTACACACCTGTGCCCTCGATGGCGCCGGGGAAGCGGTCGTGGACGAGCTCATCACCGCTACCGTCGCTGAGCTCGGGAGCCTGGACCTGCTGGTCCTCGATGGCGCAGGCCTGTTCAATGACGGTGACCCCGGCGCTCTGGGCATCTGCCTGCACGCCATCTGGAACATCACGCGGGCAGTCGTCAACCGTGCGTTTCTGCCGGCAGATCGAGCCGGTCGGATCGTCTATCTAGCTCCGGCTCCCGATGCCGGGATTCACGCAGATGCTGCGCGCGCAGGACTCGAGAACCTCGCGCGCACGCTCTCGATCGAGTGGGCTCGCTATGGCATCACGACGGTGACGATCGCCGCGGGCGAGGCCACCACCGCGGGCGAGGTGGCGGCGCTCGTCGCCTACCTCGCCTCGCCCGCGGGGGACTACTTCTCGGGCTGCCTGCTCGATCTCAGGGGTCCGAGCCGCCCTTAGCTCTGCGCTGCCGCTGGCTCAGCCGCTCATCCCGCCGAACAGCCCGCCTGTGACGTGGAGTGTCTGCCCGTGAACGTAGTTGGACCATGGTGAGCAGAGGAAGAACACGCCTCCTGCAGCCTCTTCAGGCGAAGCCGGGCGTCCCAGCGGGATCAGCATCGAGGCCATGCCGCGCATCTGCTCGGGGATGCCGAGCTGAATCTTCTCGCCGTCCTTTTCCATCGTGTTCTCGCCGTCCTTCGCCTGGGTCAGGCGGGTGTCGATGAAGCCGAAGGCGACGGCGTTGACGTTGACCTTGAACTGGCCCCACTCCTTGGCGACCGTTTTGGTCAGGCCGACGACGCCCGCCTTGCCGGCCGAGTAGTTGGCCTGCCCAGGGTTGCCGAACGTGCCCGAGGTCGAGGAGATGTTGACGATCTTGCGGAACACCTCCTTGCCTTCCTCTTTCTCAATCTTTGCGGGCTCGCGCAGGTGCGGCGCGGCAGCGCGGATCACGCGGAAGGGGACGACCGTATGAATGTCGATCATCGCCTGGAAGTGCTCATCGGACATCTTGTGGATCGGCGCGTCGAGCGTGTAGCCGGCGTTGTTGACAATGATGTCGATCTTGCCGAAGGAGTCGATTGCCTTCTGCACGAGATCCTCAGGGACGCCGGGCTTGGTCAGGTCACCGGCGAACACCGCGGTCTCACCGGCGATCTCCCCAGAGGCCTGCTCGGCCACGTCGCCGTCGAGGTCGTTGATGAGGCACTGCGCGCCCTGAGCAACGAGCAGCTCCGCCGTAGCGCGCCCGATTCCGCGCGCCGAGCCAGTCACGATCGCCGACTTGCCGTCGAGTACTCCCATAGCCGTTAGGTCTCCTTGTCGTGGTCAGTGACTGGAGGTTATATCTGGCCGGCCCGTATGGGCCGCCGGGGCGGTGCGGTGCAGCGATCACCCGGTGATGATGACTCCGAAGTCCTGCGTATAGATCGCGCCGTCCTGGCCGCGGGCGAGCGAGGTGGGGGGATGGGGGGAGATACCGATCGCGGTGTCGTGAAAGTGGGCGTCGAGGATGTTCGCGCGGTGTTCGGGGGAGGCCATCCACGCGGCGACGATCGCACGTGGGGTCGCCAGCCACAGCGTGCCCCAGCCGATGTTCTCGCCGACTTCGTAGCCGACTTGCGAACTGTAGATATAGCCGCAGGAGCGAATGCGACTCAGCGGTGTGTCACCGTTCGCTCCCGTGTGTTCGAAGTAGTTGCCGAACGCCATGTCCTCTGTATGACGCTGGGCTGCCTGCTCGAGCTGCCCGTTGGGCTGCAGTGGGCTCTCGCCATGTCCAGCACGTTCGCGGTTGACCAGGCAGAGGGTGGCAGTGCGGATGCTTTCGAGATCGTCCTCGCTGGGCCTGAGGTTGGCGTTTGTGCAGGTGTCGCTTCTGGACGCGGGCGGAACGTGGTGAGAATGGACGCGCCGGATTGAGTGGCGATGGCTCCGCAAGGGCCGGTGAGTAGTGTGTCCGGCGGAGCGTCGTCGCCTGGGACAGGACCCGTAAGGCCGGCGGCGACGGGGATGACCGCCCCGGGCATGAAAGCTGCTGCGCTTGGCGCAGGTAACCGCGCGGTGGGCGTGGTGGTGGGCGCGACGGTGAGTGGCACCGGAGGCGAAGTCGGCCCCGGCGGACAATGTGCACAGGCAGATGGCAAAGAGCGCAGGGACAAGGACGAGGCGGAGTCGGGCCACGTTTCAGGCATCGGCCCGAAGGTCCGCGGGCATGAGCCGGTTTGCGTGGCTTGGACGGGTTTTTGCAGGATCTCAGAGAGCCAGAACGCGCCCCAGGATCTCGTCAGCGGGAGGGGGGCGGCCCCTCCCGACCACCCCCCGTGGTGCCGTGGCGCTTACAGGGCCAGAACGCGGCCGAGGATCTCACGCATGATCTCGTCACTGCCGCCGCCGATCGGCCCGAGGCGGGCGTCGCGGGCGGCCCGCTGCACCCAGACCTCCTTCATATAACCGGCGCCGCCGTGGATCTGCAGGCACTCGTCCATCAGCTCAAAGCAGGCACGCTGGGTGAGCAGCTTGGCCATCGTCACCTCCTTCAGCGGCTCCTCGCCCGCGACGAAGCGGCGCAACGCGTCATAGGTGACGCAGCGGCAGGTGTGCGCCGAGGTGGCAAGGTCCACGAGCTTGTGGCGGATCGCCTGGTGCCCGGACAGCGGACGCCCGAAGGCATTGCGCTCCTGGGCGAACTGCGCTGTGCGCTCCCACGCGAGCGTCATCGCGCCGACGGCGCCGAGCGCCATCGCCAGGCGCTCCCACTGGAAGTTGGCCATGATCAGCGCGAAGCCCTCGTTGAGGGTCCCGAGAAGGTTCTCCTCCGGCACGAACACGTCCTCGAAGGCGATCGTGGCGGTGTCCGAGGCGTGCCAGCCGAGCTTCTGCAGCTTCGACGAGGTCATACCCTCGCCGCGGTCGACGATCAAAAAGGAGATGTCGTGGTGACGGGTGGGTGGGCCCTCATTCCTGGTCTTCACGGCGGTCACGATGAAGTGTGCGCGCACGCCGTTGGTGATGTACGTCTTCTCACCATTGACCAGGAAGCCGCCGTCGACGCGCTCGGCCCGCGTGGAGATCGCCGCGACGTCCGAGCCCGCGCCGGGCTCGGTGATGCCCAGCGCCCCGATCCGCTCGCCGGCGATCGACGGCACGAGGTAGCGCTGCTTCTGCTCCTCGGTACCGAACTTCCAGATCGGCGGGGTGGCTATGTTGATGTGCGCGCCGATTCCCGCCGCAGTGCCGCCTGAGCCGATACGGGCCATCTCCTCGCACAGCACGGCCTCGTGCAGGTAGTCGCCGCCCTGGCCACCGAGCCCGGTCGGGTACTTCAGCCCGAGCAGGCCCTGCTTGGCGAGCTTGGGAAAGACCTCGTCCGGGAACCACTCGTCCTGCTCCCACTGCTGGGCGTGCGGTGCGAGCTCGCGGTCGATGAAGCCGCGGACGGACGCCCGCAGCTCCTCATGCTCCTCAGTGAACGGCGGCGTCAGCGGCAAGGTCTACAAGCCATACGAGCGCCCGATCACGTCCAGCATGATCTCGTCGGTGCCCGCACCGATGCGGTTCAGGCGCGCGTCTCGCCACACGCGCTCGACGCCGTACTCGCGCATGTAGCCGGCGCCGCCGTGGATCTGGATGCATTCGTCGGCCACTTCACAGAGCACCCGCGAGGCATGGAGCTTGGCCATCGAGATCTCCCTCACCGGGTACTCGCCGTTGTGAAAGCGCCAGGCGGTCATGTAGGTCATCTGCCGCGCAGACTCGATTTTGGTGGCCATCTCGGCGAACTTGTGGCGGATCACCTGGAACTTGCCGATTTCACGGCCGAACGCCTTGCGCTCGTGCGCGTACTGCAACGTCCGTTCAAAGCACTTCTGCGCGCCCGCCACCATCCCCGCGGCACCGATCAATCGCTCGCCCTGGAGCTCCCACATGATGTGGTAGAAGCCCTTGCCCACCTGGCCGAGCACGGCGCTCTCGGGCACGCGCACGTCCTGGAAGGTCAAGAGCGCGGTGTCCGACGCGTGCATGCCGAGCTTCTCGAGCTTCTTCTCGCGGATCACGCCCGGAGCGTCCATCGGCACGAGGAACAGCGTGAAGCCGTCGTAGCCGGCGTCCGAGTCGGTCTTCGTCACGAGCACGATCACGTCGGCGCGGTGGCCGTTGGTGATGTAGGTCTTCGACCCGTTGATCACGTAGTCGTCTCCGTCCTTGACCGCGCGCGTCTTGATCCCTTTCACATCTGAGCCGGCGTCGGGCTCGGTGATCCCAAGGCAGAGGATCTTCTCGCCCTTGATCGCGGGCACGACCCATTGCTGCTTCTGCTCCTCTGAGCCAAACGCGAGGATCGGCGGCATCGCCATGTCGGTATGGACCGCGATCCCCATTGCCAGCCCGCCGGAGTTGCCGTTGGTGATCTCCTCCGCCAGCACGAGGCTCGTGTAGTAGTCGCCGCCCTGCCCACCGTACGCCTCGGGCTTGTCCAGGCCGAGGAAGCCGAGCTCGCCCATGCGCGCGAACACCGAGTCGGGGAACGTCGTCTCCTCCCACTCCTCGGCGTGCGGCGCGAGCTCTTTGACTGCGAAGTTGCGGATCGACTCGCGCAGCTGTTCGTGCTCGTCGGTGAAGATGAAATGCTTGCGCGCGCTCTGATGGTCGGGCTTGCGCACGCTCTCGGCGGTGGCGGCCATGTGGGGCTCTCTCCTAGGGTTCTGTGTGGATGGCGGAGGCTAACGCAGTCCTCGGAGAAAGTAAACAGTAGAGCTGCTTACTTTCCGCGATCGGCGAGATCCGGTTAGGATGGCGTTCGTGGGCGATCCATCTGCCGAGCCGGTCCTCTACATCCTTGCCGACGGCGTGGCCACGATCACGCTGAACGAACCCGACACGCGCAACGCGCTGTCGGCCGAGCTGCTGGCGGGGCTGCTCGCCGCGTTCGAGCGCGCCGAGCAGGACCCCGGCGCGCGCTGCGTCGTGCTCTGCTCTTCGCACGCGGGGACGTTCTCCTCGGGCGCCAACCTCGGCGGGTTCGCCGGCGAGACGGCGCTCGTGCACAAGCACTTCGCCTCCGAGCGCTTCGTCGCGCTGTTCCGCCGGATCGGCTCGCTGACGAAGCCGACGCTGTGCGCTGTGCGCGGGCACGTGCTGGCGGGTGCGCTCGGGATCGCGCTCGCGTGCGATCTCATCGTCGCTTCCGAAGACGCCACGTTCGGCACGCCCGAGATCAATATCGGCACGTTCCCGTTCATGATCATGGCGCTGATCTATCGCAACGTCCCGCGCAAGAAGGCCAACGAGCTGCTGCTGCTCGGCGAGCGCTGGTCCGCGCAGGAGGCGCTCGCGGCCGGGATCGTCAACAAGGTCGTGCCGGCTGTCATCTTCGATGCGGCCGTCGCCGACTGGGCCGCCAAGCTCGCGTCGAAGTCGCCTGCGATCGTGCGCCTCGGCAAGGAAGCGATGCGCCGCCAGCTCGACATGCCTTTGGACGACGCCCTCGACTATCTGCGCGCGCAGCTGACGCTCGCGCTCTCCACCGAGGACATCGTCGAGGGTGTGAGCGCATTCTTCGAGAAGCGCGATCCCATCTGGAAAGGTCGCTGATGAGCGCCCAGGAGACGACCTCCCTGCTACGTCCGCTGGTTGAGGATCTAAAGGAGCGTCGCGCGCAGATCAAGCTCGGCGGCGGCGAGGAGAAGATCCAGAAGCAGCACGCCGCCGAGAAGCTGACGGCGCGCGAGCGCCTGGCGCTGCTGATCGACGACGGCACGTTCACCGAGCTGGGAATCCACGGCCGCCCGCATTTCGCCCAGCGCGCGATGGACGGCAAGGAGGCTCCGGCCGACGGCGTGATCACCGGCTACGGCAAGGTCGACGGGCGACTGGTGGCGGTGTGCGCGTACGACTTCACGGTGATGGCCGGCTCGATGGGCATGACGGGCGAGCTGAAGGTCACGCGCCTGCGCGAGCTGGCATTGACGAAGCGCATCCCGTTCGTCTGGCTGCTCGACTCCGCGGGCGCGCGCATCCAGGAGGCCGTCGGCTCGTTGTTCGCCGGCTCGGGGCACCTGTTCCGCGAGGAGGTCGTGATGAGCGGCGTGATCCCGCAGATCGCCGCGCTGATGGGCCCGTGCGCGGCCGGCACGGCGTACATCCCCGGCCTGGCCGACTTCGTGCCGATGGTCAAGGGGCGCGGCTCGATGGCGCTCGCAGGGCCACACCTCGTCCGCGCGGCGATCGGCGAGGAGGTCACCCAGGAGGAATTGGGGAGCTCGCGCGTGCACTGCCGCAAGTCCGGCGTCGGCGACCTGGAGGTGGCAGACGACGAGGAATGCATCGATGCCGTCAAGCAATACCTCTCCTTCATGCCGCAGAACTGTGAATTGCCGCCACCGAGGCGTGCGAATGACGACCCGATCGAGCGCGGCGACGAGGATCTGCTCGACGTGCTGCCCGAGTCAAACCGCAAGCCGTATGACATGTACGAAGTGATCCGCCGGATCGCCGACGACGGCTTCTACTTCGACATGAAGGGGCAGTGGGCGAAGACGATCATCACGTGCTTCGCGCGCTTCGGGGGGCGCCCGGCGGGGATCGTGGCCAACCAGCCGAAGCACCTGGGAGGCATCCTCGACAACGACTCGGCCGACAAGGCCGCGCGCTTCGTCAACCTGTGCAACGCCTTCGCGATCCCGCTCGTGTTCCTGATGGACGTGCCCGGCTTCATGGTCGGCAGCAAGGTCGAGGCCGACGGGATCATCCGCCACGGCGCGAAGATGCTCTACGCGGTCGCCAACGCGACAGTGCCGAAGGTCACCGTGATTACGCGCAAGGCCTACGGCGCGGGCTACTACGTGATGAACGGCCGCGCATACGAGCCGGATTTGATCGTCGCATGGCCGTCTGCCGAGATCAGCGTGATGGGCGCTGAGGGGGCGGTGGAGATCGTGATGCGCAAACAGGTCGAGGAAGCTGAGGATCCGGAGGCCAAGAAGGCCGAGCTGATAGCGGCCTATCGCAAGCTGATCGATGTCTACGTGCCTGCGGGCAACGCCATGATCGATGACGTGATCGACCCGCGCGAGACTCGTCTGACGATCGCTCGCGCGCTCGAGCTGACGGAGAACAAGCACGTCGAGCGTCCTTGGAAGCGTCATGGGGTCATCCCGGTATGAGCCTCGACGATCCCGTTGTGATCACGTGCTCGATCTCGGGGGCGATCGCCAATCGCGAGCAGTGCCCCGCGATCCCGTATACGCCGGAGGAGTACGCGGCGGAGGCGCGGCGGATCGTCGACGAGGGCGGCGTGATGATCCATATCCACGCGCGCAAACCGGACGGGACGCCGAGCTATGAGATCGAGGACTTCCAGGCGATCAGCGACGCGATCCGGGCGGAGGTGGGGAACGGGGCGATCATCAACTTCTCGACTGGGACGATCGGTGTGCCGGTCCAGAAGCGGATCGAATATCTGCGTGCCTGCAGGCCCGAGGTGGCGGCCTTGAACATGGGCTCGATGAACTACGCGAAGTACTCGAAGTCGAGAAAAGAGTTCGTGTTCAAGATGGTCTTCGCCAACCCGTTCGAGGAGATCATCGAGCTGTTATGTGCGATGAACGAACTCGGCATCAAACCCGAGCACGAGTGCTTCGACATCGGCCACGTCGGCAGCCTCGTGCCGCTGATCGACATGGGCGTGCTGAAGACTCCCCTGCACGTCGACTGCGTTATGGGTGTGGTCGGGGGTATTCCGCCGAGCGCGCGCAACCTGGCGGCGATGGTGGACAACATCCCTGTGGGCTCGCATTGGGGAATGATCGGGATCTCACGAGACCAGTGGATGCTCGTCGGCGCGGCCCTCTCGCTTGGCGGCTCGATTAGGGTGGGCCTGGAGGACAACCTCTACCTGCCAAACGGCGAGATGGCCAAGTCCAACGGCGAGCTGATCGCGAAGGCTCGGCAGATGACCGAAGACATGGGCCGCCGTCCGGCGAGCGTGGAGGAGGCCCGGACAATGCTGAACGTCCCGCAACGAGGGACATGAGCCTGCCCCTGGAGGGCATTCGCGTGCTCGACCTCTCCCGGCTGCTGCCGGGCGGTTTCTGCTCGCTGCTGCTGGCAGACTTCGGGGCGGATGTGGTGAAGGTCGAGGACACCGGGATGGGCGACTACATCCGCTGGTCCCCTCCCTATTACGAGGGGACGCACGACAGCGCGAAGTCGGCGCTGTTCCTGTCGCTGAACCGCAACAAGCGCTCGATCCGCATCGATCTCAAGAGCGAGCAGGGCCGCGAGGTGTTGCTGCGCCTGGTGCGTGAATGCGACGTCGTGCTCGAGTCCTTCCGCCCCGGCGTGCTCGATCGCCTCGGCGTGGGCTATGAGCGGATGCGCGAGGAGAATCCGGGCATCGTGTACTGCGCGATCTCGGGCTACGGGCAGACCGGTCCGAAGCGCGACGCGTCAGGTCACGACATGAACTACCTGGGTCTCGTGGGGCTGCTCGGATTGACGGGCGAGCGCGGCGGTGGGGTGGGCGGGGGTCCCATTCAAGCAGCGGGGCAGATCGCCGATTTGGGCGGCGGGGCGCTGATGGCGGCGTTCGGGATCATGGCCGCGCTGCGCGAGCGCGACGGTTCCGGCGAGGGCCAACTGGTTGACGTATCGATGGCGGACGGCGCGCTGTCGTGGCTGGCGATGGTGGCGGCGGGGTACTTCGCCGGCGGGACGGTGCCGCACCGGGGCGATTTGCCGCTGGCTGGGTCGCTGATCTGTTACCGGCCGTATGAGTGCGCCGGCGGTTGGGTGACGCTGGGGGCGCTGGAGCCGAAGTTCTGGCAGGCGTGGTGCCGGGGGGTGGGACGTGAGGATCTGGTCGAGAAGCAGTTCGAGGGGCCCGGCTCTGAGGCGCACGGCCAGGTTAAGGAGATCTTCGCCGCCCGCACGCGCGCGGAATGGGAGGCGTTCGCCTCCGAGCACGACTGCTGTCTGGAGCCCGTGCTGGACCTCGACGAGGCGTTGCAGTCCGAGCTGGTGCGCGAGCGAGGGATGGTCGTCGAGATCGAGCAGCCCGGCGCCGGGCTGCCGGTCCGCCAGCTCGGGATTCCGGTGAAGCTGGGACGTACCCCGGGCGATCACGCGCGGATGCCGGGGCCGGCGCTGGGTGAGCACACCGAGGAGGTGCTGCGGGCGGTCGGCTACAGCGAGGCGGAGGTGGCCGGGCTGATCGCCGGCGGCGCCGTCGCCGGGCCCAGCGAGCCCGCGGCAGCCCAGCCCAGCCCGACGCTGCGAGTCTGAGCGGCGATGGCCGTCGCCAGGCAGCGCGCCGAGGGCGAGGCCGCCGCTCCGCTCGCGTCCGCTGAGCGGCCGCTGCTGAAGATGGCCGAGCTGGCCGAGCGCTCCGGTGTGAGCCCGGGGACGATCCGCTACTACCTGCGCGAAGGCCTCTTAGGGGACGAAGCGGAGGTCGTCAGGACGAGTCGCAACATGGCCTACTACCCGCCTGACTACGTGGAGCGGATCGTGCTCATAAAGCGGCTCCAGGAGGAGCGCTTCATGCCGCTCCGTGTGATCCGGGGGGCGCTGCGCGAGGATCCCGACCGCGTGCAGGCGCTGATCGAGCTCGAGGATCGCATCCTCGAGCGGGCGCTCGCGAGCGCCGAGGACTCGAGCCGCGTCTCGCGCAAGGTCGTGGCCGAGCGCTACGGCGTGCCGCGCAACGTGCTCGACCGGCTCGCGGAGATCGGCGTGCTGACGCCGAGCCAGCGCGGCTACGACAGCGAGGACGTCAAGATCATCGAGGCGATCGCGAGCTTCCGCGCAGGCGGTTACGAGGAGGCGCTCGGGTTCACCGTCTACGACACGCTGCGCTACCGCGAGGCGCTGGAGCCGCTCGTCGCCGATGAGGTGCGCGCGCTGCTCGATCGCCTGGCGGGCGAGGTGGACGTCGAGCGCGCGATGGAGATCGTCGCTGCCGGCGTCGAGCCGCTGCGCGAGCTGCTCGGGGCGATGCACTCCAAGCTGCTGCTGGCCGAGCTGCGCCGCCAGCACAAGCGATAACTACCAGTGCGCGCGGTGATGCTCCACGACCCCGAGGCCATGGGCTAGCTCGATCCCGCCCGGGAGCGTCCCCGAGAAGCTGCCGAACGGCGCGCGATAGTCGCTTCTCACGATCAGCAGGTTCTCCCGGCGGCTGCGCTCGGCCTCCGCCTGGAACCGCAGGTCCGATCCGTCCTCGCAGCGGATGCGTGAGAGATCCTCATCGAAGGTGACGGGCGGGGTCTCCCGCGGCGCCTCTGCGACCCACACGGCCCGCTCTGAGCCGGCCGGCGGATCGTTCACGCCGGCCACCAGGTTCCACGCAAGCGGCGTCCCGTCAGGACTCTCGCCCACCCCGGCGCTCCACCACCACTCGGTGAAGCGGGCGTGGTAGCCGGCGGTGTCGTCGATCACCGCGAGCGCCTCGATCTGCCGCTCCGGGCCGCCATCGAGGGCAAGCGTTCCGTTCACCGGAACGCCGGCCTGCTTGCGCGTCCACACGTGCTCGCGACCGTGCGTGCAGAGAGCCTGGATGCCCTCGTTCTCATCGATACAGAGATCGAGCAGCACGCCGGTGTCATTGATTCGCAGTTGTCGGGATTCAAGCACGAAACTCCGTCGCGGAAGTAAACGCGTACGCTCACGCAGGCGACCGTCGCTGCGCGTATGGACCGCCCAGAATGACTGGAGGAGTGGTCCAACCCGGACAACTGCAGCACACGCCATCAGCTCCTCGCAGAACACGCCCACATAGCGCCAGCGCTTGAGCGGTCGCGTGCCACGGAACATCGGTGAAGCTGCGGTGGGCGCTATGCTCTGGGGTGTTGACTGACTAGTCAATCTATTCTGCGGTGAAAGCGTCGCGGAAGGGGAATGAGACATGAGGGTCGCGGCAGTCCAGCTGAACTCCACCGCCGATGAGGCCGCGAACCTCGCCGCGGCCGACCGCTTGACACGCGCCGCAGCGGCGGACGGCGCGCGGTTGATCGTACTCCCCGAGAAGTGGATACTGATCGGCACCGGCCAGCAGCTGCGCGACGGGGCGCAGACGCTCAATGGGCCGGCGATCTCCTGGGCGCGGGCAGCGGCACGCGAGCTGGGGGTGGACCTGGTGGCCGGATCAATCGCCGAGCAGGTGCCCGGTCAGGAGAAGCTGTCCAACACCTCTGTACACGTGGACCCGCAAGGCGTTCTCAAGGCGTGCTACCGGAAGGTGCACATGTTCGACGTCGACATCGAGGGAAAGAGCTACCGCGAGTCAGACGTAGAGGAGGGGGGCGATGAGATCGTTCTCAGCCAGACGGTGGATGGCGTGGAGCTGGGTATGTCGATCTGTTACGACCTGCGCTTTCCCGAGCTTTTCCGGATCCTCGCCGTGCGGGGCGCGCGCGTGATCGTGCTGCCGTCGGCCTTCACGCTGCCGACCACACGCGATCACTGGGAGACTCTGATCAGGGCGCGCGCGATCGAGAACCAGACGTTTGTGATTGCGGCCAACCAGGTGGGCCGCCACCAGAGCGGCCTGCACTCCGGCGGGCGCTCGATGATCGTGGATCCCTGGGGTGTAGTGCTGGCAAAGGCGCCCGACCGTGAGGGATACATAGTCGCCGAGCTGGACCTCGAGTATCAGCGCGAGATCCGTGCACGGCTTCCCTCGCTGGCAAACCGCCGCCCCGCCGCCTACCGCTGGCCGGAGGCGGCCTAATGAAGGCAGAGCGGGCCACGGCGCCGGACAAGCGCCGCTTGATCCTCGACGCGGCCGTGAGGGTGTTCGCCCGCCAGGGCTTCCATGCCTGCCGCGTTTCGGACATTGCCGACGAGGCCGGGGTCGCGTACGGGCTCGTGTATCACTACTTCTCATCCAAGGACGAGGTGCTCGACACGCTCTTCCTCGAGCGCTGGAACGTGATGCTCGAGCTGATCCGCGAGGTCGACGCACAGCCGCTTGCAGTGCGCGAGAAGCTTGGCGCGATCGCGTCGTTCATCGTGGACAGCTACCGGCACGACCCCGACCTCATGAAGGTGATCATCGTCGAGGTCACGCGCGCGGCGAACTCGTTCGGGCAGACCCACCTCGCCCAGATCCGGGAGGCCTACGAGCTGATCGGGGAGATCGTCACCAAGGCACAGGCAGAGGGGGTCTTCAAGCCAGAGATCGAAGCCCGCTTCGCCGCGATGGCCTTCTACGGCACGATCGAGCAGCTGCTCACGGGCTGGATCTTCGGCCTGCGCCCGCAGGGCGAGGAGCATTTCGAGCGGGCGAAGTGGCTCGTGGTGGAGACGGTCTGCGGAGGACTCGAGTGCAGCGTGGTTGGCGAGGCGAGCGTTTCCTGAGCTGGCTCAGGCATGGAAGTGACCTCCGCGGGGAATAGACTGCCACGGATGGAGAACGACATGGTCAAGCGGCTGATGTGGTCAGGCCTGCTCGCGGGGCTAACCGCGCTATCGAGCATCGTCGCTCACCGCGCGGGGGCGCTTGTGTGGAGGCGCGTGTTCGACGAGGAGCCGCCGGAGTGAGCGAGACGCCCGGCAGCGACACACGCGACGGCCAGCAGAACGCTGGCTCGGCGACGGGGGCACAGGGCATCGCGACGGCGATAACCGAAGTATCGGAGCGCGCGACGCTGCTGGTCCGCGAGGAGATCGAGCTGGCCAAGGCAGAGGTCACCGAGAAGATCGGCAAGCTCGCCAAAGGCGCCGTGGTCGCCGCCGCTGCGGGCATCTTCCTTGTCACGGCGCTGTTCTTCGTATTGATCGGATGCGCCTGGCTGCTGTTCTATGAGCTACCGATCGGCAACTCGCTGACCTTCTTCTGGGGATTCTTCGCGATGGCTGCGATCCTGGTGGTGCTGGGCGTGGTCGCAGGGCTGATCGCCGCCAAAGCGGTCAAAAAGGGATCCCCACCAGTGCCTAGCATGGCTATCGATGAGGCACGGAAAATTCGCGAGACGGTGTCCGCGGGCACCGATGCCGATCCGGGCATGGAAACCAGCGAGCAGGGAGATATCTGATGGCGACGCGCAGCCCGGCTGAGATTCGCAGCTCGATCGAGGCCAACCGCGAGGAGCTGGCAGTCTCACTGGTGCGCCTGCGCGGCGAAGTTACGCACCTGGCCGACTGGCGCGGGCATCTCGAGCGCCACCGCCCCGAAGTCACAGCCGCGGCTGCCGTCGTGGGGCTGTTCCTCGGCGCGCGCATGTTGCGCCGCCGCCGGCGCGGCCGCTGACCGAAGCCGGGAGACACTCGCCTTCGGCTCGCATCCCCGTTTCGGCCAGCGCGAGGCTTTGTCCTCGGTCGCTCGCGTACCGATCGTCGATCAGATGCGATCGACTGATCGGCCAGCACGCCACGTGGGGTGGGTGGGCCTTTTCTATTCGCCTCGCTTGCCCAGCGACCGCGTCGTCAGGTTAGGAGCGTGCGCGGGATCGCGCCTACGCCGATCATGCCGGGGCCTGTGTAGGTGCCGAGCACCGGTCCGACCTCGGAGGTGAAGACCGGCTCGGAATCGAAGATCTCGCGGCAGCGATCGATAAGGCGCCCGGCCTGCTCGGGCGCCTGGATGTGCTGTACAACCCAGCCATCGGCGCCTGAGTCGTGGAGTTCCTGTGCGTACTGGACCATGCGCTCGAACGCCCGCCCGGCGGTGCGCACGCGCTCGACGGGCGTGATTTCGTACTCGAGCGAAAGGATTGGCTTGATCTTCAGCGTGCCGCCCAGCCAGGCCTGAGCCTTGCCGACGCGACCGCCGCGCCTGAGGTACTCGAGCGTGTCCAGGCAGAACCAGATGCGCAGCGCCTTGCGCGTCTCGCGCACGCGTGCGGCTACCCCCTGCATGTCGGCGCCCGCGCGGACGGCGGCACAGGCGGCGAGGACCAGCAGGCCCATGCCACCGGCGGCCGTTTCGCCGTCGATCACCTCGACACGATCGCCGAGGCCGCGCTCGGCTAGCAGCCCATGCGCCTGGCGGGCGGCCTCGCAGGTTCCCGAGATGCCTCCGGCGAGATGGATCGAAACGATGTCCTCACCAGAATCGAGCAGTGGCTCCCAGACGGCGAGGAAGTCGCCGATCGAGGGCTGGGAGGTCGTGGGCAGCTCGGGGTCCGAGCCCAGGCGCTTGTAGAAGGTGTCGAAGCCGTCCATCTCGAGCTCGCGCTCGGGCGCGCCTTTCCAGCCCACATACAGGCTGACCTGATGGACCCCCTGCTCCTCAGCGAGCGCGCGCGGCAGGTAATGCGTGCTGTCGGTGGCTACCGCGACGGAGGGCACGCGCGGGGACCCTACAGCAACTACTGCAAGGCTTCTGAGAGCTCGCCTGACTCATACATCTCGGTGACGATGTCGCAACCCCCGACGAGCTCCCCGTTCGCGAACAGCTGCGGGATCGTGGGCCAGTTCGAGATCGCTGACAGCTCCTGGCGGATACGCGGGTCGGGGAGGATGTCGACGGCGGCGAACGGTACGTCCAGCGCCTGCAGTGCAGCCACTGTTCGCGCCGAGAAGCCGCAGGCGGGCGCCTCGGGAGTGCCCTTCATGAAGAGGATCACCTTGTGCTCTGAGATCGCCTGTGTGAGCGCCTCGTGGATCGGGTTGGGCTCGCCGCTGGGCATGGGAGCCTCGCCCACGGTGCTGGGCTGACCGGCGGACATCGGAAGGTCGCGGATGGTGCTTGGCTCACTAGTTGGCATGGGAGGGCTCCTGGCTCATTGGGTGGGGGTCTTCTGTGGGGTCTGGGTCTTCAGCGAAAGGGCGTGGATGGGGCCGCCGATCTCCTTCCCAAAGATCTCGTAGACGAGGCGGTGCTGCTCGATGCGGCTGCGCCCCGCAAACGCCTCGGCGGTGACGGTTGCGCGGAAGTGATCGCCGCCCCCGGCGTAGTCCTCGACCTCGGCCTGGGCGCCGGGAATTGCGGCCTCGATGCGCTGCTTGATCTCGTCCGGAGAGGGCATTTCAGCTCCAGCTTAGCCGCTATACTTTGGAAAGCGATGATCACGATCAGCGACAAGGGTGCGGAGAAGGTCCGCGAGTTTTTGACCGCGCAGGAGTCTGACGTGGGCATGGCGGGCCTGCGTGTGGGCGTGCGCGGGGGCGGCTGCTCGGGCTTTCAGTACCAGCTGGCGTTCGACGAGCAACGCGACGGCGACATCGTGTTCGAGAGCCACGGACTGAAGCTGCTGGTCGATAACGAGAGCCTGCCGTTTGTGCGTGGCTCGGTGATCGACTACGAGGAAAGCCTGCAGGGCGCGGGCTTCAAGGTGTCAAACCCCAACGTGGTAGCCGCCTGCGGCTGCGGCTCATCCTTCAGGGTTGCCGAGGAGGAGCAAGTCTCCGCGGTCTGAGGTCGGAGCGCGTAGGGTGCGCTCCCGATGTCTGTTCTACCCGCCCGTCTGCGGAGTCTGACGCCGGATCGCCTGCGCGACGATGTGCGCCTGCGTGCACTTGCGGTCGGGCTTGGGCTGATACCGCCGCGCACGATGCACTCCGCGGAGGATGCGCGGGCGTTGCTGGCGGCGGCGCACGACGCACGCCGGGTGGTCGAGATTGGGGTGTACGAGGGGTCCTCGGCGCTGGCGCTCCTCGACGCGCTTGGGCCGGGCGCGGAGCTGCATTTGGTCGATCCCTTCGGCTCGCATCCCGATGCGCTGCCGAACGGGTGGGGCGCCACCGAGCGGGCGACGCGGCGCGTGGTTGAGCGAGCGCTGCGCCGCCGCGGCGCGCAGGCACCGCAGGTGCACTGGCACGTGTGCCTCTCCGAAGAGCTTGCGGCGCGCTGGCAGGGTGAGACGGACCTCGTGTTCATCGACGGTGATCACTCGCAGGCGGGCTGTGAGCTGGACTGGTCGTGCTGGGCGCAGTTCGTCCCACTCGGCGGTCATGTCGTCTTCCACGACGCGCGATCCGACCAGGCCGGTGGGCGCGGGCTGCCGGGGCCGACGGCGGTTGTGGCACGCCATTTCCGCTCCTCTGGTGGCACGCCCGGGTGGGAGATCGTGGCTGAGGCCGACCGCACCGTGGTCGTGCGGCGGGTGGCCTGACTCACCTCACGATGAGCGTGGCTTTCATGCCTTTCGCCTCGTGTTCTTTGAGCGAGCAGAACAGCGTGTAGCTGCCGGGGCGGAGGTTGAGTGTGAGGTCGGAATGGGCGCCCGGCAGGGTGTTCGGAAGCGAACCCACTTCTGAGCCTTCGGCCGGTTCGGTCGCGTGCAGGTTGTGTTCGTCCTGGCCGTAATTGGCGAGCTCGACGATCACCTTCCCGGCGGGCACTTCGCTGCGCGAGAGCGTGAAGCTGTACTCCCTTGCGATCACCTGCACGTGCGCGGGTGCCGCTGGACTGGTGGGAGATTCCGCGGAAGGCGGTCCTCCGGCTGGGCCTGGGGGCGTCGCACCTGGGACGGGAGTGACCGGTGTGGTCGAGGTGCCCGTCGCGCCTGAGCCCGCAGAGGTGCTCTCGGGCACGTGTGCAGAGGGTTTCGAGGATGCGCCCAGCTTGTGCTTGCGGTGACAGCTGTGATGTCTCGTGTGATGGCAGGCCCGCGCCGCGCGGGAGGAGCGATGACGCGAGGAATGTCCCGGTGCGGCAAGTGCCACCGCGGCCACCGTGCCACATACCAGGCACAGCAGGCATGACAGGAGCACGGGTTTCGCCGCGCGCAACATCAGCTCTTGATTAGCTGCGGGACTTCGCCGAACGGGCCGGGACCCGCCACACCGGTTCCCGCCCCCGGGATGACGAGTCCGGCTTCGGTCTGAAACCACTGAGCCAGCAGCGCGGAGTACATCGCGCGGTAGTCGGAAGTGTTGATGAGGTTTTCGTTTTCGTCCAGTTTCTGAAGGCCGGGGAATTCGCCGACCATTTTGCCGGCGGCCTGTGTCCCGATCAGGAAGGCGACCCCGGCCGCGCCGTGGTCGGTGCCCGAACCGTTTTCTTCTGGGCGGCGGCCGAACTCCGACCACAGTTGGATCAGCACGCGATCTGCCAGTTTGCGAGCTTCGAGGTCGCGCTGAAATGCCAGCACCGATTCCACTGTCTGGCCGAGATTTGTCGAGAGCGTGTTCGCCTCGTCAGAGTGCGTGTCGTAGCCCCCCACGGCGTTCAGCGAAGCGCATTTGATCGGCAGGCCAGAGTCGAGCATCTGCGCGAGCGCCGCGAGCCGCTGGGGAAATTCGCCGCCCTGCGCGGGGTAGGGCACAGGAGATGTGAATGCCGGTTTGCCTTCGTGTTCGACAAACGGCGCCATCTTCTGGCGGATGATGCTCGAGTCAAGCGATGCCGCGCGGGCCTGGGCATAGGCTGGCGAGGGCGCCGCGAGGGCGCCTAGTGCTCCAAAGGCGTCGAGCGCCGGTTCGGCCAGCGGGTCGCTCAATCCGTAGGCCCAGAAGTTGTAGTCCGACGGCGAGGAGATCGCTGCGACAGGCATCTTGGCACTCGCCAGCGCCGGGGCCAGGTCATAGTCCAGGGACAGGCCCTGGAGCGGGTTGCCGGAGTCGCCGGCCAGGTCCAGGTAGCGCCCCATCCAGCCCGTGCGGGTTTCGGTGTCCAGCTGGCCTACCTCCCAGTAGTGACGGCTGGTGAAGTGGCTCTCATCCGGCGGGTCATAGCCGATCGCCGGGAAGACGCTGACCTTGCCCTCCTGGTGCAGTTGGGCCAGGCCCTTGGCCTGCGGATGCCACATCAGAGTTTCGTCCTCCGTGAACGGCTGTCCACCTCCGGTTTCTTCCTGGGCTTTGATGAGAGCCGCGGCAATTTGGGGACGCAGGGCCTCGTAGCGGTGCTGTTCTTCTTTTTCTTTTTCCTTTGCGATCGCTCCGAGTGGCGCGAGCACCGACAGGGCGTCCCAGCCGCCTTCCATGAAGATCGACACGAGCACCGGCTGTTTGGGCGCGGCCGCTGCGGCCGCGGCGATCCCCTCTTCGAAGTTGCGCGGGCTGAGCATCGAGGCGCCGTACACCGACAGGGCTGTGCCGGCCGACGCCAGCAGGAATGTGCGCCGGTCCATTCCCGTGCCGGCCGGCAGCGGCATCCCCGGCTCGATCGACGGCAGGCCCTTCCCCGCCACGGCTGCGCCACGGCGCAAGAGCTGGGCGCGGTTGAAGTCGTTGCACGAGCAGCTCTTGGCCATTGCTTTAGCTCACCTGCATGTCGGGGGAGGTGGCGATCAGCATCCGCAGCGCGTTCTGCCTTATCGCCCGGAAAGGACTCTGCTCCCATTCAGCGGTGGCGACGCCCGTGAGGCAGGAGCCGGCGAAGGCGGCTATGCATTGCTGTGATTCTGTGGACAGCAGCGGGTTCGCCCAGTAGGCCAGCGCGCTCGCGAGCGCTTCGCTCGGGGTCTCGGTTTCGCTGTATCCGGGCGTGCCTTCTGGGGGCCACGGGTTGGGGTAGGTATTCGCGGTTACGTAGCTGGCCATTTCCCAGCGCGCCTTGATGGTCGACGTGTCGAGCCAGCGGGTGAAGTCCCAGCCGGAGACATTCGGCGGGTAGAACAGCTGCTGTCCGGCGCCGGCGGACAGCCACGCCCACGAAGTCGTGTCGATCGGGCGGCCGATCGCGCGCAGCAGGCCGGCGTTATAGACGACGGGCGGGGTTACGAGCTCTGGGCCTTCGTAGAAGTAGGGGTGCTGCAGGATCGCCTCCACGACCGCGCGGATGCTGTAGTTCGAGTTCAGATACAGGCCCTGAAGCGAGGCCATGGTCGCTTCATCGGGCGGTGTGGGAATGAAGTAGCCCCACAGCTTGGTGACGAAGAACGAGGCGTGCAGGGGATGGCTGACGCACAGTCTGACGGCGTCTTCGTAGTTCCAGTTACCCGTCTGGCCGAACACCGTCTTGGCTTCTTCGTCGTGCCGTTCTGGGTCGTAATGGAAGTTGGCATAGCCCTCTTCCGTCCATTCCGCCTGCCAGCCGGTCAGCGCCCGGGCCATTTCGCGCACGTCATCCTCGCTGTAGGCGCCGCGATCGGCGCCGAGTGAGAACAGCTCCATCATCTCGCGGGCGTAGTTCTCGTTCGGGTTTTCCTTTTCGTTGTAGATCCCGTCGAGGAACACGAGCATCGCCGGGTTGGTGGTCACCGCGAGGAACAGGTCGTGGAAGCTCCCGAGCGCCATCGAGCGGAACAGGTTGTTCTGGTCGAGCATCAGCTGCTGGCTGTTCACCTTCTCGTTGGAGCTGGCAAACCAGTCGTGCCAGATGAACGTCATCCGCTCGACGAGCTGCTGATCAGAACGGACCATGCGGTCCAGCCACCAGCAGTGGTCATGGCCCCACGCGTCCGCCGGAGCCAGGGGATGGCCTTCTTCGTCGGTGGGTTCGGGACCGATCAGGTTGGCGGGACCCGAGGGACGGGTAAGGCCGTATACGACCTGACTCAGCGGCTGGCCGGCCAGTGCCTCGGCCTGTCCGGGGGCAGGTCCGGGTTCGTGGGCCGGTCCAAAGCCCGCGCGCCACAGCAGGCGGTGCGCCTGAGCGAGAGAGACCGGCGCGCCGAGTGATGGGACCGGAGCGGGGGAGGGAGCGGGCGGTGAGGCTGGGGGGCCGACCGGCACCAGCGACGCTTTGTGTTTCAGCGTCGTCTTGTGGTGCTTATGGAGGTGCTTACGCTTGCGGTGCTTGGGCTTGTGGTGCTTGGCGTGCTTCTTGTGATGCTTCTTCGCGTGCGAGCGTGCGCCCTGTCCGGCGCGTTTGCCCAGTCTGGGGCGCGTCTTCATCGATCCGGCGCCGTCTTTGCGCGCAGGCAGGCATGGCGCCAATGGACCATGCGCCGGACCTCGGCCGTGGCGGTGGCGTGCTCGACGCCGGTAGGGACTTATCGACGGATGTCGTATCCGGCCGGCGGCGTGAGGTGAGGCTCTATGCCGGCTCGTTCTGTAGCGAGCGCCACAGGTAGCGACACGCCAGCGTGCGGTGTGGTCGCCACGGCTCGGCGATCTTCTCCATCGCGATCGGGTCAGGCAGTGAGTCCAGCCCATAGGCACGTTCGATCGCACGGCGGATGCCGAGGTCGCCGGTGGGCAACACATCGGGGCGCTCCAAGTGGAACATCAGGAACATATGCGCACTCCACTCACCGAGGCCCTTGACAGCCGTGAGCTCCGCGATCACCTGCTCGTCGTCGAGCTCGTCCAGCCGCTCCAGCTCCAGTTCGCCCGACAGCGTGTGCTCGGCCAGCGATCTCAGATAGCTCACCTTCGCGCGTGACAGTCCGGCCGCGGCGCGCAGCTCTTCCGGCTCGTCGTCCAGGATCTCCTGTGGCGTGGGTGGGCGGTCTTCGAAGCGCGCCGTCAGTCGTCCGTAGATCGCGCGCGCCGCCTTCACCGACAGCTGCTGACCGGCGATCGTGCGCACCAGCGCTCCGTAGTGGTCTTCCTTGTCCGGGCGCCCGTCGCTGACGCTAGGCAGCTTTCCCACCGCGGCGATCAGCTCCGCCATGACCGGGTCGCTGCGGCGCAGCTGGGCGAGGCCGCGATTAGACAGTGGAAGCTGCCTCGAAGGAGACCGGCTCGCCGTCGAGCGCGTTCAGCGCACGGCCCACGGACATCGCCAGGCACGTGAAGCTGGGTGTGTCGCGCACGGTGTACGCAGAGGCCTCGGTCGTGCGCAGTCGCTGGACCAGATCGAGGAACGTGCCCACGTCATCGGTGTCGAACGCGACCACGAACTCCTGGTCGTCCAGCCCGAACGAGTACGTCGTGTGGTTGTCCACCCCCGGGTATTCACGCCCGACCTCGATGTGTCCCTGCATGATCCGCCAGCGCTCCTCCGCGGGCAGTGCATACCACGCGCGCGACTTGACGAATGGATAGACGAACACGTACTTCCCCCGAAAGCCTCGTGGGGTCGTGCGCTCGTCTTCGGAGTACTCCGAGCTCTTGCGCATCCCCAGGAAGGAGTGAGGGATCTCCGCCCACTTCATCAGCCCGCTTTGTCCCAGCACTACGTGCAGCTCGTGGATCCGGTCGAGGTTCTCCGCCTCGGAGATCAGCAAGAGCTCGGCGTCGCCGCGCGTGCCAACCAGCGAGAACGTCTGCAGCAGGTGGCCGTCGGCAAAGTCCTCGCATGCGGCGTTGAACTCCAGCTTGTCCTGCTCGCGCTGCTCGCCGTCGAGCCGGCGCCAGGCGGGGTCCATCTTCAGGAACGTGTACTTCACGAAGTGCCGCGTGCTCATAGCATGACCAAAGATAGAGGGGCCCGGCTCCGTCCGCCTCCGGCCGACCTCCGCCACCCTCTAGAGAGGCTACAGTTGAGTTGTGCGGATCGCGCTGCTGTCGCCGTATTCGTGGACGTACCCCGGTGGTGTAACGCGCCATATCGAGGCGCTCGCCGCTGAGCTGACCGCGCTTGGCCACGACGCCCGTATCCTCGCGCCGTTCGACCCCGATGACGCGCTCACGCGGCGACTGCACCGGGGCGCGCGTCCCCAGCGCCTTGACCCGCCCGAGCGGTTCGTCGCGCTCGGACGGACAGCCGGCTTTCCCGCCAATGGCGCCGTCTCGAACCTCGTGCCCATCCCTCCCGGGGTGCTGGCAATGCGCCGCGAGCTGCGCGACGGCGGCTATGACGTACTGCACATCCACGAGCCGGTCGTGCCGCTGCTCGGCTGGGACGCGCTCTGTTCCACCACGCCGGAGCTGCCCATGGTCGGCACGTTCCACACCTATTCGGAGAATGCGCTGACGAACGGGATCGCGAACCTGCTCGGCGCCAGGCGGCGGATGAATCATCTGCATGTGCGTATCGCTGTCTCCGAGGCCGCCGCCTGGACCGCGCGGCGCTTCTACGGTGGGCGCTACCGGATCGTGCCCAACGGTGTTCATCTCGGGGAAGCCGAGCAGCGTGGCCCGCAGGACGAGCCCGGTGGTCCGCTGCGGATCCTGTTCATAGGTCAGGCTGTCGAACGCAAGGGCCTGCCAGTTTTGCTGCGTGCGTTCGAGGCGCTGCGCGAGCAGGTCCCCACGACGCTTACGCTCGTCGGGGCTTCCCAGGACGAGGTCGCGCACATGATGCTCGACGACCGCGGCGTGCATGCGCTCGGCAAGGTCTCAGAGTCCCGCAAGCTGGCCGAGCTAGGGCGGGCCGAGGTGCTATGCGCGCCGTCGCTGCACGGCGAGAGCTTCGGCATGGTTCTCACCGAGGCGCTCGCCGCCGGCACACCGGTGGTCGCCTCCGATATCCCCGGCTACCGCGACGTCGTGCGCAATGGGATCGACGGGGTGCTCACGCCTCCCGGCGATGCGCTCGCACTGGCCGAGGCGCTGCGTGCGCTCGCCTTGGACCCAGCTGCCCGCGGACAGATGGTCGCCTCCGCACGCCTGCGCGCCGAGCGCTTTTCCTGGCCGCACGTCGCCGCCGAGGTGCTCGACTGCTACGAGCAGGCGCTTACGGTGGGGCGGCCCGCGACACGCGCGGGGCGTGTCGGGGTGCGCTTCGGCTTGGTGCCCGCCGATCTGCTGCCGCGGATCCCCGCCCAGCGCCTGCCAAGCCTCGAGACCGCCACCTCCAAGCCGCAGGCTCCGGACCGGTCGCAAAGCGGCCAGCGCGAGCGCTCACGGCTGGCCCAGCGCGCGCTTCGCCGCGCCGCGCTGGTTGCGGCCTCGCTGGGTGGCCTCGCGCTCGCGCTGCTGGCGCTCGTGCACATCGGGGTGGGTCGTGTGGCCACGAGCCTGCTCGCTTCCAGCCCCGGCCTGCTCGCCGCGGGCCTGGCGCTGATGTGCGCCTCGATGTTCGCACGGGCGATCGCCTGGCATGCGATCCTCTCGGCGGCCCCGACCTGGCGCCAGGCCAAACGCCGCGACGCGATGCAGGGCACATTCATCGGGGTGCTGATGTCAGCCACGCTGCCCGCGCGCTTGGGCGAGCCCTCGCGGGCGTTGATCGTCGCGCGCCGCCTCGGCCGGGCCCGGGAGACGCTGCCCGTGGTGCTTGGCACGATGGTCTCCCAGACGCTGCTGAACCTGCTCGCGCTGGGCATTCTCGGGGTTGTGATGTTCTCGAGCGTCGATCTGTTCAACGGTCATCACGGCGCGCTGATCGCCGCGGCGCTGGCGCCGCTCGGCGCGCTGGCCGTCGTGTTGCTCGCGCCAGTACTCCTGCCCCGCGCGGCTATCTCACGCTCGCTGCGCCTACGGGTTGTGTTGGCCGCGCTGCGTCTCTCCCTGGTGCGCGTTCGCGAAGGGTTGCTCGTGTTCCGCCACCCTCGCCAGGCGGCAGTCGCTGCGATTGTGCAGCTCGGAGCCTGGGGTCTGCAGTGGATGGCGTGCTGGCTGCTGTTGATGGCGCTCGGTCTCAACAGCCACGTTGGGGTGGCGGGCGCCGCGGCGATCCTGTTCGCCGTGAACGTCACCGCGGTCCTGCCGGCCACTCCGGCCAACGTCGGCGTCTTCCAGGCGGCGTGTGTGGCCGTGCTCGCAGGGGCCTACCACGTCTCCACCCCCGACGCGCTCGCCTATGGCATCGTCCTGCAGGTGGTCGAGGTCGCTACGGCGGTGCTGATGGGTATCCCCGCGCTGGTCACCGAGGGGCTCTCCTGGAAGGACGTGCGCCTGCGCACGATGTCTGGAGCGCCGGTCAAGCTCAGCCCGCTACCGGCCGAAGCACGCTCCGGTGTGGCCAAGGGCACACCCTCCGGGCGTAGAGGGCTAGTCCCACCCTCTTAGGCGGACGCCACCGATCGGCGACCTAGATGCGATCGCCGAGCGGGTGTAGCCGGGCCGGCGGGGAGAGCCTAGCCCGCCATCGCGGGCTCGTCCTCGGCTTCTACGGCGCCCTCGGGCGGGTCCTCGTCGTCGAGCTCGCCGAACAGCGAGGGGTCGCGCGGAGAGCCCTTGATCACATCGTCGGGTGAGCCTTCTGGAAGCAGGCGGCCCTGCCGCGTGCCGAAGTAGATCGCCTGCGGGTGATGTGCGATCAGCGCGAGCGTCGACTGCTCGGGCACCGGCGCGTAGCCGTCGGTGATCTTCATGCCGATGTCGCCCAACCCGAGCAGCTTCTCGACCTTTAGGTGCTCTGACTGCTCCGGCACCGCGGGGTAGCCCCACGAGTAGCGCCGGCCCTGTGTCACCGGGATATCGAGCATTTTGCGAGCTTCGTAGTGCAGCCACTCGGCCAGCCCCTCGGCGGTCTGCACGCCGAGGCCATGGACGAACAGCTGCTCGGCGAACTCGCCGTCGGTCTCGAGCTTCGCCATCAGCTCGGTGACCTCGCCGCCGACCGTTACCGCCTGCACGGCGATCACGTCGAGCTCGGCCGGCGGCTGGGTGGGTGGGGTTCCAATTCCTGGGCGGAAGAAGTCGGCCAGGCAGATACGGTCGCCCTTGGGCTGGCGCGGGCAGACGAAGCGCGTCATCTCGGTATTGCGATCGTCCGGGTCGAGCACGACGATGTCGTTGCCGGCCGAGTAGCAGGGGAAGAAGCCGAGCAGCGCGCGCGGGTGCAGGTAGGTCTGCTCTTTCCACATCCGCTCCAACCGTGGGCGGAAGTCCTCGGCGAGCAGCTTCTGCCAGGCCTCGCCTTTAACGCCCTTACCGCCCCAGTGCAGCTTGAACAGGACGTGCGTGTCGAGATGCGGATAGACCTCGTCGAGATCCACGGGAATCTCCCTGACGCCCCAGAACGGCGGCGTCGGTATCGGCACGTCGGTCCGCGCGGCCGAGCGAACGGAGTCGTCGGCGAAGTTCAGATCCTCCTGCGGCGCCTCGCCCTTGGCGCGGAATGCCGTGGCGCCGACGCGCAGCTTCTCCAGCAGCGCCGTGTGGGCGTCGTCGTCGATCAGCTGGTCCATCACCGACAGGCCCTCGAAGGCGTCCTTGCAGTAGAAGACGCCCGGTGCATAGGCCTCCTCGGAGTCTTTGCCGCCGGGGTACAACGCGCGGTAGCTGAACGCGCGGTTGATCGCCGCGCCGCCGATCAGTACCGGGTAGGACAGGCCCTTCGCGTGCAACTCCTGGATCGCGGCCGGCATCTGCTTGGAGGTCGACACGAGCAGCGCAGAAAGACCTATAGCGGTCGCTTCGTGCTCGACCGCGGCGGCGACGATCGTCTGGATCGGGACCTGCTTGCCGAGATCGATGACCGTGTAGCCGTTGTTTGTGAGGATCGTGTTGACGAGCGACTTGCCGATGTCGTGCACGTCGCCGAACACGGTCGCGAGCACGACCGTGCCCTTTGTGTAGCCCTCGATCTTGTCGAGGTATTTCTCCAGCTGTGCGACCGCGCGCTTCATCACTTCGGCCGACTGCAACACGAACGGCAGGATCAGTTCGCCTGCGCCGAACTTGTCGCCGACCTCTTTCATCGCCGGTAGCAGCACCTCGTTGAGCGTCGGCACCGCACCGATCTTCTCCACCGCCTTGTCGATCCAGTCCTCCACGCCCTCCTTGCGCCGGCGCAGGATGTGGAAGTGCAGCGCCTCCTCGGGCTCCATCCCCTCGGTCGGGTCAGCCGCGCTCTGGACCTCGTCCTCGCCTTTGGACTCGAAGTGGGCGATGAAGCGCTCCAGCGCGTCCTCGCGGCGGTTGTACACGAGGTCGTCGGCCAGCTCGCGCTCGACGTCGGAGATCTCCGAGTAGGGGGTGATGTGGTTGGGGTTGACCATCGCCAGGTCCAGGCCCGCCTGGACGCAGTGGTGCAAGAAGGTCGAGTTGAGCACCGCGCGCGCGCCTGGGGAGACCCCGAAGGAGACGTTGGAGACCCCCAGCGAGGTCTTCACGCCAGGGACCTGCTCCTTGATCGCTTTGATCCCCGCGATCGTCTCCACGGCCGACGGCCGCCACTCCTCGTCCCCCGTTGTGAGCGTGAAGGTCAGGCAGTCAAAGATCAAAAGCTCTGGGTCGAGACCGTGCTCCTCGCAGCAGAGGTCGCGAATGCGCTTGGCGATCTCGACCTTGCGCTGTGCCGTCTTGGCCATCCCCACCTCGTCGATCGTCAGCGCGATCAGCGCGGCGCCGTGTGCGAGCGCGAGTGGCACCACGCGGTCGAGCTTCTCGCGACCTGCCTCGAGGTTGACCGAGTTGACGATCGCCCGCCCGGGGATCTGGTCGAGCGCGGTCGCGATCACCTCGGGCTCGGTCGAGTCGATCTGGATCGGCGCGGGCTGGGTCAGCGAGACCTTCTTCGCCACGAGCCGCATCTGTTCGTCCTCGTCGGAGCGCTCGGTCAAAGCGACACACAGGTCGAGCACGTGCGCGCCGCCCTGCACCTGGTCCTCGGCGATCTGCACGAGCCCGTCGTAGTCGTCGGCCAGCAGTAGCTCCTTGGCCTTGCGCGAGCCCTGCGAGTTGACGCGCTCGCCGACCATCGTCGGACGCGGCTCCTGCACGAGCGGCGTGGCGGCGATCATCGAAGACAGGTGCGGTGGGCGGCGGCCGGGTCTTGACGCCACGGACCGTCCGGACACGCGCTCGGCGATCGCGGCGATGTGCTCGGGCGTGGTGCCGCAGCAGCCGCCGACGATCCCCACGCCGTAGCGCTCGACGAACTCCGCCAGCGCGTTGGCGAGCGGCTCGGGCTTCTCGGGGAAGATCGTCTCGCCGTCGGGTCCCTGCAGCGGCAGGCCGGCGTTGGGGATGCACGCGACCGGGACGGGGCAGAACTCGCCGAGGAAGCGGATCGCGTCGCGCATGTCCTCGGGGCCAGTCGAGCAGTTCAGCCCGATGACGTCGACCTTCAGTGCCTCGAGCGTCGTCAGCACCGCGGAGATGTCGGTGCCGAGCAGCATCTTGCCGCCGTTGGGCAGCAGCGAGACCGAGGTGTGGATCGGCAGCGTGCGGCCCGTGCTTGCGAACGCCTCGCGCGCGCCGAACACCGCCGCCTTGACCTCGAGGATGTCCTGGGCGGTCTCGATGATGATCAAGTCCGCGCCGCCGTCGATCAGCCCGGCGGCCTGCTCGGCGAAGACCTCGACGAGCTCTCTGAAGCGGATCTGTCCGAGCGAGGCCTCCTCCGATGCCGGCAGGTATCCGGTAGGGCCGATCGAGCCCGCCACGAAGCGGTCCTCGCCTGCGGCCTTACGCGCGATCTCCGCGGCTTTCGTGTTGATCTCGACCGTGTAGTCGGCCAGGCCCCACTCATCGAGCTTGATCCGCGAGGCCTGAAAGGTGTCCGTCTCGAGCACTTCCGCGCCGGCGTCGAGCATCGAGCTGTGCACGCCCTCGATCACGTCGGGGCGGTTGAGCACGAGCGCCTCGTGGCACTTGCCGGCCAGGCCGCCGTAGTCCTCGCTGCTCAGCTCGAACTGCTCGAGCGTGGCGCCCATGCCGCCGTCATAGACGACCACGCGGTCTTTGATCGCTTGTAGATAGTCGCGTGGCACTAAGGCCATGCTATCGAGGGCCTACTTAATAAAGAGCATCTCCGAGTACTTGGGCAGCGGCCAGAGGTCGTCCGCAACAAGCTTCTCCAAGCGGTCTGACACGTCGCGGACATCTTCCATCGCCGGTATGACCGTGTCGCGCATGTAGAGCGCCCACTTCTGGGCAGAAGAGTCGGGCTGGTTCTCCTTGAGGTTGGCGTCCTCGAGCCCCCGCAGCGCGAAGTGGAGCTCCTTGATCAGCGGTTCGATCTCGCCTGCGAGCTCCTCTAGCCCAGTCGCCTGGAGTTCGTTTAGGTAGCGGATCGCCGCCGGCAGGATCATCGTGCGGGCGATCGCGGCCGCGGTCTCGGACTCGATATTGATCGTTACGGCGTACTGCTCGGTAAACACCTCATAACGGGAGTCGAGCTCGCGCTTGGAGAGGACCTTGTATTTCTTGAACGCGGCAACCGTCTGTTTCTCGACGAGCCACGGCAGCGCGTCGGGGGTGGTGCGCAGGTTGGCAAGGCCTCGCTTCTCAGCCTCCTTGTGCCAAGCCTCCGAGTAGCCGTCGCCGTCGAAGACGATCTGCTTGTTGGCCGACCACACGTCCTTGACGACCTTGGTGACGGCCTTCTCGAGTGTGGCAGCAGGGCCTTTGAGCGCGTCTTTGAGCTTGCCTGCGAGCTCGTCCACAGACTCGGCGACGATCGTGTTGAGCACGGTGTTGGGGAAGGCCGGCGAGGAGCTCGAGCCGAGCGCACGGAACTCGAACTTGTTGCCGGTGAACGCGAATGGGCTGGTGCGGTTGCGATCGCCTCCGTGCAGCGGCAGTGGCGGCAGGACCGGCGTACCGAGCCCCAGGAATGAGCCGGGCTTCGAGGCCTGTACTTTGCCGGCCTGGATTGCGCCGAACACCTTCTCGAGCTCCGCTCCGAGGAAGATCGAGATGATCGCTGGCGGCGCCTCGTTGGCGCCCAGACGGTGATCCTGGCCGGCGCTCGCGATCGATGCGCGCAGCAGCGCCTGGTGGCGGTTGACGGCCTGAATAACCGCCGCACAGAAGAACAGGAATTGCAAGTTCTCGGCGGGGGTATCGCCGGGATCGAGCAGGTTCAGCCCGGTGTTGGTGCCCATCGACCAGTTGTTGTGCTTGCCCGAGCCGTTGACGCCAGCGAAGGGCTTCTCGTGCAGCAAGCAGATCAGCCCATAGCGGCGGGCGGTGTTCTGCATGATCTGCATGGTGATCATCTGGTGGTCGGCGCCGACGTTGGAGTTCTCGAAGATCGGCGCGACCTCGTACTGGTTCGGCGCGACCTCGTTGTGGCGTGTCTTGATCGGCACGCCGAGCTTGGCCAGCTCGAGCTCGACGTCGAGCATGTAGGCGAGTATGCGCTCAGGGATCGAGCCAAAGTAGTGGTCGTCGAGCTCGTGGCCCTTCGGGGGCTGCGCGCCATATAGGGTGCGCCCCGTCGTCAGCAGGTCGGGGCGCTCGAAGTAGTACTGCTCGTCGATCAGGAAGTACTCCTGCTCGCAGCCGATCGTGGTGAACACGCGCGCGGCATCCTCCACGCCCAGCAGCTTCAGCGCCGCCACGGCCGCTCCGGAGAGCGCGTCCATCGAGCGCAGCAGCGGGATCTTGTGGTCGAGCGCCTCGCCCGTCCAGGAGGTGAAGGCGGTGGGGATGCACAGCAGCGCGCCGTTGGGGTTCTCGAGGATGAAGGCGGGCGAAGTCGGGTCCCAGGCGGTGTAGCCGCGGGCCTCGAACGTGGCGCGGATGCCGCCGGTGGGAAACGAGGAAGCGTCAGGCTCACCCTGGATCAGCTCCTTGCCGGAGAACTCGGCGATCGCCGAGCCGTCGCCAGCGGGGCCGTAAAACGAGTCGTGCTTCTCAGCGGTGGATCCCGTCAGCGGCTGGAACCAGTGGGTGTAGTGGGTGGCACCTTTCTCCATCGCCCACGCCTTCATCGCCTGGGCGACCGCGTCGGCCAGAGAGGTGTCCAGAGCCGCCCCGCGGCTGAGGGTCTTCTGCAGGGCCTTGTAGACGTGCTTGGGCAGCCGGTGGCGCTGGACCGCGGAGGAGAATACGTTGGAAGCGAATACCTGATTGCCGGGCAGGGTCAGGTCGGGCGAGCCGAGCCCGCTTCCGTTGGCGCTCCACTGGGCGGCGGTGACATTCTGCTGGCGTGGCATGGGTGGGGTTGATTCCTCCTCGGGAAGGGCGAACGGGCGGGCCGGAGCACGCCGCCAGTAGCTGGGTCGGACGTGGGCCGAAGGGAATCGTAGTGCGAAGGTGCCCGATTGACATCTCCGCCTGGCGAAAGCGGGGGGAAGATCTTTCGACAGCGGGCCAAGCAGCGCGAGAGGCTGGTCCTGACTATCTATCCGAAAAACACCTCAGATCTGGGTGGGAGGGGGGTGGGAGGGGTCCCAATCCCCGTCTGCAGGGAAATCTCGGAGTTTTCGGATAGTTCTTAGGGCGTGAGGGGGGCGGAGCCCGAGACGACCTGGCCGGTGTTGGGATCAACGTGGGTGGCCGGGGGCTTGGGGGCGATATCGACGGTGAAATGGCCCGTCGCCGCCGCGCCGCCTGCCAGCTGAGCGCGGGCCTTGCCGGCGAGGCCCGCGGCGATCGTGAAGCTGACTCTGTGGAGTCCTGGCTTGACGGGAGCGACTCGCCAGAGGAATGTTTGCGTTTGTCCGGCCGCGAGCGGGCCTAGTGCCCAAGTATTGACATAGGCCGTCTGGCCACCGCCGGGCGGGCTGATTTCCTCGCTTTCGACGGGACGCTTGGGGATCTTCCCGGGACCCTGTTCGACGACCCAGATCGGACTCTTGTTGGAGGCCAGTTCGGGGTAGTTATTGGTGTAGGCGAAGGAGTCGATCGTGACCGCGGCGTTCGGCACGGTGCGAGTGCCGGTGTTGCGCACCTGTAGCTCGAGGCGGGTCTGCCGTGCGACAGCCTGACGGGCCGGGAAGCTAGCCTTGACCACCTGGACGGTGAAGGTAGCGTTCGGTTCATGAGCGTCTTGGCGCGCTTGGCCGCATCCGGCGGCGAGCAGGACACCGCCGGCGCCCCAGGCGCCAAGGAGTAACGTCGAAAAGACTCGCCTCCCCCTCACGGTGGCGCCACGATACCAGCGGGGGTGGCTATCCCGCTGGACCAGACAGGCCTCCGCGGAGACGGGTGGTGGCGTACAGGGGACGCATCGCGTAAAGTGCGCCGTGCCGTCGATCGTCACCCGAGGAGGGGAAGCAGAGATGGTTCGCAGTTCAGCTGAGCGGGCTTTCCTCCCGGCGAGGAACCTGATCGAGGAAGTCGGGGACATGATGATCCTGACGGGTAGGACCATATGGTCTGCCCTGCGCCCGCCTTACCCGTACGGTGGTGAGTTCGTGTCGCAGTTCCTGTTCGCGATACGGCTGTGCTGGTTTCCGCTGCTCGTATCCACAGTGGCCCTGTGCTACGCCGCCCCCGGCCTGCAGGCGGCGAACTTCTTTGAGATATTCGGCGCGCTAGACCGGCTCGGCGGGATCTTCGTGCTCGCGGCGATCCGCGAGATCGGTCCCAACGTGACCGCGATCGTGCTCGCGGGCGTGGCGGGCACCGCGATCACCGCTGATCTGGGGGCGCGCAAGATCCGTGAGGAGCTCGACGCTCTGCAGGTGCTGGGCGTGGACCCGATCAAGAACCTCGTCGTGCCTCGCTTCCTGGCGCTGATGATCGTGACCGGCCTGTTCAACATCTACGCGCTGCTGTTCGGGATCTTCGGCGGTCTGGTCGCCGAGTTCGTCAAGGGCCAGCCGTTGGGGCCCTTCTGGGCGACGCTGTTCGCGAATGCCTCGACCACTGACCTGTGGGGATCGGTGCTGAAGACGACACTGTTCGGGGCGATCATCGCGATCGTGTGCTGCTACAAGGGCATGACCGCTTCTGGCGGCGCTGAGGGCGTCGGGCGGGCGGTCAACCAGGCGGTCGTCGTCACGTTCTTGGCGATTTTCGCCTTCGACTATGTCTTCACCCAGACGCTGCTCGCCACGCATCCCGAGATCCTGGTGATCAAGTAATGAACGAGCTCCTGGCGATGCCGCGCGAATGGCTAGCAGCCACGGGTGAGATCAGTCGTTTCACCGGCAACATCTTGCGGGATGTGTGGGGTTTGCGGGTGTTCCGCTTTTTTGGTGAGGCGCTGCGCCAGTCGGGGATCTTGATCATTTCCTCGACGCTGATTATCTGGGCGCTGATGTTCATCCTTGGCCTGGAGTGCGGGATCGAGGGCGCCTATTTCACTGAGGCTCAGGGCGCACCCGCGTATTCCGGCGTGTTCAGCGCATGGTGCGATCTGCGTGAGATCACCCCATACGCATTCGGTTACATGATGGCCGCGAAGGTCGGCACCGGGATCGTGGCTGAGCTCGGCGCGATGCGCATCAGTGATGAGATCGACGCGCTCGAGGTGATGGGGATCGATTCGATGACCTTTTTGTGCGGTACGCGTCTGCTGGCGGCCTGGCTGGTGCTGCCATTCATGTATCTGGCCGGGATCGGAGCGGCGTTCCTGGCTTCTTACATCGCGGTGGTGCAACAGGTTGGAGCGGTCTCATCGGGCGGGTATCTGCTGATCTTCTGGCAGTTCCAAGCTCCGCCGGACTTCTTATACAGCCTGGTCAAGGCGATGTTCATGGCCACAGCCATAGTCTTAGTCGGCTGTTACTACGGCTATAACGCCAGTGGCGGTCCGGTTGGTGTGGGCAGGGCGACGGCCAAGTCGATGGTGCTGAACATCGTGCTCGTGCACATAATCGGAATGCTCGGCACACAAGTCTTCTGGGGCACCAACGCACGAGCCCCGATCGGGGGGTGAGTGATGGCTGAGGACCGACCGGCCGAGGAGATCCCAGACTCCGGTGCTGAACCTTACGAGCAGATCACGCATCATTCTGCGCCTGTAGAGCCCGGGGGTGAGACCGGCTACGCAGCACCCGAGCCCGAAGAGGCCGGGCAGGATACGGCGAACGCGGGGGTTACCTTTGAGCCACCGCCCGAGAGCGATCCGGAGGAGTTCAGCTACCACACGGGTACGATCCACGCCTCGAAGGTGCCGGCCGCGATCGAGTTCATCGACGTGCACAAGTCGTTCGGGCGAAACCACGTGCTGCGCGGTCTGAACATGGAAATTCCTGAGGGCCAGGTCTCGATGATCATCGGCCCGTCGGGCACCGGCAAGTCGGTGTGCATCAAGCACATCGTCGGCCTGCTGTATCCCGACGAGGGCGATGTGCTCGTGCATGGAGAGTCGATCCCGAGCCTGCCCGACGCCGAGCTGTTCGAGCTGCGCAAGAAGTTCGGCGTGCTGTTTCAGGACGGCGCGCTGTTCGGATCGATGAACCTGTATGACAACGTCGCCTTCCCGCTGCGCCAGCACACCGAGAAGAGCGAAGAGGAGATCGCCGAGATCGTCGACCGCCGTATGCGCGAGGTCGGTTTGGGGGGCGAGGGCACGAAGATGCCCAACGAGCTGTCCGGCGGGATGCGTAAGCGCGCGGGGTTCGCGCGCTCGCTTGTGCTCGACCCCGAGATCGTGCTGTTCGACGAGCCCGACTCGGGCCTCGATCCGGTGCGCACCGCGTTGCTGTGCGAGCTGATCAAGGAAGTCCATGCGGAGAACGGCGGGGCATATGTGGTGATCACGCATGACATCATGAGCGCGCGCCGCGTCGGCGAACACATCTCGGTCCTGTGGAAGGGCCGCGTCGTCGAGTCGGGGCCGGCGGCTGAGCTGTTCGCGAGCGAGAACCCGTTCGTCCGCCAGTTCCTCTCGGGCGAAGCGCAGGGCCCGCTCGGTATGGAGTGACACCGGCGGTGCCCCGGCGCCCCTGGTGGCGTCCCCGTTCGCTCGCGTGCTGGCTGGCCGGCGATGAGACCGGCCAGCGATCGGTGCGCCACACTCCTTGCGCGGTTGCTTGTGAGCACAATGCCCCCGCCGGTGCGGTGGCCAGATGACGGCGCGGGTTCTTTCGGCCCTCGCCGGTGCGGCTGCGCGCCGGCCCTGGCTGGTGGTGTCGATCGCCGTGGCGCTCGGGCTGGGAGGTGCGGCCTTTGCGTTGCGCTTGCGCCCGACGGCTGCGGCCAGCACCTTCGTGTCGAGCTCCAGCCCCGAGTACAGGGCCACCCAGCGGTTTTACGCGAACTTCGGCGAAGAGCCGATCGAGGTGCTGGTGAAAGGCGATTTGCAGCAACTCGTGCTCAGCTCGGATGTCGACCGTCTGGTGGGGCTGGAGGGCTGCCTGTCAGGCAACGTCCCAGTAACGGCGCTCGCGAAAGAGGGTGGTGCAAGCGGGCCATGCGGACAGCTGGCGAAGGCACGGACGGTGAAGGTGGTGTTCGGTCCGGGCACGTTCATCAACGAGGCCGCCGAACAGATCGACGAACAACTCTCAGTCCAGACCAAGCAGGCCGAAGGGCAGGCGAAGCAGGCTGAGAAGGTCGTTAGGAGGGCCGCGCTCGCGCGTGGTGAAAGCGAAGCCGAAGCGCAGAAGCTCGGCCGTCAGGCGAGCTCGATCACGCTAGCGCGTTTCCAGGAGGGCCTCGCGACACTGGCGCTCCAGTATGGCCTCACCGCACGGCCGAGCCTGGATGATCCGAGGTTCGTCTCAACGCTGGTGTTCGACCCGGCCAAGCCGGCGGGTACGCCGAAGCAACGCTTCGCGTACCTGTTCCCGAGCCGCGAAGCTGCGTTGGTATCGATACGTTTGAAGGCCGGGCTGTCCGAAGGCGCACGCACCCACACAATTGCGCTGATCCGCCAGGTAGTGGCGATGAAGCAATGGCGGCTGATGCGCGGCGGGTCCTATCTCCTGACGGGCGAGCCGGTGATCGTCGCGGATCTTACTGGGAGGATCACGCACTCGATCGAGCTGCTGCTGGTGGCCGTCATGCTGGTTATGGCGGCCACACTCAGCCTGATCTTTCGAGGCAGGCCGTGGCTTTTGCCTTTGGGGATCGCGCTGCTCGCCGCGGCACTCACGTTCGGTGCGCTGTCGATCGTAGGAGCCTCGCTGACAGTGGCTCAGGTGGCGGTGCTGCCGGTGCTCGTGGGACTCGCGGTGGACTATGCGATTCAGTTCCAGTCACGCGTGCAGGAGGCTTTAGAAGGGGCCCACCCACCCGACGACGCTCGGGTGGCTGTCATGCGCGCGGCCACGGCAGGCGGCCCGGCGATCGCAACGGCTGGTGTCGCGAGTGTTGGGGCAATGCTCGTGCTGTTGCTCTCGCCGGTGCCGATGGTGCGAAGCTTTGGGCTGTTGCTGGTGGTGGGCGTCGTGCTCGCATTCTTGTGCGCGCTCACCGCGGGGTCTGCGACGCTCGTGCTGGCTGAGGACCGGTCGGCCGGGCGGAGAGGGGCCCAGGTCCGGGAAGGCCTCTTCGATGCGTCGGTGGGTGCCGCATGGCGGGGTGCACGCGAGCTGCTGCTGGACAATCCGGTCAACCGGTTCCTGGCCAGGGTGGCGCTGGTGAAGGCAATACGCCGGCCGGGGCGCGTACTGGGCGTAGGGCTGGCGCTGGCGGTGCTCGGCTGGGGACTGGATACGCAGACGCATGTGGAGACCGACATCACGAAGCTGGTCCCGCAGAACCTCCAGTCGCTGGCGAATCTGAATGTGCTCGAGCGTGTCACGGGCGTGGGAGGGCAGCTCGACCTGATGGTCAGCGCCAAGGACTTGACCAAGCCGCCGGTGCTTGAATGGATGAGCTCATATGAGCGCGCAGTGCTGAAACGCTTCGGCTACAGCTCCACGCGGGGCTGCGGGAAGGCGCGGCTGTGTCCGGCCTTCTCGCTGCCGGATCTGTTCGCAGGTGAAGGCGCGGGGACAGCGAACAAAACTAAGCTGAGGCAGGCCGAAGTGAGTGGCCTGTTGCGCGCGATCCCGCCTTACTTCTCCCAGGACGTGATCAGTGCCGACCGGCATGTTGCGACGCTCGCGTTCGGCATCCGCCTGATGGGGCTCGACCAGCAGCAGCGGGTGATCGAAGAGATGCGCTCGAGCTTGCACCCACCCGCGGGCGTGAGCGCACATCTGGTCGGGTTGCCGGTGCTTGCGGCCCAGTCGGGCGCGCAGGTGTCCTCGCCGTGGCGGCGCTTGGAGATGCTGCTCGCGGGGCTGGCGGCGGTCGCGTTCGTGCTCTTGATCGCCTTCCGCGGGGATCGCCGCCGGGCGCTCGTACCGCTAGCGCCGATCGCTCTGGCGACGGGGTCTTCTGCGTTGATCTTGTTCGCGTTGAGGGTGCCACTGAACCCGATGTCTGTGACCCTGGGCGCGCTGGTGATTGCCATCTCCACTGAGTTCAGCGTTCTGCTGTCCGAGCGCTACCGGCAAGAGCGGCGCAGGGGTGCAGATCCGATCGTGGCGTTGCGCCGCACCTATAAGCGCACGGGTGCCGCGGTGGCGGCATCGGGGGTGACGGCGATCGCGGGCTTCGGCGTGCTGGTGCTGTCGGACATTCGCATGCTCCGTGACTTTGGGCTGGTGACGCTGATCGACCTGAGCGTCTCGCTGGTGGGTGTGCTGGTGGTCCTGCCCGCGGCGCTGATGCTCGCTGAGCGGCCGCGAGCGATCGCCGTTCGTGTCCCGGGCTTTCACTGGATGCGCCGGCACGGGCACGCACGCCATGAGTCGGTCTAAGAAATTATCCGAAAACTCCGACATTTCTCCTCAAGGGCTGCTGTGACGCGATCTGAGGAGCTTTCGGATGAACTCTGAACCCACCGGCCCACGATACGGGCGCTACGTGGGCATCTTGGGGCTGGTGATCTTGGTACTCATAACGATTAACACGGCGTTTACGAAGCCAAACGGGGTTAGGGGCATCGAACCCGGTCATCCGCTGGCGCCATTCGCCGTGCCGCTTGCAGTGGGTGATCTGAGCGGCGACGCCGACATAGCCGCCCATGCCAACGAAGGCGCCGCGGGAAAGCACCCAGCATGCTCGGTGAGGGGCACGGGGATCTTGAACATCTGCGAACTTTATGAACAGGGGCCGGTGGTGCTGGCGCTATTCGTCGACGGAGGCTCTTGCCCGAAGATCTTGAGTGAGCTCCAGGCGCTGGCACCCTCGTTCCCGGGCGTGCGTTTCGCGGGCGTCGCGATCAAGGGAGCCCGAGGTCAGTTGCGCAAGCTGATGCGAACACGGAACCTGAGCATCCCGATCGGCTTCGACCGTGACGGGGCGCTGGCGGCGCTCTACAAACTGGCGAGTTGCCCGCAGGTGAGCTTTGCCTACCCTGGAGGCGAGGTGCAGAGCCCGGCGCTGCTGAGCACACCTGCGCCGGCGACGTTGCGCGCGCGTGTCAGTGAGCTGGTGCAAGCAGCGCGCAAGCGTGGCTGGAGGCCGCGGGTGCCGTGAGCTCCCATTTGCCTCCCACACCGGGGCAACCGGAGGGCGGGGTGCCAGGTGCTCCCAGGCTGGAGCTGGGGTGGCGAGCTCGCGAGGTCGAGCAGGAGCTCCCCGAGTTGCAGCTGGTGGTTGCGCAGGCACGAGCCGGACGGCCGGGCTCGGTCCTCGCGAGCTCGCCGTCCGGGATTGAAGGCCGCCTGCATGAACTCTCCAACCGGTTTCGGGGCGCGCGGGCGGTGGCCGTCCGCCGGGAGCCCGTGCCGGCGGCCTACCGGGTCTTCTTCCGTCACATCGGTCTCGACCCCGATGTTGTACGTACGCCGATTGAGGAGGCGGCGCTCGAGCGGATGCTGCGCGGTGGCTTCCTCTCCGGCGGCCTGCTCGAGGACGTCCTGCTGATCGCGCTGGTGGACACGGGTGTGCCCGTGTGGGCACTTGATTCCGATGCCGTGGACGGTCCGCTCGGCATCCGCTTGAGCAGTGAGGGCGAGCCATTGGGACGTTCCGCTGGCGCGCCGGTCCTGCCAGCTGGCCGCCTGGTGGTGGCGGATGCCTCAGTGGCCTTGGCGATTCTGTTTGGGGAGCTGGCACCGGGCCACGAGGTCAGCGCGGGCACGAGCGGTTTGACGCTGTTTGCGATCCAGGTATCCGGTGTCCCTTCGCTGTACGTCGAGGAGGCGCTGTGGACATGTCGCGTGGCGCTGAACAACCCTGAGGGACGCTGATAGAATCGTTTTCCGGCGCCAGGAGGAGGAGACGGGTATGACCCAGTCCGGGCTTGTTAGAGATCGGGACCGACCAGATATCGAGGAGACCGCCGTCACCGGCGGCCATCTTCTCCAAGCCGGCGATCTCGCCGCGCGCAACGCCTTCAAGGCACAGATCGGAAGGCTCGAGCGCGAGTGCTCGGCGATCGTCGCCGGCGCGTTCCCACACCTCTCCCCCGCTGAGCTCCCCGATGCAACGGGCGCGACGATCGGCGGCCCGTGCCTGCCCACGCTGGAGGTGTTGGAGTGGACACGTGACCGGCTGGCGGGTCGGGTGCGGGACATGCGCCGGCTTGCGACTGAGCGTGCAGAATACGAGCGCTCCTCACGCGAGCTGCTCGAGGGGATGAAGCTTGAACCGGGCCGTTACAAGTTCGCGCGCCTGCCGGTCCGCGATCTCGGTCAAGGGGGCTGCGGCGTGTGGGAGGTCCGCCCGCGCCTTGGGCTGATCGGCATGCTCGCGGGTTGGTGGCACGTCAAGCTCTCCTCCGGCTGTCCGTTATCCGAGGGGCCGCGCGTGCGCGCGGCCCCGGGCTACGAACTT
>DASZFC010000089.1:0-5744 GCA_035940195.1 Solirubrobacteraceae bacterium
TCCCTATCTGCCGTGGGCGTTGGAGAGTTGAGAGGATTTGTCCCTAGTACGAGAGGACCGGGATGAACGCACCTCTGGTGTATCTGTTGTCCTGCCAAGGGCATAGCAGGCTAGCTACGTGTGGATCGGATAACCGCTGAAGGCATCTAAGCGGGAAGCCGGCCTCAAGATGAGCTCTCCCATCCCCTAGAGGGAGTAAGACCCCTGGTAGACCACCAGGTTGATAGGCCGGATCTGGAAGGACGGTAACGTCCGCAGGAGACCGGTACTAATCGGTCGAGGGCTTGACGGATTTTTTTGACTCCCCGTAAGGGGTGGTGGTACCCGTTGTGGCGCTATGCAGTTTTGAAGGACCCTGGGAGGCGTGGTCTCTCATCCTTTTCCGGTGGCTTTAGCGAGGGGGAAACACCTCTTCCCATTCCGAACAGAGCAGTTAAGCCCCTCAGCGCCGATGGTACTTGGCTCGCAAGGGCCTGGGAGAGTAGGACGCCGCCGGTTTTTTCTAGACACGGGTCGCCATAAGGCGGCCCGTCGTCGTTTTGGGGCCGGTTACGCCGCCCACTGGGCAGACGCAAACATGCGATGCCGGCGCGGGCTCGCCCGGCCGCCGCGCGTGCCGCCGTGGGCCCTGTCGCGATGTCCCCGGCCCGCGCAGCGGCACTCGATGCGGATGTGATCCGTCGCTGGGCTCGCTCCAGTCGACCTCCCAGTCGACGGCGTAGTCGTCCTCGAGCAAGAGGAACGAGCGGGTGAGACGGAGGGCATCGAGCGCACGCTGCGCGAGAGGCCTGGTTCTCGATGATCCGAACATCTGTTCGTAAGATAGGAATCCGGGCGGACAGACAGAACACGAACATGTGTACGTGTTGTACATTGGCCTCGAAAATGCCGTCGTAGAGCCAATATTTGGCTAAAGGGGATGCAACGAAAGTTGCATCCTGTGCCCGCTGCGAGCAGCTCGCCGGGTGATCCAGGCGCCAAGCAGGGTAGCGTGCGGGCGCCGCGAACTTGTGCAGGGAGATGGCTGTTACGCTTGCCCCGCGCCACACGAGCGCCCCTGCAGGGGGCAGAAGGCCGCGCAGAAGAGGACAAATGGAGAAGTTCGTAATCGAAGGCGGAGTTCCGCTTTCCGGCACGATGGTCCCGGCCGGGAACAAGAACGGAGCACTGCCGATCCTCGCCAGCGCTCTCCTTACTGAGGACGAGGTGGTGGTGCGCAACGTTCCGCGGATTCGTGATGTCGATGCGATGCTGGACATCCTGGCGGCGGTCGGTGTGGAGGTGAGCTGGCGCGGGGCCAACGAAGTGGTGCTGTGTGCTGCCTCGGCGCATGAGGTGGAGGTCGAGCAGGATCTCGCCGAGCTGATTCGTGCCTCATTCCTGCTCGCCGGGCCGCTGCTCGCGCGCTTCGGGCGCGCGGTGATGCCGCCGCCCGGCGGCGATGTGATCGGGCGCCGCCGGCTCGATCCGCACCTGGACGCCTTCCGCGCGATGGGCGCGAAGGTCGAGTGCAACGGCGAGATCGTGCTGGACGCGCCCCACGGGCTGCGCTCGACAGACGTCTTCATGGATGAGCCGTCGGTGATGGCGACCGAGAACGTGCTGATGGCCGCCGCGCTGACGCCCGGCACGACCGTGATCGGCAACGCTGCTTCAGAGCCGCACGTCCAGGACCTGGCGCGCATGCTCGTGAAGATGGGTGCCGACATCCAGGGGATCGGCTCGAACCTGATCACCGTCAACGGCGCTGGGCGCCTGCGCGGCTGTGAACACGACGTCGCGCCCGACCACATCGAGATCGGCAGCTTTATCGCGCTGGCCGGGGTAACTGGCGGTGAGCTGCGGATCAAGGAGACGGTGCCTGGGGACCTGCGCATGATCAGGCTGGTATTCGAGCGCCTCGGTCTCAAAACAGAGCTCGACGGCAACGACGTGCTCGTGCCCGGTGGCCAGAAGCTCGTGGCACAAGCGGACGTGGGGGAGTACAAGTCAAAGATCCAGGATGGCCCGTGGCCGGCGTTCCCGGCCGACCTGACGTCGATCGCGGTGGCTCTGGCAACGCAGGCGGAGGGATCGATCCTCGTGCACGAGTGGATGTTCGAGAACCGCTTGATCTTCACCGACAAGCTGATCCTGATGGGCGCGGACATCGTGATGTGCGACCCGCATCGCGCGATCGTCACCGGCCCGCGCAGGCTGCGTGGCGAGCGCGTCGAGTCGCCGGACATCCGCGCTGGCATGGCGATGCTGCTGGCGGCGCTCTGCGCCGACGGGCGCTCGGAGATCGGCAACATCCGCCAGATCGACCGCGGGTATGAGCGCATCGACGAGCGTTTGCGCGAGCTGGGCGCGCGAATCGAGCGCGTGGCGATCGAGCCGGTTCACGCGTAGTCTCGGTCGTCATGATCCATCCGATTCCCAGCGGCACACGCGATGTGTTGCCACAGGAGACGGGCGAGGTGCGCGCCATCACAGACACGCTGCGAGGCGTCTTCGACCGTCACAAATACGGCGAGATCTATACGCCGGCGCTCGAGTACGAGTCGGTGCTGGCGCGCGCTGACATGGCCGAAGCGCGTCCGGCATACCGCGTGTTCGACGAGACAGGCACCGTGCTGATGTTGCGCTCGGACATGACAGCGCCGATCGCGCGTGTCGTGGCGACGCGCTACGCGGACAGCGAGGTGCCGCTGCGCTTCTGCTATTTCGCCCACACCTACCGGGGCGTGCGCCCGCAGCGCGGGCAGCTGCGCGAGATGCTGCAGGCGGGCATCGAGCTGATAGGCGCCCCCGCGCCGGAGGGGACGGCGGAAGCGCTGACGGTGTTGTGCGACTCGCTGCAGGCCGTTGGCCTCAAAGACTTCCGCATCGGCGTGGGCGACGCCTCGCTGTTCCCGGCGCTGATGGAGAGCCTGCAGGTCTCCGAGGATCATCGTGGCGGCCTCTTGGAGGCGCTCGTGCGGCGCAATTTCGTCGCGCTCGAGCACCGTCTGCACGAGGCGGGCGTCTCCGGGGAGGCCGCCGGGCTGCTGCTTGAGGTGCCGCAGCTTCGCGGAGGGCCAGAGCTTTTGACGGACGTGCCGGCGCCCGCCGTGGAGGCGGTCACGGGGATGCGCCGTGTGTACGAGCTGCTCGAGGAGAGCGTCGCCGCGCGCGTTATCTTCGACCTCGGCTTGGTCCGCAACATCGACTACTACACGGGGGCCGTGTTCGAGGTCTATGACCCAGCGCTCGGCGCCCCGATCGGCGGTGGCGGGCGCTACGACGATCTGCTCGGCCGCTTCGGGCGCAGTCTTCCGGCGGTCGGCTTCGCCCTGTATGTCGACTCGCTTCACCAAGCGCTCGCTGGCGAGGAACGCGGCACGGGTGCGCTGGCGGAGCTGCGGTCGGTTGCGAGCACCGGAGAGCCGCGATGAGCACGGCCAACGGCCTCACGATTGCCGTCCCGCGCGGCGCCCTGTTCGAGGGCACCGTCGAGTTGCTCTCCTCACTCGGGATCGACACCGCCGAGCTGCGCACGAACGATCGCAAGCTGCTGTTCGAGGACATCGGCGTCGTCACGATGCGCCCCTCAGATGTCCCCACCTACGTCGAGGCCGGCGCGGCCGACATCGGTGTGACCGGCAAGGACGTATTGCTGGAGCAGCTCGCACACTCGGGTGGGGGGGCATCCCAATCAACGGGGCGCGACGTGTATGAGCTGCTCGACCTCGGCTTCGGCCGCTGCACGATGGTGCTCGCGAGCAAGGCCGGTCCGGACCCGGCGCTCGAGTCGCTGCGCCGTCTCGGTGTGATGCGCGTCGCGACGAAGTACCCGCGTATTGCCGCACGCTATCTCGAGGAAACGGGCCGCCAGGGCGAGATCGTCGAGGTCAAGGGCTCGGTCGAGCTGGCGCCGCTGACGGGGATGGTGGAGGCGATTGTCGACTTGACGGCCACCGGGACGACACTGCGCGAGAACAACTTGGTCGTGCGTGAGGAACTGATGGTGTGCACGGCCCGGCTGATCGCCAACCCCGTAGCGCACAAGCTGAAGGCGGCGCGGATCGACGAGCTGCTGGAGCGGCTGCGTGGCCTGCCGGTGGCGGGCAAAGCCTGAGATGAAGATCGAGCGCCTGGGCGCGGGGGACCTACGACGTCTCGGTGGCCCTGAGGGAGCGGCCGCGCACCTGCGTGCGCTGGTTGCGGATGGGGACTCGGTGGCGCACGAGGTAGGAGAGATCCTGAGTGCGGTGCATGCGGAGGGGGACGTCGCACTGCGCGAGTACACGCGCCGCTTCGACACCGCTGGCAGAGAGCCGAGAGATCTGGTGGTGCCGGCGGAGGAGCTGGACGCGGCGATCAAGGAGCTGCCGCTGCAGCTGGTGGCCGGGCTGCAGGTCGCGATCGCGAACGTCGCGGTCGTAGCACAGGCCGGTGTGAGCGAGGATGTTGCCGTCGAGCTGGCGCAGGGCCACAGCGTGACGTTGCGCGAGGTGCCGGTGCAGGCGGCAGCCATCTACGTGCCGGGTGGGCGCGCGCCGTACCCGAGCACGGTGGTGATGGGTGTCGTGACGGCCCGGGCCGCGGGCGTGCTGGACGTCGTCGTCTCCTCGCCACCGGGTCCGGACGGGCAGATCGACCCGACGATCCTCGGCACCTGCCGGCTCTGCGGAGTGGAGCGCGTGTACCGCATGGGTGGCGCGCAGGCGATCGCCGCGCTTGCCTATGGCACCGAGACGGTGGAGCGGGTCGGCGTGATCGCCGGCCCAGGCAACCTGTACGTACAGGAGGCCAAGCACCAGCTCTCCACGCTGGTCGGCATCGACGGTTTCGCTGGTCCCTCAGACCTGCTCCTCGCGCTCGGCATGGACGCTTCAGAGCGCGACATCAGGCTTGCCGCACTGGACATGCTGGCCCAATCCGAGCACGGCGAGGGCAGCCTGGTGGCAGCCGTCTCGCCTTCGCTGGCTGCCTGCGATGAGCTGGAGGCGACCCTCCAGCGCCTGGTCCTCGATCGTCCTACGGTGGGCGACGCGGCGTTTGCGCTGGTTGAGGTCACCGGCGCCCGTGAGGCGATCGAGCTCGCGAATGCATTTGCGCCAGAGCACCTGCAGCTGATCGGGGCCGATGTCGAGGCGCTGACCCAGATGGTGCAATCGGCGGGTTGCCTGTTCGTTGGCGTGGAGAGCGCCACTGCATTCGGCGACTATGTGGCGGGCTCCAACCACGTGCTTCCCACGAGCGGCGCGGCGCGGTTTGCTTCTTCTCTCTCGGCACGGCATTTTCGTCGCCGGATGCCCGAAGTCAGAATTGGACCAGCGGCGGCCAAGCTGGCTGGGGCGGGCGCGCCGGTGGCGCGCGCCGAGGGGTTTGAGGTTCACGCGGAGTCGATGGAGGCCCGCTTAGGGGAGAATGGAGAGCCATGAGCCGCCGCACAGCAACGATCGAGCGCAAGACCGCCGAGACCGACGTCCGTCTGACCCTCACGCTGGAAGGCGCGGGCAACGGTAGGAGGGCGACCGGCGTCGGCTTCCTCGACCATATGCTCGACCTGCTCGCCCGTCACGGGCGTATGGATCTCGAGGTGAATGTCACGGGCGACCTCCAAACGGGCGCCCACCACACGGCCGAGGACACGGCGATCGTGCTCGGCCTGGCGCTTGACGAGGCGCTCGGCGACCGCACGGGCATAACACGCTACGGCGCTGCGACTGTGCCGATGGACGAGGCGCTTGCGAGCTGCGCGATCGATATCTCCGGAC
>DASZFC010000090.1:0-26578 GCA_035940195.1 Solirubrobacteraceae bacterium
ACCGGCTCGCCAGTGTCGGCCGGCGTTCTGGGCGCAATGGACCAGATCTCGCCACGGCGAGCCTCGCCCGGGAGCTCGGGCGTATGGGGCGCATGCGTTAGCTCTCTCCTCAGGCTAGTTTGCGCCTTGGCTTCCCCATGCCTGGTGCGAGCGAATGCGGTCGGGCAGGGGCAGTGTGCGCCCTGCTCGGCCGCATAACCGTCTAGGCTTAGATATATGAATGAGTCGGCGTCAAGCTCCCGCTCGATAGGCCGGACGATCGTGGCCGGCCTTGTGGTGCTGATCGCGGGATACGTGCTGCTGAAGATCGTGATCGGGGTGGCTATCGCGATCGCGGGCACAGTCGCTGTGATTCTCGCGATCGTCGCGATTATCTGGGCCCTGCGCGTCCTCTTCTAAGAGACGAGAGCCCCGGGTGGCCTACGTCGTGATCGCGATCTGCTTCGGACTGGCGGGCGGGTTCGTGGGGAAGATCAAGGGCAGCTCGTTTCTGTTGTGGTTCCTGATCTCTGGGCTCGTCCCGGTATTCGGTCTGCTGGCCGCGATCGCCTATCGCTTCGAGCGCGACGAGCTACGCCGGCAGTGCCCGCGATGCGGGCGCGTGACGAAGATCTACGACGCGCTCTGCACCAACTGTGGGGCCGAGCTCGAGTGGGTGGGCGCGGATCACGATCAGGCGATCGCACCCGAAAGTTCAGAAGCCTGCCCACCCCGCGCACCGACTGCCTCGGCCCGCTGAGAGCGGACTAGCCACCCACGGTGGCGACCCCTGTAGGTAAGGCTTCCCTAACTGGATTTCGGCTTCCCTAAGCCGATTTCTGACATAGGCTGTGGTTGATGACCACCGAGACAAAGACGGCTATCAACCGAGATCCCCATCACGCCCCCTCGCTCATAGCCCGGTGGATCCACCGCGCGGGGTTCAAGGACGAGCCCGAATTCGTCCTGCGCGTGGTCCAGCCCGCGCTCGTGGGGATGATCGACGGCACCGTCTCCTCGCTCGCGCCCATCTTCGCCGCGGCGATCGCCTCGAGCTCCCACACGGCGCTTATCGTCGGCCTCGGCGTTGCTTTCGGCGCTGGCGTGAGCATGGGCTGGTCGGAGGCGCTATCGGACACGGGAGAGCAGACGGGCCGCGGCTCGGCCGTCGTACGGGGCGCGATCACCGGTGGGATGACGACGCTGGGAGGCATCTTTCACACGCTGCCGTTCATCATCTCCGACGTCCACCGCGCGCTTGTCGTAGCGGGCTTCGTGGTCGCCGTCGAGCTGCTCGCGATCGCCTGGGTCAGGAAACGCTTCCTCGGGGTCTCGATGCGCTCCTCGCTGCTCATCGTGACCGTCGGCGGGGTCATCACGCTGAGTATCGGCGTGGGTCTCGGATTCTCCTGAAGCGGCGCGAAACCCGCTGGTACACTGGACTTTTCCCCGAGATGAAGGAAGGAGGCCGGTGCGATGCGCGCAGTTGATGCGGTGATGGAATGCCTGAAGGCGGAGGGTGTGGATGTCGTCTTCGGGCTGCCCGGTGGCGCCAACCTCCCGACCTACGATGCCTTCGTCGGTGGGGGTATTAGGCACATCCTGGTCCGCCACGAGGCCGGTGGTGGGCACGCCGCTCAGGGATATGCGAAGGCAACCGGGAAAGTCGGGGTTGCGTTCGCCACGAGCGGGCCTGGGGCGACGAACCTGATCACGCCGATCTGCGACGCGATGATGGACTCAGTGCCCGTGGTTTTCATCACCGGCCAGGTGCGCACAGAGCTGCTCGGCACCGATGGCTTTCAGGAGGCCGACACGATCGGGATCACGATGCCGGTGGTCAAGCACTCGTTCATGATCCAGCACCCGCTCGAAATCCCGCGGGCGATCCACGAGGCATTCCACATCGCGCGCACGGGACGGCCAGGCCCGGTGCTGATCGACATTCCCCAAGACCTGTCGAGGGCGGAGATCGAGTACGAGCCAGTTACAGATGTGCGGCTGCCCGGCTACCAGCCTACGGTGGAGGGCAACCAGAAGCAGATCCGCCAGGCCGCGAAAGCGCTGGCAGCGGCGCAGCGGCCTGTGATCTACTCAGGCGGCGGTGTGGTCAACGCGAACGGGGCGGAGGAGCTGACGGAGTTCGCGACCTCCGACCGCTTCCCGGTCACATGCACGCTGATGGGGCTGGGCGCATTTCCGGCCCGCGGTCCTGACGGCAAGCCGCACCCGCAGTGGCTGGGCATGCTCGGGATGCACGGCACGCGGGCCGCGAACTATGCGATGGACGAGGCAGACCTGATCTGCGCGGTGGGCGCTCGCTTTGACGATCGCATCACGGGCAAGCTCTCGGAGTTCGCACCGCGCGCGAAGTTCATCCACATCGATGTCGACCCGGCGGAGATCTCGAAGAACGTGCCGGCACACATCCCGATCGTGGGCGACGCCAAGCACGTGCTGGCGAAGCTCTTGATCGAGTACCGCGCGCTGAATGCGGAGCAGGCGCGGCTGGATGCCTGGTGGGAGCAGATCGAGGGCTGGCGCGAGAAGTATCCGCTCAGCTACGAGGACAGCACGGATAAAGAGATCAAGCCGCAGTTCATGGTGCAAGCGCTGTACGAGGCGACCGGCGGTGAGGCGATCGTGACGAGCGACGTTGGTCAGCACCAGATGTGGGCGGCGCAGTACTACGACTTCCCCAAGCCGCGCCGTTGGATCAACTCGGGCGGCCTCGGCACGATGGGCTTCGGCCTGCCTGCGGCGATGGGCGCGGCGGTCGGTTGTCCGGATCAGCTCGTGTGCTGCATCGCGGGCGACGGCTCGGTGCAGATGAACGCGCAGGAGCTGGCGACGTGCGCGCAGAACAGCATTCCAATCAAGGTCTTCGTTATGAACAATGGGTATCTGGGCATGGTCAGGCAGTGGCAGGAGCTCTTCTGGGATGGCAAATACAGTCACGTCGAGACGGGCGAGTTCCCGGACTTCGTCAAGCTGGCCGAGGCGTACGGCGCGACGGGCATGCGCTTCGAGGACAAGGACACGCTCGTGGAGGACTTCAAGCGCGCGATCGCCACGCCGGGCCCGGTGTTCGTCGACGTGCGCGTGACGCGCGAGGAGAACACCTACCCGATGATTCCGGCTGGGCAGGCAGCACGGGAGATGGTGGGTCCCGCAAGCCACGACAGTCAGAGGGTCGGGTGAGCACGGTCATGGGCGAACCGGGAACGAAGGAGCCGCTCAGCCTGCAGGAGCTCGAGGCGGCGGCCAATTTTCGTACCGGCCGCAAGCATGTGCTGTCGATCCTGGTCGAAAACAAGTCAGGCGTGCTCACGCGCATCGCCGGCCTGTTCGCGCGTAGGGGCTTCAACATCGACACGCTGACCGTCGGCCCGACTGACGATGAGCAGATATCCCGCGTGACGCTGACGGTGGACGGCGCGCTTCACCCCATAGACCAGGTGACCAAGCAACTGCACAAGCTCATCAACGTGCTGAAGATCCGCGACCTGGAGCCGGCCGACACGGTTACCCGCGAGCTGGCGCTGTTCAAGGTCTCGGCCGATGGAGCACAGCGTGGCGAGCTGATGCAGATCACCGAGATCTTCAGGGGCAAGGTGGTGGATGTGACAAAGCGCTCTGTGATCGTCGAGGTGACGGGCACGACGGAGAAGATCGAGGCGTTCGAGGGCATGGTCCGCCCGTTTGGTCTGATCGAGATGATGCGCACGGGAGAGATAGCCATCTCTAGAGGCCGTAGCGAGACCTAGTCTGTTGCTGGAGACCAGCTCACGCTCGCCGTTTCAGCTGAGCGATGAGGACCGTGACCGGCTCGCCAAGCGGCTCGAGATGGCGGTCACGCGTGCACGCCGAAGTGGCGAAGAGATCTTGGCGACGATCAGCTTCGAGGTTTCGACAGAGGTGGACCCGAGCGCCGTGGTGTGCGCCTCACGCCGGGAGGGCGAGCCGTGGTTCTGCTTCGAGCAGCCCGACCGCGGGAGGGCCGCGTTGGCGGCACTGGGTGAGGTGAGTCACCTGAGAGCATCCGGCCTGGAGCGTTTCGCGCTGGTGGCGGAGCGCTGGCGCAAGATGTCGGCCGCAGCGGTGGGGGATCCCCCAGAGGGAGACGGTGGGGGGCCGGTGGCGTTGGGTGGCTTTGCGTTTGCCCCTGAAGGGGGCGGCGCCCCACACTGGGCGGGCTTTGAGCCGGCATCGCTGATCGTGCCTGAAGTTGCACTGACGCGAAGGGGCTCGAGGGAGGGGGACGCAGATAGGCGCGGCCAGGTACGCCTGACGCTGGCGGCAATGATGCGCCCTGATGATCTTGGCGAGGAGTTGCTTGCGCGCTTGGAGCGGCGCTTGGGCGAACTGAGAGGGCATTCACTTTCCCTGCTGGATCCCGCGCCGGCGGGGCGCTATCAGGTCGCGAGCGCGATGCCGCCTGAGCATTATGAGGCGGCTGTGGCGAGTGCTGTGGCGCTGATCGATAGGGAGGAGATCAAGAAGGTTGTGTTGGCCCGCGAGGTACAGGTGCATGCGCCCCGGGCATATGACCCGGCGGCGGTGTTTGGGGTGTTGCGTGAGGCGTTCCCGTCGTGCTTCGTGTTCTGTGTCGGACGCGGCGACGCAACGCTAGTGGCCGCGAGCCCAGAGCTCTTGGTACGCCGCGAGGGTCATCGGGTGAGCACGCTGGCGCTGGCTGGGTCGACGCGGCGCAGCGCGGATCCGGCCGTCGATGATCATTTGGGAGAGCAGCTGCTTCGAGACGCGAGCTATCGCGAAGAGCACGCGATCGTCGCGCGGAGGATCGAGCGTACGTTGCGTCCTCACGCGGTATGGGTTGCCGCTGCTTCCGAGCCGGAGCTTGTGAGGATCGCGAACATCCAGCATCTGGCGACGCCGATCCGCGCTCAGTTGGCTACCCCGATCGAGGCATTGGAGTTGGCCGGATTGATGCACCCAACCCCGGCAGTCGGGGGCGAGCCGGCCGAGGCGGCGTTGGGTCTGATCCCTGCATTGGAGGGATTGGACCGCGGTTGGTACGCGGGTCCGGTGGGATGGACGGATGGGGCCGGCGATGGCGAGTTCTGCGTGGCACTGCGCTGTGCACTGCTGCGGGGGACGGTAGCGCGTTGCTACGCGGGCAATGGCATCGTGCGCGAGTCCGACCCATCGAGCGAGCTGGCCGAGACCGAGGTCAAGCTTCAGGCTCTGCTGCCGCTTCTGGCGGGTTGAGATCCGTCCCTGAGCGTAGGCGCGGCAGCCACCAGTTGCGGGCGCCGAACAGGCGCATCAGGGCTGGCACGAGCACGAGGCGGATCAGGGTCGCGTCGATCGCGATCGCGAGCGCGAGGCCCAGCCCGAATTGCTTGAGTTCGAGCACGCCGGCGGTGGCGAAGCTGCCGAACACCGCGACCATGATCGCGGCGGCCGCCGCGATCGGGCGGGCGGTGTGCTCCACGCCGGTCGCGACGGCGAGCTCGTTGTCGTTGGTTTGCAGCCACGTCTCGCGCATGCGGCGAATCAGGAAGACCTCGTAGTCCATCGAGAGGCCAAACAGCAGCGCGAAGATGCTGAGGGGCAGATACACCTGAATGAAGCCCGTGCTGGTGAACCCCAGCAGCTTTTCTCCGTGTCCCTCCTGGAAGATGAAGATCACGATTCCCACCGTCGCTCCCGTCGCGAGCAGGTTCATGATCACCGCCTTCACGGGCAGCACCACGCTGCGGAACACGGCCATCAGGAACAGCAGCGACAGCACCAGGATCAGGGTGAGCACGAGCGGGACTTTCGCCTGCGTGATATCCGTCAGGTCCACGATCTTCGCCGTCGCCCCGCCGACCGCCACGTCGAGTCCTCCGCCGGCGAGGATAGGTGCTATGAGCGTCGTGCGGATGTGGCGCACGAGCTGTTCGGAGGCGTATGAGTCGACCGGCGTGGTGGGCGCCACGGTCAGCAGCGCCGCGTCGTGGCCGTCGGTCACGGCCACCCCAGCGACGCCACCCAGCGCGGTGGGGGTCAGCTCGCTCGCGAGCCTTGCCACGCGGGCCTGCTGGGATTGACTGAGAGGGTGTGTGCCCGGCGTGTCGAGGACGATCTCGATCGGCGCCAGCGTGCCCGCGCCGAACGAGCGTGCCAGTACCTGCTCGCCCTTGCCCGAGGGCGTGTCTCCCAGCGAGCGGATGCCGAAGTCCACGCCCGTGCGCAGCTTCAGCACTGGTGTCGCCGCGAGGATCAGCGCTGCGGCGATCACGCTCGCCGCGAGCACTGGCCGGCGCATCACCGCAAGCGCCCACCGCGCCCACACGCCGTGCCCGTCCGTGACCTGCGTTCGTGCGTCCCGCGGCTGCAGCCGCTCCGGCAGCGCGCCCCGGTTGATGCGCGCCCCCAGCGCCGCCAGTAGCGCGGGCAGCAGCGTCAGCGCGGCGATCACCGTGCAGATCACAACCAGCGCGGCGCCGAGCGCGAACTCGCGGTACGTAGGCGTTCTGATCACGACCAGCGTCGTGAGTGCAAGCGCCACGATCACGCCGGAGAACAGGATCGTGCGACCCGAGCTTGCGATCGCCGCCCCCACCGCATCCTCCACCTGATCCTTTGCGTCCGCTCCATGCCCGGCACGCATCCTGTGCGCCAGCTCCTCGCGGAAGCGGCTGACGATGAACAGCGCGTAGTCGATCCCAATCCCCACGCCGATCATCGTCACGATCGTCGTCAGGAAGCTGTCGAACGTGAGCGCCTTCGCGATCAGCGCGAGCGCCCCATAACTCAGCAGCAGGCCGCTGCCCGCCAGCGCCAGCGGCACCACTGCCGCGACCGCTGTCCCCAGCGCCAGCAGCAGGATCACGAGCGCGATCGGCACGCCGATCGTCTCGGCCCGCTCGACGTCTTCGTTCTCCACCGTCGTGATGTCCTTGGCGACGGGGGAGTACCCCGTCAGCCACACGTTCAAGCTCGTGCGCGCGAGCGGTTCCACGGCATGGCGCAGGTCCTCTGCGCGCTGCACCAGTGTGCGGGGGTCGCCGGCGATGCCTACCAGCGCGATCGCGGCGTGCCCGTCGGCGGATATCTGGCCCTTTGCGCTCTTTTCATAGGGCCCAGTCACGCCGCGCACGTAGCTTTGGCGGCGCGCGAGAACCAGCGCACGGGCGACCACCGCGCGAAAGCTCGCTTCGCTTGAGTGGCCGGTCTTCGAGTAGAACACCAGCACGTCCTGCTCGGCGCCGTGCCCGGGGAACCGCTGTTCGAGCAGTTGTGCGGCGCGCGATGACTCCGCGCCGTCGACGCCATAGTTGGGAGCCCCCAGAGAGCGTTGCAGCGATGGGTACAGCGCCACGCAGGCGACGAGCAGGATCACCCACACGCTGAGCACGATCCGCCTGTGGCGGGCGAACATGCGACCCCAGCGGTATGCGGCACCGGCGCTCACCGGGCCCCTCTCGTTTGTGCAGGCGCACACGCCTGCGCCACGGCGCTCCACACGCGGCGGTGCAGCTCTACGTTACGCGCGCGATCGGTGTGTACGTGCACGATCGTAGAGTCGGCCTTGGGCGACAACGCCTGCTCCATCGCGGCGCGGAACGCGGTAGTCGTGTCCGCGCGCTCGTGCGCCATGCCGTACAGCGCGGCAGCCTTTGCGAAGTCGAGGCCCGTGGGAGTGGCGATGTGGCGGGTATAGATGTCGTTCTGTTGCGCCATCGCGGCACTAGATACGGGCAGGAAGTCGAAGATCCCCCCACCACCGTTGTCGAGCAGCACAATCGTCAGCTTCAAATCGAGACGACTTGCGGCGAGCAGACCGCCGATGTCGTGGGCAAGCGCGACATCGCCGGTCAGCAGGACCACCGGTCCACCACCCGCAGCGGTCACGCCGAATGCGCTGGAGACGGTGCCGTCGATGCCGTTGGCGCCGCGGTTGCACAGCACGCGCGGGGGATCGTCGCGCACTGGCCAGAACGTCTCGATGTCGCGGACGGGCATCGATGAGGCGACGAACAGGGTTGCCTCCTGAGGCAGCAGCACGCCCAGCTCGACCGCGACGGACGGCTCGTCGAGCCCGTCGCTGTTGAGGATCCCGAGGATTGCCTCTGCCGCAAGCTCGTCGGCGCTGCGCCAGCTCGCTGGCCAGTCCTCATCGACGGGCAGGAGGGCGTCGGTCGCCTGGGTGAGCGCCTCGATCGGATCGACTGCCAAGCAGTGGGAAAGCACTGACGCGGGGTCCTGCCAAGCGCCCTCAGGGTCCAGCGCCACTTGACGTACCCCGTCGAGGCCTGCCAGCCAGGTGCGCAAAGGCTTGGAGACAGGCAAGTCGCCGACTCGCAGCACGAGGTCGGGGACAGCCCAATGTGCGAATGATTCCTCGCGCAGCAGCGCGTCATAGTGCGCCACCGCAGCGGGACCGCGACGAGCACCGGAGAGCGGGTCGGCCAGAAGTGGCCAGCCCGCCGCCTGCGCAAACGCGGCGGCGACCTTTCCCAGCGGCGTGTTGCGCTCGTGCCGGCCGGCCACGACCACGCCTCGCTGTGCGCCGGAGAGAAGATCATGCAGCGCGCCGTCCTTGGCGCTCGCCACGAGGCGGGTGTGTGGACGGGAAACGTATGGTCTGCCGTCTGGGCGGCCACTGTCATCCTCGCTCAGCAGCTCATCGCTCACGAGCGGCTCGCGCAGGGAGAAGTTCAGGTGCACAACACCCGGGCGGCCCTCCAGCGCGGTCCAGTAGGCGCGACAGGCGAGCGTCCGCATCCAGCGCAGCCGCGCGGGGCTCGCGTCATGCGTGCCGACCTCGAAGAACCACTTGGCGGCGTCGCCGAAGAGCTTGAGCTGGTCGATCGCCTGCCCCGCGCCGTTCTCGCGCAGCTCCGGGGGACGATCGGCCGTCATGAGCAACAACGGGACGCGCGCTTCGCGCGCCTCGATCGTGGCGGGCAACAGCTCGGCTACGGCGGTCCCCGAGGTGCAGGCGACGGCCACTGGAAGCCCTGATGCCTTCGCTAGTCCAAGCGCGAAGAAGCCAGCGCAGCGCTCGTCTATGTGCGAGTAGCAGCGCAATTGCTCCTCACGCGCAAGCGTCAGCACAAGCGGTGCACACCGCGACCCCGGCGAGGTGCAGGCGGCACTCATCCCGCAGCGCGCAAGCTCATCGACGAACGCGCGCAGCAGCAGGTAGGTGTCAGTGGTTGTGGTCATAGGATGGCGGTGTGCCGGAGAGCGTCGTCCTGTTGCACGGGTTCAGCGGCACCCACCGCGCCTGGGACGGCGTGGTGGGCCGGTTGCATCCCGAACGCTACCTGCCGCTGGCTCCGGACCTCCCTGGGCACGGGGAGGCCGCCAACGCTGAGCGTCCAATCACGTTCGCCGGGTGCGTGGCGACCGTGCTCGAAGCGGCTCCGGAGCGCTTCACGCTGGGCGGATACTCGATGGGTGGGCGCGTGGCGCTGCACGTCGCACTCGCCGCGCCCGAGCGCGTGTCGCGGCTCGTGCTCATCTCCACTACAGCGGGCATCGAGGACAGGGCCGAGCGAGCCGCGCGGCGGCTTGCCGACCATCGCCTAGCGGACGAGCTCGAGCGTGGGGGGTGGGCGGGGTTCGATTCCTTCATCGAACGCTGGCGCACCCAGCCTCTGTTCGCCGGAGATCCTCCCGAGGTTGGTGCTATGGCGCGCGAGGAGATGCGTCACAACAACCCGGATGCCCTGGCTTGCGTTCTGCGTGGGATCGGCACGGGGGAGATGGCGCCGCTGTGGAACCGGCTCGCGGAGCTACAGATGCCCGTGATGGTTCTTGCCGGCGAGCGCGACGCCAAGTTCCAGGCGCTGGGGCGCCAGATGGTCGAGCCACTGGTGAATGCGGAGCTGGTGGTCGTCCCCGGTGGTCATTGCCTGCCGCTGGAGAACCCGGCCGCGGTAGCCGAGCGCCTCTCGCGCTGGTCCTGACCTGCGCCACTCACCCGCATCAGTCATTTGGTCTGCGCGTGCATGACTCAAGACATTCGCATTCGGGCCGATAACGCCACCAGGAGCGCGTATGCGCATGTTGGGGACACACTAGATCGCCATGTCAGATAGCGAAACCGCCCAAAACGACCCTGAGCCCGAGCGAGGCGCGGTCCCTTCCGCAGGCGGGCCCATAGACGGCCCCGGCGAGCAGGGCGCTCAAGAGCCAGTCCCGTCCGTGCCCGAGGTGCAGAGCTCAGATGGTGGCGCGGGCCTGATCCTGCCGCCGAGTGCGGACCTGATCCCGCCCAGCTCTCAGAAGGATGGGCATGCGAGCTTCAAGCGCCTCCTGGACGGCCGCAATGCCGTGTGGACTGCGGTGGCGGTTCTCTGTGTGGCAGCAGGAGTGGCAGGCTCGGTGCTCGGAGCGCACGCCGTGGCGCGTAACGACGTTGCCCAGACACGCCAGGCGTTCCATCTGAGCGTGACCGCGACGGGGATCGCTTCGAGCGTGAAGGTGGCGCTCCAGCACGAGGAAGACCTCGTTGAAAGCTCGAGCACATTCTTTGCCGGTAACCCGAAAGCAACTCCTGGCGAATTCTCCGGGTGGATGAGATGGACGCATGCGCTGCGTCGTTATCCCGAGCTCCAGAAGCTCGGTTTCGTGTCATACCTCCGCACACCGGAACCTGCGTCCACCGCAGTCGCAAGCACCGTGCGTGGGCTCAGGCCGCTGGCGGGGAGCTCAGCCCCAGCCAAAGCTTCCGGTGGCCGGACTGGCTCAGCTGTGAAGCCTTCTTACTACTGCTCGGCCGTCGCCCAGCTTTCGAGGAGCTCCGCGCACGGCTTGGCTGTTGGTGGCGGCCACTGCACGGTGACGCCCGGACTGCTGTCCTCGCGGGATTCTGGAGTGAGTATCTACAGCGCGCCCGCGCGGGGCAAGGCCTTGGAAATCGTGACGCCCGTATACCGGGGCGTGCTGCCGTCCTCGGTGGTGGGCCGCAGGGCGGCGTTCGTGGGGTGGCTCCACGAGGTGCTTGCGCCCGGTGTCGTGCTGCAAGCAGCCCTGCATGGTCACCCGGGCAGCGCCGTGCGGCTCCGCTACCGGACCGGACCGGCGAGTGTGGCCTTTACCGAAGGTACCCCGCAGCGTGACGCACAGAGCATGGCGACGAACCTCCAGAACGGATGGGCCGTCAGGAGCTTCGGAGGGCCAGCCGGCGGCAGCGTGTTCACAGACGGGGACGCGCTCGCGCTGTTGATCGCTGGAATCGTGCTGAGTGCACTGCTCGGGCTGCTTGTGTTCGTCCTTGGCACTGCTCGCCCGCAGGCGCCGGTACTGGAGACACGCGAGCTGCCCGGTGAAGATCTCTACGACGCCCTTACGGGCCTACCCAACCGCACGCTCACGCTCGACCGTGCCGAGCGCATGGTCGCCCGCGCGGGGCGCGATTCGGGAATGCTGGCGGGCGCCTTGTTCGTCGACATCGACCGGCTCAAGGAGGTCAACGAAAAGCTCGGGCAGGCAGCCAGTGACCAGCTTCTGAGGATCGTCGGGGAACGGCTGGAGGTGGTGGTGCGCGCACACGACACCGTGGGCCGTCTCGGAGGAGACGAGTTCGTGGTGCTGGTCGAGTCAGCGGCCCGCGGGGTGCGACTGGACTCGCTGGCCCAGCGCATGATCGAGGCTCTGCACCAGCCCGTCGAACTTGACGATTTTGGGCCAAGCTTTGTCCTGACCGCGAGCATCGGCGTTGCCTTTGGCCGCTACGCGACCGTCGATGACCTATTGCGCGACGCGCACCTGGCCCTGACCTCAGCCAAGGCCGCGGGCAAGGATCGCTACACGCTCTTCAACGCCAACATGCGCACGATCATCGAGGGTCGCGCGGTACTCGAGGCCGAGCTGAACATCGCGATACAGGAGACGCAATTCTTCCTTCTCTACCAGCCGATCTACGATCTGGGCACCCGCAGGGCGGTGGGTCTGCAGGCGCTCATCCGCTGGCAGCATCCCGCGCAGGGAGTCCTGGCACCTGGAGACTTCATCCAGCTGGCCGAGGAAACCGGGCTGATCGTGCCGATCGGCCGCTGGATGCTCGAAGAGGCTTGCACCCGGGCTGCGGCGTGGAACGTGACAGGCCATCCGGCCGGCATCTCGGTGAAAGTGTCGGCCGCGCAGCTGAACCGCGACGGTTTCGCCACGGACGTTCAGCGAGCGCTGCAGCAGTCTGGGATAGAGCCCTCATTGCTCACGCTCGAGATCGCTGAGTCCACGGTGATGCGCGACCTTCAAGCGGCCGCCCAGCGTCTGGCGCAGATCAAGCAGCTGGGTGTGCGCATCGCGATCGATGACTTCGGCAGTGAGGGATACGCTCACCACTCTGATCTGGGGCAGGTGCCGCTCGATTCACTGCGGGTGGACAGGAACTCGCTTTCTCCCTCTGAAGACGAGGCATACCGCAGCTGGTTGCTGGAGGCCATCCTGACCGTCGGGCGTGAGCACTCGCTGACGGTGATCGCCACGGGAGTCGAGACTGACGAGCAGCTGAGCACTCTCCGGGCAATGGGCGCCACGTTGGCTCAGGGAGCCTTGTTGGGCAAACCCGCTCCGGTGGAGGCGGTCGAGGGCATCCTCGACGCAGACCTCCCAGCACCGCGCGCAACTTTCACGAGCCTGCCTTAATAGGAAACCGTCTGAGGACTCCTCAGATCGCGCTACAGCACACCTGAGGGAAGATCTCCTCAGGCCGCGCACCGCGCTGAAGCCCGGACGTTTGGCGCGGTATTGAGCGCTAAAGCGGCGCGACGCCCAGCCCCGGCCCGTGCGGGAGCTCGATGCGCCCGTCGCGGACGGGCAACGCGTCCTCGATGCCGGCGAACATGCCCAGTGTGGCCAGGCCGCAGTGTGGCACCGCCCCGCGCGAGGCCAGCGCCGCGGCTGCGTGCACCCCCGCGGCGACACCCAGCGGCCCGTCGAATGTCGAGGCGATGTAGGGCTCTGCGCCCGACGTACGCACGAGCGCCGCTGCGGCGATCAGGCCGCCGATGCCCCCGCAGCGGGAGATCTTCAGGCACACCGCGTCGGCTACGCCCGCGCCGAGCGCCCCGTGCTCGGCCGCCGTCTCGTCGATCGACACGCGTACGGCCACGCGCTCACGGACTTCGCGCACACGGTGCAGCCCGTGGACGGGCTCCTCGACCAGCTCCAGGCCGGCGGGCGCCAGTGCATCGATCGTGCGCACCGCTTGCTCGACCTCCCAGCCACCGTTGGCGTCCAGGCGCAGTGCGACCTCCGGCCCGGCGGCGGCGCGCGCTGCGGCGACCCGCCCGGCGTCGTCACCGACGGCGACCTTCAGCTTCACGCAGTCAAAGCCTTCGCGCACCGCCCGTGCGGTGTCCTCGGCAACGCTCGCACGGTCCCGCGAAGAGATAGTCGCGTTGACCGGCACGTGCGGCGCCGGGTCATCGGTCAGCAGCGCTGCGACCGGCAGCCCGCGCAGGCGCCCGGCGCGATCCCACAGTGCCAGGTCGATCGCCGCGAGCGCTGCCGGCACGTCGTCGGCGCGCCGGCACGCCTCGATCAGCTGCGCTCCGTTCATCTGCCCGGGCTCGGCGAGCACCGGCACATAGCTTTCGAGGGCGGCCTGCACGCGCTGCAGGCTCACCCCATCGTAGGGCTCGAGCGGGGACGCCTCACCGTAGCTGTCTATGCCGTCTTCGCCAGTCAGTGTGACCGCGAGCAGTTCCCGCTTCCCCAGCACGCCGTAGGCCGTTTCCATAGGGCGCTTGAACGCCAGCGTGTGCCGCTGTACGTCGAGCTTCAAGTGCCGATGCCGCCGCTGGCCAGGATACCCGCCGAGTAGAGCAGGCAGAACAGCAGCTGCGTCGCGCCGGTTTTCGCGAGCGCGCCGTTCAGCGACGGCCCGTCGGTGCGCGCGCGCACGATGCCCACGACGCCCGCCGCGACCGGGATCGCCAGCCAGCTGAGCAGCAGCCACGCGCGCATCGATCCAAACGCCCACGGCAGCGGTGCGGTCACGAAGGCCGCGGCGAGCATCGCCGTGTAGAGATTCCGTGTGCGCTCGCGGCCCAGCCGCACCGCGAGCGTGCGCTTGCCCGCACGCCGGTCGGTCTCCAGATCCCGCACGTTGTTGACCACCAGGATCGAGCTCGCCAGCAGGCCGACCGGCACAGCGCACACGAACGCCTGCCACGGCAGGTGCTGGACCTGGACGAAGTACGAGCCCGCGACGGCGACGATGCCGAAGAACAGGAACACGAAGACCTCGCCCAGCCCCTCGTAGCCATATGGTCGCGGTCCGCCGGTGTAGAGGACTCCGGCGAGGATCGACGCTGCACCCACCGCCAGCAGCTCGGGCCCGGCAACCGCCACCAGGTACGCGCCGCATGCCACCGCCAGGCCGAAAGTCACGTATGTCGCCAGCAGCACCTGGCTTGGCGGCACGAGTCCCCCGGCGGTCACCCTGACAGGTCCCAGCCGGTCCTCGGTGTCGGCGCCGCGCCGCGCGTCGGAGTAGTCGTTGGAAAGGTTCGTGCCGACCTGGATCAGTATTGCGCCCAGCAGTGCTGCCACGAAAGCAAGCGGGCGAAAGTGCCCGGCGCCGAGCGCGAGCGATGTGCCCACGAGCACCGGGGCGATCGCGGCCGGCAGCGTGCGCACACGGGCTGCCATCACCCAGATGCGTACCGCACCCATCGCTAGGCCCGCTTGGGAAAACGCGAGAAGTCCGGTTTGCGCTTCTCGCGGTAAGCGTCGCGGCCCTCCTGGGCCTCCTCGCTGCCGTAGAAAAGGAGGTTCGTGTCGTGGGCGAGCTGCTGTATGCCGGACAGCCCGTCCTCGGCGGCGTTGAAGCTCGCCTTCAACAGGCGCAGCGAGAAGGGGGAGAGCACGAGCATCTCCTTGCACCAGGCGACCGTCTCCTCCTCCAGGCGCTCGAGCGGCACAACGGTGTTGACCATGCCCATATCGCGCGCCTCCCCAGCGGAGTACTGCCGGCAGAGGAACCAGATCTCCTTGGCCTTCTTGGGCCCCACAAGGTTCGCGAGCAGGCCCGCGCCGAAGCCGCCGTCGAAGGAGCCGACCTTCGGTCCGACCTGGCCGAAGCGGGCGTTGTCGGCTGCGATCGTCAGATCGCATACGAGATGCAGGACGTGCCCACCCCCGATCGCATAGCCGGCCACCATCGCCACCACCGGCTTGGGCATGCGGCGGATCTGGATGTGCAGGTCCGTGACGTGAAAGCGCCCCGGGCGGGTGGGATCCGGATCGCCGACCTCGTCATCGGCCAGGTAGCCAGAGTCGCCGCGCACGCGCTGGTCGCCGCCCGAGCAGAACGCGTCGGGGCCCTCGCCGGTCAGCAGGATCACGCCGATGTTCGTGTCCTCGCGCGCATCCTCCAGCGCTTGGGAGATCTCGATGATCGTTCGTGGGCGAAAGGCGTTGCGCACCTCGGGTCGCGCGATCGTGATCTTCGCGATCCCCTCATCGGGCGCGGCGGACTTCTCGTAGTGGATGTCGGTGTACTCGCCGCCGGGCGGCGCTGGCGCTGGAATCCAGGAGGTGCTCACCGCCGCAAGGCTAGCTACATGAACTACAGCTAGCGTGTGCGCCATGGTGGTCGACGGATGGCTGGCCCGTGCCGCGGCGTCGAGGCCCGAGCACACGGCGCTTCAGACGCCCGCCGGGAGCTGGACTTATGCGCAACTGAGCTCCGCCGCGCGCTCGGGTGCCGCCCAGCTGGCAGTCATGGGCGCCGTGCCCGGGACCCGCATTGCAATCGCGCTGCCCGGCGGCCTGCACTTTGCCCAAGCCTTGCACGCCTGCCTGCTGTTGGGAGCCGTCGCTGTACCCATCGACCTGCGCCTCTCAGCCGAGGAGCAGGCACGGATCGTCACCGGCTGCGAGGTCACAGTCGATGAGTCGCTGGGTTGTGAGCCGAACGCCCCCAGAGCGCTCGGCCTGGACGGCGGGCATGACCTCGACGCGATCGCCGTGGTGATCCATACCTCCGGGACCACCTCGTCCCCCAAGCCGGTCGAGCTGACCTACGGCAACCTTCTCTGGAGCGCGCTCGGCTCGGCCGTTGCACTTGGCCTCGATCCCAAGGAGCGCTGGCTGTGCGTCCTGCCGCTGTCGCACGTCGGCGGGCTGTCCATCCTCGTGCGCTCGGCGATCTACGCCACGACGGCGGTCGTGCACGAGCGCTTCGATACCGACATCGTCTTGAACGCCTTACGCAAGCAGGACATCACGCTAGTCAGCGTCGTCGCCACGACGCTGACCCGCCTGCTGGATGCGATGCCCGCCCACCCCGGGCGTCCGCAGGCGCTGCGCTGCGCGCTGACCGGTGGCGGTCCGGTACCGGCCGCGCTCATCGAGCGAGCACAGGACAGTGGCGTGCCGGTCAGCCTCACCTACGGGCTCACCGAGGCCTGCTCTCAAGTCACGACGACCCCTGTCGCGGCGCTGAATGAGATCCCCACCCACCCTCTCAGCGCCGGGCCGCCACTGTTCTGCACCCGGGTGCAGATCTCTTCCGATGGAGAGATTCTCGTGCAGGGACCCACCGTCGCACCGAATGCGGTTGAAGGCGACGGCTGGCTGCGAACCGGTGATCTGGGCGTCATCGGCGAGGACGGCCGGTTGCGCGTCACTGGACGCAAGGCCGAGGTGATCATCAGCGGTGGCGAGAACATCGCGCCCGCCGAGGTCGAGGCGGTGCTGGAGGCTCATCCCGACGTGCTCGAGGCGGCGGTCCTTGGCCGTCCCGACCCGCGCTGGGGAGAGGCCGTCACAGCGATCGTGGTGGCCCGGCCAGGGGCACTGCTGGAGGGAGAGACGTTGCGCGCTCACTGTGCCCGCGGTCTCGCCCCACACAAGGTTCCCAAGCAGGTGTCGTTCGTCCGCGAGCCGCTGCCACGTACTCGTTCGGGCAAGCTCCTGCGTAAAGAGCTCATATGAGCTTCGATCCGAATGCCCACCGCGAGGCCAGCCTGCAGGGCTGGGAAGAGGCGGCGCCCGGTTGGACGCGCCAGCAGGAGACGCTGCGCGAATTCAGCGCACCGGTTTCGCACTGGATGATCGACGCGATCTCGCCACAGCCCGGAGGGCGTGTGCTCGAGCTGGCGGCCGGTCTCGGCGAGACCGGCATGCTGGCTGCGGAGCTGGTCGCGCCCATGGGCGGGGTGGTCGTCTCAGACCAGGCTGAGGCGATGCTCGCCAGCGCTCGCGAGCGCGCCGTGCAGCTTGGCCTCTCCAATGTTGAGTTCCAGGTGCTGAACGCCGAATGGATAGACCTTCCTGTGGCGAGCGTCGATGCGGTGCTGTGCCGCTGGGGCTACATGCTGATGGCCGATCCTCTCGCGGCGCTGATCGAGACACGCCGCGTGCTGCGCCCGGGCGGCTGCCTGGCACTCGCCGTGTGGGACGCGATCGAGCACAACCCGTGGGCGCAGCTACCCGGCGCAGAGCTGCGCGAACGCGGCCTCGTAACGTCGCCCCCTTCAGGCACCCCCGGCCCGTTCGCACTCGGCAGCGTCGAGGAGGTCAGGCAGCTGCTCGAGAAGGCGGGCTTCGCCGAGATCGCCGTGGAGACGATCGGCCTACTGCGCCGCCACCCCGGCTTCACGGATCTGTGGGAGACCACGCTTGACCTGTCTCGCAGCTTCCACGACGCCGTGCTTTCGCGCCCGCCGGGCGAGATCGAGGAGATCGAGCGGGCCGTGAGGGGGCGCTTCGCGCCCTACGAAGCCGCCGATGGCAGCCTCGAGGTCCCCGCCCGTACGATCGTCGCTTCTGCGAGCGCCTGAGCCACGCGCTGACGCGATAGCCTGCGCGGTCCAATGATCTATGACGACGACGCCAATCTTCATCTCCTCGACGGCAAGACCGTCGCAATTATCGGCTACGGCTCCCAGGGCCACGCCCACGCGCTCAACCTGAAGGACTCCGGCGTCAAAGTGCTCGTCGGGCTGCGGCCCGGCTCGGCCTCGGTCGCCAAGGCTCAGGAGCAGGGGCTCGAGGTGCTCTCGGTCGTCGAGGCGGCGAGCCGCGGCGATCTCGTGATGATCCTGCTGCCCGACGAGCGCCACCACGACGTGTGGGAGAGCGAGATCCGCGACGGGATAGCCGAGGGCAACATGATTCTGTTCGGCCACGGCTTCTCGATTCACTACAAAGAGATCGAGCCGCCGCCGGGGGTGGACGTCGGCATGGTTGCGCCGAAGGGTCCCGGCCACCTCGTGCGCCGCCAGTTCACCGAAGGAAGCGGCGTGCCCGGGCTGATCGCCGTCGAGCAGGACGCCACTGGAAACGCTCGCGCGCTCGCGCTGGCCTATGCCAAGGGCATCGGCTGTACGCGCGGCGGCGTGATCGAGACGAGCTTCAAGGACGAGACTGAGACCGATCTGTTCGGCGAGCAGGCGGTGCTCTGCGGCGGCGCCTCAGAGCTCGTGCAAGCGGGCTTCGAGACGCTCGTCGAGGCGGGCTATGACCCGGAGATGGCCTACTTCGAGTGCCTGCACGAGCTCAAGCTGATCGCCGATCTGATGTACGAGAAGGGGCTCGCTGGGATGCGCTATTCGATCTCGAACACGGCCGAGTACGGCGACTACACGCGCGGCAAGCGCGTGATCACCGACGAGACCCGCCAGGCGATGAAACAGATCCTCAAGGAGATCCAGGACGGAGACTTCGCGCGCGAGTGGATCGCAGAGAACCGCGCGGGGCAGGAGAACTTCAAGCGGATGCGCGCCGAACAGGCCGACACGCAGGTCGAGCACGTCGGCGGTGAGCTGCGCTCGCACATGGACTGGATCAAGCCCTCCTTTTGAGGAGGCACAAGCACTCAGCGCGATGCTCGCTTACCTGCTGTGGCACCGCGAGGCTCCCGGCGTCGAGCAGGGCATCTACGAGCAGGCGATCGGGCACTTTCACCGTTCGCTAGCGCACCGTCCGCCCGAGGGCTTCGCAGGCTCGGCGTGTTACCACGCGGCGGAGCTGTCCTGGCTTGGCGGTTCCGCCGGCTACGAGGATTGGTATTTAGTTGAGGACTTCGCGGCGCTGGGTGTGCTCAATGAGGCCGCGGTGGCGCATGGGCACCGGACCGTTCACGACGAGGCGGCCCGCCGCTTGGGCGAGGCAGCGGGGGGCCTCTATCGGGTTCTCGAGGGCTCTGTGCAGCTCAGCGAGGAGCGCGTTGTCGTGTGGGTGGAGCGAGGAGCGGGCGCCGAGCCGCCCACGTTCGGCGGCCTGCTCGGCGACGGGATGGATCCTGCACGGGCCGCGCTGTTGCGACGCCAGCTCGTGCTGGGCCCCGCGCCCGAGTATTGCTTGCTCGCGGACGAGTCGCCGGCCGGCGTCGCCGCCACGCGTCTCCCGCAGGGCTGGATTGCCACGCCGGCCACCCGTACGCGTCTCGCTGGTTAGCTACACTCGCTCTCTTCTCGTCGCGACTGGCGCTCGAGGTGGAGTCAACCACCGGGAAGCGATGAGGCAGCACCGCCGCGCGCCTGGGCATTCTTCGATCTGCAACATTCCACGAAGGAAGCCCATGACGCTGAGCTCATCACCACTGCAGAGCACCTCGCTGATCATCCCCGGCGAGCTCAAGCCGGCCGACGGGCGCTTCGGCTGCGGACCGTCGAAGGTGCGTCCCGAGGCGCTCGCGCGCTTGGCCGCGGACGGCGCGGCGCTGATGGGCACCTCCCACCGCCAGAAGCCCGTGAAGGCGCTCGTGGGGGAGATCCGCAGCGGGCTGGGAGAGCTGTTCGCCCTCCCCGATGGCTATGAGGTGGCACTCGGCAATGGCGGCGCCACCGCCTTCTGGGACGCCGCGGCGTTCGGCTTGATCGAGCGCCGCGCGCTGCACTTGACCTACGGCGAGTTCTCCTCCAAGTTCGCCACAGTCACGACTGGGGCGCCCTTCTTGCAGGAGCCGGTCGTGGTGTCCGCGGATCCTGGCGATGCCCCGGACCCCGGCACGCTCCTCGCCACCGACGAACCAGTTGACGTCGTGACCTGGGCGCACAACGAGACTTCCACGGGTGTGATGGTCCCGGTGATGAGGCCTGCTTCGCACAGTGAGGCACTCGTGCTGATCGACGCTACCTCGGGCGCGGGCGGCCTGCCGGTCGAAATCGACCAGGCTGATGCCTACTACTTCGCGCCGCAGAAGGGTTTCGCCGGCGATGGCGGGCTGTGGATCGCGCTGCTCAGCCCCGCTGCCCAAGAGCGGATCGAGACGCTGCACGCCTCCGGGCGCTGGATCCCCGCGTTCCTGTCGTTGAGTACCGCCCTCGAGAACTCGCTCAAAGACCAGACCTACAACACGCCCGCGGTCGCGACGCTGTTCCTGCTCGCCGATCAGATCCGCTGGATGCTCGATGGCGGCGGCCTCGACTGGTGTGTTGCACGCACGCGGGCATCGTCTGCGCACCTGTATGGCTGGGCGCAGCAGACCGCCTACACGACACCGTTCGTGGCGGATCCCGCGAAGCGCTCGCTGGTCGTGGGCACGATCGATTTCGAGGAGTCCGTGGACGCGGCAGCCGTCGCGAAGACGCTGCGGGCCAACGGGATAGTCGACGTTGAGCCCTACCGCAAGCTGGGGCGCAACCAGCTGCGGATTGGGATGTTCCCGGCCGTCGACCCTGCCGACATACAGGCGCTCACGGCTTGCGTTGACTGGATCGTGGAAAGGAGTACGTCATGAGCGACGAGCGCCTGAAGGTGCTGGTCAAGGAGAAGATCGGCGACTCGGGCGTGGATCTTCTGCGCGAGCATTTCGACGTCGAGATCGGTGTCGATTGGACTGATGAGGAACTGGCTGAGCGCATCGGCGAATACCACGGCATCGTGATCCGCTCCGCCACGAAGCTGACCGCTGAGCTGATTGAGCGGGCCACCAGCCTGCGCGCAATCGGCCGCGCTGGGGTCGGCGTGGACAACGTCGACGTGGAGGCAGCCACGAAGCGGGGGATCGTCGTGGCGAATGCGCCGGAGTCAAACGTCGTGACCGCGGCTGAGCACACGATGGCGCTGTTGCTGGCGCTCGCACGAAACATCCCGCAGGCCTACGAATCGCTGATCGCCGGTAAATGGGATCGCTCGAAGTACTCCGGTGTGGAGCTGTATGAGAAGACGCTCGGGATCCTCGGCTTCGGACGCATCGGCCAGCTGGTTGCCCAGCGTGCCCGCGGCTTCGGCATGCGTGTGGTCGCGTTCGACCCGTTCGTCAGCGCCGAGCGATACCGCGACCTCGGTGTGGAGAAGGCGGACAGCCCGGAGGACATCTACGCCCAGGCGGACTTCATCACCATCCATTTGCCCAAGACGCCCGAGACCGAAGATTTCCTGAACGCGGAGGCCTTCGCCAAGATGCGCGACGGTGTGCGCGTGCTCAACGTCGCCCGCGGTGGCTTGATCGACGAAGCGGCGCTGAAGGAGGCATTGGACTCGGGCAAGCTCGGGGGCGCGGCGCTCGATGTCTTCCCGTCAGAGCCGATGACCGAGCACCCGCTGTTCGGCTACCCCAACGTCGTCGTCACGCCTCACCTCGGTGCTTCCACCGCGGAGGCCACCGGCCGCGCGGGATACCAGAGCGCTGAGCAGGTCGTCGCTGCATTGACCGGTGGCGTCGTCTCCACCGCCGTCAACATCCCGGCGATCGGCGCCGAGGACATGGAGACGCTTGGTCCCTTCCTGCCGCTGGCCACGCAACTCGGGCGCCTGGCGATGGAGCTCGCCGAGGGCAGCTCGGTGGAGCGCATCGAGGCGGCCTTCCTCGGTCGCATTGCCGAGTTCGACACACGTCTGCTTGGGCTCGCCGTGATCGTGGGCGCACTCGATGGCCGTACCGAGGAGCAGGTCAACCTGGTGAACGCTCCGACCATGGCCCAGCAGCGAGGGATCGTCTTCGAGGAGAAGGCGGTCTCCGAGGCCGAGGACTTCAACGAGCTGATCCGCGTCACGGTGATCGCGGGCTCCGAGCGAGTCGCTGTGGCTGGCACCGGCATCGGGCCCCATCAGGTTCCCCACCTAGTCGAGGTGCAAGGCAGGCGGCTGACGATCGAGCTCGAGTCCTATGTGACCGTCTTCCGCTATGAGGATCTGCCGGGCATGATCGGTCGCGTCGGCACGATCTTCGGTCAGCACGGGATCAACATCTCATCCGCCGCCGTGGGTCATACACCCGACGGGCGCTCTGATGGAGAGGAGCGCCTTGCCGCGATGGTCGTCACGACCGACGCTGCGGTGGCGGACGCGGTTGTGCGGGAGATCGTCGCGTCCGACGGTTTCGTCAACGGCTGGTCGGTCGACCTGAGCTAGGGCGCTTAGCACTCACTAACTAAATCGGGTAGGCTGCGCCGCGATGAGAGCGGTAGTCATCACCAAGCACGGGGGACCCGGAGTGCTCCAGGTTCAGGAGCGCCCGGACCCGGACCTCGGCGCCGGAGAGGTGCGCATCGATGTCGCCGCGGCTGGGATCAACTTCGCAGACATCATGGCGCGCCTGGGCTTCTACCCAGATGCCCCCAACACGCCATGTGTCGTCGGCTATGAGGTCGCTGGCACGATCCTCGAGCTTGGCGAGGGGGTGGGCGACCTCAATCATGGCCAACGGGTCATCGCCGGGACCGAGTTCGGCGGCTACGCCTCGCAGGTGGTCGTGCCCGCCGACGGCGTCATACCTCTACCGGACAGGCTCACGTTCGAGCAGGGGGCGGCCATTCCCGTCAACTACGGGACGGCGTGGATGGGGCTCGCCGGCTTCGGCAGCCTACTGCCCGGTGAACGCGTGCTGATCCATGCGGCTGCCGGCGGCGTCGGCATTGCCGCGACGCAAGTCGCCAAGCGCCAGGGCGCCGAGGTGTACGGCACGGCCTCACCCGGCAAGCACGCGCGCTGCGAAGAGCTCGGCGTCGATCACCCGCTCGACTACACGAGGACCGGCTGGGAGAAGGGCCTGCCTGAGTTCGACCTGATCATGGACGCGATCGGTGGTAAGAGCCTGCGGCGCAGCTATGAGTTGCTCGGCGGTGGCGGGCGCCTGATCGCCTTCGGTGCTTCCGGGGTTGTCTCCGGTGAGCGGCGCAACCCGATCGCCGCGCTGCGCACCGCGCTGCGTATGCCCCGTTTCAACATGCTCAAGCAGATGTCCGCATCCAAGGCCGTGATCGGCCTGAACATGTACACGCTCTCCCAGGATGAGCGCCGCCGCGCGCAGGTGAGCGCGGCGCTGCGTGAGTTGCTCGACGATGGCACGATCGATCCGGTCGTGGCCGGCAGCTTCTCCTTCGAGGAAGCCGGCGCGGCGCACAACATGATCACCGAACGGCGTAACGTGGGCAAGGTCGTGTTGACACCGTAGGCCAGTTTGTCGCTCCCCAACGCCGGTGCTAATCTGCACTTCAGATGTCGTTCGGACTGTCTCTTTCGCTCCTTCTCCTGCTCCCCCCTCGGGGGGAATAGCGCGTGGCGGCCGCGTAGCCGCATACCCAGCAGAGAGGAACGTCAAGCGAGATATAGAAGGAGCACGAACGGCATGAGCACGAGCGAGACACAGCGCGAGCAGGCAAACCGCGTCCTGATCTTTGACACCACGCTGCGCGACGGCGAGCAGTCGCCCGGCATCTCCCTGAACAAGCAGGAAAAGCTTGAGATCGCGCACCAGCTGGCGCGCCTCGGCGTCGACGTCATCGAGGCTGGCTTTCCGATTGCCTCACCCGGCGACTTCGAGTCGGTGCAGGCGATCGCGCGTGAGGTCGAAGGCCCGGTGATCTGCGGTTTGGCGCGCACGAGCCACCAGGACGTCGACGCGGCGTGGAACGCGGTCAAGGACTCGGCGGGGGCGGGTGGGGCACGAATCCACACGTTCATCTCGACCTCGGACATCCACATCGAGCACCAGCTGCGGACCACGCGAGCGGACGTCCTCGGCCAGGCCCGCGCCGCGGTGGCACACGCCAAGCAGTATCTGGACGATGTCGAGTTCTCGCCGATGGACGCCAGCCGCGCCGACGTCGAGTTCACCGCCGAGGTGGTGCAGGTCGCCCTCGACGAGGGCGCCACGACGATCAATATTCCCGACACGGTCGGCTACGCGATGCCGCAGGAGTTCGGGGTCTTCCTGGCTCGTCTCTACGAGCTAGTCCCAGACCTGCACCAGGTCGCGCTGTCCGTTCACTGCCACGACGACCTCGGCCTGGCCGTCGCCAACTCACTGGCCGGGATCGAAGCCGGGTGCCGCCAGGTCGAGTGCTCGATCAACGGCATCGGCGAGCGCGCCGGCAACGCGTCGCTCGAGGAGATCGCGATGCTGCTGCACACGCGCGAGCCGAGCCTCGCGCTGTGGACGGCGATCGAGACGACCGAGATCGCGCGCACGAGCCGCCTGGTCTCGCGCCTGACCGGCTATCAGGTGCAGCCGAACAAGGCGATTGTCGGGCGCAACGCGTTCGCGCACGAGTCCGGCATCCACCAGGACGGCGTGCTCAAGGAGCGCACCACCTACGAGATCATGGATCCGACGACCGTCGGGCTGCGCAGCAACTCGATCGTGCTCGGCAAGCACTCCGGGCGCCACGCGCTCAGCGACGCGCTGAAAGAGATGGGCTTCGAGCTCGACGGTCAGGCGCTGAACACGGCGTTCAAGCGCTTCAAGGAGATCGCCGACCGCAAGAAACAGGTTACGGCGATGGACCTCGAGGCGCTCGTCACCGACGAGCTGCGCGAGGAGATCTCCGGCTACACCCTGGAGTGGTTCGAGGTCGACGCATCCTCGCTGCGACCACCGCACGCGAAGGTCTCGATCACGCTCCCCGACGGCACCTCTTCGCCTGGCAGCTTCACCGGCGACGGACCGATTGACGCGGTCTTCCAGGCGATCAATGTGGCGAGCGGGATCGCCGCGAAGCTGAGCGATTTCACGATCGGAGCGGTCACCGAGGGCCAGGACGCCCTCGGCGAGGTTTCGATCGTCGTCGAAGCCAAAGGGTCTACCGGCGCCGGGCAAGGAGTCTCCACAGACATCATCGACGCCGCCGCCCGAGCCTACGTGCGTGCCCTGTCGGTCGCGGTGGCACGTTCGCAGACAGGCGAGGCGCTCGGCCTGCCTGAGTTCACACCATGAGTCCGTTGTGCTTGTGAGAACTCGCGGGTCCTCGCAGCGTTCGAAGCCTCTGTAAGGGCAAGCTGATCCATGCCGAGGACCTTGATCGCGCAGAACGGTGCCGAACTGCTTCAAAACACTGTTCTGTCGGCCGTCCGTGATAACGTACAAACGTATGATGATGACCGCAAAGTCGCCCCCCGCGGAGGGCGAGCAGGCCACGGCGCTCTCGGCGTCGGTCCTCGGTGCGCGCGTGAAGGCATTGCGCGAGTCGGCCGGGCTCTCGCTACGCGACCTCTCAGAGCAAAGCAGGGTGAGTGCGCCGATGCTTTCGCAGGTTGAGCGCGGCGAGACGAGCCCAACCCTCACGGTCGCAGCACGCATCGCCGCGGGCTTGGAGTTGCGTCTTTCGCAGCTGTTGCGTCTCGATGAGGGTGGGGCAGTGACGGTCGTGCGCGCGGCTCAGCGCAGGCGCGGCGGTAACCGCCGGCGTGGGCACAGCTTCGAGGTGCTGACCTCCGAGCAGCCAGGGCAGCGTGCGGAGATCTCCAGGCACACGCTCGCGCCCGGCGGCGCAACCGGCGCGGCCGACGGGGAGGGTGGGGGTCCATTACACGAGCCCGGCAGCCGCGAGAGCGCGCTCGTCGAGAAGGGCTCCGTCGTGCTCGTCTGCGACGGGCAGCGCTACGTACTCGATGCCGGCGACTGCGTGACGTTCGACGCAGACCTGCCCCACCACTTCGAGAACCCTGGCGACGAGGAGGCCGCGTTCCTGGCGGTCGTCTCGGCGGGCTTGAGACGCAGTTAGGAGACGAGATGGGAAAGACATTGTTTGAGAAGATCTGGGAGACGCACGAGGCTGCGAACGGCCTGCTGTACATCGACCTGCACCTGGTGCACGAGGTGACGAGCCCGCAGGCCTTCGACGGCCTGCGCATGCAAGGGCGGAAGGTGCGCCGCCCTGACCGCACGCTGGCGACGGCCGATCACAACACGCCGACCGACGGAACCCCTATTGCCGCACGGATCAAGGACGAGCTCTCGCGCGTGCAGGTGGAAACATTGGAGCGCAACTGCGAGGAGTTCGGCGTGCCCGTTTACTCGCTCGGCTCCGACCGTCAGGGGATCGTGCACGTGATCGGCCCCGAGCTCGGCGTCACCCAGCCCGGTATGACGATCGTGTGCGGCGACTCGCACACATCGACCCACGGCGCGTTTGGCGCGCTCGCGTTCGGGATCGGCACGAGCGAGGTCGAGCACGTGCTGGCGACGCAGTGCATGGTCCAAAACAAGCCCCGCTCGATGCGAATCCGCTACGAGGGTGAGCTCGGATTCGGCGTCACCGCCAAGGATCTGATCCTCGGCACGCTTGGGCAGCTCGGCGTGGGCGGCATGACCGGCCACGTCGTCGAGTACGCCGGTCCCGCGATCGAGAAGCTCTCGATGGAGGGCCGCATGACCGTCTGCAACATGACGATCGAGGGCGGCGGCCGCGCGGGGATGATCGCTCCCGACGAGACGACCTTCGCCTGGTTC
>DASZFC010000091.1:0-25000 GCA_035940195.1 Solirubrobacteraceae bacterium
ATTCATCGGGTTCGTCGTGGCTCTGTCCTTGCAGTTCTGGGTGCGGCGTTACATCGCGTGGACGTACTGGCTGGCGGTGGTCGGGGTCGGCGTGTTCGGCACGATGGCCGCCGACGTTCTCCACGTCCGTTTCGGCGTCCCCTATGCGGTCTCGAGTGGGCTCTACGGACTGGTGCTGGCGGCAGTGTTCGTCAGTTGGCAGAAGACCGAGAAGACGCTCTCGTTCCACACGATCGACACGCCCCGTCGCGAGGTGTTCTACTGGGCCGCCGTCGTGGCGACGTTCGCGATGGGCACGGCGCTCGGCGACCTGAGCTCGATCACCTTTGGGCTGGGGTACTTCGCCTCCGGCTTGCTGTTCGCCGCGGTGATCGCCATCCCCGCTGCCGGCTACGCGCGTCTGGGCTGGAATGCGATCTTCTCGTTCTGGTTCGCCTATGTCGCGACCCGGCCGCTGGGCGCCTCTTTCGCCGACTGGATGGGCAAGCCCCAGAGCGTGGGCGGGCTTGGCTGGGGCGAGGGACGCGTCGCGCTTGCGCTGAGCATCCTGATCTTCTGCCTGGTCGCCTTCCTGGCGGTCACCCGCCGGGACGTGCAGAGCGCCGCGCACGCACCGCACGCTGCCGGCGAAGCGCACCTGCGAGCCGGGATCACGCCAGAGAGCGACGGCTGACGCTAAACCAACCGCGGTGTCGAGGCCACATTTCGGCTGCCGAGCGAGCTTTGACGGCGGAGGACTCAGGGGCGGCGACTGGACGCTACGTCCGCACGGATACGAGCTGCACGGCATGACCGACGTGCCCGGCGTCGCTCTCAGCGGCACCATCCACGTCGCAGCGGGCACAACGGGCACTCTCACGATCACTGCCCACCTCAGAGTCCACGGCCGCCTCACCGGCAAACTCACACTGCACGGGCTCACACTCAACGGCCGCGTCGGCGGAACACTCGTGCACACACGCCTCGCCGCCCTATAAGCGCCCATCCCGGGAAAGCACCAGCCTTCCGAGACGGTGCTACTCGTCCACCGAGAGTTAGCCCAGGTGCAAACGCCGCTGCTGCCCTAGTTCGCTTTGCGTCTCATGCGGCTGGCCCCGATTCGTTGAAGTAGTGCGCCGAGGCGCTCCCCGGGACTGCCTTGGGGTGGCAGTGCGCCAATCTGGCGTGCTATGGAGAGGACGTCATAGATCCCCTCCCAGCGCGTTAGGACGTTGTCGTTGAACTCCCAGATGTCAACACCGTGAAATTCGACGGGGCTGTTGGTCGGCGCATACCCGGGCGGATCCAGGCGGCCGCCCATGGTGCCCTTGGCGATCCAGCGGGCGATAGCAACCGGCGCGTCGGGGGCCACGAGATATGGAGTGTCGGGCCGGCTGAAACGCAGATCGGGAAACGCGTTCCACGTCTGAGCAAAGAACGCCCGGAGGGCTTCCCGGCCGGTCGCGGTCTGCGCGAGGCCTGGATCCTCGATCCGGATGTCCTGCGCGCACAGAGCCAGGATCTCCTCGACCGCATGCCGGTTGACAGCCTCCTGCCAACGATCCCCGAAGTCCTCGACGAAACCAGCCTCCATGGTGGTCAGAGACTACTCGCGCTCGCAAACGGCCCACCGTCAACGCCGCCGGAGGCCGAGCAGCAGTCTTCTGACTGAGATCCCCAGCATGGCCGGAGGCTACCGTGGCGCCCGGGCGGCTCAGGTGCTGTCCTCCCCGGTTGTAGCTGGCGCGTATCGTGGTGGTAACACGCATCGTCCGTGAGACACCGCCGGTGTGGTGTCTGCCATATCTGTGCGGGACCGTATGGTGCGGTGTATGACTTCTGCGTCGAGCGGCGCCCCGTGGCCGCCAAAGTGGTTGATTTGCAGGCTTTTCCCTTGACGCGCCCGGCAAGATTCGAACTTGCGACCTCCCGCTCCGGAGGCGGGCGCTCTATCCACTGAGCTACGGGCGCATACGACACCGGGTGAAGAACGGCGCCGTTGCTTTCAGAGAGCTTACCGGCGTGTTTGCAGGGTCTCTGCATGCGCTGGCCGGGTGCCGCTCCGGTACCGGCACCGCTACCGTTGGCCGTATGGACCTGTCCCTGTTCTTCGCGGGCACCGGCGGCTCGGCGCCCAGCCCCCGGCGTGGGTTGCCAGCGGTGCTCGTGCGCCGCGGCGCTGAGCGCATCCTGTTCGACTGCGGTGAAGGCACCCAGCGCCAGCTCGTGCGCTCGGTTGGGCTGGCCGACGTGGACAGCGTGTTCATCACGCATCTCCACGCCGATCACTGGCTGGGGCTGCCGGGGATGCTGAAGTCCTTCGCGCTGCGCGAACGCGAGGCGCCACTGAACATTTATGGGCCACCCGGGCTGAAGGAGCTGATGGGGGCGATGCGGATCGTCTATGGGCGCCTGCCCTACGAATTGAGCTTCTCAGAGCTTGCACCCGCACAGGCGGTTGACCGCGATGGCTATGCGATCGCGGCGATTCCAGTACGCCACCGCGGCGAGGCGTCCTTCGGGTATGTCCTGGTCGAGGAGCCGCGTCCGGGCCATCTCGATGCGCAGCTGGCGCAGGAGCTGGGGGTGAGGCCAGGGCCCGACTTCGGGCGCCTGCAGCGCGGAGAGACCGTAGGAGGGGTGGCGCCCGAGCAAGTGATGGGGCCGGCGCGGGAGGGCCGTAAGATCGTGCTCTCGGGAGATACGGCGCCGTGTGAGGCGCTGGCGCTCGCCGCCGATCAGGCCGATGTGCTCGTGCACGAGGCGACCTTCGCCGAGGAGGAGGCCGAGCGGGCACGCCAGACCGCGCACAGCACCGCTCGCCAGGCCGCGCAGCTGGCCAGCGACGCGCAGGTGCGGATGCTCGCGCTCACCCACCTGTCGAACCGCTACGCCGGTCACGAGCTGCGCGAGCAGGCGCGCGCGGTATTCGCGGCGACGGTGCTGCCTCACGACTTCGACGCGATCGAGGTGCCATTCCCCGAGCGCGGCCCCCCCAAGCTGGTCCGCTGGTCCGTGGTGCGCCAGGCGCGCGTGCAGGCCGCCGAGGCGCTCGCGGCGCGCTGATAGGATCCAGTTGGTCCTTTAACCCGGTCCCGAGAGGCCAGGAAGGAAGCAGATGGCAAGCAACGAGAAGGTTGTCCTTCAAGCGGAGGACGTGCGGCGCGCGCTGGTGCGCATCGCTCACGAGATCGTCGAGCGTAATCCTCAGCCCCCGGCGCCGGTGCTGATCGGGATCCACCGCCGCGGCGCGTTTCTGGCAAGGCGACTGAGGGAGCAGCTCGAAGAGCTGCTCGGCGCGGAGGTCCCGCTCGGGGATCTCGACATCGGGTTTTACCGCGACGACCTGCAGCGCAGGCCCGATGCCCCTGTCGTGCACGCCTCCCATATCGACTTCGACGTGGCCGGGCGCACCGTGGTGATCGTCGACGACGTGCTGTTCACTGGCCGCACGGTGCGCGCGGCGATCGAGGCGCTGTTCGACTACGGCCGTCCCGCCCGCGTCCAGCTGGCGGTGCTCGCCGATCGCGGCCACCGCGAGCTGCCGATCCGCCCCGACTACGTCGGCAAGAATCTGCCCACTTCGCGCGCCGAGCACGTGCACGTGCGCGTCAGCGAGCTGGACGACATCGACGAAGTGGCGATCGAGTCCGCGGTGGGGGTGACGGTATGAACCACCTGCTGTCGATCGAGGATCTCGACCGCGCGGAAATCGAGCGGATCGTCGCCCAGGCCCAGCGCTTTGCCGAGGTGTCCGATCGCGAGATCAAGAAGGTTCCGGCGTTGCGCGGGCGGATGGTGCTGAACCTGTTCTACGAGGCCTCCACGCGCACGCGCAGCTCCTTCGAGCTCGCCGCCAAGCGCCTGTCCGCCGACGTCGTCAACTTCGCCGCCAGCGGTTCGAGTGTCGAGAAGGGCGAGTCGCTGAAGGACACCGTGCTGACGCTCAGTGCTCACAAGCCAGATGCAATCGTGCTGCGCACGCCATGGGCTGGCGCCGCCGAGCTCGTCTCCCGCTGGTGCTCCGCCGCGATCGTGAACGCTGGTGACGGCAAGCACGAGCATCCCACCCAGGCGCTGCTCGACGTGTACACGCTGCAGTCCCGCCTTGGCGGGATCGACGGCGCCCGCATCTGGATTGTCGGCGACGTCGCCCACTCGCGGGTCGCGCGCTCGAACATCATCGCGTTCCAGAAGATGGGGGCGAAAGTGACAGTGGCGGGGCCGCCGACGCTGATTCCCCGCGGGATCGAGGCGCTCGGCTGCGAGGTGCGCTTTACGCTCGAGGAGCTCGACAGCGCCGACGTCGTGTACGCGCTGCGCATGCAGCGCGAGCGCATGAGTGAGAGCTTCCTGCCGTCGCTGCGTGAGTACGCCTCCTGCTACCAGATCAACGGACGGCGCCTCTCGCCGCGCCAGGTGCTGATGCACCCCGGTCCGGTCAACCGTGGCGTCGAGCTCTCCGGCGAGGTCGTCGACTCTCCCCAGGCGGTGATCACCGCGCAGGTCGAGGCCGGCGTGGTGGTGCGGATGGCGGTCCTCTACGAGCTGCTCGCCGGCACGCGCGAGTCCTCGCCGGTTCCCGAGCCCCAACTGGCGTGATGGCTGCCACACCACTGCTCCAGGGTGCAGGCATCCCGGCGAACCTCCTGCTCAGAGATGCCCACCTCCTGGATCCCCGCGAGGCCATAGATGCCCGTCATGACGTGCGCCTGTGCGGCGGGGAGATCGCCGAGCTCGGTGCCCCCGGCACGCTGGAGAAGGGTGAGAACGAGGAAGCGATCGAGGCCAGCGGACGCATGCTGCTGCCGGCGTTCTTCGACCCGCACGTTCATTTCAGGACGCCCGGGCAGGAGCACAAGGAGGATCTGGAGACGGGTACCCGCGCGGCCGCCGCTGGCGGATTTGGCGGGGTGATCGCAATGCCGAACACTGATCCGGTAATCGACTCCGCTGCGCTGCTGCGCTCGCTGCGCGACGCCGCGACACGCGAAGCACGCGTACCTGTCGGCTTTCTGGGAGCCATCACACGCGGTCTTCAAGGAGAGGAGCTGACCGAGATGGCGGAGCTCCGCCAGGAAGGTGCGCTGGGCTTCACCGACGATGGGCGGCCGGTTGCGAGCGCGGGAATGCTGCGCAAGGCGCTGCAATACCAGCGGCTGTGCGGAGGGGTTCTGAGCCTGCACGAGGAGGATCCCTCACTTTCGAAGGACGGGGTTATGCACGAGGGTACGGTCAGCGCCGCACTGGGCCTGCGCGGAATACCGAGCGTGAGCGAGTCGACGATGGTGGCGCGCGACGCGGCCTTGGCGGGATACGAGGACGCGCGCGTGCACTTTCAACACCTGAGTTGCGAGGAATCGGTGCGCGCCGTCGCGCAAGCGAAGGCGCAGGACTGGAGAGTGAGTGCCGAGGTCACACCCCATCATCTGCTGCTGAGTGATGAGGATGTGCGCGGGATGGACACGCGCATGAAGATGAACCCACCGCTTGGGTGTGAGGGGGATCGCAGGGCGCTGGTGGAGGGGCTGCGGTCGGGGACAATCGACTGTGTGGCCACCGACCATGCACCGCACGCGCGCGAGGAGAAGGAGGTGCCCTTCGAGCAGGCCCCGATGGGCACGACCGGTTTGGAGACGGCATTCGCGGCTCTGTACACCGGATTGGTGCTGCCAGGCGTGCTCGAGCTGGGGTTACTCGTAGAGCGAATGACCGCCGGGGCGGGATTGTTTGGTCTTTCAACCCCACGAATTGCGATCCACGAGCAGGCGTACCTGACACTCGTCGACCTCGACGCGGAGTGGGTTGCCGGTGAGCACGGCTGGGAGAGCCGCTCGGAGAACTGCTGTTTCGCCGGGCGGAGATTGCGAGGCCGCGTGCTGCTGACGGTGGCCGCGGGCGCGGTCGTATACCGCGAGAGGGCCTTCTCGGTGGTGGCAGCCTGATGGGCCTTCTGGCGCGTAACCGGGCGGCCCTCATCGTCGTTGACGTGCAGGAGGGGTTCCGTTCCTACGCCTCCTTTACGGCCGTGGCGGACGCGTGCGCGAAGCTCGTGCAGGCCGCTCGGATCCTGGACGTGCCGCGGATTATCAGCGAGCAGTACCCGAAGGGTCTCGGCCACACCGCGAAGGAGGTTGGCCTGGAGGGGGAGACGCCGATCGAGAAGAGCGTGTTCAGTGCCGCGCGGGCGGAGGGCTTTGACCTCGGAGGAAGAGATCAGGCGGTGGTGTGCGGGATCGAGACGCACGTGTGCGTGAGTCAGACAGTGATCGATCTGCTGCAGCGCGGGGTCGAGGTGCACGTCCCAGCCGACGCGGTGGGCTCGCGGCACGCAATCGACTACGAGCGCGGATTGGAGCGGCTGGAGCGCGCGGGTGCCGTGGTTAGCACCGTCGAGGCCGCGTTGTTCGAGCTGCTCGAGCGCGCCGGTACGCCGGAGTTCAAGGAAGTGCAGAAGTTGATCCTCTGATATGTCCCGCCCGCCCGCTCCCAACCGCCGCGAAGACGGATACGTCCTGCTCGAGGACGGCACACGCTTTGATGGCGACTGGTGCGGCGCCGAGCGCCCGGCCGTCGGCGAGGTCGTTTTCACGACGGGCATGTCTGGCTATCAGGAGTCGATGACCGACCCCTCCTTCGCCGGGCAGCTGATCACCTTCACCTACCCGCACATCGGCAACTACGGCGTAAGCGCCGGCGCGATGGAGTCAGAGCGGGTGTGGGCGCGCGCCGCGATCATGCGCGAGGCCTGCAACCGCGAGGACGCCCCGGCGGCGGAGCGTGGCTGGCTCGACTGGCTCACTGACTGCGGCGTGAGCGCGATCTCGGGGATCGACACCCGCGCGCTCGTGCGCCACATTCGCGACGCGGGGGCGATGCGCGGAGGCGTGTTCCCCGCGAGCGTCGGGGCAGGCGAGGCGCGCGAGCTGGTCGAGGCCGAGCCGCCGATGGCCGGGCAGGACCTCGCCTGCGTGGTTACGCCGAAGGAAGTCACCCACCACGGCCAGTCCGGCAGCGGGCCGAGGATCGCCGTGATCGACACGGGAATCAAGTCCTCGATGGTGCGCGAGCTCTCAGAACGTGGGGCACGTGTCTCGCTGTATCCCTGCGCGAGCAGCGCCGGGGAGCTGCTGGCAGAGGATCCGGATGCGATCTTCCTCGCCAACGGGCCGGGTGACCCGGCGGCGCTCGGATACATCGTGCAGACGGTCAGAGAACTGGTGGGGAAGAAGCCCGTGTGGGGCATCTGCCTCGGCCACCAGCTGCTCTGCCGTGCGGTGGGCTTGGAGACTTTCAAGCTGCCCTTCGGCCACCACGGAGCCAACCACCCCGTCCGCGACCTGCAGACCGGGCGCGTGGAGATCACCTCCCAGAACCATGGTTTCGCCGCGCTCGGCCCCGGCGGCGCGCGCACGATCGAGCATGACGAGCCGGTGCGCTGGGAGACGGACTTCGGCGCCGCCGCGCTCTCGCACGTGAACCTCTACGACCGCACTGTCGAGGGTCTCGAGCTGCTGGAGGTGCCAGGCGGGACTGTGCAGTATCACCCGGAGGCAGGACCGGGCCCGCACGACAGCCTGTACCTGTTCGACCGCTTCCTCGAGCGTATTGCCGCGTCGTAGCGACATCCACAAGATCCTGATCCTCGGGTCGGGACCGATCGTCATCGGGCAGGCCGCGGAGTTCGACTACTCCGGCGTGCAGGCCTGCAAGGTGCTGCGCGAGGAGGGCTACGAGGTCGTGCTCGTGAACTCGAACCCGGCGACGATCATGACCGACCCCGAGTTCGCCGACGCGACATACATCGAGCCGCTGCTGCCGGGTCCGGTGAGGAAGGTGATCGAGCGCGAGCGCCCAGATGCGCTGCTCGGCACGCTCGGCGGGCAAACGGCGCTGAATCTTGCCAAGGCGTTGCACGACGACGGCACGCTCCAGAAGTACGGCGTCGAGCTGATCGGGGCCAACTACGAGGCGATCGCCTGCGCCGAGGACCGTGAGCTGTTCGGTCAAGCGATGGCCAAGGCCGGGCTGCGTATGCCAAAGAGCGCGATCGCGACATCACTCGAGCAGGCGCAAGAGGCGGCGGCTGAGGTCGGGCTGCCGTGTGTCGTGCGCCCAGCCTTCACGCTCGGCGGGCGCGGAGGCGGCATCGCGCGTACGAGCGAGGAGTTCGAGCGAATCGTTGCGGCCGGGATCGAGGCTTCGCCGATAGGCCAGGTGCTGCTCGATGAGTCGGTGATCGGCTGGGGCGAGTTCGAGCTCGAGGTGATGCGCGATAAGGCTGACAACGTGGTGATCGTCTGCTCGATCGAGAACGTCGACCCGATGGGCGTGCACACGGGAGACTCGGTGACGGTCGCGCCCCAGCAGACGCTGACCGACCGCCTCTACCAGCAGTTGCGCGACCAGGCGCTCACGGTCATCCGCGCTGTTGGCGTGGAGACGGGCGGCTCGAACGTGCAGTTCGCGGTCAATCCCGACACCGAGGAGATCCTCGTGATCGAGATGAATCCGCGCGTGTCGCGCTCCTCGGCGCTGGCGTCGAAGGCGACGGGCTTCCCGATCGCGAAGATCGCCGCGCGCCTGGCGGTGGGGTACCGGCTGGATGAGATCGACAACGACATCACCGGAGTGACCCCAGCGTGCTTTGAGCCGGCGATCGACTACGTCGTCGTGAAGTGGCCGCGGTTTGCGTTCGAGAAGTTCCCGGGTGTCGACCGAACGCTCACGACGCACATGAAGTCGGTGGGTGAGGTGATGGCGATCGGCCGTACGTTCGGGCAGGCGTTCGCCAAGGCGCTGCGCTCGCGCGAGCTGGACAAGGTGCCGTGCCTGGCGGAGGTCTCCGAAGAGGTCCTGCTCGATGGTTTGAGGACGCCGGGGCCTGAGCGGTATGAGGCAATTCTCGAGCTGCTTGGGCGGGGCGCTGAGATCGAGACGATCCACGCGGTCACGGCGATCGACCCGTGGTTCCTGCGCGAGTTGCAGTTAGTCGGGTTGAACCCCCAAAACCCCTTTATGGGCGAACGGTCGTTCAAGTCGGTCGACACCTGCGCTGCGGAGTTCCCGGCGCGCACGCCCTATTACTATTCCGGCTGGGAGCGGGGTGGGCGAGAATCGGTTCACGAGGTGCGGAGGGGAGAGCGCGAGTCGGTGGTGATCCTCGGCTCGGGACCCAACCGCATCGGCCAGGGGATCGAGTTCGACTATTGCTGCGTGCACGCCGCGATGACCGTCCGCGAGTCAGGGCGCGACGCGGTGATGATCAACTGCAACCCGGAGACGGTCTCCACCGACTACGACACCTCTGACCGCCTGTACTTTGAGCCGCTGACGCTCGAGGACGTGCTCGCCGTTGTGGAAGTGGAGAAACCGAAGGGCGTGATCGTGCAGTTCGGGGGACAGACCCCTTTGAAGCTCGCCTCTGGGCTGGTGGCGGCGGGCGTGCCGCTGCTGGGGACGAGCGTGGAGGCGATCGACCTGGCTGAGGACCGGGGGCGCTTCGGGGCGCTGCTCGAGCGCTTGGGCTACAAGGCGCCCTCGTTTGCAACAGCCAGCTCGGTGCGCCAGGCGCTGGAGTGCGCTGAGCAGGTCGGCTTTCCCCTGCTCGTACGCCCTTCCTATGTGCTCGGCGGGCGGGCGATGGAGATCGTCTACTCCCATGAGGGACTGGCGGACTACCTGCGCCGGGAGGCGGGAGAGGGCGGTGAGATCTATCTCGACCGCTTCCTCGAGGATGCCTTCGAGGTCGATGCCGACGCCCTCTGTGACGGGAATGAGGTGTGGATCGGCGGGATCATGCAGCACGTCGAGGAGGCGGGCGTGCACTCTGGTGACAGCGCCTGCGTGCTTCCGCCGCATTCTTTGGGCGAGGAGATGCTCGAGCAGATCCGCCTCGCCACGCGCGAGATCGCGCTCGCGATCGGGGTAGTCGGGCTGATCAACGTCCAGTACGCCATCCACGCCGGTGAGCTCTATGTGATCGAGGCCAATCCGCGCGCCTCGCGCACGGTGCCGTTTGTGTCCAAGGCCGTCGGCGTGCCGCTGGCGAAGCTCGCCTGCCGGATCATGCTCGGCGAGCGAATCGCCGGTATGGCCCTGCCGGCCGGCCGGCAGGGGGTCGGCTTCGGTAACCACGTCTCGGTGAAGGAGGCTGTGCTGCCGTTCGATCGCTTTGAGGGATCCGACGCCGTGCTCGGCCCGGAGATGCGTTCCACCGGTGAGGTGATGGGGATCGCGCGCGACTTCCCGACGGCCTTCGCCAAGGCCCAGGCCGCTGCCGGTGTGCCGCTGCCGAGCGAGGGGACGATCTTCATCTCGGTCACCGACTCCGACAAGGCGGGCGCCTCGGGGATCGCCCAGGTGCTCCACGACAACGGCTTCCGGATACTTGCAACGCGTGGCACCGCCGAAGCCATCGCCCGGATGGGCATCCCCGTCGAGCCGCTCAACAAGATCGGCGAAGGCTCCCCCCACGTTGTCGACTGGATCGAGCGCGGCGACGTGGACCTGGTGGTCAACACCCCCACCGGCGTTGGCGCACGGACCGACGGCTGGGAGATCCGCCGGGCGGCGGTCGGTCATGGCGTCCCCTGCCTGACAACCCTGGCGGCGGGCGTCTCAGCCGCCCGGGCTATCGCCGGCGCCCGCCGGGACGGCGAGCCGGAGGTCTTGTGCCTGCAGCAGCTGCACGGGAGCAGGACGGCGTGAGCCAAGCCCCCTTCGCCCGCCGGCTGCTGAGGGTCACCGGCATGGATGAGCTGGGGGCATACCGCGTGCTACGCGTCGCCGACCCCGATGGGCCGCAACCGGATCCTGGGCAGTTCGCGATGCTTCAGGCGGCGGAGCGCTGGGGCGGGGGGGAGGACGAGCGTCCGTATCTGCCGCGCGCATTCTCCATCGCCCGCTGGATCGGTGGGGAAGTGCATTATCTGCTCGAGGATGTGGGGCCGGGCACAAAGCGACTGTGCGAATTGCACGCGGGGGAGGAGGTGTGGGCGCTTGGTCCGCTGGGACAGGGCTTCACCACGCCGCAGGACGGCCGGCGGGTGCTGCTGGTCGGAGGCGGCGTGGGGATCGCCCCTCTGGCGATCCTCCAGGACGGCCTGGAGTGCGAGACGACCGTCCTGCTCGGCTTTCGCGATGGCCCGCGCGCGCAGGGCGCGGCGCTGCTGCAGGGCGCGCGCGTGGCCACCGACGACGGCTCAGCAGGCCGGCGCGGCCTCGTCACCGGCCTGCTTTCCGAGGAGCTCGAACGCGATGCGCACGCGACTGTGTATGCATGCGGGCCGGCGCGGATGCTGGAGGCCGTCAGAGCAATCTGTGCGGCTGAGGGAGTACCGGCCCAGCTCGCCCTCGAGTCTGGGATGGCGTGCGGGTTTGGCGCATGCTTCGGCTGCGTCGTACCAAAGCGGGGCGGGGGTTATCTACGGGTGTGCGTCGACGGCCCGGTCATCGACGCGGCCGAGTTGGATGAGGTCGAGTCCCACGCCGGAGCCCCGGCATGAGCGTCGAGTTCTGCGGGCTGGAACTGGAGCACCCGATCATCAACGGCTCGGGGACGTTCGACGCGCTCGCGGCACGTGGGGTCTTCGGCGAGGAGTTGCTGCGCGCGTTTCCGTTCGCAGCCTACGTGTCCAAGACGATCACCCTGGAGCCCCGCGAGGGTAATCCGCCGCCCAGGCTGTGGGAGACCTCCGGAGGGCTGATCAACTCGATCGGGCTGCCGAACAAGGGGCTTCAGGGCTATCTGGCCGAGGACCTGCCTGTGCTGGGCACCTTGCCGGTGCCATTGATCACGAACGTGATGGGCTCAACCGCGGCGGAGATCGCCGAGCTCGTGCAGACGTGTGACGGGCGCGCGGAGATCGCGGCGGTCGAGCTGAACGTGTCTTGTCCGAACGTGAAGACGGGACTGGATATCGGGGCTGATCCTCGCCAGCTGGAGGAAGTCGTGCGGACGGTGCGCCCGCAGACGAGTAAGCCGCTGATCGTCAAGCTGACGCCGAACGCAGCGGACGTAGCCGCCTGCGCACTGGCGGCGCAAGCGGGCGGTGCGGATGCGGTGTCGCTGATCAACACGCTGCGAGCGATGGCGCTGGAGCCGCTGTCCCGGAGCGGCCGGCCGTGGCTGGGTGCAGGGACCGGCGGCCTGTCGGGTCCCGCGATTCGCGCCATCGCGCTCGCCCAGGTGGCGGCCGTCACCGGGCGTGTTGAGATTCCCGTGATCGGCATGGGCGGTGTCAGTAGTGCGGCGCACGCGCGCGAGTTGCTCAGTGTGGGGGCGAGGCTCGTCGCGGTCGGCACCGAGAGCTTTCGCGACCCCACCGCCGGGGCGAGGATAGCGCGGGAATTAGAGTCTCCGCCCAGCCCTGGCCTGGCCTGAACACCCCTCTGGAGCCAGGGGTGCGGCCTGCACCGAGCACCGGCGGCCGCCGGGGGGTGTGGCTGTCTGCGCGGCCAGCCGCAGGCCGGTGAAAATCCCTGCAAAGTAGCGGGGCCACCGTCCATCAGCCTCGACACGCCTATAGCTCAGGTTGAGGTATAGCTGAATTAGCTCGTTTTCCTTGATCGCCTGCTGTCGGTGTGTAGACTCGCCGCCCATGGCGACGGCGACCGAGACGGCGGGGGAGACCACCTCCTTGACGCACACAATGGCGCCAGAGCGATCCCTGAACCAGCGGATGGACGCGCTCGCCAGGGCCAATCAGATCCGCACACGGCGGGCTCAGCTAAAGCGTGACCTGAAGTCGGGCCGGCGGTCGATCCACACACTCCTGCTGGACCCGCCGGAGTACGTCGAGACGGCCAAGGTATTCGACATGCTGCTGGCCGTTCCCAAGTATGGGCGGGTGAAGGTCAACAAGATCCTGGTCCATTGCCGGATCTCCCCGAGCAAGACGATCGGCGGGCTCTCCGAGCGTCAGCGAAGCGAGTTGGTCTCGCTTCTGCGCCGCTGAAGAACCCGGTTGCGCCGCTCACGGCTCTAGGGTCCTGACTGTGGCGCGAGTATTTGTAATCACAGGGCCCTCTGGGGTGGGTAAGGGGACCCTGATCAGGGGGCTGATGGAGCAGCTGCCCGATCTGCAGCTGTCGGTTTCCGCCACCACCCGCGCACCCCGCCCGGGTGAGCGGGAAGGTGTCGACTATCACTTCCTCAGCCGCGAGGAGTTCGAGCGGAAGGTGAGCGCCGGTGAGTTTGTAGAGCACGCCGGCTACGCCGGTCGCAGCTACGGAACGCTGCGCGCTGAGCTCGAGGAGCGGGTGCGGGCCGGGGCGCCGGTGGTGCTGGAGATCGAGGTGCAGGGCGCTCGCCAGGTGCGTGCCTCGGTGCCTGACGCGGTCCAGGTATTCATCGCACCGCCCTCTTTGGAGGTGTTGCGCACACGGCTGATCGGACGCGGAACCGACGATCCCGAGGAGGTAGAGCGCCGGTTGCGCGTCGCCGCGGAGGAGCTCACGGCCCAGCCAGAGTTCGCGCACGTGGTGATCAACGACAGGCTCGAGGACGCGCTGGCGCAGCTGACGGCGATCGTCGCTGGTGAGCTCGAGGAGAGAGCGACTACACTTGGGGATCAACCAGGAAAGGCAACTGCCAAGTGATCTCCCCCCGAATAGACCGCCTGTTGGAGAACGTCGACTCCAACTACGCAAGCGTGCTGGTGGCTGCTAAGCGCGCCCGCCAGATCAACAGCTACTACCACAATCTCGGCGAGGGAACCTTCGATGAGTTCCCGCCCCCGATGGTCGACACGGCCTCGAAGAACTACCTCACGATTGCCCTCGAGGAGGTAGCAGCGGGGAAGATCAAGTACCACTATCGCTAGGGCGCAACGGTCCGGCCAGGGCTTGCTAGCACCCGCGAGTCCCTCTACAACCTAGGTCATGGCGCGCATCCTGCTTGGCGTGAGTGGCGGCATCGCCGCATACAAGTCGCTGGAGCTAATACGCCTGGCGACCGCGGCCGGGCACTCGGTACGAGTGCTGCAGAGCGCCGCGAGCCGCCGGTTCGTGGGCGCCACGTCATTTGAGGCGCTCACGGGCGCGCCGGTGCTGAGCAGCGAGTTCGAGCGCGACCCGGCGCGAGGGGCCTTTCCCGGCCAGCCGCTCCCGTCGCACGAGCCGCTGAGCCACCTGGAGCTAGTCCGCAACGCCGATCTCTACCTCATCGCGCCCGCCTCGGCGAACACGCTCGCGAAGCTCGCCCACGGGCTGGCCGACAACCTGCTGAGCAGTTGCGCGCTGGCGGCTTCCTGCCCCGTGGCGGTGGCGCCTGCGATGAACAACCACATGTATGAGCACCGCGCCACGCAGGACAATCTCGCCACGCTGCGCGAGCGCGGCGTGCACGTGATTGAGCCGGACACCGGGCGCCTGGCCACAAAGGGCGAGCAGGGCGTTGGGCGCCTGGCCGAGCCCGCGCGGCTGCTCGATGAGTGCGAGGCCCTGCTGGCGGGAGTGCGTGACTCCTGCACCGCTGCGAGCACGTGGAGCGGCCTGCGTGTGCTTGTGAGCGCCGGAGGCACCCGCGAGCCAATTGACAGTGTGCGCTTCGTTGGCAACAGCTCCTCGGGCCGGATGGGCTTGGCATTGGCGCAGGCCGCGCGCGCGCGCGGAGCGCAGGTAACGGTGATCGCCGCCAACGTCGCGCTGCCGCGGCCGCCTGGGGTCCTGTGGCGCGAGGCACCGACGGCCCGGCAAATGCAGGCTGCCTGCGAGGAGGAGTTCCCCGCCTGCGACGTGCTGCTGATGGTGGCCGCTGTGGCTGACTTCCGCCCAGTGCAGCCAAGCAACGGCAAGATCAAGAAGTCTGGGCAAGAGCACCTGCGCTTGGAGCTAGAGCCTACGACGGACATCCTGTGCGCGCTCGCAGCTAAGCGGCGTGAGGGACAGACGCTCGTCGGCTTCGCCGCCGAGCACGGCGCGGGCGCGATCGAATACGGCCGCGGCAAGCTGAAAGAGAAGTGCCTCGACGCCGTCGTTGTGAACGACATCTCGCGTACGGGCATCGGCTTCGAGGCACCTGAGAACGAGATCACGATCCTGACCGTGGCCGGTGAGCAGCCTGAGCATGTGCCGCGCGCACCCAAGGCGGAGGTTGCCGAGGTGATCCTCGACGCCGTCGAGCGTTTGCGCAGTGGAGGCTGAACAGCCCGCTCAGGGCTATCGGACGCCGTCCCAATGCTATGCTCGAACGAGAGCTTTCGTACCAGCGTGCAGACGCCGGCAGTCGTACCGAGAGTGGGCGCACGCCCGCTTTTTTTGCGTAAGGAGTGAGTTGATGACCACGCTACAAACAGATATCGAGAGGCGTCTCGCCCAGAGCGAGCCTGATGTCGAGGTGCTGCTCGCCGAGATTCTCGGCGGCAAGTGCTTGCGCGTGTTCATCGACCATCCCGATGGTGTGACGCTTGCGCTGTGCGAGCGCGTCACGGCGCTGCTGAGCGAGGAGCGTGAGCGCTACACGCTCGAGGTTTCCTCCCCGGGCTCAGAGCGCCCGCTGACCAAGCCAGCCCACTTCCGCCGGTTCGTTGGCCGCCGCGCGCGTGTACGCGTGCGTAACTCGCATTCGCGCGCGACCGGCGAGCAGGCGCCCGCCGGGGCCACCATCAGGAGCTTCACGGGAGAGCTCGTCGGCGCCTCTGAGGAGGAGGTCACACTGGCCGCCGATGGGGGCGTCATCGCGATCCCTTACGCGAAGATCCGTCGTTCGAACCTGGTCGAGGAGTAGTCATGTCACGCGAAATCCTGGAAGCCATGCACGCGCTGGCGCGCGAGAAGGGGATCGAGCCCGAGAAGCTGATGATCGCGCTCGAGGACGCCCTGCTGTCGGCTTATAAGAAGCAACCTGGCTCGGCCAAGTACGCGCGTGTGGAGATGGACCGTGAGACGGCCGACTTCCGGGTGATCGAATTGATCATTCCCGAGCGCTTGGAGGCGCACCTGATCGTCGAGACGATCGACGAGGAAACCACGGTCGATCCCGAGACGGGCGAGATGCGCGAGCCTGAGGAACCGGAAATCGACCCGAAGAAGTTCGAGGAATACCGCGACCAGATCGACGAACGCGACGTCACTCCCGAGGACTTCGGCCGGATCGCTGCGCAGACCGCCAAGCAGGTGATACTGCAACGCATCCGCGAGGCCGAGCGGGACATGATGTACGAGGAGTACCGCGACCGCGTGGGCGAGCTGATCACGGGTATCGTCCAGCAATCTGATTCTCGCTACACGCTCGTGCAGTTGCGTGAACGTGTGGAGGCGCTGCTCCCCAAGTCCGAGCAGGTCGAGGGCGAGCGCTACGACCACTCCCAGCGGATCAAGGCAGTGATCAAGGAGGTCTCGCCGTCGACCAAGGGGCCTTCGATCATCGTCTCGCGGCGCGACCCCGAGCTGATCAAGAAGCTCTTCGAGCTCGAGGTGCCGGAGATCGCCGATGGCCTCGTGGAGATCGCCAACGTAGCCCGGGAGCCGGGTTACCGCTCGAAGATCGCCGTCATCTCCCACACCGACGGCGTAGATCCGGTCGGCGCCTGTGTCGGCCCGCGTGGCTCGCGGGTGCGCATGGTGGTATCCGAGCTGCGCGGAGAGAAGATCGACATCATTCCGTTCAACGATGAGCCAGCCCGCTTCGTCGCCAAGGCGCTCTCGCCCGCGCGGGTGCGCGAGGTGCTCGTCGACGATGACGCCAAGCAGGCGACTGTGATCGTGCCCGACGATCAGCTCTCGCTGGCAATCGGCCGTGAGGGCCAGAACGCGCGGCTGGCGGCCCGGTTGACGGGCTGGCGCGTGGATATCCGCTCAGAGAGCGAGTTTGCCGCGGAGGAGGCCGAGCACGGCTTTGAGGAGGAGGAGGTTCAGGGCCGCTGTGCCGCGATCCTCTCCAACGGGCGACGCTGCCCGAACGCTTCCCTGCCTGGCTCACGCTACTGCGGGCTGGAGAGCCACCAGGCGCTGGTGAACATCGACGGCGACCAGATCGCTGACTTGAGCGGTGCCGGTGAGGGCTCCACGGCGCCGGCGGAGGTGCCCGCCGTGCAAGCACTCGCGCAGGACCCGGCCCCCAGCACCGGGGATGTCACGTTGCCCGTGCCGCAGCCGATCGAGGCGCCTGCGCCTGTTGAGGAGCAGGCGCCATAGGGGCGCACGTGCCCCAGCGCCGCTGCGCCGGCTGCGGGATCCTCGCCCCGAAATTTGAGCTCATGCGCATTGCCCTCGCGGGTGATGCTCCCAGCAGGCGTGCGGTGTGCGATACCCAAGGCACGATGCCCGGTCGCGGCGCCTACCTGTGCCGTGAGGCGTGCTCTGAGCGGGCCGCCGTGGAGTGCGTGCAGCGCGCGCTGCGGCGCGGCGGGATCGCACGAGCGCTTCGCTGTGCTGTGGCGCTGGACCCCAAGCTCGTAGAATCGCTAAGAGGGTGGCGCAGTCGGCCCCAGGCCGGCGAGCCGGGCCCCTCAACCAATCCAATGAGCCAATGACCAAGAAGCGCGTCCATGAAATCGCAAAAGAGCAGGGCCTCTCCAGCAAGGAGCTATTGGAGAAACTAAAGGCCGCCGGCGTGGAGGCCAAGGCGGCGGCATCCTCGGTCGATGAGGCGGTCGCGCTAAAGGCGCTAGGTGGGGCCAATGGGGCCGTGAGCGATGGGGCGCCCGCGGCGGCGCTTGCAGAGCGCCAGGGCCCGGCCGCGAGCGCCCAGGCCCCTGCCACCGCGGGTGCCGCTGTGGCTAAGCCATCCATGCCGCCTGCCACCGCAGCCTCCGGCGGGACCCAACCGCCGACGAGTCAGGCCACCTCAGATGCAGAGAGCGCTGCCGACTCCTCCTCGCCCGCGCAGCAGGCCGGCGAGCGCGTGCGTCCCACGCGAGACTCACGCACAGGCGAGCGGACACCCGGTGGTGTGGGTCCGGGTGGGCGCAGGCGCGTGGTGATCGACTCCCAAGCATCCCGCCGCCAGCAGGGAGGGCCGTCCAACCAGCCCCAGCGCCGGCCGCGCCGTGGGCGGCGCCGGCGCGGCACCTATGACGAGACGATTGCGCCGATCGACACCGCTGCGATGGAGGCGACCGATGAGATTCGCATCAACTCCGGCTCCACGGTGAAGGATGTCGCCGAATACCTCGGAGTGCCGGTGCCGGAGGTGATCAAGAAGCTGATGATGCTCGGTGAGATGGCGACGCTCACGCAGACGCTCTCAGATGACGCGATCCAGGTGCTCGCGGACGAGTTCGAAAAGAAGATCGAGATCGTCCACGCGGCCGACGACGTCGAGGTCGAGCCGACTTTCGAGGATGCCGCGGAGGACCTCGTGGAACGCCCGCCGGTGGTCACGATCATGGGCCACGTCGATCACGGCAAGACTTCGCTGCTGGACGCGATCCGCACGACCGAGGTCGCGGCGGGCGAGGCTGGCGGTATCACCCAGCACATCGGCGCCTACCAGGTGCACCACGGCGAGAAGGAGATCACGTTCCTCGACACGCCGGGCCACGAGGCCTTTACGGCGATGCGCGCCCGCGGCGCGAGCGTGACCGACCTCGCGGTGATCGTTGTTGCAGCGGACGACGGCGTCAAGCCGCAAACCGAGGAGGCGATCGACCACGCGCGCGCAGCCGGGGTGCCGATCATCGTCGCGGTCAACAAGATCGACAAGGAGGGCGCGCAGCCAGAGCGCGTGCGTACGGAGATGACCCAGCACGGTTTGCAGCCGGCCGAGTGGGGCGGCGAGATCGAGTTCGTCGACGTCAGCGCGAAGACCCACCAGGGCCTCGACGGCCTGCTCGACACGATCCAGGTCGTCACGGACCTCGAGGAGCTGAAGGCCAACAGCAAAGCGGAGGCGTCGGGCACGGTGATCGAGTCCAAGCTCGACCCAGGCCGCGGCCCTGTCGTGACGGTACTGATCCAGCGTGGCACGTTGCGCGTCTCAGACGCGCTCGTGGCGGGCGCCCACTTCGGGCGCGTACGCGCGATGCATGACTTCATGGGCACCAAGCTCAAGCGCGCGACGCCCGGCCAGCCCGTGGAGGTGCTCGGCTTCGACGGCGTGCCTGAGGCGGGCGAGATCGTGCGCGTGGTCGAGAACGAGCGTCGCGCACGCCAGCTCGCCGGCGAGCGCGCAAACCGCTTGAAGACCGAGGCACTGGCCCGGCGCTCGGGCCGGAAGATGTCGCTCGAGGATGTTTTCAAGCTCGCTCAGGAGGGCGCGGTCAAGGAGCTGAGCCTGGTCGTCAAGGCAGATGTCGCAGGCTCGCTCGAGGCGATCGAGGACGAGATCGCCAAGCTGCCGCAGGGCGAGGTCAAGGTCAACATCATCCACCGCGGCGTCGGTGGAATCAACGAGTCAGACGCGATGCTCGCTGCCGCCTCCGACGGGGTGATCCTGGCATTCAACGTGCGCCCGGTCGGCGACGCCCGCCAAGTGGCTGAGCGCGAGGGAGTCGAGATCCGCTCCTACTCGGTGATCTACAAGGCGATCGAAGAGTTGCGTGCTGCGATGCAGGGCATGCTCGAGCCGGCCGAGGTGGAGAACACCCTGGGCCAGGCCGAGGTGCGCCAGCTGTTCCGTGCCTCGAAGATTGGGACAATCGCGGGATCGCACGTGACCGAGGGCAAGGTCACGCGCGGTGCGAAGGTGCGTGTGGTACGCGACGGCACCGTGATCTACGACACCACGATCGCGAGCCTGCGGCGCTTCAACGAGGACGTCAAAGAGGTGTCCGCTGGCTTTGAGTGCGGCATCCTGCTGCAGAACTTCCAAGACCTGCGCGAGGGCGATGTGCTCGAGACGTATGAGACGCGCAAGGTGGAGCGCGAGCTCAGCTGAAACGGGTCCCGGTAGGATGAGCTCGGGACGTATGCGCCGTGTCGATGAGGCTATTCGCCAAGTGCTTGGCGAAGCGCTGGCAGGAGAGCTGAAGGACCCTCGAGTGGGATTTGTAACCGTGACAGATGTCAGAACCAGTGCCGACCTGCGCCATGCCCACGTGTACGTGAGCGTGCTGGGGCCCGATGGGCGTCCCTCAGAGCCTCAGGAGCGCGAGTCGAGCCTCGAGGGCCTGCGCAGCGCACACGGCTTCCTGCAGGGCCGTCTCGCTGGCGAGCTGCACCTGAAGCGGACACCCACGCTCGAGTTCACCTATGACGAGACCACCGACCGGGCGATGCGCGTGGATTCGCTGATCGACGAGATGGAGATCTCATGAGCGACACACACGCAACGATCGAAGAGACCCGCGAGCTCGTGCTCGCGCACATCCGCAAGGACACGCGCTTCGTGCTCGCCACGCACGAGAACCCCGATGGGGACGCGCTCGGCTCGCTTGTTGCCATGCAGGGCCTCCTGAGGGCTCTCGGCAAGGACACCGTCATGTTCATCTCGCCGGACGACCTTCCGCTGCCGCACGAGTACAGCCTGTTCGACCTGGACGGCCTGATCCAGGAGCCGCCAGGCGACATCGCCGGGCGCACCGTCGTGTTCCTCGACTGCGGCAATATCGATCGCAACTCCGCGAGCGTGCTGCGCGACGGCGCGCACCTGCTCAACGTCGACCACCACCACGACAACACCCGCTTCGGCACGCTCAACTACGTCGTCTCCGGCGCCTCGTGCACCGCGGAGATCGTCTGGGACCTCATGCATGGCCTGGAGGTCCGGCCCACGCGCGATACCGCAGAAGCGCTCTACATCGGCCTGATCACCGACACGGGGCGCTTCATGTATGAGAACACGGGCCCGCGTGCGCACCTGATGGCCGCCGAGCTGATGCAGGCGGGCGTCGATGTTCCCGCGATCAACCGCCGTCTATATGAGGACATGCCCGAGGCGAAGCTCGCCCTGCTGGCGCTGGCGCTCGCACAGGTGCAGCGCTTCGACGGAGGCGAGCTCACGCTAGTTGCCCTCACAGCCCAGGACTTCGCCCGTGCGGGCGCCGAGGAGAGCTACTCGGAGGGCATCATCGACCTGCTGCGCGCGGTCCAGGGCACCAAGGTTGCCGTGCTCGTCCGCGAGCTCTCAAGCGGAGAGCGCAAGGGACAGCACAAAGTCTCGCTGCGGGCCACCGATGACGATGTGGACGTGTCGATCGTCGCGCGTGCTCAGGGCGGGGGAGGGCACCGTCGCGCGGCCGGCTTCTCGACCACGCTACAGCCCGCTGAGCTGGTCGAGTTCCTACGCACCGCGATCAATGCACAGCTGCATGAGTCTCCCGCCGGGCACCCGGCTGCCACAGTCGCCTAGTGGCTATCTCCCCCCGTCCGACTGAGCGCCAGATGGACGGGATTCTGCTCCTCGACAAGCCGGTTGGAATGACCTCACACGACGTGGTCGCGGCGGTACGGCGCGCGCTGGAAGGAGTAAAGACTGGGCATGCCGGGACGCTCGATCCGTTTGCGAGCGGCTTGCTGATCGTGTTGACCGGCAAGGCAACGAAAGCGCAGCGCCAAATGATGGAGCTGCGCAAGCGCTATGAGACCGTGGCGCGACTGGGAGCGGTATCGAGCACGGGCGACACCGAGGGCGAGATAACGGAGACCGGGCGCCTGCCGCCAGAGGAGCCCGTGCTGCCGGCCGGTGAGATCCGCCAGCGCCCGCCGCGGCACTCGGCGGTGAAGATCGACGGCGAACGCGCGTACAAGCGGGCGCGGCGCGGGGAGCAGTTCGAGATGCCCGAGCGGATCGTCACCGTCTACCGCTTCGAGCAGATGTGGAGAGATGATGATCCCGCCCACCCGCAGGCCGGGTATGAGATCGAATGCTCGGCGGGAACCTACGTGCGCTCGCTCATCGCGGGCCTGAACGACGCTTACTGCCTGCAGTTGCGGCGCACTGCGATCGGTCCATTCGAGGTGCGTGACGCGATCGCACCGCCGCGCCGGGGAGAGCCGTGGCTGGAGCCACCCCTGATCGGGCTCGACCAAGCGCTTGAGAGCATACGAATAGGCTTGCGAAGGTGAAGATCACACACCTTGGAGATGTGCAGCCAAAAGATGGCCGTAGCGTGGCGGTCGGCACGTTCGACGGTGTGCACGTCGGCCACCGCGAGGTGATCGCTGGCTCGGACACAGTGCTCACATTCGATCCTCACCCGGTGGCAGTGGTCGCCCCCCAACACACTCCCAAGCTGCTGACGCCGCTGTGGCGCAAGGCCGAGCTGATCGCCTCGCTTGGAGTGCAGGAGCTGATCGTGATCGGATTCGATGCTGGCTTCGCGATGCGCTCGGCTGACGAGTTCGTGGAGGACGTGCTCGTGGAGAGGATCGGGGCCACACGAGTGTCGATCGGCGAGAACTTCCGCTTCGGTCACAAGGCGCAGGGCGATCCGCGTCTGCTCGCGGCGGACGGGCGATTCACCACCGTGGTGCATCCGCTCTTGGAGGTGGACGGGGAGATCGTCTCCTCCAGCCACATCCGGGGCCTAGTGCTTGCCGGTGAGGTGGCCCGGGCGGCAGACCTCTTGGGCGTGCCGTTTCAGCTCTGCGGCGAGGTGGTTCACGGGGATGAGCGTGGCCGTGAGCTCGGCTTCCCGACCGCCAACCTAGTTCCCGATGAGACGCTCGCGTGTCCCGGCCACGGCGTGTATGCCTGCCTTGCTTATGAGGATCCCGCCCACCCATCCGCCCACCCCCGCCCGGCCGCGGTGAGCATCGGCGTGCGCCCAACATTTCAGACCGGCAGAGGTGAGCTGATCGAGGCGTACATCCTCGACTTCGACGGCGAGCTGTATGGGCAGCAGCTGCGTCTGGACTTTTTGCAGCGCCTGCGGGGCGAGCGCCGCTTCGAGGATCCCGCGGCGCTGGTCGAGCAGATGCACCGCGATGTCACACGTACGCGCGAGATCGCCGCGGCTCATTGAGGTTCGCTGGCCGTCTGCTACCGTGCCGCCCATGGCTGCGATAACAACTGAGCGCAAGCGCGAGATAGCCGGGAAGTTCGGCGCAAACGAGAAGGACATGGGCTCCACCAAGGTCCAGGTCGCGCTGCTGACCGAGCGCATCAATCACCTGACCGAGCACTTGCGCGAACAGTCCAAAGACCATCACTCACGCCGGGGGCTGTTGATGCTCGTCGGCCGCCGCCGCCGCTTTTTGGATTACCTGCGCAGGCGTGACCTCGAGGGCTATCGCGCGCTGATCAAGGAGCTCGGCCTCCGTAAGTAGAGGCCGGGTGTGGTCAGTGAGCGTCATCGGCCCCGGCACAGCGGTACCCAGCTTCAAGCTCGCCCGCGCCGGCCGTGAGAGCTTCACCGAGCAGGATCTGCAGGGCAAGACGACCGTGCTCGTCTTCTACCCCTTCGCCTTCAGCCCCGTCTGCACTGACCAGCTGCAGCTATATGAGCCGCTGCTCGCGGAGCTCGGCGAGCAGGGAGGCGTACTCTACGGCGTCTCCTGCGACTCGAGCTGGGCGCAGTCTGCATTCAAGGAGAAGCTCGGCATCTCTAGCGAGCAGCTCTCGGACTTTGAGCCCAAGGGCGCGGCCTGTGCCGCCTTCGGCGTGCTGCACCCGGGCGGTTTTGCGCAGCGCGCCCTCCTCATCACTGGCCCCGACGGGGTTATCCGCTGGAGCTTCCAGGCGGATTCGCCGGGCGAGCTGCCCGGTGTCGAGCTTTTGCGTGAGGGCCTCATGGCCGCGCTCCGCTAAGCTTCGCTGGTTCGGAATAAGAGATAAAAACGATCCGCCAGGGACACAGCTCCCAACCCGACGGGCGGAGCATAGGAAGGTAGAAAGAATATGAGTAGCAACGACGCTATTACGCGGGTCTCCGTGGAGATCGCCGGTAGTGAGATCTCCTTCGAGACCGGCAGGATGGCCAAGCAGGCCTCCGGAGCTGTAGTCGTGCGCCAGGGTGACACGATGGTTCTGGCCACGGCGGTCGCGGGCAGCCTGCGCGACGTGGACTTCCTCCCGCTGACGGTCGACGTCGAGGAGCGCATGTATGCCGCCGGGAAAATCCCCGGCTCATTCTTCAAGCGCGAGGGCCGCCCGGGCGAGAAGGGCACGCTCACCGCGCGCATGATCGACCGCCCGATCCGCCCGCTGTTCCCGAAGGAATGGCGCTATGACACGCAGCTGGTGGCGATCCCGCTGTCGATCGACCAAGTGCACCCCTACGACATTCTGGCGATGAACGGCGCTTCCGCCGCGCTGATGATCTCCGACATCCCGCTGCCGACCCCCGTCGGCGCCGTGCGTATCGGCAAGATCGACGGCAACTTCGTCGTCAACCCCCAGGAGCCCGACCTGCTCTCCGACGCCGAGAACGGTGGCTCGGACCTCGACCTGATCGTCGCGGGCACCGAGGAGGCGATCCTGATGGTCGAGGCCGGCGCCAGTGAGATCCCCGAGGCGGAGATCCTCGACGCGCTCGACATCGCCCACGCGGAGATCAAGAAGCTGTGCGCGCTGCAGCGTGACCTCGCCGCCAAAGCCGGCAAGGAGAAGAAAGTCTTCGAGACGATCAAGGTCGACGAGGGCGTGCTCGCGGCGATCCGCGACTCGCACGGCTCCACACTCGACGCGGCCACCCAGGTCGAGGACAAGCTCGAGCGCCAGGAGGCCACCAAGGCGGCCGAGACGGCGATCCTCGAGCAGCACGCTCCGGCCGCGCCGGAGGGCGCCTCCGAGGAGCAGCTGATCGCCGCCAAGGCCAAGCGCGCCGCGGTGCAGATGGCTTTCGACAAGCTCGAGAAGTCGATCATCCGTGAGCGCATCGCCGTCCACAAGAAGCGCCCGGACGGCCGCGGCGCCGACGAGATCCGCGACATCTCGATCGAAGTCGGCGTCACCCCGCGCACGCACGGCTCGGCGCTGTTTACGCGCGGTCAGACCCAGGCGCTGAGCGTCGTGGCGATGGGCACTCTGAAGGAGGAGATGCGCATCGACACGCTCGGGCTGGAGACCAAAAAGTACTACTGGCACCACTACAACTTCCCGCCCTTCTCGGTCGGGGAAGCGGGTCGCATGGGCGGTGTCAAGCGCCGCGACATCGGTCACGGCGCGCTCGCCGAGCGTGCCCTGGCGCCGATG
>DASZFC010000092.1:0-1519 GCA_035940195.1 Solirubrobacteraceae bacterium
GGGCAGCGCCAGAGCCTTTGAGAAATCGCTTGCTGATGAGCCGGTTCTGATCGCCGCTGCGCTACTTGCGGTCTATATCGTGCTGGGTACGCTTTACGAGAGCTATGTTCACCCGATCACGATCCTTTCCACCTTGCCCTCGGCTGGGGTCGGGGCGGTACTCGCGTTGATCGTCACCGATACCGAGTTCAGCGTCGTTGCGCTGATCGGCGTTATTTTGTTGATCGGGATCGTCAAGAAGAACGCGATTATGATGATCGACTTCGCTCTCCACGCCGAACGTAGCGACGGTCTGAGCTCGCGCGATGCGATCTACGAGGCCTGCCTCAAACGCTTCCGGCCGATCATGATGACGACGATGGCCGCGATGCTCGGTGCCTTGCCGCTGGCGATCGGTTTCGGCGACGGCTCCGAATTGCGCCGCCCGCTCGGCATTTCGATCGTCGGCGGCCTCATCTTCAGCCAATTGCTCACCCTTTACACGACGCCGGTCATCTACCTCTATCTCGACCGCTTGCGTCTGTGGGGCGGGCGCCGTTGGCGGATCCGCCATCCGCGTTTCTACTCGGGCCGTATCCCCGAACCGGGGGAATGAGACCCGATCTGGGATGAAAACGGCCTATCGTTTAGTCGGTTCATTCCGGGGCACGGGCTCCGCCCGCGAGCCCGGAACCCAGGAACACGGGCCTCGAAGAAAGGGTTCATGAGCCGGTGTTCATGGCTTCCGGGCCCGGCCCACGGGCCGTCCCGGAATGACGATCTTGCCCTTGAGACTACAGCGACTTTCGCTTCTGTCTCCGTCGCAAGGGCAGCTTGGGCGAGTGGAGTAGCACTGCTGCTCTCTGCTTGCACCGTGGGGCCGGATTATGAGCGGCCCAGCGCGCCGGTGCCGGCCCAATACAAGGAAGCGGGCTGGAAGGTCGGCGAGCCGCTCGACGCGATCGACCGCGGCGCCTGGTGGTCGGTCTACAAGGATCCGCTGCTCGACGATCTCGAAAAACAAATCGACATCTCCAACCAGAACCTGAAAGCCGCCGAGGCGGCGTTCGGTCAGGCGGAATTCATCGCCGCTCAGGCTCGCGCCGCCTTCTTCCCGACCGTTGATCTGAATGCGAGCGCGCAGCGGCAGCGAACCGGCGGCGGCTCCAGCAGTAGCACGGGGGCCGGCCGATCCGGGTTCACCAGCAGCTCGTTCAGCACCTCCGCGTCGGCGAGCTGGACGCCGGATCTCTGGGGTAGGGTCCGCCGCACCGTCGAGAGCGATGTGGCGAACGCCCAGGCGAGCGCCGGCGATCTCGCCAGCGCGCGCCTTTCGGCTCAGGGCACGCTGGCCAGCGACTATCTGCAGCTGCGGGTGTCAGACGAGCAGAAGCGCCTGCTCGACGCGGCGGCCTCGTACTATGCCGAATCGCTGCGCATCACCCGCAACCAGTATCAGAGCGGCACCGCGGACCAGTCGGCCGTCTCCCAGGCCGAGGCGCAGCTCGAAAGCACCCAAGCGCAGGCGATCGCAGTCGGC
>DASZFC010000093.1:0-4354 GCA_035940195.1 Solirubrobacteraceae bacterium
CGCGGCGGTGCCGCTGCGCCGCGTCGAGCGACGCAGCGGCACGAGTTAGTACCCGAGCCCTCGTGCGGTCATATGGTCGTAACACTCGCGGCACAGGCACTCGTCACGGATGCTCAGGCGGGCCAGGTGACGTAGCCGTTAACTTCGGCGCTACCGTCGTTGTAGAACGACTCGAAACCCCTGAACAGCGCGAAGTGTTCGTAGTAGACCGTTGTGTTACCGCAGGCCCACCCGTCGGGCCATTCGTAGCCATTTGAGCCTTTACGGAACGGCGCGACGCACAGGTTGTGGTTGCCGCCGCCTGCGTTGATCCCGCCCTGCAGGGTCCCCCATTCTCCTTCGTAGCCGCACCCGAACCATTGGCCCGATTTGACCCAGTTCGAGCATCCGGGTTCGGCGTGCGCCTGCTGTGGCTGGGTCGCGGCGAGTGCGAGGCATGCCATCACCAGCCCCAGGCCTACCAGAACGCGGCGTGGGTATCGTGTAGCGAACGTCATGAACCTTCTCCTCTCAGACGTAGTGAGTAATCAGTTGTGGACATCGAACCGAGACGTCCATCAGGACTTGTAGCCGGCCGATCCTCCTGGTGGCAAATTTCGCTCCCGGCCCTGTTTAGCCATACGATTTGTCTGTCGTTGGACCAACCAGTGACGTGCCGCTATCGGACGACTAACGCTGAGAACGGCCAAAAAGAGAGAGCGCCGGAGCGTGTTCTCCAACACTCAAATACTGAGTCAGTCCGCGACGTCCTCGGCGGACAGCCCATCCGAGACGGGCTCCTCCAACGGTAGTTTTGTCTCGGCCGAGCTAGGATTACAGCAAGCGCCGGTGCAGCATCATGTTGATCCCGCTCTTTCGCCGGGACGCGCGCAGTCGGTCTCTACGTGGAGACAGTCTCGATCTGGTGCAGCCCCTCAGCCGCCTAGACCGCTCAAAGCTCCCACCCAACCCATTTTACGCTTCAAGAAGATCAAAGGACACTCCACATGCAGGACAGGTGATCTTTGCCGGCGCTTGCTGCCGACGCCTGCGGGTGTCCGCCGGTCTGTCACGACGTCCGAGTTTCAGCAAGATGTGAAGGTCGTGGCACGACAACCGCTCCTCGGTAGCGCGATCCAGCCACCACTCCTGCTCCTCGCCGGGCATCTGCGCTACGAGCTTGTGATGGCCGAATGACAGGTCCGTGCGTCGCCGAGGGACGTCAAAGCGCGATGAAACCCATACCATGTTGCGAAGGCTACTCGTGTCATATCCGGTGACCCTCGACGCACGACGGTATTGGTCTCCCCAGCGCCTGTTGCCATAGAGGAGCCAGTCGCCAACCCACCACTGGTAGAAGCGCCCAGTGCGGCCGAAATGGCTGCCCGCGCGCATCCACGTTCTCTCGTCCACATCGCGTAGAGGAACCCAGAAAGCCGGCGCTTGCTGCCTCTTCCCACGAGCTTCGCGGGAGGAGCGTTGCACGGGCACCGGAGCCGCCCTGAAGGGCATTGTCTGGAGTGTGTCCATTGTTGTCGAAGCACCTACGGTTATCGCCAGAAGCGGAACGCACGCGCGAGACGCGCATATCCGCTTCCCTCAAGCATCCACTTTGACTCTCCGTCTGCTCGCCGTTGATTCACCCACCGCGATCGACTCCCGAACGTGGCCCGGCCCGGGATTGGACGGGCATCGCTGGCTGCTCCTGCGACGCTAACAAAGCCCTCGGGCGCGTGTCAATAGTTCTGATGGGAGGAAACATAGGAACGCCGCGATGTGGCTACTCATTGGAACTGCTAGGCGACAGAGCCCCGCGCGCGGAACTCGTCGCGTCCCTGAAGGCTTGCCGGTTTGCGCCCAATCGGCCTGTGGGGTCTGCCGTCAGGAAGCGGTCCCGCGGGTCGACGCGCGTGATCGCGCGGTCGGGGGTCCGGGAAACAACGCGGCTCGCGCCGTGCCGGCACCGAATAGCGACATCGCGGTCTCCGGCGGCGCCCGGGCTGGCGAGCACCCCGAAAGACCCCTAGTCAGGAGAGTGCGTCGGCCGCCGCGAGGCTCCGCGTGCTCATGTGAGCTTGCCCTATGTCTATGGAACGATCGCGGAGAGCAGCCGGTCGAGCGTGGCCGCGTCCCCGGCGTGGCGCTCACGTTGGCACGGATCGGAGGTGTCGGCGAGCCCACGCTCGATAGCCAGCTGTTTGCGCAGCGCTCTAGCCAGCACGGGACCGCGTTTGCGCGCAAGGTGGATCTCTACTGCGTCCTCGCCTTTCAAGTCATGAAGGAGCCCGCGCGCGATGTCAAAGTTGCGCAACTCATCGGATGTGTCGTCGTCACTGCGTAGACACGCCGCCACATCTTCGGCGGCTGCGGCGAATTGGTGGCGCACGGCCGTACACGCAACGGCGAGTGCCTGCGCAGGGATCACGATGGACGTCCGCCGTACGCGAGTGCTGTCGAGTCCGAAGTGATCGTGGAGCAACTGCACCACGCGCGTTTTGCTCACCCCTACCGCTCGTCCGATAGCCGTGTAGTTCATCTTTTCTACGAGCCGCAACCGCACGATCTCGATGTTGCGTGCCCGGAGGGCTCGATCGGGAGCCCTACGCCCCGGAGATCCGGGTGAGTGGGCAATAGTTTTGTTCTGGGTCTCCAGCGTCACTACCAAGTCGTATGTGGCCTCTGCGCCGATCGCATCCACCAATTCATCACCTGTCATCAGCAGGGCCTCCTCCTCACGAATACGTGCCGCCTCCAACGCGAGCAGCGCTCGTGCGATTTGATCCTGCGTCGCCGCCATCAAAGGTGTTTGGCTATACCGCCGACAGGCTCACGCGCCACTTCGTGCGACACCGACGACCTTTAGGCCGTGCAACCTGTCCAAGGCCGCGCCATCGTGCTACACGCCGATCACATTCATGCCGTCGAGTACGAGCAGCGCCGGCGAGGGCGTGACAAGGCGCCTCGTCACTGTCACCACACCGGCCCGCTCTAGCTTGCCGATAGCCTCATCGAGCGTCTGGCGGCTCAGGGTACTCCTGCGGTACATCGCGTCACAGGATCGCCCTCGCTGCCACTGGAGCACTGCGAACAACACGACCCTCTCCGGCGTGTCGGAAGCCCGATGGGCACTACCCCCTTGTCTGGGTCTGGAGCTCATACGGCATCTGGTGGGTTGCCTTTGGCCTGCCCGTCGTGTTTGGCCTGCTCAGCGCGTAGCGCTTCGCGATGGCGTTCACGGTGTGCGTCGCGAGTCCGCTCCTCCGCACTGACGACAAGTTTCCGAAGCTGTGTGACTTCGTATTCGGCGAGCGCCAGCAGTTCGTCGCGTTGTTCCAGCTCTCGGCGCACAACTGGATGGGAGAGTTGGAACACGAGCGCAAACTCACCAAGCGTCATTGATTCGCGCTCATCCTCAAGCGGCGTGATCACCGGGTGCGCGCGAGCGTCACCGCCGACTACCAAATCAGGCCACCAGATCCTCGCCATCTCCGGTGGAAGCTGAAATGGACCGAGCGTGTCAGCCAGTAGCTGGAGCCATAGCTCCCCTCTGACCACGAAGATCCACGACATGGCGCCCACGACAGCACGCACGGCCTCGGGCGAGAGCACCGGGCACTCATCCTCGCCCGCTACCGTGAGTCCAACGGCCGGCTGCGTCCTGTGCTTATCCAGCAGATGGCTGACCATGCGCTGGAGGGACTGGCTGTCCTCGACGAACGCCACCCTAGACGGGTCTGCGGCATTCCCGCCGGAAGTCTCACGATCAGAACAGGATTCGCCCCTAGCGTTTGCTCGGCAGCGGTGCTCAGTCATCACTCACCATCACCCAAAGTCGCCACCCGGTATTTGCGGGTTCGCGGGTCGCGCTCGGCGATCCCCACCGCGACGAGCGTCGCCAGGTAGCGTTGACAAGTGCTCGCGCTCATTTCCGCGATCAACGCGATCCGACTTACACTCACCCACGTTCCATCCGTCGGCATCAACGAGAGCACCCACAGCCCGACCAAAAGTGAGCGCGACAGCCGCGGATCGTTGAACCGATCTGGGAGCCGCTCGCCCGCCTTGCCCGCGCTGCCCCGCTCGAGCAGTGTCGCCAGTGTGCCTTTGCCTGCCGTCTCTTGTACTACGCGATCGACCTGCGCACGAGTCAATTCAACGAGCACACCAGATGCCATTCCCCTTCTATCGCCCATCGTAGAGCGGCCTCCTCGTCGCGGGCGCAGGAGGAGGCGGACCAGCTTGTATGGCAAGCGGTAGACGCGCCGCCAGGTTGACCACGCGTTTCTGCATGTGTTCAGATGGACCGTCGTGCCGACTTCGGCGACCCCCGCGCTCGCGTGACTTGCGGGCAACGCCACGAGCAGCAGCGGTCCTC
>DASZFC010000094.1:0-4074 GCA_035940195.1 Solirubrobacteraceae bacterium
CCTGCGGGATGGTTAGGGCCGAGTTCGAGCAGTACCTTGATGAACGAGCCCGCCTCGAAGTCGTCGCGATGGAACCACTCGTCGAGTACATCGAAGATGGCGAGTAGTCGCTCCTCGGGGTTCGAGCCGCGACGCATGGCCCCAGCCTCAATGATGTCTTTGGTCCAGCGCTCTTCGCGGAGGTCGAGGAACGCGAGCACGAGCTCGTCCTTGGAGGGGAAGTGCCGGTACAGCGTCGCGATCGCGACGCCCGCTCGCTCAGTCACCTCGTTGACCCCAACTGCTTGGATGCCGCGTCGCGAGAACAGCTCGTAGGCGGCATCGAGAATCCGCTCGCGGGCGCTGACCCCCGTCTCGGCCGGTTGGCGGTGGGTTTCAAGCATGCCTTAGGAGGGTATCAGTAGAAAGAGCGCTCTCTATGATAGAAAGAGCGTTCTCTCTCCTCGTTTGAGGGGGTTAGCTGAGGAACATTCAACGTAAAGGAGGGTTCTATGGGGCTCCTAGAGTTGCTTTTGATTGTCCTAGTCATCGCCGCCGTCGCGGGTGGCGTCGGTGTAAGCCCGTTGCTTTGGCTGCTGCTGGTGGTAGCCCTCGTGATCTTTCTCACGGGCGGCGGATTCGGCTATCGCAGAGGCGGGAGGATCTAGGCATGTCTATCGGCACGTCGATTTTCCTGATCGCCGTTGGCGCGATCGTCCGCTACGCGGTGACATTTCACGTGTCGGGCGTGTCGCGTCCAGTGATCGGCTTGATCCTCATCATCGCCGGCATCGTCGGCGTAGTGCTGTCGCTGATCTACATGGCCACCGCCCGAGGCAGAGTAGTCGGCGGACCTTACGAAGAACCGCCCCTCTAGCGCCGTAGCGACCCCCTGTGAGCAAGCACCGCAGGGGGTCGGCCTGTCGCCACAGCCGGCATCAACCTGCTTGTCGGCGCAGTGATCGTGGTGGCCGCTCATCGCAGCCGCATGCCCTGCAACAACTCAAACCCAGGAGGGACTATGACCGACAAGAACATCGATCAAGCGAAGGGACGCATCAAGGAGGCTGCCGGTGCCTTGACCGGGGATCAACGCCTCAAGAGCGAAGGACACGCCGACCAGGCCAAGGGGTCCCTGAAGAAGGCCGTAGACAAGGTCGCCGACACGCTAGCGGGACACAAACGAAGCAACGAGCGCGCTTAGCCGGGATCTCGCTAATTCGATCGAGCTATCGGAGGAACCATGAGCACAGGAACGATCATCGCAATTGCTGTTGGCGCCGTGGTGGTGCTACTGCTGATCGCCGTCGTCGCTCGCGCCGCGAGTCGTAGGCGCGACGTTCGTCGTCGTGAGCAGGCGGGCGAGCTTCGCCAGGAGGCCAGAAGCCGTTCGATCCAAGCGGAAAGCGCACGCGCCTCGGCCGATGAGCAGGCCGCCGAGGCAAAGCGTGCTCAGGCTGAAGCTGAGGAACGTGCCGCTCAGGCGCGGCAGATACATGCCGCCGCAGAGCGACAGGCGGTTGCGGCTGAGGATTTGACCGAGTCTGCCCGCGATCAGCACGCGCAGGCACGTGTGATCGACCCGGACGCGAGCGACAGCGGCCAAGACGAGGCACTGGCGATCAATGAACGGACGGACTGACAGACCGCTTCACCGCCCTCACATCGCCGGGAGCAGTTAATAGCGCGTGAGCAAGACAAGGCGCTGCAAGGCCCGGCGAGCGTGCGTAGACCGTGAGCAAGAACCTGTCATAGGCGGGCCCATCCTACCCCAGCGCCGTCTCGCACTTGGTGGATTACGCGCACCCGCCGGCGGCCACGAGGCGGCGGCGGTAGATCCGCATGTCCGCATGGTTGAAGTCGGAGTGAGTCTGCGTGCGCAGCGCCGGCACATCCTCACGGTGGTAGGGGCTTGACAGACTCTCGTTGTGTCCGATGACGTTGTGAGTGGCGATGTGGTACCGACAGCTCAGCCAGCGCACCAGGCGCAGACTGGAGGCCATCTGGCGCGAGTTGTCCAGCACTTCCCGGTCGCTGTAGCCGACGTGCTCGATGCCGATTGCGGTCCAGTTCAATCCGACCGTGTGCCGGCACATGATGCCGAGGGGCACGAGCTGGTGAATTATCCCCGCCCGGTCGATCACGAAGTGAGCGCAGGTCCCGGGCAACTCGTGCAGCTCGCTGTCTGGCACATCGGGTGCGAAGGTGTTGTAGGTCGACTGAAAAGTGGGAGTCTCCGTGTAGTGGATGACGATGACGTGCGGGTGCACGAGCTTGTACGTGGGTGTCATGAAGCTCCCGTAGTGCCTCCGGGCATAAGCGACCATCTGCGCCTTTCGTTCGGGTCCGAACGGGATCGGGTCCCAGATGATGTGCGGTTTCGCCACGACGACGGCAGGCGGTATGACCGGCACCGTTGGCGTGGTCGGAGCGCTGCCACCCGGCGCGGGGTTGCTCTGCGTCTTGGCTGGCGCCTTGGTTACTGAGGCAACGGCCGCCTGGTCAGCGACCGTCGTTGTTGTCGTTTGGGCGGAGCCGCAGCCAGCGACCAGCATGAGGCCAAGGAGCACTCCGGCGAGCGCCGCGAAACGCGACATTGCTTGCTGAGCTCGACCTCGCATCAGGTCTATTCTGAGCTACAGCCCACGCTCACGGTGGCCTGAACAAGATCTTCTTGCAGGGGCGCCTCTCGCGCTCGAAGAAGCTGAAGCTCGGTCGCTACACGATGGTCGTCCATTTTGGGCTTCCAACACAGTCGGCATTGCAACTGCTTTTCCGTCTCCGCTGGTCTCCCTGAAGCTCGTAGGGTGAGCTCCCTGGCGTGAGCTTGCGTCTGCCATCGGGCTGCTGCCCGCTCTTCATCCCAGCTTTCCTGGTTCGGGCGGGTTGGGGTCGAGCGCGTGGACGGTCGCGGCCAGGTGATGGATGATGACGTCGCTCGGACGCGTCAGCAGGGGCCCTACCTGCTCGCGGTAGTGGCGGTAGTGCGCCGTGGCGTAGTGCGCGCGTAGCGCGTCCTCGTTCCTCCAGGAGGAGAGCAGCACAAACTCGCCCGGGTCATCGCCTGAGAGAACGCGAAAGCCGATGCAACCCGGCTCGCCGTTTGCGCCATCCGCCAATGCGCTCAGCACCGCGCACAACTCATCTCTGAGAGCAGCCCGCCCATGCACTTCAGCCACCAGGATCAGCTCAGGATCGCTCATACCAGCATGTTGGTCGATAGGAGTAATTTGTGATCGCCGAGCTGGTTGTCAGTGGCGTCTATCTCATCGATGCGGTCGGGGTAGAAGGCGATGTGGTCTTTGATTTGGGCGACGGCTGCGAAGGGAGTCTTGTAGGTCCACGCGGCGTTGACCGATTTCTCTCCGCCCGCCGGGATGCTGTAGTAGTTGCAGTCGCCCTTGTATGGGCAGTAGGTGACGTGGTCTGTCGGCTTGAGCAGAGACGTGTCTACGTCGACGAGAGGGATGTACTGAACGGGCTGGTGGCCGGCCTCATGGAGCGTCAGCGCGTTCTGCGTATCGGCGATGACTCGACCGGCTACGGAAACGACGACGCGAGCAGAATCAGGCCCGATCGTGATCGGGTGATCGGGTCCGGGCTGCTTGATCGGCTTGCCTGTCATGGCTTCGATTCCTTTCTCTTTGAGCTTAGAAGCGCTGACCGCCTGGACGAGAGTCCCTCGTTAGATTGCTCTGCGTCCGCCGTCGGCCGCGACGGTCGTGCCGGTGATGTAGCTCGCCTGTGGGGAGGCCAGGAATGAGACACGCGATGCGCCGCGTAGGCGCTCGCTGGCCGGCAGTCCAAACGCGGCTGAGCCGGTTGCTAGCATCCGCGCGGAGGTGGAGTGTGCTGCGCAGTATTGCTTTTTGGCTCAGACCGGCGGGGTGGCCGCTTCTGCCCGATGCGGTGCGCCGCCGAACGTTGCTGCTCGCGTGGGCCGCGATCCTCGCACAGGTCGTGTTCCTCGGCGGATGGATACTCGCCGGCGCTCTGGAACCCCATTACTCGGCGACCCGCCAGTACATCAGCGAACTCGGCCGAGACGGCGCAATCCACCCGTGGATCTTCACGGTCTTCGTCGGGATCTGGGGT
>DASZFC010000095.1:0-34490 GCA_035940195.1 Solirubrobacteraceae bacterium
GAGACACTTGCTCCGCTCCGCATCCCCGTTTCGGCAAGCACACTTCGCTCGCTGCGGCCTTGTATCGCTTGCCTCTCGGCCGTCTAGCCCGTCGCGCGACTATGCTCGCCGGGCGAGATGGCAGGTCTGACCCCGCTCGAGCGCTCGACGCTCTTCCTGATTACCGTCCTCACCGTCCTGGCGGGCGTGGCCAACTACCAGCCCTGGCCCGCGATTCCCCGGTTTGGCGTCGCGACGCTGGCGCTCGCGGGTCTCGCCTGGGTTGTTTCGTTCGCCACCGAGCAGCTGGGCGAGCGTTTCGGGCCCGGTGTCACTGGGATGTTGCAGTCGACGCTGGGCAATCTGCCGGAGCTGTTCGTCGTGATCTTTGCGCTGCAGAAGGGCGAGCTGGTAGTCGCGCAGACCGCGATCGTCGGCTCGGTGCTCGCCAACGCCCTGCTGGTCCTCGGTCTCGTGATCGTCGTCGGCGCCCGCCGCTCGCCGGATAATCTGATGCGCTTCTCCAAGCGCCTGCCGAGGGACACCGCGACGCTGCTGCAGGTGACGGTGTTCATCATCGTGCTGCTCGGGCTATCGCTGTCATCGCACGATCCGGCGAGCCATCACGTCAAGGCGATCTCGATCGTCGGGGCGATCTGCCTGCTCGTCGTCTATCTGGCCTGGGTCGTGCCCTATCTGCGCTCGGACAGTCTCCCCGGCGCGGACCCTGGAGAGGATCAGGCTCAAGCCGCGGACCCCGGCGCGAGCACACGCGGTCCGCGCCTGTCGCTCGGCGTGACGCTCACGCTGCTGATCGTCGCTGGCACTGCCTCGGCGTTTGTGTCGGACTGGTTCGTCAACGGCCTGGAGCCGGCAATCGAACTGCTGCACATCTCTCAGGCGTTCGCCGGTCTCGTGATCGTGGCTATCGCGGGCAACGCGGTCGAGAACACAGCCGGCCTCGTGCTGGCGTGGAAGGGACGCTCGGACCTGGCGATCTCCGTCGTCAAAAACTCCGTGGCCCAGATCGCGGCCTTCCTGTTCCCGTTGCTTGTGCTCATCTCCTTCGCACTGAAGACGACGCTGACGTTCGCGCTGGCGCCCGTCTACATCGGCGCGCTGGCCCTCACCGCGCTGGGCCTGTGGCAGGTGACCGGCGATGGGGAGGCGGCCGAGTTCGAGGGCTGGGCGCTGGTCGCCCTCTACGTGATTCTGGGCACGCTCACGTTGTATGAGTAGAGCAGCGATACCAGGCGCTTCGCTGGGATGGCGAACCGGCGGATGACTCGAGAGGGCGCGGTAGACTCGCCAGGCGCCGCCAAGTTAGGTGACTGGGAAAGGGAGCAGGGATGTCGGGGTCGTCCGGTTTTGCAAGCCATCGTTTTCTGCTCGCGCTTATCGCGTTGCCGCTGCTTGGCCTGAGCTTCGCGACAGCCTCGGCTAGCGCCGCCATTACAGAAACCAACTGCGAAAACCTGCAGGAAGCGCTCAACCAAGCGAAAGCCGGCGACACGATCACGCTCACGCAGATGTGCACGAAGTCGAACTCGGGCGTTCCAGAAGGCAAATTCGAATTGCCCAAAGAAGCTGCCTTCACGCTCACGGGCACACCCGGAGCAGGCTTCGACGGCACCGGCGTCAGCGGACCCGTGCTGAACGGCGTGGTGGAAGGCTTCACGCTCAGCTCGCTGACCGTGAAGAATGCCACCACACCCGCGGGCGCCGTGACCCTCTCCCCGGGCGTGGGCGGCGTCACGGTCCGCTCGATGACCTTCACGGGCAACCACTCGACCGGTGGCGCCTTCCAGGCCGGTGCCCTCCTGATCAAAGACGGGGGCTGTGGAGGCGGAGCGGGCCTGATCGAGGCGCCCCTCACGATCAGCGGATCGACCTTCAGCGGCAACTCGACCAGCTCGGAAGCGGGCGTCACCGGGGGCGGCGCGACGGTCTGGGCAGGCAACTTCAAATGCAAGGCAATCCGGCCGGTCTCGATCCTGAACAACACTTTCTCGGGCAACTCGGCTTCCGGCTCGAGTGCCGAACAGCTGGTCCTCGGCGGCGGACTCGCCGTCCTCGCCAACAACGAAGTGCACGACCCGCTCACGCAGTCGGGCAACTTCTTCACGGGCAACGCAGTCACAGGGTTCAACGGGGCAACCAACGCCGACTTCGGCGGCGGCGGCGAGTGGGTGCAGGGGATGGACCTGACATCGAACGGCGACAGCTTCATCGCCAATGCGGCGACCGGCTCCACCACGCCGACAGTGGGCTGGACATGGGGCGCTGGCCTCGCGATCCTCAACACCGAAGAACTGTGCAACTCAGAAAACAGGAGTGCCCAGAGCATCGCAACAAACCTCGTCGTCGCCGGCAACTCGATCACCGCGGGCCTGCCCGCGGATGCACAGGGTGCGGGGATATACACGGGCTGCAACGCCGTCGGCTCAGGGAGTGACCTGACGCTCAGGGACTCCACCGTCTCGGGCAACTCGACGGTGGCTGGGGGCGTTGCCGGGGTCGACGGCGAGTCCGCCGACCACCTCACCCTGACCAACACGATCGACATCGGCAACACCGGGGGCTCGGACCTCGGCGGGTTCAACGGCACGGGCGGGTCGATCAGCTCGAGCTTCAGCGACGCCTGTCTCTCGGGTGCGGCGTTGCCTGGGAGCGGCAACATCTGCGCGCCGCCGCTGCTCGCAAGCGCGAGCGATGTCCATGAGACCTCAGCGAGCCCCACGATCGACGCGGGCTCCAATGCGCTCGTGCCCAGCGGATTGACCACAGACGCCTTCGGCACGGCGAGGATCCTCGCGGGACACACTGGATGCATGGGCAGCTTCCCGGCTGTGGTCGACATGGGTGCGGCGGAGTTCCAGTCCGCCGTGCCACCCTGTCTCCCGCCACGGCCACCCGCGCGCGGGCTGACCCACTTCGTGCGGCTGAAGACCAACGCGAAGGGCGCGGCCTTGACCCTCAGCTGCACGAGCACCGACGGTCTGGGCTGCTCAGGGGAGATCTTCCTCACCACCGACGAGACTCGGCAGGGCAAGAAGGTCATCGCCGTGGGCGCGCGTAAGCGCACCAAGCGCACCACGGTGTCCGTCAGGATCGGCCAGGCGCCGTTCTCTTTGCCCGCTGGCGCCACCGCCACGTTCCAAGTCAAGCTCAATTCGACTGGTCTTCAGCTGCTGCGCCGTTTTCATACGATCTCGGCTTGGGTATTGGCCAACGAGACAATGACCAACAACAGCCCGGTCATCTTTCTCCTGCACTCGACCCTGTTCAGCCAGGCCAAGCACAAGCACAAGTCAAAGCACAAGTCCCACCACGCCAAGCGCCGGCACTAACTCAGCCAGGTGCTCAGCCCCGCACCAGCCCGCTGATCAGCGCCCCGGCGACGCCGCCCTCGGCAGCCGTGGTGGCGCCGCTTCCGGTGCCCTCCAGCGGAGCGATGAACATCGTCTGGATCGCCAGGCGGCCAGGCCCGGTGAAGCGGTTCCAGGTGAGCTTGCCACCGCCACCGAAGATCCCGGTCTTCAATCCCATCGTGACGGCTTCGAGCTTGACGCTCGGATCCTTGAAGAGCCAGCCACCCGCCTCGACGTCGATCTGCTCGCCGTCCATCAGCTGCACGAGAAAGACGTTGCCGTGGCCGTGCAGCCAGACGAGCGCGTCACCGCCGGTCGCGCGGAACTTGTCCATGAAGAACCCCGAGCCGCCGAGCAGCATGTTCTGCACGCCCTTGATCCGTTCGAAGCTGTAGTCGAGGTTGTCGGTCGCGGCGATGAACTGGTGCTCGCGCACATCCAGGCCTTCGCCTTCTTTGAGATGCAGGGGAACGCACTGGCCGGGGGAGTCGCGCGAGAAGGCGATCTTCCCGGTCCCTGAGGTTTTCGTCACGAAGAACTCCAGCCCCGCGATCTTGCGCTTGATCGCGCCCGGCAGTTTCTTCAGCTCGATGTTCAGCTGGGTCTCCTTCCACAGCAGCACGTGGTGCTCGAACATCACGCTCTGCTCGCCGATATCGATCTGCAGCTCGGGCACCAGTTCCCCGCGGATGTGGTAGGTCACGCCGGCGAACGTCTCGTCGTGGACGCTCGGGGGAATCGGCTCAGGCAGGTGCATGGTGGTGTTCTCCTTTGCGGGGATGCTCGATGACGGGCGGGAGCCAGGCGCTACGCGAATGCGCCCCGAGCTTCGCTGTTTCGTGCAGCCGCGTCAAGGCCGCTATGCACGCCCGCTGGGGCGGGCAGGGGGTGGGTAGGGTTCTTATAGATCAAAGCGCGCTAGACTGCTTCTACCTCGCGCCTGGGCGGGGTTTTTCTTCGCCCAAGGCCATTTGTCCACGACCACGCAGGGATTTCTCACATGGCCCGCGGAGACGTTCGAATCGCGATCACCCTCGCATGCGAGGAGTGCAAGCATCGCAACTACCAGACCAACAAGAGCAAGCGCAACAACCCGGATCGGGTGTCGCTGCGCAAGTACTGCCGCTGGTGCCGCAAGCACACCAGCCACCGGGAGACCCGTTAGCGCGGGAGCGCTGCTGTGGCCCGTGATCGCAAACGCGCAAAGCAGCGCCGCGAGCGCCGCGCTCGCGGCGCACGTACGTCATCGCCGGGCACGCCCGCGCGCGCCGATGTCCCGGGTGCGCTCGACCACGCCTCGGCCGACGCCGACGAGTTCGACGCCGCGCTGGTGCGCGGCGCCGGCGGGGTGCCCGTGGACGCCGATCGCGCCGCGGCGGACGCCAACGGCCCGGCAGCCGAGTCCGAGACACTTTCCGAGATCGAGGCCGAGGCTGAGGCCGAGGGCGAGCTCACTGAGGACGGAATCCAGGAGCTCACGGTCGCCGGCAAGGCTGGCGTCACTCCCGAGCAGGCCTCGGGTGCTCCCATCGGGCGCGGTGGCAACCGCGCCCTGGGCTTCATCCGCGCCAGCTGGGCCGAGCTGCAGCGCGTACAGTGGCCCGACCGCCCGCAGGTCTTCCAGGCGACCGCCGTCGTATTGGGCTTCGTTGCGATCGCAGGTGCTTATCTTGGCTTGGCCGACTTCGTGGCCAAGGAAATCGTCGAATTCGTCCTCTGAGGAATCCTGAATGTTTCGTTGGTATGTAGTCAACACCTACTCCGGTCACGAGAACAAGGTCAAGCACAACCTGGAGCACCGGGTCATCTCGCTTGGCCAGCAGCGCGCGGTGCGCAACGTCGTTGTTCCGACCGAGTCGGTCTCAGAGATGAAGGACAACCAGAAGGTCACCGTCGAGAAGCGGACGATGCCGGGCTATGTGCTCGTGAACATGGAGCTCAACGAGGACTCCTGGGGCGTCGTCAAGGGGACCCCCGGGGTGACAGGGTTCGTGGGCGCCTCTCAGGAGCCTGTTCCCCTTACTCAAGGCGAGGTCGACCGGCTGCTGCACAAGGCGGTCGCCACGGCGCCGCGTACACGCGCCCAGTTCACGATCGGCGAGTCCGTGAAGGTCATCTCCGGCCCGCTGTCGGACTTCTCCGGGGAGATCTCCGAGATCAACGACGACGCCGCCAAGCTCAAGGTACTGGTATCAATCTTCGGCCGGGAGACACCCGTCGAGGTGCAGTTCGATCAGGTGAAGAAGCTTTAAATGGCCAAGAAGGTACTGACGACAATCAAGCTGCAGGCGAACGCCGGGCAGGCGAGCCCGGCCCCGCCGGTCGGTCCCGCGCTGGGCCAGCACGGGATCAACATCATGGAGTTCTGCAAGGCGTTCAACGCGCAGACGCAGGGCGAAACCGGCACGGTGATTCCGGTCGTGATCACCGTGTATGAGGACCGCTCGTTTACCTTCATCACCAAGACGCCCCCCGCCGCGGTGCTGATCAAGCAGGCGCTGCGGATCGGCAAGGGCTCGGGCGAGCCCAACCGCACGAAGGTGGGCACGATCACACAGGCACAGCTGCGTGAGATCGCCGAGCGCAAGCTCGAGGATCTCAACGCCAACGACATCGACCAGGCGGCGAAGATCATCGCTGGCACGGCGCGTTCAATGGGTGTGGAGGTCTCCTCGTGAGTAGCCATCACGGAAAGCGCTACACCGAGGCGCTTGCGAAGGTCGACCGCGAGCGCGAGTACGAGCCCGCTGAGGCCGTCAAGCTTGTCAAGGACCTCTCCAGCGCCAAGTTTGACGAGTCGGTCGAGATCCACGTCCGGACTGGCCTAAACGTACGCCATGCCGACGAGCAGTTGCGCGGGACGATTGCCCTGCCCAACGGCCTGGGCAAGGACGTGAAGATCATCGTCTTCGCTCAGGGTGAGAAGCTACGCGAGGCCGAAGAGGCGGGTGCCGACGTGGCCGGTGGTGAGGACCTGGCCAAGCGCATCGAGGAGGGCTTCGATGACTTCGACGTCGCGATCGCAACGCCCGACTTGATGTCGGTCGTGGGACGCCTCGGCCGCGTACTCGGTCCGAAGGGGTTGATGCCCAACCCGAAGGTGGGCACGGTCACGATGGATGTGGCCAAGGCCGTCGAGGAGTCCAAGTCGGGCAAGGTCGAGTACCGCACCGACCGTAACGCGATCGTACATCTGGTGATCGGCAAGGCCAGCTTCGCCGAGCGCCCGCTGCTGGAGAACTACGCCGCGGTGATCGAAGAGCTGATCCGCGCCAAGCCAGCAAGTACGAAGGGCCGCTATCTGCACTCCATTACGATCACCTCCACGATGGGGCCGGGCGTGAAGGTCGACGCCAGCCGCATACGTGACATCCTTGAGGAGGCGCCCGCGGCTACGATCGCCGCTTAAGTACCATCCGAAAACCCCGAGATTTCTCTCCTCAGTTGCCCCGGAGCCCGAGCTGAGGGGTTTTCGGATAGATATTCAGTCAATCCCAGGCCACCAGAGACCCCCGGCGGCTACCGATCGAAGATCGGTAGCGCAAGACCGGGACAGGAGCCAACCATGAACCGAGACCAGAAGGCCGCGGCGATCGCTGAGATCGCCGCCAGCATAGATGAGTCCCACGCGGTCTTCGCCGTGGACTATCGGGGCATCTCCGTGCCCCAGGTCGCCGAACTTCGCTCCCAGCTGCGCCAGGCCGACGCGACGTTCAAGGTGGTCAAGAACTCGCTCACCGAACGGGCGGCGGACCAGGTGGGCGCCGAGACGCTGAAGGCGCTCCTGGAGGGGCCGACCGCGCTGACGTTCGTGCGCGGCGACATCGCGACTGCGGCGAAGGCGATCGCCGACTATGGGCGTGCCACACAGCTCTTGCCGTTCAAGGGCGGTCTGATGGAAGGCGCGGCGCTCGACCCTGACCAGATTCGCTCGCTCTCGCGCTTGCCCTCGCGCGAAGTGCTCTATGGCCAGCTCGTCGGCGTTGTGGCCTCGCCCGTCAGCGGCCTCGTGCGTAGTCTGAGTGCACTAATCGGAGGACTCGCCTCGGCCCTTGGCCAGGTACGCGAGAAGATGCAGTCTGGAGAGATCCCCTCCGGCGATGCCCCCGCTGCCACAGAGGCCCCAGCCGGGGAGGCCGCCGCGGCTGAGGAGACCGAGACCCCCGCCGGGGAGGCTGCCCCAGAGGCCCCGGCGGAGCCCACCGGGCAGGAGCCGACGCCCGCCGCTGGGGCTGAGGTGAAGGACAGCACCGGCCAGGCCGCAGGCACCCAAGCTGAGCCGGAGAATGAGCCGGCCCAAGAGAACGACGACAACCCTAAAGCGGACGCACCGGCTGATGATCAGCCCGGGGACGGCGACGCGAATCCCAAGGAGGACTGACTGAAATGGCTACAGCCACAAGCACAGAGAAGTGGATCGAGGAGCTGAAGGGCATCTCGGTGCTCGAGCTCGCCGAGCGGATCAAGGCGCTCGAGGAGGAGTTCGGCGTATCGGCTGCGGCGATTGCCGCGCCCGCCGCGGCGCCCGCCGCAGGCGGAGGCGGCGATGGGGCCGCTGAGGAGGAAGAGAGCAGCACGGCCGACGTGATCCTGACGGCCGCCGGCGACAAGAAGATCCAGGTGATCAAGGTCGTCCGCGCCGCCACGGGCCTCGGGCTGAAAGAGGCCAAGGCGCTTGTCGACGAGGCTCCCAAGCCGGTGAAGGAGGGCGTCGAGAAGGAGGAGGCCGCAAAGCTCAAGCAGGAACTGGAGGAGGCCGGCGCCACGGCCGAGCTGAAGTAGCGAGCCTGGCCAAACCGCAAGCCGTAATGAGGGGCCTCTGCAAGCCGGGGCCCCTCATTTACCTGCGGCTAACAATTGCGCCAATTTTCAGGTAAAGTGCTCCTGCTGGCCAATAGTCGCAGCCGTCCAGGCAGCATGGCGCCGCGCCACATACGCGGGTCGCCGGGGGCGGGGTCCGTGAGCGCTGGTTGCCCACTTAAGGGTGCCGATGGTCTGTGCTATCTTTGCTGGTCGCGCTTTCGGCGCCCTCCTCTGCCCGTCTCATCGTTCTCCGAAGGAGTCGTTTCTTGGCTGCTGTTGATGCTCTCCGGACGCGCCGGAGCTTCGCGCGTCTACCTAAGTCTGTCGACGTTCCCAACCTGATCGATATCCAGCGCCGCTCGTTTACGTGGCTCACCGACCCCAAGACGGGAGGGCTGCGCGAGACCATCGACGACATCTCGCCGATCGAGGACTACACCGGCAACCTCGCCGTGCAGTTCGGTGAGTTCGTGTTCGACGAACCGGTCGCCTCGCTCGAGCAGTGCCGCGAGAAGGACCTGACCTACGCCCGGCCGCTGACGGTCACCGTCGCCTTCATCAACCGTGAGACCGGCGAGATCCGCGAGCAGTCCGTCTTCATGGGCGACTTCCCGTGGATGACCGAGCGCGGCACGTTCGTGATCAACGGCACCGAGCGCGTCGTCGTCACCCAGCTCGTGCGCTCCCCCGGCGCGTACCTGATGGAGCCCAAGGACCGCGAGAAGCAGGTGTTCATCGCCAACCTGATGCCCGCGCGCGGGTCGTGGCTGGAGCTCGAGATCGACAAGAAGGGAAAGGTCTTCGTTCGCATCGACCGCAAGCGCAAGCTGCCGGTGACGGTGCTGCTGCGCGCGATGGGCTACGCGACCGACGAGGAGATCCTCAAGCTATTTGAGAACTCGCTGTACATCCGCAACACGATCGAGGCCGACACGGAGGTCACGCGCACCGAAGAGGGCGCACTGGTGGAGCTGTTCAAGAAGCAGCGCCCCGGCGAGCCGCCGAGCGTCGACAACGCCAAGGCCCTGCTCAACCAGCTGTTCTTCGACCCCAAGCGCTACGACCTCACGCGCGTCGGGCGCTACAAGCTCAACTCGCGACTCGGCCTCGATGTCGACATCGAGACGCGCACGCTTACCCAGGATGACATCCTGCAGCTGGTGCGCGAGCTCGTCTCGCTGCCCAAGCGCCTGGGTATCCCCGAGGACGGCGAGGTCGAGATCAAGGACTACGCGGCCGAGGCGATGAGCATGCCGCGCGAGCCTGTCGCCGAGCACCTCGACGAGTACGAGCACTTCGGCAACCGCCGCCTGCGCACCGTCGGCGAGCTGATCCAAGAGGCCTTCCGGATCGGCCTTTACCGCATGGAGCGTGTCGTGCGCGAGCGCCTCACGACCGAGGACGCAGACACGATCACGCCGCAGACGATCATCAACATCCGCCCGGTCGTCGCCGCGCTGAAGGAGTTCTTCGGCTCCTCGCAGCTCTCGCAGTTCATGGACCAGACGAACTCACTCGCCGGGCTGACGCACCGCCGGCGCCTATCGGCCCTGGGAGCGGGCGGGCTGACACGCGAGCGTGCGCCGATCGAGGTGCGCGACGTGCACCCGACGCACTATGGGCGCATGTGCCCGATCGAGACGCCAGAGGGCCCGAACATCGGCCTGATCGGCTCGCTGTCCTCGTTCGCCGAGGTATCCGAGTACGGCTTCGTCACCACTCCCTATCGCGTCGTCAAGGACGGTGTGCTGACGGACAAAGTCGAGCGCCTGGACGCCACCCAGGAAGAGGAGCTCGTGATCGCCCAAGCGAACACGCCGGTCGACCCCAAGACCGGCAAGCTGAAGGGCACAGAGATCCTCTGCCGCACGCAGGCCGGCCAGTACGTGACGGTCGGGCCCAAGGACGTCGACCTGGTGGACGTCTCGCCCGAGCAGATCTGGTCGGTGGCGACGGCGATGATCCCGTTCCTCGAGCACGACGACGCCAACCGCGCGCTGATGGGCTCGAACATGCAGCGCCAGGCGGTGCCGCTGCTGAAGGCCGACGCTCCGCTGGTCGGTACGGGCATGGAGCGCCGCGCGGCGCTCGACACCGGCGACGTGCTGCTGGCGCGCACAGCCGGCACGATCGAGCACGTAGACGCCACCCAGATCGTGATCGAGACGACCGACGGCACGAAGGATGAGTACGAGCTGCAGAAGTTCATGCGCTCAAACCAGGGCACGCTGATCCACCACAAGCCGCGTGTGCGCAGTGGCCAGAAGGTCAAGGCAGGCGACGTGCTCGCCGACGGCTCCTCCACCGACAAGGGCGAGATGGCGCTCGGCAAGAACCTGATGGTCGCCTTCATGTCCTGGGAGGGCTACAACTTCGAGGACGCGATCATCCTCTCCAAGCGCCTCGTGCAGGACGACGAGCTCACCTCGATCCACATCGAGGAGTACGAGATCGACGCCCGCACGACCAAGCTCGGCGAGGAGGAGATCACACGCGACATCCCCAACCGCTCGGAGGAGTCGCTGCGCAACCTCGACGACCACGGGATCGTGCGCGTCGGCGCGGAGGTGGCCTCTGGCGATCTGCTCGTCGGCAAGGTGACGCCGAAGGGCGAGACCGAGCTGACGGCCGAGGAGAAGCTGATCCGCGCGATCTTCAAGGAGAAGGCGCGCGAGGTGCGCGACACATCGCTGAAGGTTCCCCACGGCGAGGGCGGCGTAGTGATCGACGTGATGACATTCAGCCGCGACGCCGGCGACGACCTGCCTCCGGGCGTGAACGACCTGGTGCGCGTGTTCGTTGCCAAGAAGCGCAAGATCTCCGAGGGCGACAAGCTCGCGGGCCGGCACGGCAACAAGGGTGTGATCTCAAAGATCGTCGACGTGCAGGACATGCCGTTCCTGGAGGACGGCACCCCAGTCGACGTGATCCTCAACCCGCTCGGCGTGCCGAGCCGCATGAACGTCGGGCAGATCCTCGAGACGCACCTTGGTTGGGCCGCCGCGCAGGGCTGGTATGACGACGGCTCGGAGGCCTACAAGGAAGCCCACGAGGCCAACGGACACAGCAACGGCGCCACCTCCTCCGCGCGCGTGTACGTCTCCACGCCAGTGTTTGACGGCGCCACCGTGGCGGATGTAGACGAGGCGCTCGTGCGCTGGCAGGACGAGCACAAGGGCCGGATTCGCATGGACGTTGACAAGAGCCGCCGCCCCGGCGAGCAGGCGTCGGGCAAGATGACCCTGTTCAACGGCCGCTCAGGCGAGCCGTTTGCAGAACAGGTGACGGTCGGATACATGTACATCCTCAAGCTCCTGCACCTCGTCGACGACAAGATCCACGCTCGCTCGACTGGCCCATATTCGCTGGTCACCCAGCAGCCGCTGGGCGGCAAGGCGCAGTTCGGCGGGCAGCGCTTCGGTGAGATGGAGGTGTGGGCGCTGGAGGCCTTCGGCGCCGCCTACACGCTGCAGGAGATGCTGACGATCAAGTCAGATGACACCGTCGGGCGCGTGAAGGCCTATGAGGCGATCGTCAAGGGCGAGAACATCGCCGAGCCGTCGATTCCAGAGTCCTTCAAGGTGTTGCTGAAGGAGATGCAGTCGCTCGCACTCGACGTGAACGTGGTTTCCGAGGAAGGCCAGCGCACGGAGATACGCGACGAAGACGACGATTTGCTGCGCGCCGCTGAGGAGCTCGGCATCGACCTCTCCGGCGTGCGTGCCATAGCCAGCGACGCGCCTGCGCAGGAGCCGGAGAGCGAGGTAAGCGATGGGGCGGCGGGCGCAGATGTGCCCGTGGCGCTCTCAGAGGACGAGGAGGTTGAGGCCGCGGAGGAGCCGCTCGACGTCGAGGAGCTGCTTGGAGAGGTCGCGATTGACGAGGACGACGGGCTTGCAACTGACGAGATTGTGGAGGACACACCGTGATTGACATCAACAACTTCGACGCCATCGAGATCTCACTAGCGTCCTCCAAGCAGATCCGCAGCTGGAGCTCGGGCGAGGTGATCAAGCCCGAGACGATCAACTACCGCACGCTGAAGCCTGAGAAGGACGGCCTGTTCTGTGAGCGCATCTTCGGCCCGACCAAGGATTGGGAGTGCTACTGCGGCAAGTACAAGCGAGTTCGTTACAAGGGCATCGTCTGCGAGCGCTGTGGCGTGGAGGTCACGCGCTCGAAGGTTCGCCGCGAGCGGATGGGTCACGTCGACCTGGCCGCCCCGGTCAGCCACATCTGGTTCTTCAAGGGAGTGCCCAGCCGCATCGGCTACCTGCTGGACATGGCGCCGAAGGAACTCGAGAAGGTTTTGTATTTTGCGGCGTCGATCATCACTTGGGTGGATGACGAGGCGCGCACGAAGGACCTCGACTCCCTGGAGAAGGAGGTCAACAAGGTGCTGGACTCCTACGCGGCCGAACGCGAGGAGCGCGTGCTCGAACTGCGCGAGTCACTCAAGCGCCGTGAGAAGTACCTGCAGAACGGCAAACAGACGCACTTCAACGATGAAGACCACCTGTGGGCGGACTCGCTCGACATCAACCTGGCCAAGATCTCTGATGAGGAGCGCGAGAAGCTCACAAAGGAGCTGCGCAAAGCCTTCGACGCGGACATCGCCGACACAGAGGCCTACATCGAGGATGGGGCCGAGCGTATGCGCAATGTTTGGGAGCTGTTCAAGACGATGGAGCCCAAGCAGATCGAGCACGACGAGACGACCTTCCGCGAGCTGAAGGAGCGCTTCGGCTCCTCTTACGGATTCGGTGAGTACTTTCGCGGCGGGATGGGCGCCGAAGCGGTTCGCGACCTGCTCCAGCAGGTCGACCTGGAGGCCGAAAGGGTTGAGCTCGAGGACCAGGTGAAGACCGCCAAAGGCCAGAAGCAGGCTCGCGCGGTCAAGCGCCTGAAGGTCGTCTCGGCGTTCATCCAGTCCGGGAACAGGCCAGAGCAGATGGTGCTGGACGCCGTGCCGGTGATCCCCCCGGAGTTGCGCCCGATGGTGCAGCTCGACGGCGGGCGCTTCGCCACGTCTGACCTCAACGATCTCTACCGCAGGGTGATCAACCGCAACAACCGCCTCAAGCGGCTGCTGGACCTCGGCGCCCCGGAGATCATCGTCAACAACGAGAAGCGCATGCTGCAGGAGGCTGTCGACGCGCTGTTCGACAACGGGCGCCGCGGGCGCCCGGTGACGGGTCCCGGCAACCGCCCGCTGAAGAGCCTCTCGGACATGCTCAAGGGCAAGCAGGGGCGCTTCCGCCAGAACCTGCTCGGCAAGCGCGTGGACTACTCCGGGCGCTCAGTGATCGTGGCGGGCCCGTACCTGAAGCTGCACCAGTGCGGGCTGCCGAAGATCATGGCGCTCGAGCTGTTCAAGCCGTTCATCATGGCCCGGCTGGTCGAGCGCAAGTCCGCGCAGAACATCAAGGCGGCCAAGAAGATGGTCGACTCGGGAATCGGCGAGGTGTGGGACGTGCTCGAGGAGGTCATCCACGAGCACCCGGTGCTGCTCAACCGCGCGCCGACGCTGCACCGCCTGGGTATCCAGGCGTTCGAGCCGCTGCTGGTCGAGGGCAAGGCGATCCAGGTGCACCCGCTGGTCTGCCACGCGTTCAACGCCGACTTCGACGGTGACCAGATGGCTGTGCACCTGCCACTCTCGGCCGAGGCGCAGGCGGAGGCGAGAATCCTGATGCTCTCCTCCAACAACATCCTGTCCCCCGCGCACGGGGCGCCGCTGGCGACCCCGACGCAGGACATGATCCTGGGCGCCTACTACCTGACCTACGGCCCGGAGGCCGAGGATCTGGCGAAGATCGACCGCGCTACGCATGAGCCACGTCCGCACGTGTTCCGTACTGCGCAGGAGGCCGAGCTCTCCTACGAGGGCGGTGTGGTGAAGCTGCACGACATCGCCGAGTTCCGTCCATACGGGCGTGAGGGCGGCCACGTGCTCACGACGATCGGGCGGATCATCTACAACGACCGCATCGAGCGGGCGCTGGCCGAAGCGCTGGGCGACGAGTTCGACGCCGGCAAGTACGTGTTCGTCAACCAGTCGATGAAGAAGCGCGACACCACCCGTCTGATCGACGCGCTGGTGCAGACCTACGGCGCGACGACGATCTCGCTGGTGCTCGACGCGTTCAAGGATCTGGGCTTCAAGTACGCCACGCAGGCGGGCATCACGATCTCCAAGAACGATGTCGTGGTCCCGCCCGAGAAGCAGGACATCCTCGACAAGTACGACAAGCTCGTGGGCGCCATCACCGACCAGTACGACGACGGGCTGATCACCCAGGAGGAGCGTCACGAGGCCGTGGTGGAGAAGTGGAACGCGGCGACCGACGAGGTGGCGGAGGCGATGATCGAGAACCTCGAGGAGCTGAACCCGATCTTCATGATGGCCAACTCCGGCGCGCGTGGCTCGTTCAAGCAGATCCGCCAGCTGGCGGGGATGCGGGGCCTGATGGCCAACCCGAAGGGTGAAATCATCGAGCGCCCAATCAAGGCCAACTTCATGGAGGGCCTGTCGGTGCTCGAGTACTTCATCTCCACGCACGGCGCACGCAAGGGCCTGGCGGACACCGCGCTTAGGACCGCCGACTCGGGCTACCTGACCCGCCGTCTGGTCGACGTAGCCCAGGATGTGATCATCCGCGAAGCTGACTGTGGCGCGGAGGAGTACATCGAAATGGCCGTCTTCAAGCCCGGCGGCGACCCCAACGACGATCTCGTCGGGCGGATCACGGCCACGGCGGTAAAGACCAAGCGCGGGCGGATGCTCGCCGAGCAGGGCGTGGAGATCGGCCGCGCGGAGTTCGCCGAGATTGTGGAGGCGTTCAAAGATGATCACGAGAAGGGCACTAACGTGCTCGTGCCGGTGCGCTCGGTGCTCAAGTGCCGTGCGCCGAGCGGCGTGTGCCAGGCTTGCTACGGCAGGGCGATGGCCACAGGCGCGCTCGCGCAGATCGGCGACGCAGTCGGGATCATCGCCGCGCAGTCGATCGGCGAGCCGGGCACGCAGCTGACGATGCGCACCTTCCACACCGGCGGGGTCGCCGGGGCGGATATCACGCACGGATTGCCGCGTGTCGTCGAGCTCTTCGAGGCGCGCAAGCCGAAGGGCCTGGCGAAAATCGCCGAGCAGGACGGCGTGGTGTCGATCGAGGAGACGGACAAAGCCCTGACGGTGGTCATCACCGACGAGGCCGGCGAGGAGCACCGCCACGCCTTCCCGCGGCGCACGCGCTTGTTCGTGACGGCAGGCGAGAAGATCACTGCGGGCCGGCAGCTCAACGAGGGCTCCGTCTACCCGCACGAGCTGCTCGCCATCCGTGGGCGCACCGAGACCGAGCAGTACCTGGTGAAGGAGGTCCAGGAGGTCTACAAGTCCCAGGGTGTGGACATCAACGACAAGCACATCGAGCTGATCGTGCGCCAGATGCTGAAGAAGGTGCGGGTCGACCAGAAGGGCGACACCGACTACCTGCCGGGCCAGTTCGTGGACCGCTTCGATTTCGCGAAGGTCAACGATGCCATCGCCAAGGAAAAGAAGGAGACGGCCCAGTTCGAGGACATCATCCTCGGTATCACCAAGGCGTCTTTGAACACAGATTCGTTCCTCTCGGCGGCCTCCTTCCAGGAGACCACGAAGGTCCTGACCGACGCGGCGCTGGAGGGTAAGACCGACCGCTTGAACGGGCTGAAGGAGAATGTGATCATCGGCAAGCTGATCCCGGCCGCCACGGGCCTGAAGCGCTACCGGCGGATCGAGATCGAACCGTCGCAGCCGCTGCCGCGCGCGATCGACGATGTCGGACTGCTCGACCAGGACGAGATCGCCGCCGAGCTGGGACTGTCGGGTGGCGGGGGCTACGGGCATGAGTTCGACGCCGACCTGGCATCGCTCGAGAAGATCGGCGCGGGCGGCACCGACCCGGGTTTCGTCGAGGAGCTGGCCGACCTGGCGATCCCAGAGGACTCCGGGAAGTAGTTTCAGGCGTGCCCGGGCAATGCCCGGGCACGTTTCTTCTGCAGGCGCCCGCGGTGAGAGGATTCTCACAGGCAAGGGCGCGACACCGGTCGGGAATGTGGTGTTCTGAGGGCGATGACCGCGGGCGGCATGACGCGCCGATCTTTGCTCGCCGCGACCGCAGGGGCGATGGCTGGGGGCCTTGCTCGTCCCGGTGGCGCTCTCGCGCTCACTGCACCCACTGCGCTGGCACAGGCGACGCCTGAGCTTCAGGCTGGGCCAGGGCAGCCGCCGATCGTGGCGCGCCGGGTGTGGGCCCAGGAGTCCTCGCACCCGCGCGTGGCCCCCGAATATGGCTCGGTGAAGCTTGCGTTCGTACACCACACCGAGAACCCCAATGGCTATTCAGCCGGCGAGGTGCCGACGATGCTGCGTGCGATCTTCCTGTTCCACCGCGACGTGCACGGGTGGAACGACATTGGCTACAACTTCGTGATCGATCGCTTCGGGCGCATCTTCGAGGCGCGAGCCGGCGGGATCGACGAGCCCGTGATCGGGGCCCAGGCGGGTGGCTACAACTACTGCTCCACCGGCATCGCGGTGCTCGGTGAGTACGGTGCGCAACGCATCTCCCCGGCGGCTCGCGCGGCGCTCGCGCGGTTACTGGCGTGGAAGCTCGCGCTGCATGGCGTCCCGATCGAGGGCCGGGTGACCGTGCGGGTGAATCCGGCGGGGGCGGTGTACAGCCGCTTCCCGGCCAACGCCCACGTCTCCCTGCCCAGGATCGCAGGTCACCGGGACGCGGATTCGACCGAATGCCCGGGCAACGCTTTCTACGGTGAGCTGTCCGAACTGCGGGCGATCTGCGCTCGTCTGCAGGGGCGTCCCGTGCGAGCGACCATCGCGCTGGCCAGTCAGGGTGTGCCCGGTGGCGAAACCCGGGCACTCACGGGCAGCCTGATGCTCCTGGGCGGCGGGGTGCAAGAAACGCCAGTCCCAGGCGCGCCGGTCGCGATCCAGGCACGCAGCGTCTCGAGGCGAGGCGAAGTCGTCCAGGAGCAGACGATCGCCGAAGCTGTGACCAACGCGGAAGGGAAGTGGTCGCTACCCGCGACATTCCCAGGCGTTGCGGCAGGCACCCAGCTGTGGCTGCGGGCGCTGTGCCCGGGCGCAAGCGGTGTGGGGGCTGCCGTATCCGATCCGTTGCGCGTCTCCGTGGCCGCCCCGGTCACGCCCCCGCCGGTAGCGCCTGCACCCACTCCTGAAGCTGCTGTGCCTCCCGCGCCGTGAGCCCGTGCTCGGGCTCGGTCTGCACGAGCAGCGTGGGCGCCGGGCGTTCCAGCGCCCACGCATGACAGGCGGGGTTGAAGGCGTCATCGATCCATGCAAGCGGGCGCCCACCCGCGTGTGCGGTGATCGCATCGAGCTTCCAGTGGGCGTTGGTCAATCTCGTGGGCGGGCGCCCGGTCATTCGCGCAAAGCGCAGGAATGGCAGGCCCGCGGGCAAGCCGAGCAGGCTCGGCAGGTATTCCTCGGCCTTCTCCTCCCAGCCGCTGCACCAGACAAGGTCGAAGTCGCGGGCGAGAAGCAGAAGGTGCCCAGCCGCGGCGCGCGAAAGGAAGTGCGGAATGCCGTCGATCGTGTGGAACGAGCCGTCGAGATCGCCGCAGTGCGGGGCAGGGAGGGCGGAGCTGGGAAAGCAGCCGAACAGCGAGATCACGCCGTCGATATCGACCATCAGCAACGGCCTGCGGGCGGACCGGGCGGAGGGCTCTTTAGCTCGCATACAGGTTGGGCAGAGTAATCTGCCTGGATCGGCCGCTGCAAGTAAAGCAGCAAGGCGTTGCCGCCGATGGAGCCTCGCAGGAACGAGGCGAGCCGTTGCGCCTCTCCGGAACTCCTCCCACCACAAAGTGCTCTGGCCTACCTACCCATGAACAAGCCCAACCACCAAACTGACCGCCCGTACCGCGGGCTCGTGAAGCGATGAGCCTCGAGCTGGGCATTCTGCTGGCGCTCGGGTGTGCGTTTGTGGCCAATCTGGGCTTCTTCTACAAGTACCGCGGCGCCAACTCGGTGCCCAAGGTCGAAGTAAGCCACCCACTGCGCTCCGCGAAGGCCCTGTTTTCTTCCAAGTGGTTCGCGCTGGGCATGGTCGTCGCGACGGCGAGCTGGGGATTGCACGTGATTGCGCTGGCGCTGGCGCCGATGTCGGTGATCCAGGTGGCCCTCGCGGCCGGGATGGTGTTCATCGCAGTGATGGCCGACCGGATGTTTGGTTTCGAGGTCGGTACACGCCAATGGCTCGGCCTTTCGCTGACGGCGATCGGCCTGGTGATGCTCGGGCTGACGCTGCCGGCTATGCATGGCACGCACTCGCAGTTCTCCCAGGCGGCCATGATCTCGTTTGAGGCAGGCCTGTTTGGCCTCGGTGGCCTGTTGATCATGGGACGGCGGATGGGCGGTCCGGTCGAGCACCACGGCGTGATGCTGGGGGCAGCGGCGGGCATTTTGTTCGGCGTATCGGATACCGCGATCAAGGCGCTGACTGGTATCACCGGCGCGCACGGGCTGATCGGGCTATTGCTGAGTCCGTGGCTGCTGGTGGCGGTACTCGCCTCGATCGTCGCGTTTTACGCCTCAGCGCGCGGGCTGCAGGACGGCGACGCCGTGCCAGTGATCGCCGTGACGGGCACCGCGGCGAACATCGCCGGAATCGCCGGGGGGATCGTCGTATTCGGCGATCCGATGGCGGGGAGCACGCTGGGAGTAGTGCTGCAGGCCACGGCGTTCGTGCTGGTGGTCATCGCTGCCGCGCTTATGCCAGCGCCCGTGCGCTCTGCCGGCGTGGCTGCGCGGGCGTAGCGCTGCTAGGATCCCCAACCGGATGCCAACAACCTCTCAGCTTGTGCGCAAGGGCCGCGTCACTCCCAAGAAGAAGCTCGCCACACCCGGCCTGAAGTCCGGGAAAGGGCGCAAGAAGAAGGTCGCAGCACCGCAGCGGCGCGGGGTTTGCACGCGCGTGTATACGACGACTCCGAAGAAGCCTAATTCCGCACTGCGGAAGGTCGCGCGTGTGAGGATCTCCGGCTCGATCGAGGTGACGGCGTACATCCCGGGCGAGGGTCACAATTTGCAAGAGCACTCGGTGGTGCTCGTACGCGGCGGACGCGTCAAGGATCTGCCTGGCGTCCGCTACAAGGTCGTCCGCGGCACACTCGACGCGGCCGGGGTGAGCGATCGCAAGAAGGCCCGCTCGCAGTACGGCGTGAAGAAGAAATAGCCGATGCCCCGCCGCGCAGCAGCCCAGGTCCGGCCCGTTGAGCCGGACCCGATACATCGCTCGAAGCTCGTACAGCAGGTCATCAACAAGGTGATGCTCGACGGCAAGAAGTCGACGGCCGAGCGGATCGTCTACGACGCGCTCGCGCTGATCGGCGAGCGTTCGGACAAAGACCCGATCGAGACGCTAGAGGCCTCGATCAAAGCGCTCACGCCGACGCTCGAGGTTAAATCGCGCCGCGTCGGCGGTGCCACCTACCAGGTTCCCGTCGAGGTCGCCTCGCGGCGCGCCCGCACGCTCGCGGTTCGCTGGCTCGTCGAGTTCGCCCGCCAGCGCCGCGAGAAGACGATGGCCCAGCGCCTCGCCAACGAGCTCACCGACGCGATGTCTCAGCAGGGTGGCGCCTACAAGCGCAAGGACGACATCTACCGCATGGCCCAGGCCAACAAGGCCTTCGCGCACTACCGCTGGTAGTTGTGGGAGGGGGGTCGGAGGCCCGCCCACCCGGGCCTGCCCTCCCCCAGACTCAATGGATGGCCCAGCGCCTCGCCAACGAGCTCACCGACGCTATGTCTCAGCAGGGCGGCGCCTACAAGCGCAAGGACGACATCTACCGCATGGCCCAGGCCAACAAGGCCTTCGCGCACTACCGCTGGTAGATAGCCGCCTCCCCTAGGAGGCTCCCGGCCCTTCGCTACGGTGGAGGCATGTCCTCCGCCCCCGTCGTCCCCGCTGCCTCCCCCGCCGCGGGCGATCGCATCGAGGCCCATGTCTGGCGGATCGCCGGGGTGGTGATCCTCGGGATGATCATGTCGATCCTCGACACGACGATCGTAAACGTCGCGCTGCCGACGCTCAGCCGCGAGTTGCACAGCTCGATTTCGCAGATCCAGTGGGTCGTGACCGGCTACATCCTGTCGCTCGCGGCGGTGATCCCGGTGACCGGCTGGGCCGCCCGGCGGTTTGGCGCCAAGCGCGTGTACATGGTCTCGCTGGTGCTGTTCACCGCCGGCTCGGCGCTGTGCGCGGCGGCTGCGTCGACGACGACGCTCGTGCTGTTCCGAGTGCTGCAGGGGGTAGGCGGCGGGATGATCATGCCGGTCGGTCAGCTGATCATGGCCCAGGTCGCCGGGCCGAAGCGGATGGGTCGCGTGATGGGCATCGTCGCGATGCCGGCGATGCTGGCGCCGATCCTCGGGCCCGTGCTCGGCGGTGCGATCCTGCAGAGCTTCAACTGGTCGTGGATCTTCCTCGTAAACGTGCCGATCGGCATGATCGCGTTCGTGTTCGGCTGGCGGATGCTTCCGCACACCGACTCCGGACACGCGGGGCGGTTGGACGTACTTGGGCTCGGGCTGCTCTCGAGCGGCGCGGTCGCGCTCGTATACGGCCTGTCAGAGCTCGGCTCCAACAGCAGCTTGACGGCTCCGTCGGTCGTGTGGCCGACGCTCGCGGGCTTCATGCTCGTGAGCATCTTCGTCTGGCACGCCTTGCGTATAGAGCGCCCGCTGCTCGATGTCCGGCTGTATGTGAACCGCGTGTTCGCAGCCGCTTCGCTGACCACCTTCGGACTCGGCGCGGCTCTATTCGGCGCGATGATCCTCGTGCCCCTCTATTACCAGGAGGTCCGCCACGAGAGCGTGATCCTCACTGGCCTGCTGACCGGCCCGCAGGGGATCGGGATGCTGCTTGTGATGCCGCTGTCGGGACGCTTCAGCGACCGTTTCGGCGGCGGCCGCGTCGCGATCGCCGGTGTCTCGATCCTGTGTCTGGCAACGCTTCCGCTCGCGTTCATCGGCACCGGCACATCGGTGCTCGCGATCTCCCTGGTGCTCGTGCTGCGAGGCGTGGGCATCGGCTTCTCGTTCATGCCGGCAATGACTGCGGCGTTCGCCTCGTTGCGCCCCGAGCAGCTGTCTGATGCGACCCCGCAGCTGAACGTCGTCCAGCGCATCGGCGGCGCGATCGGCGTGGCGGTGCTCGCGGTCGTGCTGCAGCGGGCGGGCGGGCACGCCCCGACGGTCAGCAAGCTCGCAGGCGCGTTCGACACCGCCTACTGGTGGTCGCTGGGGATCTGTGTGCTCTCGTTGATTCCCTGCGCGGTGCTGCTACGCGCGGAGAACCCGCGCGTGAAGCCGGCCCACGGGGCGGCGAACGCAGAGGCGACCGCCGCGCCGCTCGGCGCTTAGAGGGTCCTCCTGGCCCCGGCGGAGCCTTCGCAAAGCCGGGTCGCCCGGAGGTTTCCTGGGCCCCGCGGAGCTGTGCAAAACCTGGGAAAAGCCAGGATTGCTCTGCTATAGTCGTCCCTCGCTTCGCGGACGGAGCGGTCGTGCGAGCATGTCCCCGGAGCTAACTATCAAGATGGAGACCTCGAGCAGATAGCGACGCGAACCGGTCCAATAGACCTGTAGCGCGCGTGGGCCCGGGGGGCCCATTTTTTTTGCCCCAAGTCAGCAGCAGCCCCGCCGTCTGAGAGTCACCTAAGCCATGCCACGCAAGTTCACCCTCCAGAACACCCGGAACATCGGGATCATGGCGCACATCGACGCCGGTAAGACGACGACGACCGAGCGCATCCTCTACTACACCGGCCGCACCTACAAGATCGGTGAGGTCCACGAGGGCGCCGCCGTGATGGACTGGATGGAGCAGGAGCAGGAGCGCGGCATCACGATCACCTCGGCCGCCACCACGGCGCAGTGGAAGGACCACCGCATCAACATCATCGACACGCCCGGACACGTCGACTTCACCGTCGAGGTCGAGCGCTCGCTGCGCGTCCTGGACGGTGCGATCGCCCTATTCGACTCGGTCGCCGGCGTCGAGCCGCAGTCGGAGACGGTGTGGCGTCAAGCCGACAAGTACCACGTCCCGCGGATCGCCTACATCAACAAGATGGACCGCACGGGCGCCGACTTCGACATGGGCGTGCAGACGATGATCGATCGTCTCGGCGCCCACCCCGTACCGATCCAGCTTCCGATCGGCTCCGAGGGCGACTTCCTCGGCGTCGTCGACCTGGTTGGGATGAAAGCGATCGTCTACAAGGACGAGTTGGGCAAGGAACAGGAAGAACTCGAGATTCCCGAGAACCTCGCTGCAGCGGCGGGCACTGCGCGCGAACACCTGCTCGAGGAGGTCTCCCACTACGACGACGCGCTCCTCGAGCTGCTGCTCGAGGAGGCCGAGGTGCCCGCTGAGGTTCTCAAGAATGCGATCCGCAAGGCGACGCTTTCGACCAAGCTGACCCCGGTGTTGTGTGGCAGCTCGTTCAAGAACAAGGGGGTGCAGCCGCTGCTGGACGCGGTGATCGACTTCCTGCCTTCACCGCTAGATGTGCCGGCGGTGCTGGGCACCGAATTGATCAGGGGCGAGGAGGAGGAGCGCCAGGTGGAGCGCCACGCGGATGACTCCGAGCCGTTCGCCGCGCTCGCCTTCAAGATCGCAGCCGACCCCTACGTCGGCAAGCTCACCTACTTCCGCGTCTACTCTGGTCACCTCGAGGCCGGCGCCAAGATCCTCAACGTCGGCTCAGGACGCACCGAGCGGATCGGGCGCATTCTGATGATGCACGCCAACGAGCGCGAGGAGGTCGCCGAGGTCTTCGCAGGCGACATCGCCGCCGCGGTCGGCATCAAGCAGGTCATTACCGGTGACACGCTTGCAGACCCACAGCACCCGATCCACCTCGAGAACATCGTCTTCCCCGAGCCCGTCATCAAGGTCGCGGTCGAGCCCAAGACAAAGGTCGACCAGGAGAAGATGTCGGTCGCGCTCGGCCGCCTGGCTGAGGAGGACCCAACCTTCCAGGTGCGCACCAACGAGGAGACCGGCCAGACCGAGATCTCCGGCATGGGTGAGCTGCACCTCGAGGTGCTCGTCGACCGCATGAAGCGTGAGTTCGGTGTCGAGGCGAACGTCGGGCGCCCGCAGGTCTCCTATCGCGAGACGGTGCGCGGGACGGTCGAGAAGATCGAAGGCAAGTTCGTACGCCAGACCGGTGGCTCGGGCCAGTTCGGGGTTGTCTTCATCAACCTCGAGCCCGCGCCGGGCGAAGGCTTTGAGTTCATCAACAAGGTCAAGGGCGGCAATATCCCCTCGGAATACATTCCGGCGGTCAAGAAGGGCATCGAAGAGGCGTTGGAGAACGGTGTGAAGGCCGGTTACCCGATGGTCGACCTGCGCGTCACGCTCACTGACGGCAAGTATCACGATGTCGACTCCTCGGAGATCGCCTTCAAGGTGGCCGGCTCGATCGCCTTCAAGGAGGCGGCCAGGCGCGCCAAACCCGTGCTGCTGGAGCCGATCTTCGCTGTCGAGGTCGTCTCGCCCGAGGATTTCCTGGGCGAGGTGATCGGAGACTTGAGCCGCCGCCGCGGGCGCGTAGAGGGTCAGGAGCGCCGCGGCAATGCGTTGGTGGTCACCGCGCGTGTGCCTCTGTCAGAGATGTTCGGCTACGCGACCGACCTGCGCTCGAACACGCAGGGACGTGCTAACTACACGATGCAGTTCGAGGCCTACGAGGAGGTGCCCCCGAACATCGCCGAGAAGATCGTCGAAGCACGCACGGGGGAACCGGTCCCGGCGTAGGGACTCGATACCCACCCGCCCCTGAGCCGGGGAGAGTCCTACCGCAAAGCTCAAGAGCACCCCAGCAAACACGAAGATCCGCATTTAGATAGATTTCCCCGGTTCGCCCTCAGAGCGGCGAGCCTAAACAAGCCGATTGAGGAGCGAACAAAAAGTGGCGAAGGAGAAGTTCGAGCGCGACAAGCCGCACGTCAACGTCGGGACCATCGGTCACATCGATCATGGCAAGACGACGCTGACCGCTGCCATCACGACTGTGCTGGCGGAGAAGATGGGCGGCGAAGCCCGCAGCTTCGAGGAGATCGACAACGCTCCGGAGGAGAAGGAGCGCGGCATCACGATCGCCACTTCGCATGTCGAGTACCAGACTGAGAACCGCCACTACGCACACGTTGACTGTCCGGGCCACGCCGATTACGTGAAGAACATGATCACCGGCGCCGCCCAGATGGACGGGGCGATCCTCGTGGTGTCCGCCGCCGACGGGCCGATGCCACAGACGCGCGAGCACATCCTGCTGGCCCGCCAGGTGGGCGTCCCTTACATCGTGGTGTTCCTCAACAAGGCCGACATGGTCGATGACGAGGAGCTCCTGGAGCTGGTCGAGGTCGAGGTTCGAGAGCTGCTGAGCGAGTACGACTTCCCCGGAGATGACATCCCGTTCATCACCGGCTCGGCGCTGAAGGCGCTGGAAGGCGACGAGACCTACAAGCAGAAGATCCTCGACCTCGCCGCCGCGCTCGACGACTACATCCCAGAGCCGGTGCGCGAGCTCGACAAGCCGTTTTTGATGCCGGTCGAGGATGTCTTCTCGATCACCGGCCGTGGCACCGTCGCCACGGGCCGTATCGAGCAGGGGATCGTGAACACCGGCGACACCGTGGAAATCGTGGGCATCCACGACTCGACCTCGACGGTCGTCACGGGCGTTGAGATGTTCCGCAAGATTCTCGACCAGGGCCAGGCGGGCGACAACGTGGGTTGTTTGCTGCGCGGCACCAAGCGCGAGGAGATCGAGCGCGGCCAGGTGTTGTGCAAGCCCGGGTCGATCACTCCTCACACAAAGTTCAAGTCCGAGGTATACGTGCTCAAGAAGGAGGAGGGTGGCCGCCACACCCCGTTCTTCACGGGCTACAGGCCTCAGTTCTACTTCCGTACAACCGACGTGACCGGTCAGGCCAAGCTCCCCGAGGGGGTCGAGATGGTGATGCCCGGGGATAACGTCCAGATGGAGATCGAGCTGATTCAGCCGATCGCGATGGACCAGGGCCTGCGCTTTGCCATCCGGGAGGGCGGCCGCACGGTTGGCTCGGGCGTGGTCTCAGAGATCATCGAGTAGCACGCGCTCCCGGCCTTTCGCCGGGGGGCGCGCCCATTGGTAGTCCGATACGACGAAGCAAGCCCCGCCGCAGTGGCGAGGGAGCGGGTTGCCCCGGATGGGAGCCCGCCCGCCCCGCACTTTCTGCGCCGTCAGGGAAGGGGCTCCAAAAGAGTTCACTGCGCCGGTAAGAGAAGCATTTGACGTTCAATCCGAAGAACTGCAATCCACCACCCAAAGAACTGCAAGGCGAGAAACTGCAATGGCAGCGACCCAGAACAAGATCCGCATCCGCTTGAAGGCATATGACACGTCCGCGATCGAGTCGGCGGCGAAGGAGATCGTGGAGACGGCTACGCGTACCGGCGCGAGCGTGTCTGGCCCGGTGCCGTTGCCGACCGAGAAGAACGTGTACTGCGTGATTCGCTCGCCGTTCAAGGACAAGGACTCGCGCGAGCATTTTGAGATCCGCACGCACAAGCGGCTGATCGACATTCACCAGCCGACGCCGAAGACGGTTGACTCGCTGCAGCGTCTGGACCACCTGCCGGCGGGTGTGGACATTGAGATCCGCCTGGCTAATTGACTTGATCCGATGGTGGCGATACTCGCAAAGAAGCTCGGCATGACCCAGGTCTTCCAGGAGGATGGGAGGGTCGCACGTGTGACCGTGCTTGAAGCCGGACCGTGTCCGGTGACAGCCATCCGCACGGTGGAGCGCGACGGCTATGAGGCGGTGCAGCTGGCGTTTGGCAAGAGCAAGGAGAAGCACCTCAGTAAGCCCGAGATAGGCCATCTGAAGAAGGCCGATGCGCCGCCTATGCGCCACCTGGTCGAGTTTCGCGACGAGGCCGCCGAGCTCCAGCTGGGTGAGACGGTGACCGTCGAGTCCTTCGCAGTGGGGATGCGCGTGAAGGTGGCGGGGAGATCCAAGGGGAAGGGCTTTCAGGGAACAATCAAGCGTCACAACTTCGTGAGCGGCCCGAAGTCCCACGGTTCGCACAACGTACGTGCGCCCGGCTCGATCGGCGCTTCGGCGACGCCCTCGCGCGTGTTCAAGGGAATTCGCGGCCCGGGGCAGATGGGTAACCGGCGGGCGACGCAGAAGGGCCTTGAGATAGTCGCGGTGGACGCCGCAGAGAACCTGCTGATGGTGCGCGGAAGCGTGCCTGGGGCGAGGGGCGCGCTGGTGGAGGTACGTAGCGATGCCTGATGCTCCGATATTGGGTGCCCACCCACCCACGGGCTCCAAGAAGGTAAAGCTCGACGAGACCGCTTTCACGGCTAAGTTCAACGGCCCGCTTGTGCACCAGAGCGTGCGTGCCGAGCAGGCCGCCCGCCGCCGCGGCACCGCCGCGACCAAAACCCGCGGGATGGTCTCCGGTGGCGGTGCGAAGCCCTGGAAGCAAAAGGGTACCGGGCGCGCGCGCGCCGGCTCGACTCGCTCGCCAATTTGGACCGGCGGCGGCACGGTGTTCGGGCCCCAGCCACGTTCCTACACGTTTAAGGTCAATCGCAAGGAGCAGCGCGCTGCGCTGCGCAGCGCATTGTCGCTGCACGCTGAGCGCGGCTCGGTCGCGATTCTCGAGGTGGGCGCATTCACGGCCCCGAAGACGAGCCAGGCACGTGAGCTGCTCGAAGACTGGGATCAGGATGGCCCCACGCTCGTCGTGCTCTGCGCCGAGGAGTCTGGTGCCGCGCTGTCGTTTCGCAACCTCGCGCGCGTGGCCGTGCTGAGCGCGACCGACGTTGGCGTAACCGAGCTGCTCGCCGCGGCCTCGCTGCTCATCTCCCAGGCCGCGCTGAGCGAACTGTCGGCGCGGGCGGCGACGCCGCGCGCAAGCGCGATGAGCGAGAAGGATGAGGCTGCCTGATGGACCACTCGCAGGTGATCATCCGCCCGGTCGTGTCCGAGAAGACCTATGTGCTGTCGGCGCTTCACCGCTACACCTTCCGCGTCCACGACGACGCGCACAAGACGCAGATCCGCCAGGCGGTGGAGGCGCTGTTCGACGTGCACGTCGTCGAGGTGCGCACCTGTACCGTGAAGTCCAAGCCCAAGCGCCGCGGTACGACGAGCGGGCGCACGCGCACGTGGAAGAAGGCGATCGTGCAGATTCGCGCGGGCGAGAGCATTCCGATCTTCCAGGGCCTGCAGGCCCTAGAGAGCTAAATCATGGCCATTCGCAAGCCCAAGCCCACGAGTCCCGGTATGCGCTTCGTGTCCTATTCGGACTTCGCGGAGATCACCAAGTCAAGCCCTGAGAAGACGCTGGTGGAAGGGCTGAAGAAGAGCGGCGGGAGAAACGCGCACGGGCGCAAGACCTCACGCCACCGCGGCGGTGGCGCCAAGCGCGCCTACCGGCGGGTCGATTTCAAGCGTCGCAAGGACGGGGTGGACGCGAAGGTGGCGGCGATCGAGTACGACCCCAACCGCTCGGCGTATATCGCACTGTTGCACTATGCCGATGGTGAGAAGCGCTACATCCTCGCGCCGCAGCGGCTGACGGTGGGGTCCACGGTGAGCTCCGGTGAGGGAGCCGAGGTCGCGGTGGGCAACTGCATGGAGCTGGCGAAGATGCCGGTCGGGACGGTGGTGCACAACGTCGAGTTGCAGCCCGGCCGCGGTGGCCAGCTGGCGCGCTCGGCCGGTGCTTCGGTGCAGCTGATGGCCAAGGACGGCGACATGGCGACGCTGCGGCTGCCCTCGGGCGAGATGCGGCTGGTGCGCGCGGAGTGCCGGGCGACGGTGGGAACGATCGGCAATGCCGAGCACCAGAACGTGAAGGTGGGCAAGGCTGGGCGCAAGCGCCACATGGGCGTGCGCCCGCAGACGCGCGGGACGGCGATGAACCCTGTCGACCATCCGCACGGCGGCGGCGAGGGTTCGACCACCGCCGGCCGTCATCCCGTGACGCCGTGGGGTGTGCCGACGCTCGGGTATCGCACGCGCAAGAAGAACAAGGGCTCCGACAAGTACATCGTGCGCGGCAGGCGCCGTGGGAAGGGCAAGCAGCGATGAGTAGATCCAGCAAGAAGGGGCCGTGGGTGGAAGAGCGCCTGATGAAGCGCATCGAGGCGCTGAACGCGGAGAACAGCAAAAAAATGCTGAGGACGTGGTCGCGGGCCTCGACGATCTTTCCGGAGATGGTGGGGCACACGATTGCGGTGCACGACGGCAAGAAGCACGTGCCGGTGTTCGTGAGCGAGTCGATGGTCGGGCACAAGCTCGGCGAGTTCGCGCCGACACGTACCTATCGCGGGCACGTCGGCTCGGGGAGGGTGCGCTAATGAGCGCTGAGGACGAGAAAGACCCCAAGGCCCAGACGCCGCCCGCGGCGAAAAAACCCGCTGCGAAAAAAGCTCGCACGAAAAAACCGGCGGCTAAAGCAGCCGCAGCGAAAGCGGACGACGCGGATGCTCCCGCCGAGAAGAAACCGGCTGCCAAAACAGCTGCTGCGAAAAAACCCGCGCGCAAAGAGCCGGCGGCGAAAGAGCCCATCGCGAGCGAGGCCGCCAAACCGGCTCGCTCTAAAGATGCCGCCAAGCCGGCGCGGCGCAGGGTCGTGCGCGCGCACGCCCGCTACGTGCGAACGTCTGCGCGCAAGGCGCGGATGGTGTGCGGACATCTGCGCGGCAAGACCGTTGGCGAGGCACGCGCTATCCTCGCCTTCACTCCTCGTGATGTGGCGCGCGACTGGAGCAAGCTGCTGGAGTCGGCCGTGGCGAACGCCGAGAGCAACCATGAGCTGCTCGAGGACGAGTTGATCGTCCGGGAGGCATATGCCGACGAGGGGCCGACGATCAAGCGCTTCAGGCCGCGCGCGATGGGACGCGCGACGCCGATTCGCAAGCGCACCAGCCACCTGACGATCACCCTGACCCCGGGCGCCGCGGCCCGGACAACGAAGCGAAACGGCTAGAGAAGAGAAGAATGGGACAGAAGGTTCATCCAGAGGCTATGCGCGTGGGTTACATCCACGACTGGAAGTCGAACTGGTTCAACGAGAAGAACTTCGCGGAGTACCTCGACGAGGACATTCGCATCCGCGCGCACATCGTGCGAAAGCTGGCCCACGCCGGCCTGTCGGACATCACGATCCGCAAGGACGCACAGGAGCTCGAGGTCAACATTCACACGGCCCGCCCGGGCATTGTGATCGGGAAGTCCGGCTCAGAAGTGGATGCGTTGCGCCGCGACCTGCACAAGATGACCAACAAGCAGATCAAGGTCAACATCCTCGAGATCAAGCGTCCCGAGCTCGACGCGAAGCTGGTGGCGCAATCGATCGCCGAGCAGCTGCAGAACCGTGTGGCCTACCGCCGGGCGATGAAGCGCGCGCTGACCAGCGCGATGCGCTCGGGCGCGAAGGGCGTGAAGGTGCAGGTTTCCGGGCGTCTGGGAGGCGCCGAGATGGCGCGCACCGAAAGCTACTCCGATGGCCGCGTGCCGCTGCATACGATGCGCGCTGACATCGACTACGGCTTTTATGAGGCGCGCACGACGTTCGGGCGCATCGGCGTGAAGTGCTGGGTGAACAAGGGCGAAATAATGCCCGAGGGCTACACCGGAGCGGACCTCACCGATATAACCGCGCCCGCTCCCCCGAGCAACGACCGCGACGGTCGTGGCGGGCGAGATGGACGCGACGGACGTGGCCGTGGCTCCGGCGGGGGCGGCGGACGTGGCGGCGGGGCAGGCGGGTCCGGAGGACGCGGTGCGGGTGGGGCGGGTGGTGGCCAATCATTTGGCGGTCAGGGCGGCGGGCGTGGTCCGGGTGGCGGAGGACGTGGTCCTCGTTCCGGCGGCGGCGGAGGTGGGCGCTGATGCTCTCCCCCAAGCGTGTAAAGCACCGCAAGCAACACCGCGGGCGCCGTCGCGGTAACTCTCGTGGTCAGGTGAAGGTGCAATTCGGCGAGTATGGCCTGAAGTCACTCGAGCAGGGCTGGCTTACGAACCGCCAGATCGAGGCCGCCAGAGTCGCGATGACGCGCAAGATCAAGCGTGGCGGCAAGGTGTGGATCAACGTGTTTCCCGACAAGCCGGTGACCAAGAAGCCGGCTGAGACACGGATGGGCTCCGGCAAGGGCAACCCGGAAGGGTGGGTGGCGGTGGTCAAGCCCGGACGCGTGATGTTCGAGCTGGCCGGAGTGCCAGAGCCGCTCGCTCGTGATGCGATCCGCCTCGCTGCGCACAAGCTGCCCGTGAAGTCCAAGTTCGTGATGCGAGAGGACTGAGCGACGATGAACGCCAAGGAGATCAGAGACCTGGAGGATGGCGAACTGGACAAGCAGATCGTGACGCTGCGCAAGGAGCTGTTCGGCTTGCGTTTCGCGAACGCCACGGGCGAGCTCGAAAACACGGCTGGGCTGGGACGGGCGAAACGCGATCTGGCAAGAGCACTGACCGTCGCGCGTGAGAAGAAGGAACGAAATGGCTGACAAGAAAGACAACGAGAACGCAGAGAGCCCCGCCGGTGTCCCTGCCCCCGAGGCGGACCTCGAGGCGACGGACGCCGCACCGGCGCCCGCGGACGAGCCCAGCGAGGTCGCCGAGGTCCCCGCGGCCGAGGCCGCTCCCGAGGAACCCGTCGCCGAAGAGCCGGTCGCCGGGGAGCCCGCTGCCGACGCGGAGGAGGCGCCGGCGGCGCAGGAGGCTCCCGCCGAGCCGGCCGTGGCACTCGCCCCGAAGGAGCGCCGGCGCAAGGCGCGTTCGACGCACTCCGGTGAGCCAGCCCCGAGCCGCTCACCAGAGGACCGCCATGCCGAGCGCTTGGCCGAGCGTCGCACGAAGGCGGTACGGCGGCGCGCGCGGCGGTTGCAGGAGCGCGAGAAAAAGGCCGCCAAAAGATCCAGGCCCACCCGCCCCACGGACACGCCGGTGGCGGAGCTGGCTCCGGTACATGCCCCCGCCGAGGGCAAGCGCAGTGTGCGCCAAGGGATCGTGGTCTCAGACAAGGCTGACAAGACGATCACCGTGCGGATCGATTTCGCCCGCCGGCACCGGCGTTACGAGAAGATTGTGCGCAGCTCGAGCACCCTGCATGCCCATGATGAGCAGAACGACGCGCATGAGGGCGACACGGTGCGCGTGATCGAGAGCCGGCCGCTGTCGAAGAGCAAGCGCTGGAAGCTCGTGGACGTCTTGGAGAGAGCGCGATGATCCAGAACGAGACGAGGTTGCGCGTGGCCGACAACACCGGGGCGCGCGAGATCCTTTGCATCCGCGTGAAGGGCGGTTCCAGGCGACGGTATGCGTTCGTCGGGGACGTGATCACCGCGACCGTCAAGCAGGCCAACCCGCAGGGGGCCGTGAAGAAGGGTGAGGTCGTGACGGCCGTCGTAGTGCGCACGAAGAAGCCGATCGGGCGCGAGGACGGCACGTATATCGCCTTCGACGAGAACGCCGCGGTGATCATCGACGATCAGAACAACCCGCGCGGCACGCGCGTTTTCGGGCCCGTGGCGCGCGAACTGCGCGAGCGTAACTTCATGAAGATCGTCTCGCTGGCGCCGGAGGTTCTGTAATGGCGCGTACCGCCACAGTCTCCAAGCGCCGCTCGCTGAAGATTCGCTCTGGCGATCACGTGAAGGTCACCGCTGGCAAGGACCGCGGCAAGACCGGCAAGGTGCTGCGCGTGGAGCCGGCCAAGGAACGCCTCTATGTCGAGGGCCTGAATATGGTCAAGCGGGCCACGCGCCCGCGCCAGGAGCAGAGCTCTTCGCCGCTGCCCGGCACCGCGGGGCAACTCGGTGGCATCATCGAGCGCGAGGGTCCGGTCCACATCTCCAACGTGATGCTGCTGGACGCCAAAGGCCAGCCGACGAGGGTGCGGATCGAGCGCGAGGGCGGCAAGCGCTTCCGTGTCGCCAAGAGCTCTGGGGCGAGGCTGGAGTGACCGAGATGGCGACCACGACCACAGACGCCCCGCCGGCACGCCTGAAGACGCGTTACTTCGAGGAGATCCGCCCTGCGCTGATCGAGCGCTTCGGCTATTCCTCGGTGATGCAGGCGCCGAAGCTCGAGAAGATCACCTTGAACATGGGCGTGGGCCTGGCCAAGCAGGACTCGAAAATGCTGAAGGCGGCGCAGGACCAGCTCGCGACGATCGCCGGCCAGCAGCCGAGCGTGCGCCGCGCGCGCAAGTCGATCGCGGCGTTCAAACTGCGCGAGGGTATGCCGGTGGGGGTAGCGGTCACGCTGCGGGCCGAACGCTCCTATGAGTTCCTCGACCGGCTGGTGTCAATAGCGATCCCCAGGATCCGCGACTTCCGCGGGTTGAGCCCGCGCTCGTTCGACGGTCGCGGCAACTACACGTTGGGCGTGAAGGAGCAGATCATCTTCCCCGAGATCGACTACGACTCGATCGACATGGTGCGCGGACTCGACATCACGATCACCACCAGCGCGAAGACCGACGCCGAGGCTTTCGCGCTGCTGATGGCGTTCGGCATGCCTTTCTCGCCGAAATGGCGCCCGAAAGGCTTCGACGAGGCGATTGGAGTCGAGTCGGAGCCGACCGACGAGGACGGGGCGAGAGTGTCCGCCGCCGTAGAGGAGCCCGCCGATGAGGCCGCGGCGACCGTGACAGACGACACTGAGGAGTCCGCTGCCTCGGAGGCCGGGGAGGAGGCCGCAGCAGAGCCCGAGGCAGAGGTGGCTGAGCCACCGGCGCCGGAGGCAGAGACAGAGCCGCTCGCGGACGAGGCGCAGAATGAGACTGAAGCTGCGCAGCCAGAGGCCGCCGAGGCGCCTGCAGCCGAGCAGGAGGACGCCCCCGGTGACGGGGACGCGGACACCACTGAGAAGGAGAGCACCGACTGATGGCCAAGACTTCGCAACGCGTCAAGCAGGCGCGGACCCCCAAGTTCAAGACACGTGCCTATACTCGCTGCAACCGCTGCGGTCGCCCGCGCGCGGTGTACAAGAAGTTCGGGGTGTGCCGCATCTGTTTGCGTGAGCTCGCCCACAACGGCCAGATTCCGGGGATGACGAAGTCCTCTTGGTAGCAGCTGGCTCCACGATCTCCAGGTAACTATTTAGCCATGTCTATGACCGATCCAATCGCCGACTTCCTCACGCGCGTTCGCAATGCGATCCATGCAGCGCACGAGACGGTCGAGATCCCAGCCTCGAAACTGAAGAGCGAGCTGGCACGGATCCTTGCCGAGCAGGGGTATATCGATTCGTGGTCCGTGGTGCCCGCGCCGGAGGGCGATGAGGGGCAGCTGATTGAGATCCGCCTGAAGTACACCGACGACCGGCGCTCGGCGATTTCGGGGCTGCGGCGCGTGTCGCGCCCGGGGCAGCGAACTTATGTAGACGCCAAGCACATTCCCAAGGTGCTCGGCGGTATGGGTACATCGATCGTGTCGACCTCACGTGGCGTGATGACTGGCCACGACGCGCGCGCGGCGGGCGTTGGCGGCGAGGTCTTGGCTCAGGTCTGGTAGATGTGAGATGTCGAGAATAGGTAGACAACCAATCCCCGTGCCCGCGGGCGTGACCGTTGCAATCGAGCCAGAGTCGGTGCGCGTAAACGGGCCGAAGGGCGAGTTGTCCGAGCGCATTCACAGGGACATTGAGGTCAAGCAGGATGGCGAGGAACTCGTCGTTACGCGGCCGACCGACCGCGGTGAGCACCGCGCGCTGCACGGGCTCGTGCGGACACTGGTCGCGAACATGGTGATCGGCGTCACCGACGGCTACGAGAAGCGCCTCGAGATCCAGGGCGTCGGATACCGCGCGCAGATGCGGGGCCGCGACCTCGAGCTCGCGCTCGGCTACTCGCACCCGGTCAACGTCATCGCCCCCGAGGGCATCGAGTTCGACGTGCCGGCGCCGACCCGCGTGGTGGTGCGCGGCAACTCCAAGCAGCAGGTCGGCGAGATCGCCGCATACATCCGCAAGCAGCGCCCGCCCGAGCCCTACAAGGGCAAGGGCATCCGCTACGAGGGCGAGATCGTCGCCCGCAAGGTCGGCAAGCGCGCATGAGCGTCACCACGCGTGAGGCAGCGCGACTGCGCCGGCGCCGCCGCGTGCGCGCGAAGGTGATCGGGACCGCGGCCCGGCCGCGGATCTCGGTGTTCCGTTCCAACAAGGGCATCTGCGCTCAGCTGATCGACGACGAGGCGCGCCGCACGATCGCCGCGGTCAACTGGACCGAGGCG
>DASZFC010000096.1:0-16331 GCA_035940195.1 Solirubrobacteraceae bacterium
CCCGCCAGCAGCAGCGCAACACGGTCAATGTGATCGCCGGCGTCGGCGTGCTCCTGCTGGCGATGGGCGTCGGCGTGCTGATCGGCCGCGCGGGCAACTCCAAACCCGTCGCTGCTCCAGTGCAGACGATCAGCGTAGCCCAGCCGGGCGCGGGCACGGGCGGGGCGGGGAGCGCAACGACGCCAGCTACCCCGGCGGGCGAAACGCCTGAAACGCCCGCCAAAAGCGGCTCTTCTTCGGCTAAGAAAGGCGCCGCCGGCGCCGTCGCGGCGAAAGGCGGCGGAGGGAAAAAAGCTGCCGCCAGCACTCCCAAATCCAGCTCACCCAACAGCGGCAAGAGCTATGAGGAAAAATCCAAGAACCTCCCCAACGTGGTGGAAACCCACTAGATGAGCATCCTCGGCGACTCCGTTGCAAAAGACGTGCCGCCGCCGGCCGGGGCGCCTGCCGCGCCCGCGCCTCTAGAGGGTGAAGGACGCTCCGAGCTGCGCCGGCGCCGCGACGCGCTGGCCGGGCAGGTCACCGAGTTGCACTGGGACCTGGGAGGACTGGCCTACGAGATGGCGATCCGCGACCACTTTCGCCTCGACGTGCTCGTGCGCCGCGCCGCGGTGCTCCAGGAGCGCGACGCCGAGCTGGCGGAGGTCGAGCGCCTGCTGGCGATGGAGGAGAGTGCGAGCGTGGGCAACTGTCCACACTGCAGCGCCCCGCATAGCCGCGGGGCGCTGTTCTGCTGGCAGTGTGGCGCGACCCTGATGGAACGCAAGCCCAGCACGCAGGCGCCGGTGAATCCCACGGGGCTGGGCGGCCCTGAAAGCGCCGGCGATGGCGCCTCCACGGCGGTGATGGACGCTCTACTAGCGCCCAGGGCCGTTGCCGGCGCCGAGGCCGCTTCAGCTTCAGAAGAGTAGGCGGGATACCCGGTGAACTTCGGCTTGACGCTGCCTTCGCCCAGGGTGTGCGCGCTGCTCGTGCTGGTGTTCCTCGGCTTCGGCGTGATCATCGGAGGGGCGGCCGGCTCGCGCGCGGACGACACGCTGGCGGCCTCCACGCGCCCGCCGCTGAAGCTGATCCTCCCACCGGCGGCGCCTGTCAGCGCGACCCCGGGGCTGGCTTCATCGCCGCCGTCCGCGCAAGCCGAAGCGACACCGAGCCCATCCGCGGAACCGCCGCCAGCTTCAGAACCGGCGGCGGCTGGGGAAGGCTCCTCGAATGAAAGCTCCACCAAGACCTCAATCGGGAAAAGCAAGAAGAGCTCGCCCGCGCCGGGGTCCACTCCCGCCAAAAGCGGCGCGGGCTCCAAGCTCCCACCGGTCAAGCACGTCTTCGTGATCATGCTCTCCGATGAGCCCTACGCGTCCGCCTTCGGGCCGTCGTCGGTGGCGCGCTACCTGACGGGCACGCTGGAGGCGAAGGGCGAGCTGCTGGTGCGCTACTACGCCGTCGCCCACGAGCAGCTGGCGAACGGGATCGCGCTGCTCAGCGGCCAGGGACCCACACCGCAGACCGCGCAGAACTGTCCTACATATGAAGACCTCACGCCAGGGACGGCGGGCACGGATGGGCAAGCGAGCGGAAAGGGGTGTGTGTACCCGAGCACGACGCAGACGCTCGCCGGCCAGCTGACGGCCAAGCATCTCACCTGGCGAGCCTACGCCGAAGGGATGGGCGAAGGCAGCGGCCAGGCCATCGCCTGCGGCCATCCCAATCTGGGGGCACCTGATCCCACCGCTTCCCTTGCACCGCCCGCCGGCCAGGCCTACGCGACCTTCCGCAACCCGTTCGTGTACTTCCACTCCGTGACCGGCTCTCCGGCGTGCAAGGCCAACGACGTGGGGCTGAGCAGGCTGAAGACCGACTTGAAGAGCGCAAAAAGCACGCCGAGCTTCTCTTACATCGTGCCCGGCCGCTGCCACGACGGCAACACGACGCCTTGCGCTGCCGGGGCGGGCGCCGGGATGGGTCCCGCGGACTCCTTCCTTGCAAGGGTGGTCCCGGCGATCCTCTCCTCGAAGGGATACAAGGAAGGCGGCCTGCTCGTGATCACCACCGACGAGGCGCCGTCAACTGGCGAATTCGCCGACTCGAGCTCCTGCTGCGGTCAGCCGGGCTTCCCGAACCTGCCCCCGCCGGCCGGAGGGCTGGGCCTCGCGCCCAAGGGCGGCGGGCAGGTCGGTGCGCTGCTGCTCTCGTCCTTTGTCAAGCCCCACACCACCAGCCAGGAACCGTACAACCACTTCTCGCTGCTGCGCACGATCGAGGACCTGTTCGGGCTGACCCACCTCGGGTATGCGGGTCTGCCGAAGGTCAGCTCCTTTGAACCGCCGGTCTTCTCGGCTTACACACCGCGCTGAGCGACGAGCTCGTCGTAGGTGATCGCCTCGCGGTGGGGGCCGGCGCGGTGGAGGACCCACTCCAGCGCCGTCAGGTGACGGGAGTGCTGGAGGTCAGCGGGATGCAGGTCCAGGCGCAGGGTGCGACCGGCGAGCAGGCTCCCGGCGCGGATCAGCGACGGGGAGAGGGCGCGCCGCGCCATGCTGTCCGTGCCCATTCCCCAAGCGGGGGCGAGCAGCTGGCGAGGATCGCCCTCCGGGGCGAGCGTCCGGTGCAGCCGCATGAGGCCCGCCCACCAGCGGAACTTCTCCGGGAGCACCTGGCGCAACGCCGGGGTGTAGGCGTAGGCGGGCGCGACGAAGCCATCGGGCTCGATCCCGGCGAGCTTGAGCACCCGCCAGCCGGCATCGACCGCCCGGCGGGTCTCGTTGCGGTCGAGCCCCACGAACTCCGCTGAGCGCCCGCTGCGGGCATGCGCCAGCGCCTGGCCAGAGAAGGCGCCGCGGCGCAGCTGCATGTGCTGAAAGCCGTGCTGGGCGATCGAGTCGCCGCCGCGGTGGCGTCCGGCCAGCCAGCTGGCCATCTCCGGCGAGCGCTCACCCAGCGGGTGCAGGTCGCGCGCGGGGATGACGAGCAACGTGACCCGGTCGACGCCGCGATCGTCCAGCCAGTCGCGGATCGCCGCGCAGCGGGCGAACGTGGCCGGCTCGATGTCGTGCAGGGCGACGGCGATCTTGCGCCGCTCGCCGCCGCGCCTGCGAGCGGCGCTGGGCGGCATGAGACCAGCCGGTAGCTCAGGCAGCGCCGGCCGTGGGAGGACCGGCGAGGCGCCGGTGGCGCGGGCGATGGGAATGCGCTCAGGCCGCACGTGCCACTTCCTTTGGCGCGGGGACTTCCAGTACCCGCTCATAGCCCTCGGCCAGGCGCTCCAGGCAGCGCTCCCAGGTGCGCTGGCGCACCGAGGCGAGCGCGGCGCGGGAGAGGCGCTCGAGCAGCAGTGGCGAGGAGGCGAGCTCGACCAGGGCGCCGGCAAGGACGGCGGCGTCGGCCTCGCGCAGCAGGCCGGTGACACCGTCCTCGATCAGCGAGAGCGGACCGCCTGCGGCTACGGCGAGCACCGGTAGCCCGCTTGCCTGGGCCTCGAGGATGACCTGACCGAAGGTGTCGGTGGCGGATGGGAAGAAGAACAGGTCGGCGCATGCATAGACCCGAGCCAGCTCGGTGCCCTCCAGCCAACCCAAGAAGGTGGCCGCATCACCGAGGCGCTCACGCAGGCGCTCTTCCTCAGGTCCGCCGCCCGCGAGCACGAGCTGCAAGCGGGGATTGCGCTCACGCGCGAGCAGGAAGGCTTCGGCCAGGAGATCAACGCCCTTCTCGCGGGTGATCCTGCCGGAATAGAGCACGTTGATGGTCTCCTGCGCCAGCAGACCTTTGTCGTGCAGGGCGGGGTCAAAGCGCGAGGTGTCGACGCCGCGATCCCAGCGCAAGATCTTCTCGGCTCCCATCCCGATCCCGGCGAGGGCGGCGTCGGAAGCGAGGCTGGGGGAGAGGACGATGTCGCAAGCGTTGTAGAACGCGTTGACGGCAAGGCCCATCGCATCGGCCACCTGCCGCTGTCCTGAGCGCAGACCGGCGTAGGCGGTGAGCTCGGTGTGATAACTGCCGACCAAGGGCAACCCCAGCGCGCGGGCGACGAGCACGCCGGCGATTCCGGCGGGACCCGGCGAGCAGACGTGGATCGCGTCGAAGTCCCCATCGGCCAGCGTTTGCACGGCGGCGGGCAGGCTGGGGACGCCGATCTGAAGGCCCGGATAGAAGGGCACGTCGATCTCGGCCACGGCGGACAGGCGCAGGTCGACCTCGGGATCGGTCCCGACCACCTCGATCTCAAAGCCGGGGACGCCGCGCTGGCGGATCTCTTCGATCGTGCGGGTGACACCGTGCATCGAGCCGATGCCGTCGGCGAGGATCGCCACGCGGGGCGTCTCGCCGTCGTCGCCGGAGCGCCCGTCGAGCTTGGCGCACTCGTTGGCGAGGAAGGCAGTGGCAGGGGCGTAGGGGACTGCCGCGATGCAGCTCTCGAACAGCCCCTCGGCGGCGGCGAGCACCTCGGCCTCGCCGGTGGCCGCGCTCACCGCGATGTTGACCGCGGCGCGCAGCTTACGCTCGTGCAGCCGGCAGGCGCGGCGGAAGAGACTGGAGTGGCTGAAATCATCGGCCTGCATCAGGTCGATCAGCCCGCGCTCGTCGAGGTGGTCGAGCTCGACCGCGGCCAGCCAGGCTCTGAGCAGGCAGCGGGCGTCGGCGGGTGAGAGGTCTACGCCGGTGGCGCCATGGCGGGCGTCTCCCTCTCGGAGCAGGCGTTGCATCATATTCAGCACCGTGCGCGGGTCGGGACGCGCGGACTCCTCTTGGCCCTCCACAGACCCGAGCGAGCGCGCGGCCAGGGCGATCGCGGCGTGAGCCCACTTCGCGGCGCTGCCCTGCTTGCCGCGGGCACGGACGCGCCCGGCGCGCATGTGCTCGAGGAACTCCGCGGGCGTACCGGCCGCGGGCGCTTCGGTGTAGGTGCGCCCGATGTCAACTCCCGCGTGATCGTCTGAGCCGCCGATGCCGGTGCCGTCGCGGGTGGTGATGTAAGTCGTGGCGGGCCGGTTGAGCTCGCGAGCGCGCGCGCCGTTGCGGATCTCCCAGACGCTGAACAGCTCGGCCAAGCGCCGCCGGTGGCGTGTAGTGAGGGGGGCGCCGACGTTGTAGTAGGGGTGCGCCAGCGCGCATGCAATCTCCCGCTCGTAGAGGTAGGCGGCGCACAGCTCAACGTCGCCGCTGTGGGTCTGCAGCCACTCGTGGTCGGAGGGCGTGATCCCGTAGCAGAGGACGTGCACCGCCTGAGGCTCGCCGCGGAAGTGTGCGGTGAGCTCCTCTGAGACGAACACGTCCGGGCGCTCGGAGATCTCGAGCACACCGTCAATCGTGTCGTGATCGGTGATCGTCACGAAGTCCATGCCCCGCCGCTTGGCCAGTTCGTAGACCTCCTGGGGCGGCGTGGCGCACTCGGGGAGCCCGAGTGCCCGCTGGACTCCGAGCCTGGAAACCTGGGAGGCCGTTGAGTGGCAGTGCATGTCGGCCCTTGTCACGGTTGAGTCATGTGCGCCGGGCAGCGTGGTCGTATCGAGGGTCATCGTTGCTCCTCTCATATCTCTATATATGTACGCCTCATAGATTCCGCCGCAAAGTGCGGGTTTTTGTGACCAGACAGCAACGATCGTGTGAAGCGATCGTGAAGATTTTTAGAGAGACCGTCTGCCAGTGACCGCAAGCACGGTGGGTGTCGCCGGTCTGCACGCGTCGTGGGTGCAGAGGAGGCAATAAGCTGTCGCGCCCGTGCACGACCCGATCTCCTACTTCCAGGCGGTGATCCTCGGCCTGACACAGGGCATCGCCGAGCCCTTCCCGGTCTCGAGCCTCGGCCACGGCGTGATCCTGCCGCGCCTGGCTGGCTGGCACATTCACCAGAACGACAAGTTCTTCCTGACCTTCCTGATCGCCACGCACCTGGCCACGGCGATCGTGCTGCTGCTGTTCTTTCTGAAGGATTGGGTGAGGATCGTCAAGGGGCTGGGGCGTTCGCTAGGAATGCGCGAGATCCGTGATGACGACACCGACGCGCGGCTGGGCTGGCTGCTGGTCGCGGGCACGATCCCGGTGGGGGTGATCGGGTTGCTGCTGCAGGAACCGCTGCGCAAACTGTTCGCCTCGCCCCAGCTCGCCGCGGCGTTTCTGATCGTCAACGGGATCGCCCTGCTCGTGTTCGAGCGGCTGCGCCGGCGCCCACCCCGGCCCGGGGACTATGAAGGCGATGTGGACGCGCGCCTGGCGAAGCTCAGCTGGCGCCAGGCGATCGCGGTCGGCACCTCGCAGGCCGCCGCGCTGATACCGGGGATCTCGAGATCGGGCTTCACGATGGGCGGCGGCCTGCTGGCCGGACTCTCCAACGAGGACGCCGCGCGCTTCGGCTTCCTGCTCGCCACGCCGGTGATCTTCGCGGCGGCGGCGCTGAAGCTCCCCGAACTGTTCGGCTCGGCTGGCAACGGGGTACGCGGGCCCGCGCTCGTGGCGGGGTTGTGTGCCGCGGTCACGACCTTCTTCGCGGTCAAGTTCCTGCTCAAGTATTTCGAGACGAACCGCCTGACGCCGTTCGGCATCTATTGCGCCGGGCTCGGGATCATCTCCACGCTGGTCTTCGCCCTCGGCGGATAGCCGCCGCTAAGTCCTAAGGCTGAGGGCCGGTCGCGCGGGCTTTGGGCCCGGTCTGAAACCAGGCGAACGCGAAGCAGGCGAGGGCGACGACGACGGCGGCGATGCCGTGCTTGGTGTGGTGATGGTTGGCTTCGGCACTCCCGGCGGAGGCATGGCCTGGGAAGAACGAGGGCAGCGAGTGCTCGGGTGAGACGAAGTAGATGACGGCCACAACGATCAGCAGCACACCGAGCAGCACAGCCGGGACGAGCAGTTTGCGCAGGTTGGGGTTCATCGCCGCAGAAGCGTAGAGCAAGAAGGCGCCCGGGGCATGCACGGGCGTTCAGTGCACGCCATCATGGGAGCACGATGCCCGTTCCGAGAACTCCGCCGAAGATGTTCGAGACCCGCAGCCACGCCTGGCGGGAGGTCGGCCTGCTGCGCCAGATCAGCCCGCGCGTGGTCAAGCGCGCGCGCCTAGAGGCGCTCGTGCTCGTGCCGCTGTTCGTGGGCGTGGTGCTCCTGTACGACCATCGCGTGAGCCTGCTGGGCACGCAGGTGCCCGCGAAGCCCGGGCCGCACGGCCATCCGGCCTACAAGTACCTGGAACAGGCGCTCGAAACGCCGGTTCGCGTAGCGACGGTGCTCGTGCTGATGACCCTCGGCTGGGCGATCGCGCGAGACATCGGCCGCAGCCTGGGACCGCCGCTGTTCCGGCGGCTGGACCCGGCGACGGCGGGGACGGTGGGGTTCCTGATCCGGTTGAGCACCGTCGTGGTGGCGCTGTTCGTGGCCCTGCGCGTGGCTGGCATCGAAGCAAGGACGCTGGCCCTCGGCGGTGCGTTCACCGCTGTGATCTTCGGTCTCGCTGCGCAGCAGACGCTCGGGAACCTGATCGCCGGCACGGTGCTGTTGAGCGCGCGTCCGTTCCGCGTGGGGGAGCGCGTGCGGTTGCAGGGCGGGCCGCTGGCGGGTCAGATCGAGGGCACGGTCAGCTCGCTGGGGCTGCTGTACACGACGTTTGCCACGGGTGATGACTCGATCCTGGTGCCCAACAGCGTCGTGTTGAACGTGGCGGTGCTGCCGCTGCGCGAGCCCGAGGCGGTCAACCTGCGGGCGCGGTTGCGCGCCGGGATGACCCCCGGCGACCTGCAGGAGGTGCTCGAGAAGTCATTGCAGACGCCCCTGCGCGACGCTCCGCGCATCACCCTGGAGGAGCTCGACGGGGATGAGGTGGTGGTGCGCATCTCCGCCACCCCGCGCGTGGCGAGCGAGGGCCGCCACCTGGCCAGCGAGCTGCTGAGCATCGTCTCGCGCGAGACGCGCGCGGGCGCTCAGGAGCAGACGCGATAGCGCAGGAAGAGCTGCGATTCGCTCTCGATCACCGAGAGCAGCTCGAGCCCGACGGGTGGATCGAACTCACCGCCGGCGAGGATCCGCAGCGCCCCGCCTGTGGCGGCTGGATCTCCCCCTGCGAGCGTGGGCGCGAGCGAGAGGAACAGCTCGTCCACGAGGCCTGAAAGCAGCAGCTGCGTGTTCAAGTGCGGGCCACCCTCACACAGCAGCGTGCGTACTGCGAAGCGCTCGCGCAGCTCGGCCAGCGCAGCGGGCAGGTCCAAGCGCCCATTGCTTCCGGCGCGCACGTAGTCGACCTGCGCGGCCACCCCCTGCAGGCTCGCCGCGGAGGGGGTCAAGATCACCACCCGCGCGGCGGGGTCGGCCAGCAGCGGGATGTCGCAGGGCAGCTCCAGGCGCCCCGAGACGATGCAGGCGAGCGGTTCATCGCTCAAGCCTCGCTCGCGCCGCAGGCGCCTGCGCGACTCCTCAGAGACGATCCGGCCGTAGCGCTCCACGCGCACCGTTCCCGCGCCGGCCATTACCCCGTCGACGGCGGTGCGCAGCCCATGGAACAGCTCGCGGTCGGCACGATTGCCGATCGGCCCCGAGCGCCCGGCGATGCTCGCGCGGCCGTCGGCGGTGCTCACCATGTTCAACACGACGTATGGACGTTCCCGCCCGCCCACGCTCCGGGAAGCGCTGGCGAGCTCCTCCAGCCCGAGGCTGGCGATGATCTCCTGCACGGTGGCTGGTGTGCCATCTGCGAGCAGGCGTTTGAGGGTGATTGGCTCGGGGACGATGGCGTCCGAGATATAGCAACTTGGCAACACACGCGGGGGGTGACCTGCTACGGTCACGCTGACTGGCCGGCGCAATAGACCGGCGAAAAGCAGTGCAAGCGCTCGCAGGTCGAAGCTCTAAGCAGCATCCTCCGCGTCGCAGCACGCATACCGTGGAGGAGTACCCACATGCCTACTGGCACAGTAAAGTGGTTCAGCGACGACAAGGGGTTTGGATTCATCACCCCCGATGACGGTGACAAGGACCTGTTTGTCCATCACACCGGCATCAATGGCGAGGGTTATCGCTCGCTGCAGGAGGGCTCGAAGGTCTCATATGACCCCGAGCAGGGCGACAAGGGCCCCAAGGCCGTAAACGTCCAGTCGATCTAGTTCTGCTTCGCGGGGCTGGACCTCGCGGACGTGACTACCACTTTCCGAGAGCCCGCCGCAACGCGGGCTCTCGTGTTTAAGTAACTATCGGATAGCTCCTCAGATGGCATCAGAACACGCCTTCAGGAGAGACCCCGGCGCTTCCGGATGGTTTCTAAAGCTCAAGCGCGCGGGCGCGCCGGCGCGCACGGGCGAGCGGGAAGCTGCGATCGGAGCGTATGCACTGCTCACGATCGTGCTCTGCGGCGCGCTGGTCGTGGTGCTGGCGGCGGACCGCCCGAGCCTGCTCTCGGCGACGACGCACGCGGGCTTCTTTCCGCGCTGGATGGCCGGGCCGCTGGGAGGGCTGCTGGAAGGGCTGACGCGCAGCACGAGGACACTGAAGTACCTCTTCACGGGGGCGCTTGCGCTCATGTATGCGAGCTACGTGGTGGCACTGAAATGCGCGCCGCGGCTGCAGGCCCGCTGGGCGATCGGTGCGGTGCTGGCGGTGCATGTGAGCTTCTTCCTCGCCCCCCCGCTGGCGCTGACCGACGTGTTCAACTACATCAACTACGGGCGCATGGAGGTGGTGCACCACCTCAACCCGTATACGACGATCCCGATCCTCGAGCCGCATGGCGACCCGAGCTTCTATCTCTCCAACTGGCACCAGCTGCTGAGCCCGTATGGCCCGCTGTTCACACTGATGACCTTCGCCCTGGTCCCGCTCGGCGTGGCCGCGTCGTTCTGGGTGATCAAGCTGGTCCTCGGCGCGGCGAGCCTGGCGAGCATTTTCCTCGTGTGGAAGTGCGCGCGCCTGCTCGGCCGCGACCCGGTCGCGGCGATCGTGCTCGTCGGGCTGAACCCGATTGTGCTGGTGTGGGGGCTGGGAGGCGACCACAACGACTTCTTGATGATCTTTTTCATCATGCTGGGCTTCTACCTGCTGCTCAAGGCTGGCGGGCCGGTGGCCGGGCGTGCTGGGGCGCAGGAGGATGACCGCACTCAGGCTGTGGCTGCCCGTGAGGCGCCGGCGGAGGGCCACGGGGGCGGCGGGCGAGGTGATCACGCCCCGCTGCGCGAGCAGTTGCGCGGGTGGCTGTGGCCGCTCGCGCCCCTGGAGAGCGGCGCGGGAGTGGCGTTTGTGAGCGCAGCGGCGATCAAGGCTTCCGGGGCGGTTCTGATCCCGGTGGTGCTGGCGGCGATGCTCAGGACTCCGCGCCGTGTGGTGCAGGTGTTGCTCGGCATGGCGGCGGCGAGTGCAGCGGCCGGTGTGGCGAGCCTGATCGCCTTTGGCTTGCACTTCCCCGATCTCAGCACCCAGAGCCGGCTGGTCACCAACGTGAGCGTGCCGAACCTGATCGGTCTCGCGCTTGGCAGCGGCGGTGAGACCGAAACGCTGAGGGTGTTGCTGAGCGGTGTGCTGGCGTGCTCGGTTCTGCTCTGCTGTGTGCTCGCCTGGCGCCGGCGGGACGCGGTCACGGCGTCCGGCTGGGCGAGCGTAGCGCTGCTGGTAACCCTCGGCTGGGTACTCCCTTGGTACGTGTTGTGGGTGCTGCCGCTGGCGGCGCTGTCCAGTTCGCGCAAGCTGCGCACGGCAACACTCGTGCTGGGCGTCTATTTGATCATCGCCTGGGCTCCGGCCTCGGGTCTGCTGTGGAACGAGATTGGCTTCCACCCCGAGAAAACACCCTTGGGACACCTGCACCAGCGCTACGTCAAGGAGCTCTTGAACTAGTCGTCGTCGGGGCGCCGGCGCTCGCGCTTTCGCTGCGCGTCGCGGCGCTTTGAGTCCAGGCGCCTTGCCCGCGAGGCGGCGGTGGGACGGGTGGGACGCCGCTTGCGGGGCACGGCCAGCGCACGCGCCAGGCGCTCTGTGAGCCGGTCAAGGGCCAGCTCGCGGTTGCGCGCCTGGGAGCGCTCGTCCTGGGCGACCGCCGAAAGCCGCGGGCCCGCGCGCGCAAGGATGCGTGCGCGCTGTGACTCGCTGAGCGAGGGCGAGGCGAGCACGTCGAAGCTCGCTTCCACGCGCGAGGCGGTGACGTTGGCGTGCTGGCCGCCCGGCCCCGAGGAGCGGCTCGCGCGCAGCGTGACCTCTGCCAGGGGGATCGCCAGCTCGAGGTTGACCTGGAGCAACCGCTGCTGGCCGGTCTGCGGGCGGTCCTCAGCCTCGTCCGCTGCAGGCGCCATTCAAGCTCACTTCGGCTGCTCCGCAGAGAGGTCGTGAATCGCTTTGACCCGCATCATCTCCTCGCCCTCGGGCACGCGGCCGTCGCGGCCGATGTAGCCGTCCTTGCCACCGGCGATCAGGTAAATGGCATCGGCGTCGCCCGGGTTACGGATCTTGCGCGAGGTGGCGGCATCTACGCGCGCGAGGCCGCCCTCGCCAAGACGCTGGACTGAGCCGTCGCCGAACACGATCTCGATTTCGCCACGATGGACGAAGTACAGCTCCTCCTGCTCGTCGTGAAAGTGAAAGCCGCTCTCGATGCCTGCGGGCATCACGATCGCGTTCACGCCGAATGCAGTCACGCCAAGGCCCTTGCGCACCTTGCGAAAGCCGGGTCCGTCCCCGAGGTCATGGAGATGACCGGTCGCCCAGCCCTCGCCAGTCTTCACCGCCGGATACTCAGTCGATGCCTCCATGTGCGCCTCCTTGTCAGTGGTCCGCTACGTAGCCGTCCTCGGGTGAGAGCGGCCTGCCCTCATCGGCCCATCGTCGCAGGCCGCCGCTCATCGAGTAAGCCTCATACCCGGAGGCGCGGAACGCCTGGGCTGCCATCGCTGAGCGGCTGCCCACGCGGCAGTAGAAGACCACCGGGCGCTCGCGCTCGATGCTCGCCGCCTGCGAGGTGAGCGTGACGAGCTCGATGTGGCGCGTGCCCGCGATGTGGCCGGCCTCACGCTCGTAGGTCTCGCGCACGTCGATCACCTGCGGGGCGGAGTCCGCCGCAAGCCACTCGGCGAGGAGCGCGGGGTCTACGTCGATGCCGGTTGTGGCTGTCATCGCGAACTGAGCGTAGCGGCGATGGTTGGTTAACCATCCGAAAGCTCCTCAGATCGCGCTAACAACACCCCTCTGAGGGAGAGTTCCGGAGTTTTCGAAACGGCTTCTCAGTAACCGGCAGGCGGCTCTTCGTAGGGCTCGCGCTCGATCACGCGATCGCGAACCACACGGCCCCGCCGGGGGCCCCAGGCGAGCATGTAGAAGATCGAGATGAGCAGGCCAGCGATCCCGACGATCATCAGTATCAGGCCCACCGTCGTGATGTCGATGCCCGAGACGGTCGCCGTGACCGCATAACGCAGGATCGCGCCAACGGCGATCAGGAATATCGATGTACCGAGAGGCATGACAGGGACTTACCCGTCTGGCGAAACCATAAACCTCGAGAAAACGCTCGCTGCAAGCGATGGCCAGCGGAAGGCGCCCGCGTGAGTGAGTAAAGAGAGTCGGCTACGCCCATGGAGCGCACACGAATAAGATCAAGTGCGATGGAGGCGCTGAGCGAGGTTTACACGATCCCCCAGGAGAACCTGGACTTCTGCGCGACGATCTCTCAGATCGCGCGCGAGAAGATCGCACCGCGCTCAGCGGAGATCGACGAGCAGGCCGAATACCCGTGGGACGTGCGCAAGCTGCTGTCCGAGCAGGACGTCCTCGGTTTGCCCTTTCCGGTGGAGTACGGCGGCACGGGCACAGGCACGCTGATGCTGAACATGGCGGTCGAGGAGATCGCCAAGGTCGATGCCTCGTGCGCGCTGATCCTGATGGTGCAGGAGCTCGGCACGCTGCCGATCCAGCTCTACGGCTCGGATGAGCTGAAGGAGCGCTTCCTGCCGCGCTGCGCCTCCGGTGAGTGGTCTCCCGCGTTCGCACTCTCCGAGCCCGAGGCCGGCTCGGATCCCGCCGGGATGAAAACGACCGCGGTGCTCGATGGCGACGAATGGGTGATCAACGGCACCAAGAACTGGATCTCCAACCTCGGGATCGCCGACTTTTACATCACCTTCGCCGTCACCGACCGCGAGAGCCGGCGCATCACCGCGTTCGTCGTCGAGGCCGACCGTCCGGGGTTCAGCGTGGGCAAGCTCGAGCACAAGCTCGGCATCCGCGCCTCGCCCACCGGGCAGCCGATCTACGAGGAAGTGCGCGTGCCCCAGGCCAACGTCATCGGTGAGGCCGGCCGCGGGCTCTCGGTCGCGCTCGGCACTCTGCAGCAGACCCGCCTGGGCGCTGCCGCGCAGGCCGTGGGGATCGCGCAGGGCGCAACCGACTACGCCGTCGCCTACGCGCGCGAGCGCGTCCAGTTCGGCAATCCGATCATCGAGCTGCAGGCGATCCAGTTCAAGCTGGCCGACATGGAAATACGCACCGCCGCCGCCCGCGAGCTGCTGTACAAGGCGTGCGCGATGGCCGACCAGGGCCACCCGGAGCGGGGGAAGTACTCCTCGATGGCAAAGGTCTTCGCCTCGGATACCGCGATGGCCGTTACCGTGGAGGCTGTGCAGGTGCTGGGCGGCTACGGTTATGTCAAGGAGTACCCCGTGGAGCGCATGATGCGAGACGCCAAGATCACCCAGATCTACGAGGGCACAAACGAGATCCAGCGGCTCGTGATCGGCCGCACGCTGAAATAGGTGGCGTGATGAGCGAGCCCTCGCCAGGAGCCTCTCCTCAGATGCGGCGGGTAGGGCTGGCGGCGCTGGTTGCGATGTCGGTCGGCCTGATCGTGCTCGTGGTCGGACAGGGGTTCAGCTCGATCGGAGTGGTTCGCGCCCTCGAGGATGTCGCGCTTGGCGTGATCGTGGCGGTCATGCTGATGGGTGGCGTAGCGTTCGTCGCCGTGCGCATGGCGGGCTGGCGGGACCCGGAGTCCGAGAGCGAGTTTGAAGAGATCGTGCGCCACTCCGAGACGCTCGCCCGCGAAGGGCTCGCGGTGGACCCGGACGAAGCGGAGTTCATGGAGCTCGACCCGCTCAACGACGAGGATTTCGAGGAGCTCGTGCGCGACGCGCTGGACGACCTGCCTGACCTGCTGCGCAACGCGCTCAGCCACGTCGCCGTCGTGATCTCCGACGGTGGGAGGAAGGGACCCCACCCACCCGCCTATGGCCTCTACCAGGGGGGGCAGACCCGTCGCGACGACACGCACGATCGCATCGTGATCTTCCGTGACACGCTGCGCCGCGACTTCGGTCACGATCCCGATGAGCTGCGCGAGCAGGTGGTCCGCACTGTCCGCCACGAGCTGGCGCATCACGTGGGCTTTGACGAGCTCGGAGTTAGCCGGCTGGATCTATAGGCGATCCCATAGGATTCGCGTCCCGGCTGCACCGGAAACAACCAAGGAGAAGAGCAACAGATGCCTGAAGCAGTGATCGTCGACGCCATTCGCACGCCCATCGGACGGGCAGCGAAGGGCTCATTGAAGACCGTGCGCGCGGACGACCTCGCGGCGATTCCCTTGCGGGCGCTTGTCGAGCGCAACCCGGAGCTCGACCCGAGCTCGATCGTCGACATCATGATGGGCTGCGGTTACGGGCAGGGCGAGCAGGGCTACAACGTCGGGCGGGTCGCGGGCCTCTTGGCGGGCATCGACCATCACGTGCCGGCATGCACTGTCAATCGCTTCTGTGCGTCCTCACTGCAAACCGCGCGGATGGCCTTCCACGCGATCCAGATGGGCGAGGGCGACACGTACATCGCGGCGGGCGTCGAGGCCGTCTCGCGCTCAACGGACGGCGGCGGGTTCGAGTTCAACCACGCTGTCGACGGCTCCGAGGGCGCGGCGTACGACGTGTACATCCCGATGGGCATGACCGCGGAGAACGTCGCCGAGCGCTGCAACGTCAGCCGCGAGTCCCAGGACGAATGGGCGGTCATCTCCCAGGGCCGCGCCGTCGAGGCCGTGGCGAACGGGCACTTCGACAAGGAGATCGTTCCGGTGACGGTCCCGGCCCACAAGGACGTCGATAAGGAGGGCAACGAGATCGACGTGCCCGAGACGGTCGTTAGGAAGGACGACGGCCCGCGCGCGGGCACCACGATGGAGAAGCTTGCGTCGCTGAAGCCGGTGTTCAAGGAGGGCGGCACGGTGACGGCCGGCAACGCCTGCCCACTGAACGACGGCGCGGCGGCGCTCTTGATCATGTCGGAGGATCGCGCGAAGGAGCTCGGTATGAAACCGCGCGCGCGGATCGTCGCCTCCTCGGTCGCCGGGCTGCGTCCGGAGATCATGGGCCTCGGCCCGATCCCCGCTATCGAGAAACTGCTGGCGGCCACAAAGATGACGATGAGCGACATCGACGTGGTGGAGATCAACGAGGCGTTCGCGGCGCAGATCGTGCCGTGCAAGGAAGACCTCGGGATCGACGATGAGAAGCTCAACCCGTTCGGCGGCGCGATCGCGCTCGGCCACCCCTTCGGCATGACCGGCGCACGCATCATGACGACGCTGCTGAACGACCTAGAGACGCTCGATAAGACCTACGGGATCGAGTCGATGTGTGCCGCCGGCGGCATGGGCATGGCGATGCTCGTCGAACGGCTCTCGTAAGCCTGAATCTGATTGGTGTGTAGCGCGGGCCGTGTGTGACTAGCGGCCCGCGCGGCCTATGTGTCCAGCCCGGGGATCGGGTCGATCGGCAGCTCGCCGTGCACTTCTTCCAACCCGATCAGATCGTTCCGGTCTCGCGGACGGCCAGCAAGGCGCTTAAAGCCCACGATGCTGTTCAAGCCGGCGACCAAGAACTCGATCTTGCCGTCCTCGGCGCGCATCGCGTGCGCCTCGACGGTTTCGTAATCGAGCGGTGGCAGTCCGCCGCGCATGATGTCGATCACCCCTGCGCGCGTCTTGGCACGCAGATGCGTCTGTCCGAGCAAGTGCTCGTCACCAAGCGGCGCGTCGTCGCGAAGGCGCACACCGTCGAGCTTTAGGAGGGCGGCCAGAACGCGACGGTCGTTGCCGGTGTCATCGGGGACCAGGAAGTCGATGTCTTCGGTCGCTCGGATGAAGCGGTTGGCGATCACCGAGAACCCGCCGACTACGACGAAGTGCGCATTCTCGGCGACCATCGCGCCGGCGGCGACGTCGAGTTCAGGATCGAGAGCGGCCATCGGCTCGTTCGACGGCTCGCAGTAGTTTTGCCGCCTGGGCCGAGAGATGCTGTCCACGCCGCAATAGCTCGGCGACCGGCGTATCGGGGGGCGGCGTAAGCGCGTGACGCTTTTCCTCGTTGAGCGCGGCCCACTCAGTCTCGTGA
>DASZFC010000097.1:0-3658 GCA_035940195.1 Solirubrobacteraceae bacterium
CCGCAAACACGGCGAAACTGCCGACAGTCGAACCAAGTTTCCTTCGGGGCCATCGAGCCCAATGATCGGCCGATCGGCGCTTGCGACATGTTCCTCGTTCCCGAGGGCTCACCCGCGTGAGTGGCGGGGCGGGCATCGCCGCCCCGCCAGGATCGCTACGCGGCGTGCCGGTCGCGGTTGTCGGTCGCCAGCTCGTGGGTGAGCGTCCGCATGGCGTGCTCAAGCTCGGAGATAGTGTGCTCAGTGACGGGCCGGCCTGCGGCGACGACCTCGTTGATCCACTGCTGGATCTCCTGGTAGTCCCGTCCAGAGCGGAAGTGCAGCATCCCAACCAGGCGCTTGCGCTCGCGGCGAAGCCGCTCACGACGCTCGAACTCGGTCTCACCTGGGAGCGCCGGCAGCACTGGTTTGTCGAAACCAAGGCAATGGAGCACCTCCTCGGGCGGGATGCCGAGCCGACGCGAGAGCACATCGACAGCAGTGGCCTGCTCTGGGTCAGTGAAGCGCAAGCCGCTCATCACCGTCTCGGCCGCTTGCACCCGCGCGTCTAGCGGCACGAAGCTGGAGGACTGGGTATCGTCCTCCCCCTCGCTCAGATCCAAACGCGGTTGGTCGTCGTCCGCATCGCTGAGTAGGTGGCGCATCTCCTGCTCGACCTCGTGCGCGAGCTGTTGTAGTGTCGGATCGGCCGGGATGTACAAGAACGATGGGTCCGCCTGCTCGCCCTTGATGGTGCGCACGAAGCGCCCGATCACCTGTCGGAAGAACAGCGGAGTCTTCACCATGCTTGCGTACACACCCACGCGCAGGCGTGGGATGTCCACGCCCTCGCTGACCATGTTGACCGCCACCAACCAGCGCTGCTGACTGCGGGCGAAGCGCTCGATGCGCAGCGAGGCCTCCGGGTCGTCGCTGTGCGCGACGGTGACAGGCTCGCCCAGCTCGCGTTCGATCAATTGAGCGATGTCCCGCGCGTGCTGAATGTCGCAGGCCACTACCAGTCCTCCGGCAACGGGGTGGCCGTTCTCGCGCACCCAGGTCAGTCGCTGGTCGGCCTCGCGGATCATGCGTACCAGCCCGTCACCAAGATGGGCACTGATAGAGGTACGGTGCCGCAAACGAGTCTGGCGCTGGTCGAGCTGATCGTCGAAGGTCGCCTCGATCACAGTACCGTCACTGGCCCAGCGCAGTTCACCGTCGAACTTCACGAAGACGATCTTGCGGCAGATCCCGCCCTTGATCGCCTCCGTGTAGCTGTAGGCAAAGTCAGGCCGCGCCTCACCATTCTCGTCGTAGACCACGCCCGGAATCGGGTCGTTGTCGCTGCGGAAAGGCGTGCCGGACAGCAACAACCTGAACGGGACGTGCTCGAAGGCAAGCCCAAAAGCGCGACCCCAGGCGGCCGACTCACCCATATGGTGGGGCTCATCCGCGATCACCAGCGTGCGCCGTGCGGCGCAAGCGTGCCGGTAAAGCTCGGGCATGGCGGCGAGACGCTGGTAGGTGATGGCGATGCCGTGCATGTCACGCGGCAGACCGACACTGTTCCAGTTGGGCTCCAGGTTGATGCCGACGGTCGCCGCCTCGCGCGCCCATTGCCGCGCCAGGTTGGTAGTAGGCACGACTACGATCATCTGCTCAACGTGACCGCTGGTGAACTGCTCCCAACCCCAGCGCAGGCCAGGGAAGGTCTTGCCTGCGCCGGGACAGGCCTCCAGCAAGAAGCTGGAGCCGTCGTGTGCGCGTAGCGCCTTGAACGCTTTGCCCTGCCAGGAGCGGGGCTTGTAGTCCTCCGGCCAGGGGCCAGGAGTATGGTGGTGAGGAGCCGAAGCTCCGTTTGTAGTGCTCAAGAGAATGTCTCCTTGTGGCACTCGGGCGCGTCGTCGTGGCCAGCACCCGCCGGCTCGTGCGTACACGCATGGTTGCGCCGGCTATCCGATGAAACGGCACCTGCCGTCCCGTCGGAAGATTCGGCCTGATGAAGCCCCGCGAGCGGGGCCGTGGTCGTGGTCAGTCGATCGCCCTTCCTGCGGCTGCAGGTAGGACACAACGCCTGGCCGTTGATCACATCGGTCACGCCGCCGCGGACCCAAGGGTCGCAATGGTCGGCGTGGAAGTCGGGCGACAGCGAGCCTCCGCAGCGCGGACAGTGGCCGGCCGCGGCGACAAACAACGCGGCGCGCTCACGCGCGGTGAAGCGGCGGCGAGAATCGCGGGCGGTCATCTGCATTGCCTAAAAAGGGATGTCATCGTCGCCGGCCGAAGCAGAGGTGAAGTTCTGATGGTTCTGGGCGATACTGTCGCCGCCAGGAGGCATCGGCAGGCCCTCCAGCTCGTAGTCCGTCGGGTTGAGGACGTACTTGAGCAGCAGGAAGTCAGGCGGCTGATCCTCCGCCTGGGTGTATACGCCAGCGATCAGCGTGTAGCGGCCCAGCCAATTCTTTACCCCGATGATCTCGAAGGCGCACTGCTGGATCTCGTCTTCGCGGTTGCCCCACTCGTCGTAACCGTAGGCGTGGCGCTCGTCGCACATGGCTAGCGGCGGGTTCTTCATCCAGCCAACCTCGGCCGTCGGCACCGGCCCACCAGGCGGCGCGTAGCGCTCCAGGCGCTCTTGCACAGCCCGGCGCAGCCGCAGCGCTTCCTCGGACGGACCAGTGCGTGGCTGCCAGGTGTGCTTGTCGTCCTTCTTGGGTAGGTGCGCGTAGAAGCCTGGGACCTCGGCGCTGATACGCTCGTGCAGGTACACAGGAATCATGCGGTAGCCATCGCTGATGCCGATTTTCAGCCGCTCCGAGCCCCGCTCGAAAGCCCACCGTGACATCTCCAGATCGAAGCCCTCACGCTGCCGCTGCCGCACCCAGTGACGGGCGAATGCGAGGTTGATGATCCGCTCCATGTGCTCGCTATACGCCTCGACCAGATCCTCGACATCGACCGGCTTAGTCTCCAGTTGCAGCGGACCGCCAACTATGTCGAGAACGATCTTCATGTCCTCCGAGCCGGCTGCCATCTGCGCATGGGATTGCTGTTGAGAGCAGGCTGCAACCTTGTGGAAAAGTTCCAAGTGGGTGCGCCCATCGACTTCCAACGCACCTCGCTCGGTCCCAACGCGGTAGGGCACCCACCGCACCCACCAGTTGATGGGCAGACCATTAGGTCCCTTGCCATCCTCGTCCGGCTCGCCCTCCACGGCCCAGCGGTCGATCCATGCGGCTAGAGCGCCCATACTGAGATCGAGATATCGGGAGATCCACGCCTCGTAAGCCTCGATCAGGGCAGTTGGCTCACTTGTGGGCTCCGGGAGTTCGGGGAACTCGCCGAGCCTCTGGACGATCGGATCAGTCGCGTACAACTCACGACCGCTGTCTGTAGTGGCATGGTCGGTCGGGTCGATACCGCTACCGATCACCTCAACGGTCTCGGTCGGCGGCCCCCACCATTCAGTGGGTCGTACGCGCTTGGCCAGCGCAGCGACGCGCTGGCGCAGCTCGCTGGACATCTGGTCGGCCTCGATAACGAAGCGGTGAACAGGCTCCACGACCTCGCCGGCAAGCGTGTGCTCCTCCAGCCAGGCACGACTGACCCGATATGGCAATTCGAGTTTGGGCGGGTAGGTCGCCATCGCGGCTTCCACTCCTATGGTCTGGCCCTGTGG
>DASZFC010000098.1:0-16495 GCA_035940195.1 Solirubrobacteraceae bacterium
CACTGGCGAGCCGGTAGCGCCTGAGTCGCGGCTTGGCGTTGGACGTCTTCACCGCAGCCTCGGGCAGGAGGAGAAACCTCCGAGGATTCATGGTTACCGGCCGTGAGATTGGCTGGGTCATGGTGAGCATATTGGCGCAGGGTGGGCTTCCTGCCTTTGGCCTGCCGTCCAAAATATGTGACGTGAGCGTGTTGCGGGTGACAGCGCGGAGGATTCAGATCCCCAGTTGCTCGTTGACGAGCTTGGTGACCTCAGCGCCGTCGGCGCGGCCTTTCGTCTCACGCATGACCGCCCCGATGATCGGACCGATCGCCTTCTCGTTGCCGGCACGCACGCGTTCGGCCGCGTCGGCGTTCGCCTCGAGGGCGGTGGCGACGATCTCAGCCAGCTCATCCCCGTCGCCGATGGCGGCAAGCCCCTCGGCCTCGACGATGGCGGCCGGGTCGCTGCCGCCCTCGGCGACGAGCCTGTCGAGCACCTGACGACCGGCGCCTACGCTGACCTTCTTCTCGGCAACCAGCCCGACGAGCGCGGCCAGCGCGGCCGGCTCGACCTTCGACTCGGCCGGGTCGTCGCCCTCGCCGAGGCGTGAGACGAGATCGCCGCTGACCCAGTTCGCGAGCGCTTGCACAGGCGGATGAGGGCCCGCCCCCCCGATGGAAGCCGCGAGCGCCAGCTCGAAGTAGTCGCCGAGCTCGCTGCGAAACGCGAGCAGCTGCGCGCTCTCAGCCGTGAGCGAGAGCTCGCGCTCCAAACGCTCGGCGCGATCGGCGGGCAGCTCGCTCATGTCCGCGGCGGCCGCCGTCAGCATCTGCTCGCCGATCGCCACCGGCAGCAGGTCGGGCTCGGGGAAGTAGCGGTAGTCGTGTGCCTCCTCCTTCGAGCGCAGAGAGGAGATCGCACCCGAATTAGGGTCGAAGTGAAGCGTCTCCTGCACCACCTCGCCGCCGCCTTCGATGATCTGACGCTGGCGCTCGATCTCGGCCTTGATCCCGCGTTCGATGAAGCGGAAGGAGTTCATGTTCTTCAGCTCCGTCTTCACCCCCAGCTCGTCAGTGCCGGTCGGGCGCAACGAGATGTTGGCGTCGCAGCGAAGCGAGCCCTCCTCCATGTTCACATCGCTCACACCTAGCGAGCGCAGCGTCGTGCGCAGCAGCTTCAGCCACTCGCTCGCCTGCTCAGCCGTGCGGATGTCCGGCTCGGTGACGATCTCCGCGAGCGGCGTGCCGCCGCGGTTGAAGTCGACCACGCTCGCGTCCGAACCGTGGATGCGCCCGCTCTCCCCCACGTGCGTCAGCTTCGCCGCGTCCTCCTCGAGGTGCACGCGATGGATGCGAACCTCCCCCAGGATCCCCCCGCGGCACAGTGGCTCATCGTACTGAGAGATCTGGTAGCCCTTCGGCAGATCGGGATAGAAGTAGTTCTTACGATGAAAAATCGACCGGGGAGCCAGCTCGGAGCCGAGCGCCATGCCGATCATCAGGCCGAAGTGAATCGCCCGCGCGTTGGCCACGGGGAGGCTGCCAGGCAGCCCCAGGCAGATGGGACACGTACGCGTGTTCGGGGGCTCGCCGAAGGACAGCGCGCAGCTGCAGAACATCTTCGTCTGCGTCGCCAGCTGGACGTGAATCTCCAGGCCGATCACCGGCTCCAGGCGCGGCTCCGCGCCGTTCGTCGTCGGCCTGGCGCTCATCTCAGACACGCGCCGCCCCCTCCTCGAAGCCGAGCGCCTGCTCGAGCGCGTACGACGCATCGAGCAGCCGGTTCTCGCTGAACGCGGGGCCCGCGATCTGCAGCCCCACCGGCAGACCCTCGCTGAGCCCACACGGGATCGAGATCGCCGGGATGCCCGCCAGCGACATCGGCACAGTGAAGTAGTCGCTCAGGTACATCGACCACGGGTTGGCCGTCTTCTCGCCGAGGCCGAAGGCGACGTTGGCCGAGGTCGGCGTCAGAATCAGGTCGACCTGCTCAAACGCCGTCTTGAAATCCTCGGCGATCTTCGTGCGCACGCGCTGGGCGCGGCCATAGTAGGCGTCGTAGTAGCCCGAGGAGAGCGCGTACGTGCCCAGCATGATCCGCCGCTTGACCTCCTTGCCGAAGCCGTCGTGACGCGTGCGCGTGTACATGTCGAGCAGATCCTCCGCGCCGGGCACGCGCAGGCCGTAGCGCACGCCGTCAAAGCGCGCCAAGTTCGAGCTGGCCTCCGACGGCGCCAGCACGTAGTAGGCAGACAGCGCGTGCGGGGCGTGCGGCAGGCTGATCTCCTCGATGCTCGCGCCAAGCTCTTCGGCCAGCTTCAGCGCACGCTCGAAGGACTCGCGCACGCCCGGCTCGATCTGCGCGCCGGCGCCTTCGGCCTCACGCGGCACGCCCAGACGCAGGCCGTCGAGGCGCTCGGCGCTGGGCAATTCGATCTCGCTTGGGGACTGCAGAGAGGTGGCGTCGCAGCGGTCGCGGCCGACCATGTGCCTCAGCATCAGCGCCGCGTCGGTCACGTCGCGCGTCAGCGGACCGGCCTGGTCGAGCGACGAGGCGAACGCGATCATGCCGAAGCGCGAGACGGAGCCGTAGGTCGGTTTCAGCCCGACGATCCCGCACAGCGCGGCCGGCTGGCGGATCGAGCCACCCGTATCCGTGCCGAGCGCCCACGGCGCGAGACCCGCGGCGACGGCCGCGGCGCTGCCGCCCGAGGAGCCGCCGGGCACGCGGGCGCGGTCCCAGGGGTTGAGCGTCGGGCCATATGCCGAGTTCTCGGTCGAGGAGCCCATGGCGAACTCGTCCTGGTTGGTCTTCCCCACGAGCGTCGCGCCGGCGCCGGTCAGCGCCGTCACTGCGCTCGCCGTGTACGGCGGCCGGTAGCCCTCGAGGATGCGCGAACCCGACTGGCTCGGCACACCCTTCGTGCAGAACAGGTCCTTGACCGCCAGCGGCACACCGGCGAGCGGTCCGGCGCCCGCCGTGCCCTCCCCATCCGACCAACCGGGCCCCGACTCAAGCGGCGTGTCGGAGATGCCCTCGGCAACCCACGTGAAGCAGTTCAGTCCGTCGCCGCTGGCGTTGGCGTCGGCCCGCGCACGCTCGCGGTAGAAGGCGAACAGCTCCTCGGCCCCGAGCTCGCCCTTCTCGATCGCCGCCGCCGCACGCGCGGCAGAGAGGCCGAGGATACCGGTCACGCCTGCGGGCTCGGGACGAGGAAGCCGTCCTGATCGACATCTGGCGCCTGCGCCAGCGCGACCTCGCGCGGCAGCGACGGGCGTGGCTCGTCGGCGCGGAGCGCGGGGCGGGTGGGCATCTCATCAGCGACCACGTGCGAGGTCGGCGGCACGTCCTCGAGGTCGAGCTCACCGATCTTGGCGATGTGGTCGAGCACGGCCGACAGCTCCTGCGCCATCGGCTCGACCTCCTCCTCACTCAACTGCAGGCGCGCCAGGCGCGCAACGTGCAGAACCTCATCGCGGTCGATCACGGCGAGCCATTCTACGGCGCGCCGATAAGGCGCCCCGTAGAGCCGTGCTCAGGCGTCCTGCGACGGAGGCGTGCTCTCGCCGTAAGTCTCCTGTCCCGGCTGCGCGGCCGGGGGAGGAATCGGTGGAGCGGCCGGTGGAGGAGCTGGAGCTCCACTCGGCGGTGGAGCGGTGGGGGTGCCACTCCCAGCAGGAGCCGCAGAGGAGGAGCCCTCGCCCGGAGAGCTCACCGCCGCTGTGGCGCTGCTGACCGCTTGGCTGGCCTGGTCTCGCACATCGGACAGAGACGTGCCTTCGTCCTGCATCGCAAGGTACCCGCCGTAGGTGATCGCCGCAGCCGCGATCAGACCCAGCCAGATGCCGATCTTGATGCCGTAGGAGTAGGAGAAATGAGTGAGACCGACACCACCGCTCGAGCCCCCGCTCGGATGATGGATGATCCGGTAGAGGATCAGGAGCGTTGAGAGAGCGCCCAGCCCAGCGATGATCACGCTCGGCTGCACCGGCAGGCTGAGCTCGCGCTCACCGGCGCGCAGCGCGACCACACCCAGCGCCACGATGATCGTGATGATCCAGATCCAGCGGCTGTTCGTGAAGCTGTGCCAGCCATTCAGGCTGCCGCCGACGCTGATCCCGCCAACCGAGGAGCTGGCGCTAGCGCCGTACCACTTGAAGATGAACAGGAAGATGAGAAACGCGATGGCGCTGCCACCGATGATTTGATCGGTCCGGCGCAGACGGCTGATATCGAAGCTCATTGCGCTTATTCCCCCGTGATTCGGTGGTGAATGTGATCTCCCGCAACCCTGTCTGAAGCGGGCAAAGATTGCAACTGTTATTACAAGTTCCCCCCTTTCCACCCAAATCCTGCTTGCAGCTCCGCCACCTCAGCCCTCCTGGGCCTGTCGGCCGGGGACGCATCTATGCTGGAGATTCAATGCCAGAAAACCCCCATGCGGAGCATCTCGAGGAGCTCCTGGAAGGATTGAACGAGCCCCAGCGCGAGGCGGTTACCCACGGCGAGGGCCCGCTGCTGATCCTCGCTGGCGCCGGCAGCGGCAAGACGCGAGTGCTCGCCCACCGGATCGCCTTCCTGATCTATACCGACCAGGCCCAAGCTGGCGAGATCCTGGCGATCACCTTCACCAACAAGGCCGCCGCGGAGATGCGCGAGCGCGTCGAACGATTGATGGGCAGGGGCACGCGCGGGATGTGGCTGATGACCTTCCACTCGGCCTGCGCGCGCATCCTGCGCGCGCAGGCCGAGCGGCTGGGCTATACCCGCCAGTTCACGATCTACGATCAAGCGGATGCACGCAGGCTGACCAAGCGCTCTGCCGACGCGGTCGGGGTAGACCCCAAGCGCTACACGCCCGCCGCCATCCACAATCAGATCTCCGCCGCGAAGAACCTCCTGCGCGACGCGGCCGGCTACCGGCAGGCTGCCGCCTCGCCGTTCGAGGAGATGATCGCCGACGTCTACGACATTTACGAGCGCGACCTCCATCAGATGAACGCGATGGACTTCGATGACCTGCTGTTCCGGACCGTCAACCTCCTGGAAATGTTCGAGGACGTCCGCGAGCGTTACGCGAGCACCTTCGCGCACGTGCTCGTCGATGAGTACCAGGACACCAACTACGCCCAGTACCGGCTACTGCAACTGCTGGTCGGCGGCGGGCGCCAAGCGCCCGCGCGGGGTAAGAGGACCAGCCTCCCCGGTCACCGCAACCTGGCGGTGGTAGGCGACGACGCACAATCGATCTACAGCTTCCGTGGCGCCGACGTCCGCAACATCCTGGACTTCCAGGATGACTTCCCCGACGCGCGTGTGGTGAAGCTCGAGCAGAACTACCGCTCGACCGGGACGATTCTGTCCGCGGCCAACGCCGTCATCGCCAACAACCGCGGCGGAATCGCCAAGCGGCTGTGGAGCGAGCTCGGCGAGGGTGAACAGATCCATCTGCGCCCACTCGATGACGAGCACGCGGAGGCTCGCTTCGTGGTGGGTGAGATCGAGCGGCTGGTGGATGAGGGCGCCTCGCGCGCGGAGATCGCCGTGCTCTACCGCACTAACGCGATGTCACGGGTGATCGAGGACACCCTCGTGCGGCGGGAGATCGCCTATCAGGTCATCGGCGGAACGAAGTTCTATGAGCGCGCGGAGATCAAGGACGCGATCGCCTACCTCTCGCTGCTGGCCAACCCCTTTGACGTGGTCAGCTTCACGCGCGTGGCCAATTCGCCGCGGCGGGGGATCGGGCAGACATCACTCGGTCGCATCGTCTCTCACGCCCAGTCCACCGGCCAGTCGGTGTGGCTCACCGCCTCAGAGCCCGAGCGGATACCCGGTCTAGGGCCGGCAGCGGTGAAGGCGTTGCGGCGCTTCATGGACACGATGGAGGAGCTGCATGCGTTGGCCAGCCTGCCCGGCGAGGGGCCCCCGCCGCAGCGCAGTGAGGCTCCCGCACACGCTCGTGGAGTTCCGGTCAGCGAGCTTATTGAGGCATTGCTCTCGCAGACCGGCTACATCGAGGCGCTCGAGGCGGAGCGGACGATCGAGGCTCAGGGACGAATTGAGAACCTCGAGCAGCTGGTCGAGGTGGGACGCGAGTTCGACGTCGCTGCGCCGGCCGGCGAGGACACGCTGGACGTCTTCCTCCAGCAGATCGCGCTGGTCGCCGACGCCGACTCGCGCAGTGACGACGAGAGCCTTGTCACGCTGATGACACTGCACAACGCCAAGGGCCTCGAGTACCCGGTCGTGTTCATTGCCGGCTGCGAGGAGGGCGTCTTCCCGCATTCGCGTGCTCTGGACGAGGGCGGCCTGGAGGAGGAGCGGCGATTGTTCTATGTCGGGGTCACACGCGCTATGCGCCAGCTCTACCTCACCTACGCACGCCGGCGGGCCGTCTTCGGCGCCCAGACCTTCGGACTGCCGAGCCGCTTCCTCGATGAGATTCCTCAGGACCTGCTGGAGGAGCCCAAGGAGATGATCTTCCGCCCCGGCGCCATCACGGCGGGGCGGAGCGGGACGGGTACCTCCACGATACCCCGCGCCGGGACCGCGCTCGCCTCGTGGGGCGAGCGCCGCAGCTCGCCTGAGAGGAGCCGGTTCCGCCTCGGCGAGGACATCGTTCACGCCGCCTTCGGAGACGGGGTTGTGACCGGGGTCGAGCCCGGCGGGGTGATCGTAGTGCGCTTCGCCGGCGACGGGTCCGAGCGCAAGCTGATGGCCGAATACGCCCCGGTGAGCCGCCGGTGAGCGCGAGCATTATCGACGGCAAGGCGATCGCGGCGAGCGTGCGCGGCGACGTGGCCGAGCAGGTCAAGGCCTTTCGCGGGCAGACCGGGCGCGTGCCCGGCCTCGCGACGGTGCTCGTGGGCGACGATCCCGGGTCGGCCGTGTACGTCGGCGGCAAGCAGCGGGCGTGCGCCGAGGTCGGGATGAAGCCGTTCGACGTGCGCCTGCCCGCCGATGCCTCGTTCGAGCAGGTGGCCGGGGAGCTTGGGCGCCTGAAAGACGACGAGGAGGTCAGCGGCATCCTTCTGCAGCTGCCTGTGCCGGAGCACCTCGACGGCCCGGCGCTGACGAACATGGTCCCCCCGGAGAAGGACGTGGATGGGCTCACCCCCGTCAGCACTGGGCTGCTCTCGCTCGGCCTGCCGGGCCTGCGCCCCTGCACGCCTCAGGGCGTTATGGAGCTGCTCAAGCGGACGGGCGTACGGCTGGAGAGCGCTGAGGCGGTCGTCGTCGGGCGCTCGAACCTGTTTGGCAAGCCGATGGCGCAGCTGCTGCTCGCACAGAACGCGACGGTCACGGTGTGCCACTCGCGCACGCGCGAACTGAGCGAGGTGTGCGCCCGCGCGGACGTGTTGATTGCCGCCGTCGGGCGCCCGCGCCTCGTCGGCGAGGGCTTCGTCAAGCCCGGCGCGGTCGTGATCGATGTCGGCATGAACCGCCTCACCCCTGAGGAGGCCGGGAATAAGAGCGGCCTGGTGGGCGACGTCGATTTCCCGGCAGCCGCGCAGGTGGCCTCGGCGATCACGCCGGTCCCCGGCGGGGTCGGCCCGATGACGGTCGCGTTCCTGCTGCGCAACACGCTGCATGCCGCGCATGCGCAGGCAGGGATGGTGCTGTGATGAGATCCCACGCTGTGCGCCACCGAGGTAGCAGATGAGCCCACGCCGCCTGCGCTCCGGCGAGCTGATCGCACTTGCCGGGGCAGTCTGTCTGATCGTCGCGCTGACGCTGCGCTGGTACGAAGCCCCCAGCGGCAGCCTCGACGCATGGGACACGTTCGGCGCGGCGGTCGTGCTGCTAATCCTCGCGGCCGCCAGCGCGATCGTACTGACGGTCGCGACCGTCACCGAGCGCACCCCGGCGCTGCCGGTGGCCGCCGCGGTCTGGTGCGTGCTGTTTGGGCTCGGGGGGGTAATCGCCGCTGTGGTGCGGGCGCTGGAGCGTCCCCAGCACGCCACCGGGCTGTGCGCGGGGACATGGCTGGCACTGGCGGGAGCGGTGATGATCCTGGTGGGCAGCTGGCAGTCGCTGCGCGATGAACGAACGTCGCGGTACAAGCCTGCTGTACCGGAGCCGCGCCAACCACCCGAGTCGGGTTCCGCGACTTCCGCGACTCCCCCTAACCCCCGGCAGGGTTCGGTCCCTTGATCGTGCGCAGCGTCCGAACCTCCTCGGTGGGCTCCGGCTCAGCGCCGGAGAGCTCTGAGACTGTCCGTTCGAGCGTGCCGATGCGGCTCGCCAGTCCCTGGATCGCCTCGGCGATCGGGTCGGGCAGGTGGATCCAATCGGCGTCAGGCCCCTCGGGGCGCCGGCCGTCCACACGCACTGGGTGACCAGGGTTACCGACGACTGTGGAGTTCGGCGGGACATCGGTGATAACTACGCTGTTGGCACCAATCTTGGCCCCATGGCCGATCGTGATCGGCCCCAAGAGCTTGGCGCCGGAACCAATCGTGACGTTGTCCTGCACCGTCGGGTGACGCTTGCCTGTCTGAAAGCCAGTGCCCCCCAGGGTGACGCCCTGGTAGAGGGTGACGTCGTCGCCGATGTCCGTCGTCTCACCGATCACGACGCCCGTGCCGTGGTCGATGAACAGGCCGTTGCCAATTTTCGCCGCCGGGTGGATCTCGATCCCCGTCAGCGTGCGCGTGATCATCGAGATCAGGCGCGGCAGCAGCGACACGCCCGCCGCGTCGAGCGCGTGCGCGATCCGGTGCGCCAGCAGCGCGTGGATCCCCGGCCACGTCGCCACCAGCTCGAGCTGCCCCACGTCGCGCGCCGCCGGATCGCGCGTGCGCGCCGCCTGCAAGTCGCGACGAAGCTCTTTCGCGAGGGGCGCAAATGCGCCGAAACCGAGCATGGAAACAGCGTAGCGGCCAATCCTGGCCCACCTATCGGGTGCGTACAGACGCGTCTGACGCCGCACGGTGGGCGTCAGGGTGCGAAAAACGCTTGGGAGACGTAGCGCTCGCCGGAGTCCGGCATCATCACAACAATTCGCTTGCCCTTGGACTCTGGGCGGTTGGCCACCTGCAGCGCAGCCCACAGGGCGGCGCCACCGGAGATCCCGGCCAGCAGACCGGCCCGGCGGGCGCAGGTCCAGGCGGTGTGGATCGCATCGTCGTCAGAAACGGAGACGATCTCGTCGAGCAGCTCGCGGTTGAGCACCGCGGGCACAAAGCCGGCGCCGATGCCCTGAATGCGGTGCGGACCGGGCGCACCCCCCGAGAGGACCGCCGAGCCCCGAGGCTCGACGGCGACGATCTGGAGGGAGGGGTTGTGCTCGCGCAGGCACTCCCCAACGCCCGTGATCGTCCCACCCGTACCGACTCCGGCGACGAGCACGTCGACCCGCTCGAGCGCTCTTGCGATCTCGGGGCCTGTCCCCCGCCGGTGGGCCTCCGGGTTGGCGGGGTTGGAGAACTGGTCGGGGAGGAATACATCGCCGCTGCGCGCCATCGCCCGCGCCGCCTCGACGGCCTCCCCCATCCCCCCCATCGACTCGGTGACCTCGACGCGGGCACCGTAGAGGCGCAAGAGGCTCTCCCGCTCACGGCTCATCCCCTGTGGCAGCGTCAGGACGAGGTCATAGCCCTTGGCCGCACATACGAACGCCAGCGCGATTCCCGTGTTGCCACTCGTCGCCTCGACGATCGTCGTGTGACCTGGCTCAATCCGCCCCTCCGCCTCGGCTGCCTCGATCATCGCGATGCCGATCCGGTCCTTGACGCTTCCCCCCGGGTTGAACGCCTCGAGCTTCGCGAACAGCTCGACTCCCCTCTCAGCCGCCCCAGTGCCGTCGAGCATGCGGGGGAGCTCCACGACCGGCGTGTCCCCAATGAACTCCGCAATGCTGATCGGGATTTGGGCCATATGCCCACGAGAATAGTGGGCAGATTGAGAGACGGTGCTCAGATGTAGTACATGCTGGCGCCCGCCTCACGCGCCTCGCGCTCGATCACGTCGGCGATCGTGGTATGCGCGAGCACCTTGCGAGCTGCCTCGGCGGCATCGGCAAACACGCCTTCGGAGTCGTGCCCGAGCGGGCCGTCGAGCAGCTCGACGATCTCGAGTACGGTCACCGTGGAAGGCTCACGCGCAAACCGGTAGCCGCCCTTGACCCCCCTTTGCGAGCTGATCACTCCGGCGCGGCGAAGCGCAGCGAACAGCTGCTCGAGAAACTGCACCGGCACCTGGCGCTTACGCGCCAGCTCGCCGATCGGCACCGGCTCGGTGCCCGCACTGCGACCGAGCTCGGCGAGCGCGAGCACGGCATAGGGAGACTTGCTGGTGATCGAGATCATCGCTTACAGCGATGCTACGGAACCGCGGGCCACCGTGGCCGCCGGCGGGCTTAGAGCCAGCCGCGCTCTGTTGCGATAAGCACAGCCTGGGCGCGGTCGACCGCGCCCAGCTTGCCGTAGATGTTGTGCAGGTGGGTTCGCACCGTGCTCGTCGAGAGCGTCAGCTCATGGGCGATCTGCTTGTAGACCTTGCCTTCGGCGAGACGCTGCAGGACACCGAGCTCGCGTCCGGAGAGCGGGCAAGGGTCAACGTGGCGCTGGCGCTGGCTGGAGGAGCTGGGCAGCTCATACATCACCCGCCTGAGCTCCTCGGGCCCAATGCCGAGTAGACGCGCGGTGCTAAGCATCTCGGTGGAGGACACCTGTGCGCCCTGCTCATAGTGCGCGAGCATGTCCGCCAGACGGATGAAGGAGGCCTCGCCCTCTACATCGGGGTTGTGGTGGCGCTCGATTGCTGTGGCAATGCTCGCTGGCAGCCCCCAGCGCCGGGCGAGCACGCCACCCACCAGCGCGTGATCGACGCCCAGCTCGCGGCGCTCCTGGTGGATACGTTCCTCCGGCGTCTTTGCCCCGAGATGCACCTGGGCGGGATAGCCGGGGTAGGCATGCAGCAGCACGAGCTTGCCGATGTCATGCAGCAGGCTTGTAACGGTCAAGCGATCGCGGTGCTCGTAGCCAACCTCAGCCGCCACACGGTCGGCAGCGCGCTGGGTCGCTAGTGCATGTAGCCGGAAGCGCTCTGGTGCCGCATCCCATACGGTCGAACGCTCGAAGAATTCAAATGTGCGCACCCGTCCCGCTAGCGCCTGAACGGTCTGAGGGCTGAGCAGCTCCACGGCCGCCACAACCGTGTCCACACGGACACGGGGGCGGGTGGACGTGTCCGTCACACTATTGGCGAGACGGAGCACAGCGATGATCAGGGCAACGTCTGACTCCACGGCAGTCACGATGTCTGCCGTCGCCACGTGCTCGCCAGAGATCACTGCCAGCAGACGGTTGCGTGACTCGGCGAGCGCGGGAAATGCCTCCAGCGCTTCGAAGGCCATCGTCAGGCGCCGGCCGTGACCCTCGTTCTGATGCCGCGCACCAGGAGCGCCGGCGGATCCGTCCGAACGGCGCTTTACCTCCGCGGAGCGGCCTTTCGTGGTCGCTGCTCGCTTTGGCTTGGAAGCTGTGACCTGCATACGTCCGAATACCTACCTCGTGATCGCCGGCTACCCGAGCGGGTGGTCCGTGTCGAGGTCCTATCGGCATATGTGAACGCATGGTTGAGCGACAATGCCCGTCAGCTCCAGCACGCGCGGGCCTCAGCACTCCCGCCTGTGAGACCTACAGCACCTGGTCGATGCGCCGCAGCGTCTCATCGCGGCCGAGCAGCGCAACGCTCTCGAAGATGCCCGGCGAAACCGTCGTGCCACAGATCGCCACGCGCAGCGGCTGGTAGACCTCGCGCGGCTTGCGCTCGCCGCTCGCCAGCACCCCTTCGAGCGCCACCTCGACATCGGCCTGCGAGAACGCCGGCGCCCCAGCGAGCGCGGCGCGCACTTCGGCGAGGGTCGCGCGCCCGTGCTCGTCGAGCCAGCGCTCGCGCGCCTTCGCATCCTCGACCGGCGCGTCCAGCAGCGGTCCGGTCAGCGGCCAGAAATCGGCCAGCGTGTGGATCTTCTCCTGGCTGATCTCGACCGCGCGCTGAAAGCGCGGGTCATCCCGTAATCCCGCATGGCCAGCGGCATCGAGGTATGACACCAGGAGCCCGGCGAGCTGCTCTGAGGGCATCTGGCGAATGTGGACACCGTTCAGCCACCCGAGCTTGACCTCGTCGAAGCGCGCCGGGTTGCGGCTCACGCGCTCGAGCTCAAAGCGCTCGATCAGCTCTCCGGTGGAGAGCACCGTGGCATCGTCGCCAGCTCCCCAACCCAGCAGCGCGAGGTAGTTGCGAACCGCCTCGGGGAGATAGCCGGCTTCACGCAGCTCCTGCACCGAGGCCGCACCATGGCGCTTGGAGAGCTTCTTGCCGTCTGGGCCATGCAGCAGCGGCAGGTGGGCATACACCGGCAGTGGAGCATCGCCGCCGAAGCCGGTCGCGCGGGTGGCCTCGAGCACGAGCACCTGCTTGGGCGTATTGGAGAGGTGATCCTCACCACGGACCACATGCGTAATGCCAGCATCAAGGTCGTCGATCGCGACCGCGAAGTTGTAGAGCACCGAGCCGTCCGCGCGGGCGATCACCGGGTCGTCCATGTGCACGTGCTCAAAGCGCGTGTCGCCGCGGATGACGTCGTGGACAACCGTGGCGCCGCTCGCGGGCACGCGCAGGCGCACGGCGCCGTCCTCCTCGGCCTCGCCCCGAAAGCCGCGGTCGGCGCCATGGAGCTGCTTATAGGCCTTCACGTCCTCGGCGGTGGCGTTCGAGCGGTAGGCGTGCCCCGCTTGGAGCAATGCCTCCAGGGCCTCACTGTGGCGCGCGGCGCGCTCTGACTGCAGGATTGGGCCCTTGTCCCAGTCGAGCTCCAGCCAGCGCAGCGCGTCGAGGATCTGCTCTACGTTCTCCGGCGTAGAGCGCTCGCGGTCGGTGTCCTCGATGCGCAGTACGAGCTTTCCGCCCGCTTTGCGGGCGAGCAGCCAGTTGAACAGCGCTGTGCGCGCGCCGCCGATATGCAGCGCCCCCGTCGGTGATGGCGCAAACCTGACTCTCAGCGGATCCATAGGATCCGCGCATGCTAATCGGCGCGCACGTCTCGCCCGCTGGTGGCCTGCAGAAGGCGATCGCACGGGGGGTGCAGCGAGGCTGTCGTGCGATCCAGATCTTCAACCAGTCGCCGCGCATGTGGAAACCGACGGCCTACCGCGAGGAGGACATCGCCGCCTTCCGTGAGGCGATGTCCGGCAGCCCGATCGAAGCAGTACTGATCCATGCCGTCTATCTGCTCAATTGCGCGAGCGAGGATCCGGACATCCGTGCCAAGTCGCTCGCGTCGTTGACGCACTCGCTGCGCGTCGGGCACGCGATCGGCGCGAGCGCCGTGATCCTGCACCCAGGCTCGGCGAAGACCGGCGACGTCGGTGAGGCGATCGCGCGCGCCGGGGAGACGATCGCGCAGGCGCTCACCGGCAGCGAGGGCTGCGAGCTTCACCTCGAGAACACCGCCGGAGCCGGCGGCACGCTCGGGCGATCCTTCGAGGAGCTCGCTGCGCTAATCGATGCCGCCGGCGCGAGTGAGCGGCTTGGCGTGTGCCTGGACTCCTGCCACCTGCTCGCCTCCGGCTATGACATTCGCACGCCCGAGAAGATGGGCTCTGTGCTGCGCGAGTGTCAGCGCCTGCTCGGGCGTGGCACCGTGCGCTCGCTGCACCTCAACGACTCGCAGACGCCGCTTGGATCAAACCGCGACCGGCACGCCAACGTCGGCAAGGGCGAGCTCGGGCGCAAAGGGTGCTCGGCGTTTCTCTCTGCTCCCTCCATACAGAAACTGCCCTGCGTGCTCGAGACGCCAGGCGAGAACCGCGAAGGGCCCACACGTGAGGAAATTGCGTTTGCCGTGAAGCTGCGCGAGCGGGGAATCGCCGCGCGCCGTTAGCCGGTGGCAGCCGCTGGGGCCACCGGGGCGAGGGCCTGTTCAAGCTCGGCGCGCAGCGTCGGCGTGTGGTTGACGCGATATGCCTCCCCCAGGCGCAAGCGCCGCACGCCTGCGGGCGTGTCGATGTCGAGCACCACCTCGGCGGGACCGGGGTAATCCTCGACCAGCTGCTTGACGTTCTCGATCGCGCTCGCAGACAGGCTCGCTGCATCGACCCGCATATGCACGGGCTGGGCCAGTGCAGTGGCAGTCTTGGCGGCAGAGGCGGCCTGCGTGCGGGCGCGCTCGATCTCCTGCGCTGAAGGTGAAAAGGCCTCCACCGTCTGGACCACCAGGCATGTCTTGCCGGCTTCCTTGTGGTCAACCCGGCCGCTCACCAGAACAACCTTGTCGACAGCCAGCGCCGCCTCGTGCTCGGCGAGCGCCTTACCGAATACGAGCATCTCGACGGATCCCGCGAGATCATCGAGTGTTGCGAACATCATCGGGTCGCCGTTGCGCGTACGGATGCGCTTGGCCTCGGTGATGATCCCACCGACCGTCACGAGGTCCTTGTCACGGCGATCGGGCAGCGCGGACAGCGGACAGTCCACGCGCGCGCTGAGCACCTCGCGCAGCGGCTTCAGCGGATGCGCGGAGATGAACAGGCCGATCGCCTCCTTCTCCACAGCCAGCAGCTCAGCCTGGTCGTACTCCTCGGAGGAGATCTGCGGATAATCGCTTCCCCGCCCACGCGAGAGCCCGGCACCCGGCGCGGCGCTCGTCGCGCTAGCGGGCTCAGACGGTTCTGCCAGGTCGAAGATCGACCCCTGGCCGATCTGCGCGTCCTGCTGGATCTTCTGACCCGCCCCCTGCGCCTGCTCGAGCACCGCCAGCATGCCCTTGCGGGTGGCGTTGGTGGAGCCGAAGGCCCCACACTTGATCAGCGACTCGATCGCTTTCTTGTTGACTGTCCGGTTATCCACACGCTCGCAGAAATCCCACAGCGAGGCGAATGGACGCCCACCCGGTCCTCCATCCCCGCGCGCGCGCTTGATCGTCTCGACCGCCTGGTAGCCGACGCCCTTGACGGCATCCAGGCCGAAGCGGATGTTGCCCTCCACGACCGTGAACTCGTGGTCTGAGAGGTTGACGTCCGGGGGCAGGATCTCAATGCCCATCTCCTCGCAGCGCGCCACGAAGAAGGGCACCTTGTCCTTGGTGGACATCACCGAGGAGATCAGCGCTGCCATGTACTCGGCCGGGTAGTTGGCCTTCAGCCATGCCGTGCGGTAGGCGATCAGCCCGTAACACGCAGCGTGACTCTTGTTGAACGAGTAGTCGGCCGACTTTTCGTTCGTCTGCCAGAGAAACTCAATCGTCTCGGCGCTCGTGCCCGAGGCGCGGCAGCCCTCGACGAACTCCGGCTTCAGCGCCGCCATCGCGGTGCGGTTCTTCTTGCCGATCGCCTTGCGCAGGTCATCCGCCTTGGCCCCCGAGAAGCCCGCCAGCTCCTTGGAGATCTGCATCGCCTGCTCCTGATAGAGGATCACGCCGTTGGAGGACTCGAGGATCGCGCGCAGGCGCTTGTCGGGATAGGAGATGGACTCCGGCTTGTGCTTGCCGCGGGCATACACCGGGATTTGGTCCATCGCGCCCGGGCGATACAGCGCGTTGAGTGCCACGAGGTCGTTGAACTCGTCGGGGCGCACCTTCTTGAGCGCCTCGCGCATGCCCTCGGACTCGAACTGAAACACCCCCGTGGAGTCGCCGCGGGCCAGCATCTCATACGTGCGCGGATCATCCAGCGGCAGCGTTGTCATGTCCGGGCGATCGCCGCTGGAGCGCTCGATGATGTCCAGGGCGTCCTCGATGACGTCGAGATTGCGCAGCCCTAGGAAGTCCATCTTCAAGATGCCGATCTCCTCGATCGGCTTCATCGAGAACTGCGTGACCGTGCGAAACACTTTCTCGCCGTTCTCATCCGTGCCGCCGTCAGCGAGCTGCAGAGGCACGATCTCCGTCAGCGGCCGGTCGGCGATCACGACCGCCGCGGCATGGATCGAGGAGTTGCGCACGATGCCCTCGAGGCCCTGAGCCACATCAATGATCTGCTTTGCAGCCGGGTCTTCATCGCAGGCCTTGCGCAGCGGCTGTCCGCTCTTCAGGCATTCCTCAAAAGAGGGCGAGCGCCCCATGATCGGGTCGGGGATCAGCTTGGCCAGGCGGTCGCCGGCGCCGTAGTCATAGCCGAGCACACGCGCCGCGTCGCGGGTGGCGGCGCGCGGGAACATCTTGCCGAAGGTGACGATCTGCGCCACGGACTCCTTACCGTATTTGTCCGTCACGTAGCGGATCACGCGCTCGCGGCCGCGGACCGAGAAGTCGATGTCGATATCGGGCATCGACACCCGCTCGGGGTTCAGGAAGCGCTCGAAGAGCAGATCGTAGGCGAGCGGGTCGACATCGGTGATCTGAAGGCAGTAGGCGACGATCGAGCCGGCCGCCGAACCGCGGCCGGGGCCGACGGCGATGCTGTTCTCCTTGGCGAACTTTACGAAGTCCCAGACGATCAAGAAGTAGGCGTTGAAGCCCATCCGATCGATCACCTCGAGCTCGGTCTCCATCCGCTCCAGCGTG
>DASZFC010000099.1:0-10240 GCA_035940195.1 Solirubrobacteraceae bacterium
TTCGACGGGGCGCTCGAGCGGGTGATCGCGGGGGTGCAGTCGCGCCGCGTGCTGAACGAGCACGAGAAGAGGGTCGTCGCCTACCACGAGGCGGGGCACGCGCTGTGCGGCGAGCTGCTGCCCTCGGTCGACCGCGTGCACAGGATCTCGATTGTGCCGCGCGGGCGGTCGCTCGGCTACACGCTGAACCTGCCAGCGGAGGACCGCTACCTGAAGACGCGCGAGGAGCTGTTGGACTACATGACGGTGCTGCTCGGAGGGCGGGTTGCCGAGCAGATCGTGTTCGGCGCGATCACCACAGGTGCTTCGGACGACCTCAAGCGCGTGGCCGACATCTCACATTCGATGGTGCACGACTACGCGATGGGGACTGCGGGCATGGGGCGTGCGCCCGATGGGGATGTGCGGTTGTCGGAGACGACGCTGCGGATTCGCGATGAGGAGCGCCAGGACCTGATCGAGGAAGCGCGGCGCGCGGCGCAGAGGACGATCGTCATCCATCGCCGCCAGTTGGATGCGCTGGCGGAGGAGCTGCTGAAGCACGAGGTGCTCGAGCGCGCTGCGATCGAGGAGATCATGAAGGGCGTGCCCCGTTTGGAGCGCGCGCCGGGCGTGGGGCTGCGTGTGGTGGCCGCGGCTATGGCGGTGGACGGGACCGCGAGCGAGGGCAAGGCCGGTCTATAGACTGGCGAGCGTGTTCGGGCGGATCGACCATATCGGCGTGGCGGTGCAGGAGATCGACGCATCGCTCGGGCTGTGGCGAGACAGTTTTCAGATGGAGGTGGCCCACCGCGAGGTCGTGCAGGAGCAGGGCGTGGAGGCGGTGTTGCTGGACGTTGGCGAGAACCACGTGGAGCTGCTGGCGCCACTCGGCGAGGACACGCCGGTGGGGAAGTTCTTGGCCAAGAGGGGGCCGGGGCTGCACCACGTGGCCTACCAGGTAGCGGATATAGATGCGACGCTTGCAGCGTTGAGGCAGTCGGGAATGGCGCTGATCGACGAGCACGCCCGGGTCGGCATCAGAGGCTCGCGCGTCGCGTTTTTGCACCCGCGGGCGACGGAGGGCGTGCTGACCGAGATAGTCGAACCGGCCGCGGGAGTGGGAGCACACTGATGGCAGGAAGGGCACGGCAAATAAGCATCGGCTTTCACGGCGGGCAGGTGCTCGCGCTGCGGGTCTCAGAGGAGCAGCTGAAGGGGCTGTACAAGGCGCTGGGTGGTGGCGGCTGGCACGAGCTCGAGAGCGAGGACGGCCCGGTGCGTCTGTATCTCGGCCAGGTCGTGTACGTACGCGCCGAGGATGAGGATTCCCGCGTCGGCTTTGGCGCCTAGGACTCACTCCAGGGTCCAGATGGGTCTCAACCTGGACGAGCGCCTGTTGCGCGTGGCGCGCACTCAGGGACACAGCCCACGAGCCGAGCGTGTGGTGGCCGGCTTCTCCCGGCTGGGCGAGCACGGCGGGGTCTGGCTGGCGATCGGCGTGGCCGGGTGGGCACTCGATCGCCAGCGCAGCGCGGACTGGCGCCGGGCAACGAGCACGGTCGCGGGCACGTACGCGCTGAACATGCTCATCAAGCGAATCGTCCGCCGTCCCCGTCCGCGCCTTCCCGGCCTGCCGCCGCTGACGGGCACACCTACGCGGCTGAGCTTTCCCAGTGCCCACGCGAGCACATCGTTCGCCGGGGCGCGCTGCTACTCACGGCTCGGGTTGCCTGCGCCGGCTCTGTACGCGCTGGCGACGGGACTGTCGGTGTCGCGGTTGTATCTGGGAGTTCACTATCCGTCAGACGTGCTGGCCGGCGCGCTGCTCGGTACGGCGGCGGCGCGGCGGTGAGCACGAAGATCGGCATCGTGGGGATGCCGAACGCGGGCAAGTCCTCGCTGTTCAACGCGCTGACGAAAGCGGGGGCGGAGGCGGCGAACTACCCGTTCACGACGATCGAGCCGAACGTCGCCGTGGTGCCCGTACGCGACGAGCGCATGGAGGCGGTGGCGAGTACCGTGGGAGCGTCGGAGATCGTGTGGGACACGGTCGACTTCCACGACATCGCGGGCCTGGTCGCGGGGGCGCACCAGGGGGAGGGTCTCGGCAACCGCTTCCTGGCCAACATCCGCGAGACGCACGCGATCGTGCACGTGGTGCGCGCGCACAACGACGAGAACGTGATCCATCCCGAGGGTCGCGTGAATCCGCTCGCGGATATAGAAACTATTGAGACGGAGTTGGTGATGGCGGACCTCGAGGCCGCTGAGCGCCGCGTGGACAAAGTCGGCAAACAGGCGCGCGGGGGCGATCGCGTTGCCATCGCCGAGGAGGCGTGGCTGCGCGAGGCGATCGCGGCGCTGCAGGCGGGCCGCCCGGCGCGCACGGTGCCGGTGCCGGTGCAGGCGCCCAACGCGGCCCGCGACCTGGGCTCGCTGACGAGCAAGCCGGTGCTGTTCGTGGCGAACGTCGACGAGGGCTCAGAGGAGGTCCCGGCAGCGGTCGCCGAGCACGCCGCGGCACAGGGTGCGCGCGCGGTGGCGGTGTCCTCGCGGATCGAGTCGGAGCTCGCCGAGCTCGACGACGAGGACGCGGCGGCGATGCGCGAGGAGCTGGGCGTCAGCGAATCCGGTCTCCAACGCGTGGTCCGCGAGGCGTTCGCGCTGCTCGACCTGATCTCGTTCTTCACCGCCGGCGAGGGCACGATCGCGCAGTCGTGGCACCTGCGCCGCGGCCTCACGGCGTGGCACGCGGCGGGTGAGATCCACACGGACATCCAGAAGGGCTTCGTGCGCGCGGAGGTGATCGGCTGGCAGCAGCTGGTCGAGGCCGGCGGCTACAGCGGCGCCCGTGACCGCGGCACGCTGCGACTGGAGGGCCGCGACTATGAGATGGCCGACGGCGACGTGATTACCGTCAAGTTCACCCCGTAGCCAGCTTGTCCAGCCGCTCGGCGAGTGCTCGCATGCCAAGCTCGCGAGCACAAGCAGCGCCGCCAGCAAAGTCGGTCGGGCCGTCCGGCGGGAGCTCGACGTCGATCAGCTGCAGGGTGGCGATCCGCCGGAATGAAAGCAGCAGCTGCTCGTTGTCGATCAGGGCGCCGGCCGTGCGCGGGCGCATCGCCGTCCCGGTTCTGGCGGCCGCAATCGCGCCCTCGAGGGTGTCGTGCTCGCACAACAGCTCGGCGGCCGTCTTGGCGCCGATCCCCGGGGCGCCGGGCAGCCCATCGGAGGGATCGCCGCGCAGGGCGATGAAGTCCGCGACCTGATCGGGGCGTACTCCGTAGCGGTCCTCCACGCCGGCCGGACCGATCAGCCCGTGCGAGCCCCCCTTCAGCAGCTCTACTACCGAGACTCGCTCATCGACAGCGCCGTAGAGGTCACGGTCGCCGGTCAGCAGCAGGGCCGAGCCGCCGCCGGCAGCCTCGATGCGGGCCAGGGAGAACATCACGTCGTCGGCCTCCAGGTCCTCGCTGGTGGTGTGGTTCCAGCCGAGGGCGTCGAGCAGCGCGGGCGCCTGTTCCCACTGCCGCCGCAGCTCCGGCGGCATCGGGTCGCGGTGGGCGTGGTAGGGCGGATAGAGCTCGATCCGGTAGGCGGCCTCCTCCGCTCCCATGCAGGCCACGACGCTGCGCGGTTCGACGCCGCTCTGCGGCTCGACGAGAGTGAGCAGGGCGTTGACTGTTCCCAACAGGGCGTTGACCGGCTGGCCCTCGGAGTCCGTTATGGATTTTGGAAGCGCGAAGTAGGAGCGATAGAGCAGCCAGGGGACGTCGGCGATCAGGAGCGGTGAGGACACCGGCCGAGGTTACGCGGGAACGAAATATTTCGTTCTCTGCGACGCTGAGGATTATGGGCAACGAACTGCCGCAGCTCACCGTCGCCGGTGCTTCGGCATGGCGGAAGTGGCTGGCCGCCAAACACGGAGATGCGGCCGGAGTGTGGCTGGTTCTCGCTAAGAAGGGCACCACAGAACCGACCAGCCTCTCATATGACCAGGCGCTCGAGGAGGCGCTCTGCCACGGCTGGATCGACGGGCAGACCGCCCGTCGCGACGAGGGCACCTACCGCCAGCGCTTCACCCCTCGCCGGACGCGCAGCGTATGGTCGAAGCGCAACGTGGGGATCGTCGAGCGGCTGAGCAGCGAAGGGCGGATGCATGCGGCTGGCCTGGCTGCGGTCGCCGCGGCCAAGGCCGACGGCCGCTGGGAGGCCGCCTATGCGGGCCAGGCGAGCATCGAGGTGCCGGAGGATCTCGCCGCGGCCCTCGATGCCGAGCCGAAGGCCCGTGCGATGTTCGAGCTTCTCTCGAGCCAGAACCGCTACGCCATTCTCTACCGGACAACGAGCGCCAAGCGGGCCGACACGCGTGCACGGCGTATCGAGCAGTTCGTCGCGATGCTCGCCCGCGGTGAGACGATCCATCCGCAGCGGCGTAAGTAGTCCTAAGGACTATCTCTCAGCGGGCGTTGAGAGATCTGAGGCGTTTCGGACAGATTCCTACCAGGGGCCTACGCGTGCGCCAGCTCGCGATAATCGCCGCAGATGGCAGACGCCGAACCCGCATCGCCCGAGGCGCAGGCCTCTTCCTATACCGACCGTACGGCGTGGGCGCGGAACCTCGCTGCACCCGTTCGCGACTTCCTCAGCACGGAGACGGGCAGCGCGAGCGTGCTGCTGGCGGCCACGGCCGCGGCCCTGCTTTGGGCCAACTCACCCTGGTGGCACTCCTACGAATCGTTGTGGAGGACAAACCTCTCGATTACGCTCGGCGGCGGCTCTGTCTCAACCAGCCTGCGCCACTGGGTCAACGAAGGGCTGATGACCTTTTTCTTCCTCGTCGTTGGCCTCGAGGCAAAGCGCGAGCTCGATCTGGGCGAGCTGCGCGAGCGGCGCCGTCTGGCGATCCCGGTGCTCGCGGCGATCGGCGGCATGGCGGTGCCCGTCGCGATCTACCTGGCGTTCAACGCCGGCGGTCCTGGTGCGCGCGGCTGGGGCGCCGCGATGTCCACCGATACTGCCTTGGCGCTCGGCGCCCTCGCGCTGCTCACGCCGCGAGCCGCCACGCGGCTGCGTGTGTTTCTGCTGACGCTCGCGGTCGTCGATGACCTCGGTGCGCTCGTGGTGATCGCCACCGTCTACACCCATCACGTCTCGCTCGTCGCGCTTGCCGTCGCCCTTGCGCTGTTCGTGCTCTTGTTCGCGCTGCGCTACATACCGCTGTTGCAGGGTCGGCTTTCGCTGATGCGCCAGCTGGCGGTCATCGTCGGGGCGGCGTTGTGGGTGGCGATGTTCAAGTCCGGGATCGATCCAGTCGTGGCAGGACTCGCAGCCGGCTTGGTGACCAGCGCCTATCAGCCATCGCGCGAGGACCTGGAGCGCGCGACCGCGCTCGCACGCTCGTTCCGCGAGCAGCCCACACCGGAGATGGCGCGATCGGCACAGGTCGGTGTCCGGTCCGCGATCTCGCTCAACGAGCGCCTCCAGCATGGCCTTCACCCTTGGACGAGCTATGTGATCGTGCCGCTGTTTGCGCTCGCGAACGCGGGCATTCACGTAAGCAGCGGACTGCTCGAAGACGCGATCACCTCGCCGGTCACGCTCGGCATCCTCTTTGGCTACATGATCGGCAAGCCCATCGGGATCCTCGGTGCTTCCTGGCTGGCCTCACGGCCAGTCCTCCACGGGCCCCGGCCTGCCATCAGCTGGCCGGTGCTCGCAGGCGGGGCGTCGGTCGCGGGCATCGGCTTCACCGTTTCGCTGCTCGTCTCGAGCCTCGCCTTCCATGGCGAGCAGCTCGACGAGGCGAAGCTCGGCGCGCTGGGCTCGATTCTCTTCGCGACGCTGCTGTCAGCGGGCGTGTTCGGAGTCGTCAAACGACTGCCGGGCAGGGTACGCGCACGTCAGATCGGGGCCACGGCAGAGGACATCCTCGATCTCTCTGACGATGTGGACGCCGAGCGCGATCACATCCGCGGGCCCGATGACGCACCGGTCACGCTCGTGGAGTACGGAGACTTCGAGTGTCCCTATTGCGGCCAGGCCGAGTCGGTTATACGCGAGCTCGTTTCCTCTTTCGGCGACGACATTCGCTATGTATGGCGTCACCTCCCGCTCAACGACGTTCATCCAAACGCGCAACTCGCCGCCGAGGCCTCGGAGGCGGCCGCCGCTCAGGGCAGCTTCTGGGAGATGCACGACACACTGCTCGGCCATCAAGGCGATCTGGGGCCAAGCGACATCCGGGACTACGCCAGGCAACTCGGGCTAGACGGGAATCGTATTTCCGAGGAGCTGCGCCGTCGCGAGTATGCCCCTCGGGTCAGCGAGGACGTGGCCAGCGCCGATGAGAGCGGCGTCTCCGGTACCCCCACGTTCTTCGTCAACGGCCGCCGACACTACGGTGCCTACGATGTTGGCACGCTCACGCAGACAGTTCAGGCCGCGCTGCGCCGTGCGCGGCTGGGAGCGCCTGCGTGACGCTGTGCGGTGTTCTTGGCGAGGATCGGCCTAGGGGCAGGTCGCGAAGTGCGCAGCGCGCCAGAGCAGCTCGCGAACCTCCTCATCGGTTGTCTGTGAGAAGTCCTCGTACCAGGCCCCAACCGCCCGCAGCGGCTGGGGGGTGCTCAAGCACACGACCTCCTCAGCGCCCTCACGAAGGCTCGCACACACGTCGGGGTCGGCGACCGGAACCGCGACGAGCACCCGCGCCGGGTGTTCCTGGCGGATCGCATGTACCGCCGCCCGCATGGTCAGCCCCGTCGCCAGGCCGTCATCGACGAGGATGACCGTCTCGTCGGCAACGTCCAGGCGCTGGCGCTCAGGGTGGTAGGCGAGCTCGCGGCGTTGCAACTCGCAACGCTCGGAGGCGTCGATCGCCTCAACCCATTCAGGCGGAATGCCAAGGGCGAGGATCAGCCGCTCGTTCAGCACGCGCGTACCACCCGTTGCGATGGCACCGAACGCCAGCTCCTCCTGACCGGGAACGCCGAGCTTACGTACGGGGAAGACATCCAGCGGGGCTGCAAGCGCACGCGCTATCTCGAATGCAACCGGCACGCCACCGCGCGGCAGGCCTAGGACCACGACATCCTCCCGGCCGCCATATTCGCGCAGGCGCTCCGCCAAAAGCCTGCCGGCTTCGGGACGATTGCGAAAGCGTCGCGCTGCCCTCGAATCCATACAACTACGAGGCTATCGCCCGGCGGCCTACTTCTTCTTACCCTTACCCTTTTTGTTTGCCGCTGGCCCATACCTCTTGTGAGCCTGCTTTATGCACGTCGCCCGCTGGCGCTTTGGCTTGCGCTTGCACGCCTCGACTGCCTTTGAGAGCTTCTGGGCGTTCGTCAAGATCGTCATCTTCAGCGATGGCGTGATCTTGCCGAGAGGGTTAGTCGTGGCAGGTGTAACCGTGCCCTGACCCGCGGTCTGTGCTAATCCCGCGATCGAATGCGGCCCCGACGGCGTAGTGGTGTTCAGTGGCTGAACGCCGTCTTCCGGGGTTGTGAACCTGTGTTCGCTGCTTTCTCCTTTGCCCGCCCCATTCTGTGCGACAAATCGGTAGGCATATTCAATTCCCGGCATCAACGTCACCCCGGCGCTGTTCAGGTCGAGGCTGACGCTCTGACCGGCGAAGGAACCGAGAAGATTGCCGCTCGGCAGCGGGTACACCGTGATCTCCGGACACGCCTGCGGCCATAGGCAGCCGGATTCGAGCCGGAACTGGTAGGTCGTTTCCAGGGCCTGCGTGTTCAGCTGTGCTTCGAGTGTTGCGTCGGTTGACGTCAGGTGGGAGACGGACACGGATTCGATGCTTGGCAGTTTGCCGGCGGGTGGGGTTGTGAAGGTCTGGTCGGGGCCGTACACCGGCGGGGGTTCCCACTGGATCGTGTCTTCGGTCTGGATGGCCCTAGCGGCGATTACGCGGTAGTGATAGGTCGTGGCCGGCTTGAGCGTCACACCAACGCTGGCGAGGTCGAGCTGAACGAACTGCGGGGCGAGCCTTTCGCAGCCCCCACACACCCACCCGATCGGCAGCGCGCTTTCCGAGTGGGTGCCGCCGCATCCATCCGTTGCCGGTGGCGGCTTCGTCGGACAGAGGATTTCAGACGCATATTCGCTCGGGTGGGAGACGAGCTGGAATTGGTAGTAGTCGCCCGCTTGGTCTCCCTGCGGATTGATCTGCGCTTCGAGCGTGGCGTCGGTCTGGGTCCGGCGCGAGACGGACTCGCCGCTTATCGACGGCAGCGGCGCTCCGGGGGTGAAGTCGACGAGCCCCCCATACACGGTGCCGTCAGCGTTGGTCGCGACCAGGATGTACCAATACCGTTCCGATCCCCCCGACCCTGAGAGGCCCGTCACTTCCACGGCGGGCACTTCCTGCGTGGTGTCACCCGTGAGCGGCCCGCTCTTCGCGGTCTTCGATGGAGTGCAGCCTTCGTCGCACGTATCCCGGGCGTATACGAAGTAGTAGGTCGTCGGCAGGCCATCAGGGTTGAGCTTGCCCTTCAGCTTGGCCCCGCCCGGGATCGGTTGCGCCGGTTCGGTTTGAACTTCGCTCGGCGATGACGACGCTTGTGCCGCGGCGGGCAGGCCCCACACCAGGCAGCACATCGCGGCGAACACGGCGAAACCCACCGTCCGCCTCCCAGCGTCGCGCTCGAAACGATGCGCGCCCATAGCGACCGAATCCTACCAGAGCGTTAGAAGCTGACTTTGAAGTGGCCGATGATGCGGGTGCCTTTGGCGAGGGGCGCGGGTAGCCCGTCGGGGTAGCGGTAGAACCTTGGCTTCGCGACAACGCCCTCCACGCAACCGGGCCGGATGCCGGCGCAGGGTTCTTTGTACGGTTCGCTGCGGCAGGGGTACGTGCTGTTACAGGGAGGCGGGTACGGCACGGCATAGATCCCGCCGCTGTAGACGCCGCCTCTGCACCAGTGTCCGGCGAGCGACTTTGCGCGGGTCAGAACGAGCCTTACCGGGCGACCCGGGCGGGGGTAGCCGTAGTCGGTCTTTTCCATGTTGCTGGAGGTCGCGCAAGGTGGCGGTACTTCTTGGGTGTAGTGCTTGTACGGCTTGAGGACCATGACGGCGTAGTAGTAGCTGTCCGGCGGCAGGCTGCCGGTTGAGGGGAAGCTGATGTGGACATTGCCAACGATGCTCGGCTTCTGCTGCACGTTTACCGGCACAGTCTGGGTACCGGTTGACGCGTCGACCGAGCCGGCCGCGGTCAATGCGACGACGCCAGCGATGAGAAGATGCAGCAACCTCGGACGCATCCCAGATCGCACGGTAGCAATGCACGGCGATTGGACGGAAGTGCCAAATCGTCGATCCACCCCAGACTCTCCAGTGCCTGACGGGCCAAAAGATGCCTGTGAGTAGTCAAAAGATGGTATGGCGAGAGGCGGACTCGAACCGCCGACACCACGATTTTCAGTCGTGTGCTCTACCAACTGAGCTATCTCGCCGAATCCCCTGCTAATCAGCCTGTTCTGCGACTCCCGAGAGGGGACCAAAATGGCTTTTGGGCCCACCTTTGGGCCCACCCCCGTCGCGAAACTCACTCGTAGGCCCACCTTTGGGCTCACCCTTCGCGGCATAGGAGTCGTCGATACAACTGGCCAGCAGGGACATCCCGTCAAGCTTATCCGCAACGGATTCTCGCTGAGCGCCCTGGCGAGAGACGCTCGTGTATAGGCGAAGCGCGAGCCGCCGGCCTGGACTATTCGCGTACACCTTCATAGGCCTCGGGGCGCAGGGGGCAAGCGAGGTCTGTTGGGCTAGGTCGCGCTCGGCTTCGCCGCGGACGCCAGAGGTTGCTGCTGGCCAGGAGTTGTTGTGCTTGGCGTTCAACTGCCTCGCTTTGGCGGTCCTCGCCGATGTCCTGAGCCTCCAGGGCCATGGTCCGGGTGGCATATCCGAGGAGCCTCGCGGCTACCGTGCGGGCCTGGGTCCTGACGGTCTGATCCAGTGTGGAGTTCGGCACGAGGGCGTAGACGAGGGTGCAGTCGAGGGCGCTTGCGACCTGGGCCAGCTTGCCAGTGGTGATCCCGCCGTGGAGCTCAGCGTGCTCTAGTTTGTTGACCGCGGCACCGGATACGCCCAGGCGCTCAGCCAGGACGGCCTGGCTCATCCCCAGCGCCCCGCGGATAGCGCGTATCCAGCCGGAGCGGGGACGTGCTTGGATGGGTTCGAGGTTGGCGGCATCGAACTTCCGGTCCAGCTCACGGCGTGCTTGGGCGGCTCTCTCGGAAGG
>DASZFC010000100.1:0-5479 GCA_035940195.1 Solirubrobacteraceae bacterium
ACCGGCTGCGCCAGCGGACGCAGTACGACATGGAGATGCTGCGCGAGATGGGGTTCTGCTCGGGGATCGAGAACTACTCGCGGATTCTCGACGGCCGTGAACCGGGCGAGCGGCCGTACTGCTTGATCGACTACTTCCCCAAGGACTTCGTCTGCTTCATCGACGAGTCTCACCAGACGGTGCCGCAGATCGGGGGGATGTTCGAGGGGGACCGCTCCCGCAAGCAGACGCTCGTGGAATACGGATTCCGGCTGCCGAGTGCGATGGACAACCGCCCCCAGACCTTTGAAGAGTTTCTCTCGATCACACCGCAGCTGATGTTCGTCTCGGCGACCCCCGGCGAGTACGAGCGCACGCGCTCGACGAACGTGGTCGAGCAGATCGTTCGCCCCACGGGGGTCGTGGACCCTGGTGTGGAGGTGCGCGAGACGAAGGATCAGATCGACGATCTGATGAACGAGGTACGCAAACGGGTGGATCGCAACGAGCGCGTGCTGGTGACGACGCTGACGAAGAAGATGTCAGAGGACCTCTCCCAATATCTCCTGGAGATGGGCTTCAAGACGCGCTACCTGCATTCGGAGATCGACACGCTGGAGCGGATCCAGATCATCAGGGATCTGCGGCTCGGCGAGTACGACGTACTCGTCGGGGTGAACCTGCTGCGCGAGGGCCTGGACCTGCCCGAGGTTTCGCTGGTGGCGATCCTCGACGCCGACAAGGAGGGCTTCCTGCGCGGGGAGACCTCGCTGATCCAGACGATTGGCCGCGCGGCACGGAACATCGAGGGCACGGTGCTGATGTATGCCGACAAGGAGACGAAGGCTATGAAGGCGGCGATCGAGGAGACCGACCGCCGGCGCGAGATCCAGCTGGCCTACAACGAGGAGCACAGGATCACGGCGGCGACAATCGTAAAGGGCATCTCCGACATCGCTGAGTTCCTGCAGGCGGACAGCAAGGTCCCGAAGAAGGGCCGCAGTCGGCGCGGCGCAGAGCGGCGCAGAGCGGGCAAGGAGCTGCCTGAGAACGAGCTCGAGCGCATGGTCGTGGAGCTGGAGGAGGAGATGGCCCTCGCGGCGGAGGACCTGCGCTTCGAGTACGCGGCGCAACTGCGCGACGAGCTGCGTGAGCTGCGCCGCGATCTAAGAGAGATCCAGGCGAGTGAGGCCCCGGCCGGGAAGATCGCTTGAGCGCGTGCTCGCAAATGGGCCCGGCGGTGTGCCGGGCCCGGGGGGCGGCATTGTAGGATGGCCAGGTGGAGCTCGACCGGCAGAGCATCGAGAAGCGTGACTTTCCAATCGGCCGGCGGGGTTATGATCCCGCCGCCGTAGACGCGCACCTGCACATCCTCGCGGCGGAGGTCGAGGAGTTACGGCGCACGCTGGAGCACCGTGCGGGCGAGACACTTGGTTCTAGTGCTGGCACCCAGGTGAAGGGCATTCTCGAGGCCGCCGAGACGACTGCTGCTGATATCGAGCAGAAAGCCTCCGAGGACGCGCGCCAGACGCGCGCGCAGGCCGATAGCGACGCTGAGCGCACGCGCGCGGATGCGGTGAAGCAGGCAAGGGCGCATGTGGCCGCGGTCGCACAGGCCACGGCCGTGCTGATCGAGCGCGTCGAGTCGATGGACGGGGAGACGAGCACGCTGGTGGAGAGCCTGCGCGCCGGCGCGGGCAGGCTTGCAAACGACCTCACGGTTGTGGAGAGGGACATGGCAGAGCTCTATGACGCCGCCGCGGGACGTGGCGGGCACACGCCGCAGGCCGATCCTCATCCCGTGGTGCCGGTGCCGGCTGGAGATCCCGCAACTGGTGCACCCGCAAGGCAGGACAATCCGGAGGCCGTGTCCGCAGCCCCCGCACCGCCTGCGGCCGCTCCCGCACAACCGCCCCTGCCAGAGCCCGAGCTCTCATCACAAGTACCACTGCAATCTGCCAGCGAGGCGAGCGGCGAGAACGGGGATCTGTATGGAGCGCGCCTGATCGCGCTGAATATGGCTATGAACGGCGATTCACGTACAACAATCGACCGCTACCTGGCCGAGCACCACCAGCTGGCCGACCGGCAGAAACTGCTCGACGAGGTATACGCGGCAATCGAGGGCTGAGAGGCACTGCAGGCGGGTCCTTCGCACATCGAACATCTGTTCGCCGTCATAGAATGGCCGAGACATGCCGGTAAGCGATCAGATCGTCGTCTCGGGGGCGAGAGAGCACAACCTGAAGGACATCTCCCTGTCGCTGCCACGCGATGCGCTCGTGGTGATCACGGGGCTGTCTGGCTCAGGCAAGAGCAGCCTGGCGTTCGACACGATCTACGCGGAGGGGCAGCGGCGCTACGTCGAGTCACTGTCGGCCTACGCGCGGCAGTTCCTGGGCCAGATGGACAAGCCCGACGTGGATTCGATCGAGGGGCTCTCGCCGGCGATCTCGATTGACCAGAAGACGACCTCGCGCAACCCGCGCTCCACCGTGGGTACGGTCACCGAGATCTACGACTACCTGCGCCTGTTGTGGTCGCGTGTGGGCAAGCCGCACTGCCCGGTCTGCGGGCGGCCGATCGTGGGCCAGTCGGCGGAGCAGATCATCGATCAGGTGATGGAGCTGGGGGAGGGGGCACGCTTCATGGTGCTCGCCCCTGTGGTGCGCGGGCGCAAGGGGGAGTACGGCAAGCTGCTGGAAGAGCTGCGTGCCGAAGGGTTCGCGCGCGTGAAGATCGACGACCGGCTGCGGATGCTGGAGGAATCGATCGTGCTCGACAAGCGCTACAAGCACGACATCTCGGTCGTGGTCGACCGGCTGGTGATGCGCCACGACGTGCGCAAGCGCCTGGCGGACTCGATCGAGACCGCGGTGAGCCTCGCCGAAGGGCTCGTGGAGATCGAGATCATGAGCTCGGCCTCCTCTCTGCAGGAGCCCGAGCACGCGACCGGTGCGAAGGGCGCGCGTGCGGCGGCCGTGCAGATCGTGCCCGGTGAAGTGCCCGATCCGGGCACGATATTCACCTTCTCGGAGCGCTTTGCGTGTCCAGTGCATGGCCCATCGCTGGTCGAGCTGGAGCCGCGGATCTTCTCGTTCAACTCGCCGCACGGGGCGTGCGAGCACTGCACGGGGCTTGGCGCGCAGATGGAGATCGATCCCGAGCTGGTCGTGCCCGACCCGTCGCTGTCGATCGCCGAAGGCGCGCTTGCCCCGTGGGCGAGCAGCACGTCGAACTACTACGAGCAGGTGACAGAGGCGATCGCTGAACGCTACGGAGTTGATCTGACGGTGCCATGGGCACAGCTGCCGGTGCAGATGCGCGATCTGTTCATGAACGGGACAGACGAACGGCTGCAGATCACCTACCGCAACCGCTATGGGCGCCGGCGCTCGTATGCGACGAAGTTCGAGGGAATCGTGAAGAACCTGCAGCGCCGCTATCGCGAGACGGACTCCGAGGGGACGCGCGAGAAGATCGAGCAGTTCATGTCGTTACGTGCCTGTCCTGTGTGTGGGGGGGCGCGGTTGCGGGCCGAGTCGCGCGCGGTGCTCGTCGCGGGGACGCCGATCGACGAGTTCTGCGCAATGTCTGCGCGGAGGGCCTTGGAGTGGCTGGATGAGATCGAGCTCTCAGAGACCGACCGGCACGTAGCACGGCTGATCTTGCGCGAGATCTCCGAGCGGCTGAGGTTCCTGGAGAACGTCGGGATCGGCTATCTGTCGATGGATCGCGCCGCCGCGACGCTGTCCGGGGGGGAGGCGCAGCGGATCAGGCTGGCGACGCAGATCGGATCGTCGCTGGTGGGCGTGCTGTACATCCTCGACGAGCCCTCGATCGGGCTGCACCAGCGTGACAATTCGAAGCTGATCGGGACGTTGGAGCGGTTGCGGGACCTGGGAAATACGGTGATCGTGGTCGAGCACGACGAGCAGACGATGCGCGCGGCCGATTACATCGTCGACATGGGCCCGGGCGCGGGCGAGCACGGCGGGCGGATCGTCGCGCAGGGGACCGCAGCGCAGGTGCAGCTGGTGAAGGAGTCGGCTACTGGTCAGTTCCTGGCGGGGACGCGCACGATCCAGGCGCCCGCAAGGCGGCGCACTCCGGCAGGCTATGTGGAGATCCTGGGGGCGAGCCAGCACAACCTGCGCGATGTCGACGTGAAGGTCCCGCTCGGCGTGTTGACGTGCGTGACGGGCGTGTCCGGATCGGGCAAGTCGACGCTCGTCAACGAAGTGCTATTCAAGTCGGTGGCAAGTCGCCTGCACCGCGCGCGCCGGCGCCCGGGTACGCACCGCGCGATCAATGGCCTCGACCAGCTCGACAAGATCATCGCCGTCGACCAGTCCCCGATCGGACGCACCCCCCGCTCCAACCCGGCGACGTATACGGGCCTGTTCGACGTGATCCGCGACCTGTTCTCAAAGACGCAGGAGGCGCGCACGAGGGGATACAAGCCCGGGCGGTTCAGCTTCAACGTAAAGGGAGGTCGCTGCGAGGTTTGTAAGGGCGACGGGCAGATCAAGATCGAGATGCACTTCCTGCCGGATGTGTATGTGCCCTGCGAGCAGTGTCACGGGAAGCGGTACAACCGGGAGACACTGGAGGTGAGGTTCAAGGGGAAGAGCATCGCCGACGTGCTCGACATGGCGATCGAGGACGCGCTCGGATTCTTCGAGCACATCCCCAAGGTGCGCCGGCGTTTGGAGACGCTGAACGCCGTCGGGCTGGGCTACGTACGCCTCGGCCAGCCGGCGACGACGCTCTCTGGGGGCGAGGCCCAGCGCGTGAAGCTCGCAACCGAGCTGTCGAAGGTGGCGACGGGTCGCACGCTGTACATCCTCGACGAGCCCACCACAGGGCTGCACTTCGCCGATGTGGAGCGGCTGCTGGAGGTGTTGCAAAGGCTGGTCGACGCGGGGAACAGCGTGGTGGTGATCGAGCACAACCTCGACGTGATCAAGTCAGCCGACCGTCTGATCGACATGGGTCCAGAGGGGGGAGAGGACGGAGGCATGGTGATCGCTGCCGGCACCCCCGAGCAGGTGGCGTCCGAGCCGGCGTCGTACACCGGACAGTTTCTCTCAGAGCTCGTGGTCCCGGCGAAGCGCGCGGCGAAGAAATCGCGCGGAAAGGGCACCGCGCAGAGAAAGCCCCGCGCGAAGGTTGCCGCTTGAGCGATCACGACCTGGCGCGCCAGACCCGGCTGTGGGTGCAGAAGTGGCGCTGGTACGAGCGCAATTCGCTGCCGTGGAACCGAGCGCGCATCCACTGGGAGCTGATGCGCCGCGAGGCGTTCGCGCGCTGGCCGGTACACGGGAACGTGCTCGAAGCATTGAGTGAGGGACGGCTGGAGATAGGGGCGGGAGCGCTGCTCGAGCCCGGCGTGTGGATCACAGCTCCGGGGAATGCGCGGGTACGGATCGGCGAGGGGACATTTCTGAATCTCGGGGTGATGATCGCCGCAGAGGAGCTCGTGGAGATCGGCGATCAC
>DASZFC010000101.1:0-3238 GCA_035940195.1 Solirubrobacteraceae bacterium
GAACGCGTTACGTCTTCGGCTCGGGCGCGCTCGGCTTGGGTGTCACGGCCTCCTTCGCCTTGACGGCGTCGTCCTTGACTTTCTCGCCAACGGTTCTGGCGCCGTCCTCGATGGCGTGAGCCGCCTTCTTCGTATCCTCGCGCACGGTGTGCGCGGCGGCCTTGGCATCCGCGGCGACGGCGTGCTCCGCCTCCCGGGATTTGTCCGCGACCGCGTGCCCGACGGTTCGGGCGCTGTGCTCGACAGCGTGGCCCACCGTCCTGGCGTCTTCCTTGACGGCGGTCTTGACGTCGGAGGTTTCCGGGTCGGCGTGCGCGAGGGCGCCCAGGACCAGGGTGAGCGTGGCGGCCGCGGCCGCCCGGAGGAAGTTTGTCTTCATGGGAAACTATCGTACGACACTCGCAGCGGATTTGGCACTGCACGCCCCTTTGTCGAGCGCCGCTTACCACAGTCCGGTAGTGCGCAGCGGTGCCAATCCTCGGCTCGTTGGGGCAAACTCCGCCCGATGCGCATCGAGCGGCTGCCCATCTCGGTACTGCGGACGCGTTATGTGCCGGGCGGCTGGGACCTGCTCGCCTTCGTGCTGGTGTGTGCTTTCTTCATCTACGTCGCGCAGGCGGCGCACGGGCTGATCGGTTCGCTGGCGTACCTGCAGGCGACGCCGATCTCGCTTAACCCCGGGGCGCTCATCGGGTATGCCGCGCGCACAACGCTGCGCATGCTCATCGCGATGCTCGCCTCCCTGATATTCACCTTCACCTACGCAACGCTCGCCGCCAAGAGCCGGCGCGCGGAAGTGATCCTGGTGCCGCTGCTGGACTTCCTGCAGTCGGTGCCGATCCTGAGCTTCTCGATCACCATCCTTTTCTTCCTTCAGCTCACGCCGGGGCGCGTGGCCGGCGCTGAATTGGCCGCCGTCTTCCTGATCTTCACCAGCCAGGCGTGGAACATGGCGTTCAGCTTCTATCACTCGCTGCGCAGCATTCCGGATGAGTTGGTGGAGGTGGCGCGTAACTTCCAGCTCAGCCCCTGGATACGCTTCTGGCGCCTGGAGGTTCCGTTCGCCATGCCGGCGCTCATCTGGAACATGATGATGTCGATGTCCGGAGGCTGGTTCTTCGTCACGGTTTCCGAGGCCATCAGCGTCGGCAACACCACGGTCACGCTGCCGGGCGTGGGTTCTTACATCGCACTCGCCATCGAACAAAAGAACCTCGCGGCGATCGGCTGGGCGATTGCCGCCATGTTCGTCGTGATCCTGTTGTTCGATCAGCTGTTGTTCCGCCCGCTGACCGCGAGTGCCGACTGGTTTCGACTGGAACAGGAGGCAGGATTCACGGCGACGCGCTCCTGGGCGCTGACGATGATGCGCCGCTCGCGGTTGCTCGGTCTGGTCAGCCGTGCTTTTGCGGCGATGCTGCGCGCCGGGATGAAGCCGCAGGCGAGGGCCGCAGCTGCGGTGGCGCGAGCGGCCAGCCCCTGGGACGCACGCTGGGTCGATTACGCCTGGTACACCCTGTTGATCCTCATCGGGCTCGGGGCCCTGTGGAAGACCACGTGGTTCGTGCTGGGAGAGGTGCACTTGGCCGAGATCGGGCACGTCATCGGGCTGGGATTCATCACGCTGCTGCGCGTGGCGGTGCTGATTGCGATCGCGAGCCTCATTTGGGTGCCGATCGGCGTGTGGGTGGGGCTGCGGCCGCGCGTGGCGAGCATCGCGCAGCCGATCGCGCAATTCCTGGCAGCCTTCCCGGCGAATCTGCTGTTTCCGATCGTGGTGTCGGCCGTCGTGACGCTCAGACTGACCCCGGACATCTGGCTGAGCCCGCTCATGATCCTCGGCACCCAGTGGTACATTCTCTTCAACGTGATCGTCGGCGCCTCCGCCATTGCCCCGGATCTGCGCTACGCCAGCGAGAACCTTGGCGTGCATGGCTGGCTGTGGTGGCGCCGGGTCGCCCTGCCGGCGGTGTTTCCGTTCTATGTCACGGGTGCGATCACCGCTTCGGGTGGCTCGTGGAACGCGAGCATCGTGGCGGAAGTGGTCAGCTGGGGCGACGAGAAACTCACCGCGCACGGCCTGGGCGCGTACATCGCCAATGCCACTGCCACCGGGGACTTTCAGCGCTCCGTGCTGGGCACGGTGGTTTTGAGCCTGTTCGTGGTTACCTTGAACCGCGTGTTCTGGCGTCCACTGTATGCGCGCGCCGAGCGCAAGTTCCGCATCAGCTGAAGGACCGAAAGACTCAAGAGGAGAGGCCGATGAATGCACCCGCTCCAGCGCTTAACCTCGGGCCGCTGCTCGAGGTGAAGGGCTGTTGCAAGTCCTTCCGCAAGCCCGACGGCGATGAGCTCGTCGTACTCGAGAACGTCAACCTGACGTTGCGCCCCGGGGAGATCGTGGGGTTGCTCGGGCGCTCAGGCTCGGGGAAGTCCACGCTGCTGCGGGCGATCGCGGGTCTCGATGAGCCCTCCAGGGGGGTGGTGAACTATCTCGGCCGCGCGGTGCGCGGCCCGGCCTCGGGTATCGCAATGGTTTTCCAGAGCTTCGCGCTGTTCCCCTGGCTCACCGTGCTCGAGAACGTTCAGCTCGGGCTCGAGGCGCTCGGGATGCCGCAGCCCGAGATGCGCAAACGCTCGCTGCAGGCGATCGACCTGATCGGCCTCGACGGCTTCGAATCCGCCTACCCGCGGGAGCTGTCCGGCGGTATGCGACAGAGAGTCGGCTTTGCCCGCGCGCTCGTGGTCCATCCCAACATTCTGCTGATGGACGAGCCGTTCTCGGCGCTCGATGTGCTCACCGCGGAGACGCTGCGCAACGACTTCCTGGACCTGTGGGGCGAGGGGCAGCTGCCGATCAAGTCGGTGCTGCTGGTGACGCACAACATCGAGGAGGCGGTGCAGATGTGCGACCGCATGCTGATCTTCTCGACCCATCCCGGGCGCGTCGTGAGCGAGATCCCGGTCGACCTGCCGCAGCCGCGCCACGCGCAGGATCCGCGCTTCCGGGCGCTCATCGATCGGGTGTACGTGGAAATGACGGCACGGCCGCGCAGCGAACCGCGGGCCGGGCCGAAGGCCGAGCGCTTTCCGGGCACGGGCATCGGCACCGTGCTGACGCACGTCTCCTCGAACGTGCTGACTGGGCTCATGGAAACAGTGAACGGGCCCCCCTACAACGGCAAGGCCGACCTGCCTGCCATCGCCGAGGAGCAGCACCTGGAAGTCGATGACCTGT